>CP134874.1:1381666-2072500 GCA_037318855.1 Candidatus Sedimenticola sp. (ex Thyasira tokunagai) | reverse complement strand
AGTCGTATTGCTGTAAAGAAGAATGGCGAGCTATCATGTAGGCTAATATGCAAAAAAGTAAAAGATGAGTCTGAATGGGATGATATTGTATTCAAAGCTAAACAGGTTGAAATACCTGGTCTTTTTGATTCTGAAGGTATGCCAATAACTAGTCTTGTTCTTGATGAATCTTCGAGTTGCGGAGATGATATCGCTAAAGGACCTCATAAGAATTTACAAAAATTAATTATGGATGCTTTAATGGATATGTGTATTAAGGAACTTTTAGGAAAAAACTGGGGTCAAATTGGCATTGGCCGCGAAGAGTTTGTGAGTTCAATACTAGCATTACATCCAGAGAAGAAACGTTTCAACATAAATAGGTCGCTTGATAACTTAATTGATAACAAAGACATTATCGTTTTAAATAATTTCTTAGTTACAAATAATATCATGCGCGTTGCGGAGTCCGCCGGCATATAAGGTTGTATTTATGAAAAAAGTGCTCACTCCTCACTCTCTAAAGAGAGTGAGGAGTGAGCACTATAATTAATAATTTGTAGCAACTTTTCTGTCTCTATCTGAGGTGTAATGTTCACACCATCTCTTCCATCTTTCTGTGTCCATTTGACCGTTCTGGATAGCTTTTTCCATGACAGTACCCCAGATTATCAGTCTGCGAGTTCTGGCTTTTCTTTCGTTTTCCTTTAAACGATTTTCATGATTTTTGATACGAGCTTCAAGCTGGTCTTTTCTCTCTTTTAGTTTATCTAAATTCATTATCAACTCCGTACTTGTTCGCACTTATTCGCTGTAAAATATTGATTTGACAGCATTAAATTAAAGTCTATTATTGTTTTCGTGCGCAGTCAAAGCATGTGAAAAAGTTAATCATTTTTGATGATTTTGTATTGTTAATTAGTGCTCTTGCGATAGCTAAGAGCGCACTTATACATTGTGACCAACGTGTGCGACCTAGTGGTAAGTGGTGGACCCCAGTAGTCGGACAGGGATAAGGAAAGTTTAAGTGTCTTCTGCAACACTATTGTCCGAGAGACAGGAGCAGAAGATGAGAAGAAAACGTAGAAACCATTCATCAAACTTCAAGGCCAAGGTAGCTGTGGCAGCCTTGAAGGGTGATAAAACTATGGCAGAACTGGCTGAACAGTTTGATGTTCATCCCAATCAGATCACCGAGTGGAGGCGTCAACTGATGGGCAATGCCGATCAGGTATTTGGTCGCTCTGAGAAACAGGCCGAGGAGAGTGAGCACAAGATCAAAGAGCTGCACGCCAAGATTGGTCAGCTAACTATGGAACGGGATTTTTTAGAACAAGGACTGGAAAGGATTCACGGTCCGAAAGGAAAGGGATGATCGATCGGCAGCATACTTTGCCTGCAACCCGTCAATGCCAGTTGCTGTCACTGAATCGGTCTTCTGTTTACTATCAGCCCAAGGGCGTGTCAGACGAAGACCTGAAGCTGATGCACCGCATTGATGAGATGCACCTGAAGCGCCCCTTCTATGGCAGCCGCCGGATTCGTGATTGGCTATGGGAAGAGGGTTACGATATCAACCGCAAACGTGTACAGCGGTTGATGCGCCAAATGGGGGTAACGGCCTTATATCCCAAGAAGGGTACCAGCCGGCCAGGCAAGGGACACAAGATCTACCCCTACCTGTTGAAGGGGTTGGATATCAATCGCCCAGGCCAGGTTTACTGCAGTGACATTACCTATATTCCGATGGCCAGAGGTTTTGTTTATCTGGTGGCAATTATGGACTGGTATAGTCGCAGAGTATTGAGCTGGCGTCTTTCCAACACGATGGAGAGTGACTTTTGTGTTGATGCACTGGAGGAAGCTATTAGACGTTATGGTGCACCAGAGATATTCAACACAGATCAAGGAGCACAATTCACAAGTGAGGCATTTACGAGCGTACTGAAGGCGTCAGGGGTAAAGATCAGTATGGACGGCAAGGGGCGTTGGGTGGACAATGTCTTCATTGAGCGGCTTTGGCGTAGCGTCAAATATGAAGAGGTCTATCTGCGGGCCTATGAGTCTGTGAATGAAGCACGTTCCGGAATTGGCGACTACTTGAAGTTTTACAATTCGGAACGGAAACACCAGAGCTTGGGAAAAACCCCGGATCAGGCATATTTTGGTGAAATCATGTTGCCGGAAGCAGCATAATCAGAGAGGCAGAATACACTTAAGCGGCTGTCCGAAAATTGGGGTCCATTTCTGTACATGGGAAGCTTTGGGAGGACAGGACAACAAATGGCTATTTATCACAACTCCTTTCAAATAATTACTCGTTCTAAAGGACAAAGTTCAGTAGCGGCCGCGGCATACCGATCAGGGGCAAGGCTTAAAGATAATAGAACAGGGATAACACATGATTTCACCAGTAGGAAAGGTGTAGAAACACATGGAATCATTGCGCCCAAGAATGCTCCTTCATGGGTTCTTGAACGCTCATCACTGTGGAATAAGGTTGAATCCATGGAAAGGAGAAATGATGCTCAGTTATGCAGAGAAATAAATATAGCTTTACCTAAAGAACTAACTCTCTCACAGAATGTTCAGTTAGTTAAAAGCTATGTTTCAACAGACTTTGTAAGGCTCGGAATGATTGCGGATATCTGCTTTCATGATATGGAATCCAATAACCCTCATGTTCACGTAATGCTCACGATGAGAGAATTATCTGGCAACAGTTTTGGAAATAAAAACAGAGATTGGAACAACAAGGAAAACATCATGGAATGGAGAAGAAGATGGGCTGAACGTGTAAACACAGAGTTAAAGAATTCAGGGATTGATCAACAAATTGATCATCGAAGCCTTGAAAACCAAGGAGTTGTCAGAAAACCAACAAGGCATAAAGGATACTATCTTTGCATGCTCGAAAAGCTACTTGCACGAATCACGTCATCATTAACTCAATCTAATAAATGTGATCTATCAAAAGTAATTAGCCAAGAAAAATCATTGGCAAAACGTTCTACTTCAAATTTAAGTACCCATTAGACAACCAAAAGACAGGAGAGTGTAATGAATCAAAATAACATAACATCAAAAAGCAAAGAGTTGTGCGAAAAGGCTATTAAGGTTTTAAGAAAATCGGGGGCAGGCGGTTCTATTGTTCTAATAACCAGAAATCTAGATGATAAAGGAAATGAGATAGATTTCACAAAAGAATGGGGAGCGGAGAACTTACAAGAAAATATTGGAATTGAGGTGTATGCAGGGAAGCATCAAATTCGCAATGTTTTTGACTTGGTAGAAATAAGAGAAGTCACTTTATGAGACGGCCTCTCTTCGCACACACTCATGCGACAACATTATGAACTCGCAGTTCGTATACTTCATCACCATCCGTAAGGCAGTAATAATTATTCCGAAAATCATTACTAGTACCGATGATTATCATTAAAACATAATTTAAGTTGTGTGATGACTCATTAAATACCTTTTTGATAGTGACAACGTCTTTTGGGGATGGTTTTGGAATGTCACTTGGGTGTGTGTGCCAATCTCCGACGTAAGCAAGCTGGCGAGCAAATTGACGATCTATTTCTTGCTGCGAAGACGCAGGATCCGGGTAAAAGTAATACTTACCTGACTTATCTTTCTTCGTAGGTTCCGACACGCTTGATACCTCAACACAATCACTAACTACAGGACTGGAGAACAGCAGCCCTCCCCTTTCATTAGACTTACTATTTCTTCTATTATTCTTAAATACTTCGATACACTCATCCGTTATTGAAACTGTAATACCTATTTCCAAATTGCTGACATTAAACATTAACAAGATTCCAGTCATTCCCAGACAGACGCAAATCAAGTAGAACGCCAGTTTCTTTTGGTACTCCGAACAATTTAGTCCACTCAGGATTCCACTCACCTCCTTCAGCTTTAAGATGCCCCACATCCCCTAGGAGTTATAACTGAATCTGGTGTTTGAGTAGTTGAAAAAGGGCGGCGTATCTGGTTGATTTGTTGTTGCGAGACATCAAAACAACCATTGGAGATACGCCACCATGAGTAAGAATAACGTTGTTAAGCTGGCAGGTCGAGATACGATTATCGATCCGCTGACAGAGTTGCTGAGAAGCGGTGCAGAGCAGTTGATCTACCAGGCGGTAGAGGCAGAGCTGCTGGAGCTGTTGGCGGAGCACACCGAGCGACGGACAGAGGATGGCAAGGCGGGTGTGGTGCGTAATGGTCATCTGCCAGCTCGTAAACTGCAGACAGGATTGGGGCCGGTCACGGTCGAGATCCCCAAAGTTCGAGCGAAGACCGGCGAGCCGGTGACGTTCCGATCAGCTCTGGTACCGCCGTATGTACGCAAGACGAAGTCACTGGAAGCGGCGTTGCCGTGGCTCTACCTGAAGGGGATTTCCAGTGGTGAGATGGGTGAGGCCCTGAAAGTGCTGGTGGGTCCGGATGCAACAGGCTTGTCGGCCAGCACGGTATCGCGTCTGAAGCAGGTCTGGGCAGAAGAATATCGGAGCTGGTGTGAGGAGCGCCTGGATAAGGAGCATTGGGTGTATGTGTGGACAGACGGTGTCTACAGCGGACTGAGAGCAGAGCAGACGAAGCTGTGTGCCCTGGTGGTGATCGGTGTGAATGAGCGTGGTGAGAAGCATTTTCTGGCAATTGAGGATGGTGTGCGGGAGTCCACGCAGAGCTGGCGGGAGGTACTGTTGAAGCTGAAGTCACGCGGACTGAACCCGCCCAAATTGGCGATCGGTGACGGTGCCATGGGCTTCTGGGCTGCGCTGGAGGAAGTATATCCTGAGACGCGCCAGCAGCGCTGCTGGATGCACAAGACCATGAACGTGCTGAACTGCCTGCCAAAGACAGCTCAGCCGAAAGCGAAGCAGGCACTGCATAACATCTGGCAGGCGGAGACTCAGGCCGATGCGGAAAAGGCCTTTGATCTGTTTATCAAAACGTATGAGCCGAAGTATCCGAAGGCTGCCATCTGTCTGCACAAAGACCGAGAGGAACTGATGGCTTTCTATCACTTTCCGGCACAGCACTGGCAGAGCATTCGGACCAGCAATCCGATTGAATCAACCTTCGGGACAATCCGCCATCGAACCAAGCGTTCCAAGGGCTGCCTATCGCGTGACGGCATGCTACACATGATGTTCAAACTCGGCCTGTGTGCCGAGAAGAAGTGGAGACGATTACGGGGTTTCGGTTACCTGGCGAAGGTGATAACCGGAATCAAATTTAAAGATGGTGTTGAGGTAACAGGAGTCGATCAGGTCGCCGCTTGATTCAACTGGTTAAACACCAGATTTGACTATAACTCAGGGATTCTTAGATATTGCCCATACAAACAAATAATACTTTGATTTTTCTCATATTTTCAGTTTTACAATCGGGTGACTTATAGGTTGTATACTACTTTATCTGTCCATCCCATTCCAACCCCGGCCCCTCCCCCATCCAGGGATTTTTCGTGACAAGAGGGGTGCTGTATCAGGTACCGAAATCAATCCCCTGTGCCAGTGGAATATCATCGCCATAGTTGATGGTGTTGGTCGCCCGGCGCATGTAGTTTTTCCATGCGTCACTCCCCGACTCTCTACCGCCACCGGTATCCTTTTCACCGCCAAATGCACCGCCAATCTCCGCCCCCGAGGTACCGATATTGACATTGGCAAGGCCGCAGTCGGAGCCTGTAACTGAGAGAAAATGTTCCGACTCTTTCAGATCATCGGTAAAGATCGCCGAAGAGAGCCCCTGGGGAACATTATTGTGAATCCGGATCGCCTCCTCAAAGTCGCTATAGGGAATGAGGTAGAGAATCGGCGCAAAGGTCTCTTCTTTTACTATCTCAGCTTCGGGACCGATGCGAATAATTGCCGGCTTCACGTAGAAACCACCCTCCCCGCCTGAAACAGTCACCCGCTCACCACCACACAGCAGTTTACCTCCCTCTGCTTCTGCATCGACCAAGGCCCGTTGCATCTGTTTGTAAGCGAGACCATCTATCAGTGGCCCAACCAGAGTTACCGAATCAAAAGGGTCTCCGATGGGTAGGGTGTCATAACTCGCCAATAGTCGCTGTTCCAGGGGCCCAATTATCTCTTGCTGTGCGATCACCCGCCGCAGGCTGGTGCAGCGTTGACCACAGGTACCGACGGCGGAAAAGACGATAGCGCGCAACGCCAACTCCAGGTTGGCTGACGGGGTGACAATCATGCCGTTATTACCACCCAACTCAAGGAGTGAACGCCCCAGCCTACTACCTACCGACGCACCCACCTTGCGCCCCATGGCCACTGAACCCGTGGCGGAGACTAAGGGAATCTCTCGGCAGTGGCTCAACTGCTCTCCCGTACGGCGGTCGCCAACCAGCACAGCGGAAAGGTCTCGAGGAAACTCTGCAAACCGCGTCAGGACACGGTTGACCAGTTGCTGACAGGCAAGTGCACAGAGGGGGGCTTTCTCAGACGGTTTCCATAGCAGCGTATTGCCACAGACAATGGCAAGGGTGGCATTCCAGGCCCACACCGCCATCGGAAAATTAAAAGCACTGATTACCGCTATCGGTCCCAGAGGGTGCCACTGCTCCATCATACGGTGCTCTGGACGCTCACTGGCAATGGTGAGGCCGTGAAGTTGCCGTGAAAGGCCGACGGCAAGATCGCAGATATCAATCACCTCCTGCACCTCACCCAACGACTCCTGAAGAATCTTGCCGCACTCCAGGGTGATAAGCTCCGCAAGTTGCTGTTTGTTGGCCCTGAATTCATTGCCCAGTTCACGAACAAACTCACCCCGCCGAGGTGCCGGTATCAGACGCTGCTTGAGAAAAGCCTCCCGGGCTCGGACAATCGCATCCGAAACCTGAGCCTCTGAGAGCAGGTTGAATAGACCTAGAGATGCACCGTCACATGGAGAGAATACCTCATGAGACTCTCCCTCCCCCTCCTCGCAATTACCGCCTTGAAGCAGAGAAGGAAAGTGCCCTTTTGCCGTCACACTGATATCCAGCGCAGAGAGAATCCGATTATCCATTTTCATCCACCTACTTTCAGAAAGATATCCTTACAGGCCTAAGTGATAAGTGCTTATACAAAATATGCCTATGGAATATCTACCCCATCGTTCCATCCTCAGATCCGTGACTTGTTAACAAAACAACCAGCAAAGCGGTTGTCGATCAGATCATTGAAATCTATCTGCTCCTGGCGCACGTAGCCCTGGTTCGGCAACTCGCCCTGAAAAAAGAGGTCCAGTACCGCACAGAGTGAAGATGCAGTGGTGATCTGTATCGCACCCCAATGCTCTCCATCAATACAATCGTGATAGATCTTACGGCTGTCGGTTATCTGCATGAACTTTCCGTCCACCATACCGGTGGCCGTCACCATGATCAGAACGACATCCTGCTTGGTGGCGGCTACCGCATTTTCAAAAATCTGCTTTAGTAGGGTACGGCGCTGCCCCAGTTTCAGACTATTGATAAGGAAGTTCATCAAGTACTGATGGCCTTTGTAGCGGATGGTTTTGTAGGTTAGATCTTCCACCTTGCCATCAAGGGTCTGGCAAAGTGTACCCAACCCACCTGAGGTGTTGAATGCCTCATAGGCCATGCCATCAAGGGAAAAGGTCTCAAGCCCTTCCAACGGAGTAAGCTCGACACGCTCACCACCACGAATTGCCTGACAGGGGTTACAGTACTCATTGATCAGCCCCTGGGTTGACCAGATCAGATTGTACATCAGGGTGTTTGAGGGAAACTCCGGCAGCGCACCCACCCGCAGTTTTAAACTCTCCAGTTGATCGAACTGTTTACCCACATGGTGGCCGAGGATACCTATAAAGCCAGGCGCAAGGCCGCACTGAGGGACAAATACCTGACCTGGCCTGGCGTTTGCGGTGGCGATCTCATTGATCAAATCGGCAGTGGCCACATCTTCAGTAAGGTCGAAATAGCTGATCCCCACCTCCGCCGCTGCCGAGGCGATAAGGGGGCTTGCATCGAAGTTACAGGCCGACACCACTGCCTGATATTCACTCAGCAGTGTCAGCAACTGATCGCTGTCACCGATATCCAGCAGTCGGGTTTTCACACCTGCCGGCAGCCCGCTACTCTCCAGAGCATGCGAGGTTCTGTCGGCCAGAAGAACTGCGTAATCCCCTGTTTGATGCAGCAATTTCGCAATTGATGCACCGATCCTACCGGCCCCAATAATCGCAACTCTGTTCAACTTACTCCCTCCAACGGACCTATATGAATCAATCATGGGTGACTTTAGTTAGGCTCAAATGGTCAGTATTTCGAATCAACTCTTTCTGATACAAAGAATAGACGCTTTTTAGTTCCTTGATATTTCACCTCTCGTGAGACATTTGTAATAACATGACAAAATAGCTCTATGTTATTGTTTTTAAATGACCTAATATAAAGACGTTTTTTAATGCCACTGGGATGAGTGCTGGAGCTTGACCTCTCTGCTATCTTTATAAGTATGTCCGATAACGTATTGATCAAACGCTACAACGCCTACTACCATGGATGGTGTCTGTCTTTTGGTGAACACGACGCCACCTATGATGAAGCACGTGAGATCTGCTGGCTTTTCGGAGATGGTCAGATTGGCATGGCCCTGGCACCAAGGCTATGGCGAAAACTCTACCATGCTCTCCTCGGACGACATGAAAGGACTCCCGAACTGATACTGAGCGATGGCACCGTGAAGGTAGACGACGTCAGTTTTAATTTGGCTGACGAAATCGACAGAAAGAGCATGAAACAGTTGAAGGCATTTCTCCTCAGCCAGGATGAACTGTATCTATTCCTCTCCAACCACTTCTGCTATCCATCGGGTACCCGCATCGTTACCTTTTCCAAAAAGAAGCCAAGCATCATCCTCTACAAAGAGATGCAGCCCCTAAAAGTGGTGATTGAGTAGTCACTCAGCGCCACCCATCGTTATAGATTAAAGTGGCTCTGTACTATCTCACTGTTCCACGCCTATGGTGCTCTGACTGCATTTGATTCCAGGCAATGGTATAAAGCCGGCATCGTGCCATATGGTAGAGAATGTGCGGCGTTCATCGCGGCTAAAGCCGCTCCTACAAGAAGTTGCTACTGTGGAACAGTAGTTTTGTACACAACCATTTAGATTAATTACAGGTAGTACTCTTGGATAACCAACTGTTCATCGACCGTATACGCCCACTGATCGGCAACCGCTTCCGCTACCTTGGACAAACCTGGGTATTGATAGAGGTACTGGCCGATGAGGGAAACCTGGTGCTGGCAGATACCAGCCAAGACGGACCAATTCAGACGGATCAGTACGGTCAAGCCCTGCGCCGGGGGCCGGAGAATCTACTAGTCCCACTATTTGGTGATGACCCCGAGTCATTTTCAGAAGAGTTGCTTGAGGTGCTTGCAAACAAGTGCGGCTGAATTAAGACGCAGATAGGGATTTCACTCTTCTCATTTAGGCCACCCTGAATAACAAGGATTTTACATCCCTTGCTAAATCAAGCGTGTTGATGATATTTTTCGATAGTGCAACTGCCTGATTTTTTATATATTTGCATTCAACCAACTTCCCAATGTGGAGAATAGTGAGAGATGGAAAAGAAGAAAGTTGATAAATCACGTCGTAAATTTCTTGAGCAGGCCGGTAAGGTAGCTGTAGTAGCACCGGTTACAGCGGTCATCCTTACGGCTACGTCTAAGCCGGCCCAGGCTACAGCTCAGTATGCTCCTCGTTAATGATATTTAATTGATAAATCACTCTACACAATAACATTGGGCCCGCTAGAGTGCCGTACACCTCGGCTGCCAACTTCTCTATCTATAAACAAGCTTTTCACCCGCCCAAGTGGCGGGTTTTTTATTGCTTGTCTGCTTTAGGCAGAGCCGATCATCAAATGGCGCCTGAAAAGCAGGATTCTTATTCCCTTGCTAAATCAAATAGATAGGTGATAGTTTTCTACACTGCAAATAACTGATCTTTTCATGTTGGTATCAAACCAACTTCCCAATGCGGAGAATAGTGAAAGATGGAAAAGAAAAATGTTGATAAATCACGTCGCAAATTTCTTGAGCAGGCAGGTAAGGTTGCGGTAGTGGCACCGGTTTCAGCTGTAGTTCTTACAGCGACTACCAAGCCAACACAGGCTCAGACTTTTTACGGCCCAGGCCCAGGCGACACCAAATAGTAAAGAGAGGAGGTGTAATTTCACACTTCTGATAGCCTCCAGCCTCACATTAAATACTACCGCCAATTCACAAGCGTGTCGCTACCTCGTGAAAGATTTTGGGACATCCAAGTCTCCAAAATCGACTCGCCTACGCGACAGCCGTTATGCCCCGACCGTCCTGCGTACGTCACGATTCCGTATTGCACATTGCAGCAAAGCTGCTTGTGCACTACTCCATCATGACTCCCGCAATGACTCTACGGCGTTTCGGATGCACTCCTTGTATGCCCTACATCGCTCCCTGCCGGTCGCAATTCCGGCCATACAACCGCGCCTACGCCTATCGGGGACTAATCGCCTCGGCTTTCAGCCTTCCATGGCGATCAGCGATGGAGAACAGTAAAAGATGGAAAAGAAAAAAGTAGATAAATCACGTCGTAAATTTCTTGAACAGGCTGGTAAGGTTGCTGTGGTAGCACCAGTAACTGCGGTAGTACTTACCGCTACCACCAAACCAGCTAAAGCAGTAACTTTCTATAGTGATAATGTGTAATAAACCAATTACTCATCTGACACACTAATAGCAAGCACTGCAGAGTGCTATACGCTTTAAATACTGACTAGATCTCATAGCATGGCTATGTTCCCTACCCGCCCAAGTGGCGGGTTATTTATGTCTGGCTGGTTGCACAAAAAGAGACTCTGTATGCCCTTGAGGATGATGACTGATCTACAACCTGAAGAGCAGCTATTGTTTGCCTGTCTGAGAGAAGAACAAACTGATCAACAGGCGGAAGAGATAGTAAACCAATTCAGGGACGAGCCCCTCGTTTGGGAGGTAATCCTGAATATCGCCTGGTCACAAGGCGTTGCCCCTCTAATCTACACCAACCTGAAACAGTGTGCCGGGATGGGTCTACAGGTTCCCGACGAAATCCTCGACCTTCTACACCGCTGTCGCCTTGCATCAGAGAAAGAGTACCAACGGCGTCAGCTACTCCTGAAAGATGCGCTGCTTGCTCTTCATACCGGTGGCAATGAGGTGATGCTGCTAAAGGGAATCGCCCACGATACCGTGGTTCATAGTGACCCTGTAGCCACTCAGTCTGCCGATATCGACCTAATGACCAAGGCAAGAAGAGAGGAGTTTCCCAAAGAGCAGCTAAAGCTTATCTATCGTTTCAACCGACAAGAGCCGTTTGAGATAAATTTTGGCCAACACCACGACCTCGATATCAGCCAGACGCTGTCAGTCGATTATGATGTCATCTGGTCCGATGCAAGGGAGATTGAACTCTTCGGCAGCAAATTCCATGTGATGTGCCCTGAAGACATGCTGATCTTTGCCTGCACCAACAGCGGGCGCAAACGTTTTTTCCACCTCAAGGCGATCTACGCCATTGTTGAGCTACTGCGTTTCTATCCCGACATGGACTGGAAACGTCTGGCTACAAAAGTAAAACAGTACCAGTGCCATAACCAAGTGTATGCTGCACTGCTTGCAACCAGTATGACCACCCAACATCCGTTACCGGAGAATGTGAGAACACTGTTGGGTGTCGGCACACTACGCGCCAGATTGATCAAGCATCTGGTTAGGAGAATGTCATATTCATCTTTGGCAGAACGGACACTGTTGCTGAGTGGAGGGGCCGCCGTGACATTTTTGACTGACAAAGAGAAATGGAACCGCTCCGGACTACTCCCCTTTGCAACTTATGACAGCCGGCAGTTGATCAAGCGCACCAGTACGCTTATCAAACAGGCAAGAAATAGACAGCACTAACCCACCAGGCCAACCACGCTTTTTACCGCTTCATCCAGTGAATTGTTGGGCAGTTCATAACACTCAATCCCTTTGATCCACTCCACCAGCCATTCGACGTCATCCTTAACCAATGGCCTTTTGATTGCCAGACACTCAACCATCAGTCGCTGTAGAGCAGTGACACGATCCACCGGAGTAAGTCGGGTGGATGTATCAGGGCTGTACTTTGGAAATACCAGATGACGCACTGGCAACGGGCGATCATAGTCAGGATCAAAAGGATCGACCTCCGGCGGCGTGTAACGCACACACTTACCATCCAGGCGGATAAAGGAGGGTAACTGGTCGAAACCGGGAAAGAGGGTTGATGCCACCGGCCAAGCAGTGGATTTACTGCACAGCGCGATAGGAAATGGCCTGAGGCTATGGCTTTCTGTAGAGAGCAGAGCCACCTCATCGGTGTAGTAGGTCATGCCGGCATTTGCCAAACCCGCAGTCAGAGTGGACTTCCCTGCCCCGGCCTCTCCCGGCAGCATAACCAACTCCTGACCATTAGAGAGCACACCGGAGTGGAAATAGAAGAGGTAATCATAGCTGTCGATCGCCTCCTGCAGTAGAGTGCTCTTTACCGTGGGGGCAATGGCACTGGCATCACTGAAGTGGGCCACTGCTACACGATTACGGTAGATTATGATGTCATCACCATCGACAGTGATATGTATCTCACCTGTAGAGTGACCAGCCTGGCTAATGGTATCTGTCGACGTATCCATTTCGAGGTGACCGATAACCGCCGTAATCGGCGCATCAAACTCATCACTCTCCATGGCGACTGATACCCTGCGATCAAGCAGACAGTAGTGACGGACTTGGGACCAGCTGCGCTCAACAAACGGGGGAACAGCATCCACCATCGTCAGAAAAGTGGACTCAGGAGTGGTGGCAGGAGGGGGAGGATCACCACCATCAAGAACACCTATTGAGCGCCAGTCATCTATGCTCTTATTGAGCAGAGATCGTGCTTTCTCGGCCGGCAAGGAGAATGTCTCCGTAACCCGCCTCACTACCTCATCGGTCGATGGATTCTCCTCCAGGCAGCACCAAAAAAAGGTGGCCAGTGTATTCAGGCCAAACAGCTGCTGACTCGATTCTCGAAATAGCAGGCCCTGACTATCAATGAAAAAGAGATGGCAGGTTTCGGGTAGTTTTATGGCCTCTGACAACGTGCTAGCTCCTAGTTCGGATTATCTGACTCAGACACAAGCCGTTGTATTACTATCTCCCGGCGAGGGCCAGTTGGGCTTCATGAAGATCATCTTCAGTATCGACACCATGCCCAGGTTCCACATGGGCTTCGCTGACATGGATGCGCTTACCGTGCCACAACACCCGTAATTGCTCCAGCGACTCCGCCAACTCCAGAGGTGCCGGTGGCCAGTGGATATACTCTTCGAGAAATCCGGCACGGTAGGCATAGAGGCCGATATGGCGGGAAAACCCGGTCTCCTCCGGTAACGGCCTCTCTTTATGAACAAACTCATCCCGGTGCCAGGGTACGGGTGCGCGACTGAAGTAAAGTGCATAACCTTCTGCATCGATCACCACCTTTACCACATTGGGATCGAACAGCCGCTCCTTATCGGTCAACGGCGCCGACAAGGTAGTGATCACCGCATCGGCATGGGTATCCATATCCCGCGCCACCTGGGTTAGAAGTTCTGCAGGCATACAGGGTTCATCCCCTTGCAGATTAACGACGATAGTCTCATCCGCCCAGGCAAATTTCTTTACCACTTCGGCTATGCGGTCGGTACCGCTGCGGTGGCTGGATGAGGTGATACAGAACTCACCGCCGAATCCTTCGACACATTCGGCAATACGTTCATCATCGGTGGCGATAACCACCTCTTCAGCACCTGACTCGACCGCACGTTGGTAGACGTGCTCAATCATTGGACGACCGGCAATATCCAGAAGAGGCTTTCCCGGTAGACGGGTGGAAGCGTAGCGGGCGGGGATAACTACCTTGAACTTGGGGTTCACCCCTCAGGTACCTCTTCATCAGCAGGCAGTGACCGAGCCTCATTCTCCAACATCACAGGGATGTCATCACGAATGGGATAGGCCAGTCGATCCACCTTGCAGATCAATTCGCTGTTGCTCTTCACATAGACCAGCTTACCCTTGCACAGAGGGCAGACCAGGATATCCAGGAGTTTTTTATCCATCTTTCATTTCTCTCAATTGAGTTAGTGCTCTTTGAAAATCATGAAATCGTATTTTACGATTCCGCTTCAGTAACACCGGCAGGGCGTGCATTGCAGGACGCTAACAGGCCATCCAGCTGTCGGGAAAACTTCCAACCCAGCTTTGCATCCACCTCCAGGTACCAGTGATGCTCTTGGGCAAACACACCGCACTTAACCGCATCCTTCTCCGTCATCACCACCGACAGTTCATCCCCCGGCGTTATCTCCTGGGCGGAGTATTGGTGGTGGTCGTCAAAAGGGTGCTCTATTACCTTCAGTCCGTAACGGCGTAGTGTATCGAAAAAGCGCCGAGGATGACCAATACCGGCAATACCATGCACTTCGTAACCGGAAAATGCGGCAAGATCCGAAGTGAGGGAGGGATCTTTGAGGTTGATCATTCTGCCACCCTCAAGCGTCATCTGATGCCCATCCCTCCACTCACCGTCATTAACCACCAAGATATCCACCTTGTCGAGTCGCGCCTCACTCTCCCTAAGTGGTCCCGCGGGCAGGCAGAAACCGTTACCTAACAGTCGCTTTCCATCGACAACCGCAATCTCTATATCCCGACCAAGAGCGTAATGCTGAAGGCCATCATCGGAGATAATGATATCGCACTCTGTCGCCTGCAATAGTGCTCTCGCCGCCGCCGGGCGGTCGGGGCCGACCCACATTGGACAGCCGGTACGGTGAGCTATCATCACCGGCTCATCCCCCACAAGAGAGGGATCACTGTCACCTTCGACAGTTTGCGGCCAACTTTCAGCATTCCCTCCGTAGCCTCTTGAAATAATACCGGGACGAAAGCCCTGCTGCCGGAGGTGGTCTGCAAGCCAGATCACCAACGGTGTCTTGCCTGTGCCACCAACAGTGATATTACCGACTACGATTACCGGCACGGGTGATTTATGGACAGGAAGCAGTCTGAGCCTGTATGCGAGACGACGCAGCCAGGAGATAAGGCAAAAAATCCAGGAGAGAGGGAGTAACAGCAGTGCGGTTCCATTTCTGGAATACCAGTAGTAATCCAGCCGCTTCACCGCTTGATCACTTTTTCTCAACCGGCTGTTTGGCGGCAAAGGTCATATGGACAAAGCCGAGCTGGCTCGCCGCATCCATCACCTTGATCACCGACTGGTGAGTAGCTCTTGCATCGGCATTGATAATCACCGGTAGGTCTCTACGTACCCCAGCGGCTTTTTCGATGGCACTCTTTAGGGTATTGAGCTTGGTATTTATCACTTCACGCTTGTTAACGTAGAAGCGACCTGTGCTGTCCACCACAATATCAAGTGTCTTCTCGTCCTTTACTTTCTCATCCTGGGTAGCGGCCTCAGGCAGCTCAACCTTGATGCGGGCATCCTTGTCAAAGGTGGTGGAGACCATAAAGAAGATAAGCAGCAGGAAAACGACATCGATCAACGGTGTCAGATTCAGCTCCGGCATCTCCTTACGGTTGGGACGCAGATTCATGGTCAGACGGTTTCCCGTTCCCGCTCGCCCTGCATCACCTCGACCATTTTTAGTGCCTCTTCCTCCATGATAATGACAAGGCGATCAACACTGCCGACAAGATAACGGTGGAACATCAGAGTGGGAATGGCAACCGACAAACCGGCGGCGGTGGTAATCAGCGCCTCGGAGATACCACCGGCAAGCACAGCCGGATTACCGACACCGGCGACCATAATGGCGGAGAACACCTTGATCATACCGATAACGGTGCCCAGTAGCCCGAGTAGTGGGCTGATAGAGGCGATGGTACCGAGGGTGTTGAGGTAACGTTCCAGCTCATGAACCACCTGGCGCCCCACCTCTTCAATCGCCTCTTTCATCACCTCGCGGCTGTGGAGTCGATTGACCAGCCCTGCCGCCAACATACGTCCCAGAGGGGAACCCTCTTTCACCGTGGCAATGTGAGCATTGGTCAGCTTTCCACGGTTGTGGGTCTGCCAAACCTGGGCCACCAGATTATCCGGCACCACGCGCTGACGGCGGAGGGACCATAACCGTTCAATGATAATGGCCATGGATGCGATGGAGCATACGATAATTGGCAGCATCAACCAGCCACCGGCTTTAACCAACTCAAACACTCGGCACTTCCTTAAGCGGACAATAAAAAAGGTGGGAGGCGGAGTAGCCACGCCCCTGTGAATATGGAAGATATCATACTGCATCAACAGTGGGGAGTCTGTTACTTCTATCGCAGAGGGGGTGAGGAATTCATCCAATAACGCCGAGCCGAATTTCGGTAGGCAACAACTTCCCTTATGCCCCCATCCTTACCCATGCGTAGTGTCAGAGCACCGCTCTCGGCGGTATTGAAAACTCGGCTTCCACTGCTTCTCCAACGCGTCACCACCTCCTTTTTTGGGAAATGGTATCTGTTTCTGTAGCCACTGGAAACCAGCGCAAGATCAGCGGAAACGGCCTCAATAAATGGCTTACTTGAAGAGGTAAGGCTGCCGTGATGAGGTATCACTACCAGATCAGCATCAATCTGCTCGGGAACGGTGGCTACCAGTGCCGCTTCCACTTCCCTCTCAATATCGCCGGTCAGCAACATCCGCTCACCTCCACTCTCTATCAAGAGTACGCAGGAGGCGTTGTTCCCCTCCCAATATACCTCCCTGGCAGGGTGAAGAATTCTAAAATCGACTCCGTCCCAGCGCCACCGATCGCCTGCCTTGCAGGGTGCTACACCATCGATACCGAGACGTTCCGGCTCACCGCCCACTATCTCAGATACCGGCAACTGTTTGAGAACAGCACCAAGCCCTCCGCTATGATCCATGTCACCATTACTCACCAGCACCTTATCCAGAGAGGTGACACCTAACTGCCTCAGGTAGGGCACCACCACTGCATCTCCGGTATTGAAGCCACTGGGAAAACCGGGACCGGCGTCGTAGAGCAACGTATGTTCACTTGTCCGTATGACAACCGAGAGCCCCTGCCCCACATCCAACAGCGTCAATTCCACCTCTCCCTGTGATAGTGGGACAGGTTTGTGCGTAACCAGAGGAACTACCAGCAGCATCCCCAGCCATCGCCCCGGCACACCTCGCGGCAACAGCGCCAGAACAACGGCCACTACCGCCGCTATCCAGCACCAGACAGGAAGACTGGGTGCAATAAGCATATCGAACGGTGCATTAGCCACCGACTCAAGTGCCGACGCGGCGTACTGAAGGAGCTGTCCGGTGATAAGTAGTAGCGGATACCCCACCACCGGCACAACCAGTGACAGCAGCGTGGAAAAGAGTGCGAGGGGTACCAACAGCAGAGAGAAGAGAGGTACTGCCAACAGATTCACCAGCGGTGCTATTGGTGAAACACCAAAATCCCACACCAGCAACACAGGAGCCAATCCAAGAGTCACCAACCACTGTATGCGAAACAGGGTATACAGTGAGCTTTTAGAGAGAGAAATTCTGCCGCCGATACCGCCGAGAATCACCGCCACCGCACCAAATGATAACCAGAACCCGGCAGAGAGCACGGCCACGGGGTCAAACAGGAGAATCACCAACAAAGCCCAACAGAGGCCCCTGAAAGGTTGGACAGGGCGCGCCGCAATTACTCCACCGAGAACCACTAGCAACATCACCAGAGCACGTAGCGCAGGGATGGCAAAACCGGCAAGGCCGGCATAGAGAAGTGCTGCAAGCAGTGCCATAATTGCCGCCGCACGTGGGGCGGCCAACATAAGGCAGAGTCTGGGCGAAAGACGCCACAGGCGCCCTCCCAGCAGCATTACCCAGCCGGCGACAATACCGATATGCAGGCCGGAGATAGCCATCAGGTGGTTGGTTCCACTTCGTCGAAAAACCTCCCACTGTTGGTGGGTGATACCCTCACGGTCACCGATCACCAACGCTCGCAGCAACCCCTCTCCCGAGCCGGAGATCATCGATTTTTCAAGCATATCCCTAATAGACAAGCGCCAGCTATCAAACAGTGTACGTTCTATGTCACTGTTTAGTTGCTGGTTAGCGGCGTCCTGACGCACATAGCCGGTAGCATGGATACCCTTTTGAAACAGCCACCCCTGATAATCAAAGGTGCCGGGGTTATACATACCGTGAGGACGCTTCAGCCTTAGCAGAAGATGCCATCTTTCGCCCATCTGGAGTTCAGATTGTATCCCATACCAGGAGATTCGGGTCAGACCGGGGGATGAGACCACTCTGCCCTCAAACTCCAGCGCTTCGATCCTGAACTCAAACCGGGTCCGCCTTCCCTCCGTCACCGGCAGGGAGGCGACAACACCAACGGCTTGAAGACTCTTTCCCTCCAGCTCTGCCGGCAGCAGTGCATCCAGTGACCAGTGCCCATGAAGAGAGGCCCAGCAGAAACCAAGGAGGAAGCAAGCGGATAACCGCAAACGGGAAGGCCATAGCCCTGCGATGGAGATAAGTAACAGCGACCACAACAGCATCACAGGCAGTAAATCCGACTGCCACTGGAGCACCACCACACCTGCTGTAAAAAGTAACGTCCCTGCTATCACACCCCTTCCCTGGGTTGAATTCCATGATGCTGTTGGAGTTGTCAGCCGAGCAGACAGCAACACCCTGAATAAAATCTGAAGTAAATTGTCGTTACCGGACCGGCAAAGACCGCAACAACTCACAGACTAGCGCAATCCCAACTTAATTACAGCTTTTATTCCTAATCGAATCAAGAGTCTGAAGTGATATTAATTCGGAACTTAATTTGAATAGTCAATGTGTTAGATTAATTTTACTCCAGCCAAGAGGTATATACTTACTAATTGTAATGGTCAAACAACCCGTGACTGTGCTTCAATATCGCGGTCGTTAAGCGCGTACAGAACAGAGACAGCTCCATTGCCCAAGCATCTGATCAAACGTTTTGCCCCTGATCACGAGAAGGTCCGCAATCATAAGCACCTGCGGATATTCGGCAAGCTGTTGCATGATCCCAACCTCTGGCACCTGAATCGTCGCTCTGTTTCCGGTGCTTTTGCCGTCGGTCTCTTCTGGGCCTTTATTCCGGTCCCCTTCCAGATGGTGGGTGCTGCAGCCACGGCCATTCCGACACGGGTTAACCTGCCAATCTCCGTCGCCCTGGTTTGGATAACAAACCCCATCACCATTCCACCCATGTTCTACTTCAGCTACCTTGTCGGTACCTCGATACTGGGTGTGCCGCCGGTAACAGAAGGGTTCGAGATGTCGGCGGAGTGGTTTGAATCTAGCCTTACTCAGATATGGCAACCGCTACTGCTCGGCTGCCTGATCTGCGGCTCTGTCTCTGCGGTAGCAGGTTACTGCATCATGCGGGGATTGTGGCGTCTGCATATCGTACGGCGTTTCAGAGAGCGGAAATTGAGACGAGGAAATCGCTGAGCTTTATTATTCAAACGGGCTTATAACTCAAGTTTCGGAGTTCAAATGACGTAAAAGGCTTGGATAGACCGTCCCTTCTCCCTCAGGGAGAAGGCCAGGATGAGGGAAATTAGAAGAATCAAAGCGTTAGCTTTTCAACTCCCCTCACCCCAACCCTCTCCCTGAGGGAGAGGGGGCTAATGAACTCCGAAACTTGAGTTATAAGAGAAAATGCTACCGGTAGGAGCGAACTTGTTCGCGACCGGCACCAAGGCGCGTTCTTCGCGAACAAGTTCGCTCCTACACCCGATTTATGAATTATTGTGCAGACTCAGTCGCAGGCTCAAGCGCTGGTCAACAACCCATCATCCAAATGCAGCACCCGATCCATACTGCCTGCCAGAGCCGGATCATGGGTAACAATGATAAAGCTGGTGCCGATCTCCCGATTCAGCTCCAACATCAACTGATACACCTGCTCTGCGGTTTTACGATCGAGGTTACCGGTAGGCTCATCGGCCAGGACACAACGGGGGTTGTTGACCAGGGCTCTCGCCACCGCCGCCCGCTGCCGCTCACCGCCGGAGAGTTCACCGGGTTTGTGTTCAAGGCGGTGTCCCAAACCCACCCGTTGTAAAATCGCCTCTGCTCTTTCCCTCGCCTCATCCACCGCCAGGTTTCCAATCAATAACGGCATGGCGACGTTCTCCAGGGCGGTAAACTCCGGCAGCAAGTGATGAAATTGGTAAACAAATCCCAACATGCGGTTACGCAGGTCACCCCGGGCACGCTCTCCCAGTGCACTTAGATTTGTCCCTTCCACAAGCACCTCACCGCTACTACTACGGTCCAGACCGCCGAGGCAGTGCAGCAAGGTGCTCTTGCCGGAGCCTGAACTACCAACAATAGCGAGACGCTCTCCCCTCTCCACCTTCAGATCAACACCCTTCAGCACCTCTACATTGAGCTTGCCATCTGAGAAATTACGAGTAAGGGAGTGACACTCAAGAACCGGTGAATTACTCATAGCGTAACGCCTCCGCCGGCTGTGTGCGTGAAGCCTGCCAGGCTGGATAGAGTGTCGCCAGCAGAGAGATCAAAAAGGCGCCAATACCGATCATCGAGACATCATCCCAATGAAGGTCGGAGGGCAACGAGCTGATGTAGTAGATGCTGGGATCGAGAAAATCGACGCCAAAAAACTCTTCAACACTCGCCACCAGGCTCTCCAGATTGTAAGAGAGCAGGATACCGCCGATGACTCCAAGGAGGGTGCCGATAAAGCCGATAGCTGTACCCTGGACCATAAAAATCCCCATAATCTTACTGGGCGAGACACCGAGGGTCCGTAGAATGGCGATATCACTCTGCTTGTCGGTCACCACCATCACCAGGGTGGAGACAATATTGAAGGCGGCTACGGCCACAATAAGAAAGAGGATTAGGGACATCATCCTTTTTTCGGTGCGCAGCGCGCTGAAGAAGTTGCGGTGCTGGTAGGTCCAGTCGCTCACCCGGTAGACACCGCCCATTTCACGGGCCAGTTCGCGGGAGACCTTGGGAGCAAGAAAGAGATCATCGAGTTTTAGGCGAATACCGGTGACACCTTCATTCAACCGCATCAGCTTTGCCGCATCCGCGAGATGAACCAGCGCCACACCACGATCATACTCACCCATACCCACTTCGAAGATACCGCGAACAGTAAAACGCTTGAGCCTTGGCATAGTGCCGGCCGGTGTCACCCGAATCTGCGGTGTGACCACGGTTACCTTGTCACCTACGGCAACTCCCAGGAGATTGGCCAACTCCTTTCCGAGAATAATATCGAAGCTGCCCGCTGTCAGTTGATCGAGAGAGCCGACATTCATGTGCTCACCCACATCCGAGACTTTTGGCTCCTGCTCTGGAAGCACCCCACGTAGAAGAGCACCACTGACACGACGACCATTGGTAAGCATGGTCTTGGCTTCGACATACGGCGCCTGGCCAATCACATTAGGGTGGTTAACCGAGAGGCTCATCGCCTCCTCCCAGTCTTCAAGGTTGTTATCGAAAGCGGAAATGGTGGCGTGGGAAGCCATACCCAGGATGCGCTCACGCACCTCCTTGTGAAAACCGTTCATCACCGATAAAACAGTGATCAGCGCTACCACCCCGAGCATAATCCCAAGCATAGAGATGGCTGAGATAAAGGAGATAAAGTGGTTACGCCGCTTGGCACGGGTGTAACGCAGTCCGATATAGAGTTGAAGAGGTCTGAACATAGAGGCGAATTAAAACATATTCACCGCCATTCGGCATCGGCTGGTTAAGAAAAACGGATCACAGAGGTAGCAGAATGGACGCAGAGAACGCGGAGAAATACTTTTAAACTCAAAATGGCGCTGTACAATAATCCTGAAGGCGATTGTAGGTGCGAACTTGTTCAAGGCCTGCTCAGATGCCTGTTCCCCCGAACAAGTGCGCTTCAACTCCGCTTTCTCAACATCCCGTTTTTTCCACCCATCAGCCAATGGTTATTTCCGGCAGTTGTGGACGTTCGACCCGAACACGCTCTTTGGGTGCAATCACCGACGCTTCACCATCGACCACCAGCCTGCCATCCTGGTTCTTCACCTTACAATCGATGGTCACTATCTGTTTGTCGTCGCGTTTCTCCTTTACTTTCAATGTGACCGTCAGCCTGTCCCCCAGCCTGACGGGACGGCGAAAGTTAAGGCTCTGACCGAGATAGATGCTACCGGGACCCGGCAGCACGGTTGCCAGTGCGGCGGAGATTAGTCCTGCCGACCACATGCCGTGGGCGATCCTCCCCTTGAACATTGAATCGGCGGCATACGCCTCATCCAGGTGTACCGGATTGACATCACCGGAGGTGGTGGCAAACAGCACCAGATCCTCTTCTGTGAGGCTCTTTTCATAGGTGGCTGTCGCACCAATCTCCAGCTCCTGGTAGGGAATACTCTCCATTATTGTCATAGTCTGCCTTTATCTGTTGTTTAGCCTGTATACAAAAGGTTAGGGGGCGCTAATCATGGTGCCATGCGCTGTGCTTATTGCACCCTATATCAGCTCAAGTCAGAGCCATTCGTATCCAGCCCCAGTTTTTTTATATGCTGCCTGACATTCTGTAGTGCCAGGGGCAGCAGTTTTTTATCGAGTCCGGGATAGATCGTTTCTGTGATCTCCTCGGCCATTTTACCCTGGGCGCAGAGTGAAGCGACCATCGCCTCCCGCCCTTGTCGATGCTGCAGCGTTTGACGCAGCATATGAGTACCCCCAACGGCAGTACCATGGGAAGGGATAATAGCTTTGGGATTCAGTCCGATCACCCGTTCCAGGGAGTCAAAGTAGGCCTGCATATCCCCTTCCGGCTCGGGAATGACCACTGTTGCCATCTGCTGCACCAGGTCGCTGACAAAGAACCAGGCCATGTCATCCGGTGCCAAACCCATCATGCCGTCATCATGTCCCGGCAGTTCATAGCAGTGAACAGGGCGACCAAGCCAGAGGGTCAGTTTGTGCCCCTCTGCGATATCAATACACTCTACATTTTCCAGATATCCCTCACCCTCTCTCTCCAGCAACCGCTCCCGGGTTATCCTGGTACACAACAGTGGCACGCCAAGACGCCGTGCCAATTGTGGCGCCTGCTCCCGATGGTCGGGATGATGGTGGCTGATAAGAATACCGTCGATCGGCCGCCTCTCCAGTGTATTGATCAGTCGCTCCAGCACTATAGAGGATTTTGGTGATGGATCCACCAGATAGCGCGGATGACCATCCCCTCCTATCAAAAGGGCATTGGTGTACTCCGCGGGAGGCAGGGTGTTGGAAGGTACGGCAATCTGTCCCAGACCACTGATCGGTTCCACATAGGGGAGTTCCCGCTCCGAATCGTATTCCAGGTTGAACGGCAATGTCCCTACTGCGGAGATATCCTCCGACAGAGCCTGTACGGTATTTGCGGTAGGCGTCACCATCATTCCGTCACCACAACAATAACGCTGCCACAACGCCTTGTTCTTGAGCCATCCCGACCAGGCGATCTCCTGGTCATCGGGTTGCAGCAGTGGCCGGTGGTTGAATGTGATCTTGAAATAGTGGGTGCTGAAGCGGATCTTCTGAAAAGCCGGTGTCTGCGCCAGGCCAAAGTGGACGATGCTCTCCACCTCACCCGCTTTAACCGAGGCCTCTAGATCATATCCCAGCTCTTCACCAAGCTCTCTGACCAGAGCGCGCATCTGCTCGCCTGGAAACGCTGACATCAAAGGATGGCTATAGCGGTGTTCACTATCTGCCGCATCGATCTTTCCACCGGGAAAGGCGTAATAGCCAGGGAAAGCCCGCAGGTATTCCTGACGCTTGATGATAAAAATATCGTCATTGTGTACAAAAATCGCTGTTACTGATTCACGCATTGGCTAAGCTGGTCTTATGGAGAGACGCACCTGTATGTATAGATCTTCTCAGTAGCATAGGCCAGATGCAATGTACGTGTAAAAATCCGAAACCTATCCATCAAATGGGGAGACTTCGGATCGATGTAGTGAGGGATGTCATCCATATATCAGCCACTTCTTTTTAGTTCTTTCTTTGTTCTATTTTATTTTAAACATCTGTCGATAGGTTTCTACTCAAATGCCAGAGAAAACAGAAATCAGCGGATCAAATCCGTATATGACGCTAATCACACATCAACAGTTACTCTGATTTTGCATATATTTCAATACATTGAGAAGTATTCTTTACTAGACAAGAACAGACGATAAACAGAACATGATATATGGAACCAATCCTATTATCTTGCAGTTGCGTTATCACATAAAAGGAGTTAAGTTATTGTTACTATAGATTTTATTTCCTGATTCCACGATTACTCATGGCATGGTCAACAGAAATGTCATATCGGATGGAATCCTATGAATAAACTGTTGAACTAAACCGCTTCGCGGAGCCCCCCATCTACCACCCCCAGAGGCAGTAGCCCTCTACCGAGTCATCGACAACACTCTTTGTATGGTCCATTCAGGATCAGGCAACAAGGAGAGAGGCAATGACTCCCTTACGCAACAAAATGATCGAAGCCATGACGGTGCGTGGATTCTCCCCGCACCCACCAGAGCTATCTGTATGCAGTTCAAGCACTGGCTGCCTACTACCATCGTTCCCCCGCCAAACTTAATTTGGAACAGGTCAAGCGCTACTTTGTCTATCTGGCGACAGAGAAGAAGCTGGCCTGGTCAAGCTGCCGATTGGCACTTAATGGTATCCGTTTTCTCTATCTAAAGGTGCTGCAATGGCAGCGCTTTGATATGGAGATACCGACACCGAAGCGCAAGCAGAGAATACCGGAGCTACTCAACAGATCAGAGGTTGCAGATATTCTCAGTGCCTGCAAAAACCCGAAGCATCGTATGATGTTAAGTCTCTGTTACGGCTGTGGTCTGCGGGTCAGTGAGTTGACCCACCTCCAGGTAAAAGATATTGATGGTGAGCGCTGCCTACTGCGTATCGAACAAGGCAAAGGCGCCCGGGATCGTCTGCTACCCCTGGGGCCGACACTGCTATATCAACTGCGTGATTACTGGCAACTCTGTCATCCGAGAACCTGGCTGTTTCCAAGTCGTACCATGGATATACCCTTGAGTGAAAACTCTATCCAGAAAGCCTTTAAGCGGGCCAAGAGGCAGGCTGGTGTAGAGAAGATGGGCGGTATCCATGGCCTACGTCATGCCTATGCCACCCACCAGTTAGAAGCAGGCATACAAATACATCGGCTGCAACACCTACTAGGACACCAAGACCTCCATTCGACACTGCGCTACGTCCATTGGGTACCCAGCTACAAGGAAGGAAGCGGGGCTCATGATTTGGTCGCTGGGCTGGAGGTGGATCATGACTGAACGGTCATCGATGCAAAGCATCATGCAGCAGCACCTGGAGTCACACGCCCAGAATCACCCCCTAAGCAAGCGCCAGTGGCAGGTCTGCCACCACATCCTCGACTGCCGCACCGAAGCCCTGGGGGGAATGAAGCTGCAGTGTGACCACTGCGGTGGTCAACAGGAGCACTACTTCTCCTGCCGTGACCGCCACTGTCCAGGCTGTCAGAATAAGGCCACCGAAGCGTGGAGCATGAAACAACAGGCCAATATCCTGCCGGTGACCTATCACCATCTGGTGTTTACTCTCCCCCACATACTCAATCCATGGATGGCGATCCAGCCACGAGAGATCTACGGGCTGCTGTTTGAATCTGCCTGGAACACCTTGAACAGCTTTGGCCGTAAACGGCTGAAGGGTCGTATCGGTATGGTGGCCGCCCTCCACACCTGGGGGCAGGTCATGACCCGCCATGTCCATCTTCACTGCCTGGTGCCAGGTGGTGCATTGAGCAGCGGCAGGCATTGGCAGGGCGTTAAAGGCGACTACCTGTTTCCGGTGAGAGCGCTCTCCCGACACTTCCGGGGCGGCTTTATCAGCCGGTTACGGCACAGCATTGGTAGTGGAGAACTGCCCCGCCTGAAAGATACCCTGCAGACTAAGGAGACCCTGAACCAACTCATGGCCGTAGAGTGGGTGGTGTACAGCAAGCCCTGTCTCCATTACACCGCCACGGTAATCGATTATCTGGCCCGTTATAGTCACCGCATTGCACTGAGTGACCATCGACTACAGGGAATAAATGACCGGGGCAAAGTGCTCTTGAGCTACAAAGATTACCGGGACCACGACAAACGAAAAACCCTCCCCCTGAAACCTGAAGAGCTAATCAGACGGTTCCTGCTCCACGTCCTGCCCAAGGGATTTATGCGTATCCGTCACTTTGGATACCTGGCGAACTGTTGCCGGAAAAGGTGTCTGAGTCAGATTAGAGAGTTGTTGGCGACACCTCAAGAGAGTGAAAGCGGGGTCGGGATGGCAACAGAGGTGCTCTTTGAAGGCTACCCCTGCCCAACGTGCCACAAGGGACAGCTCAGGATCATCGCGCACTTACTGCCCAGACGCTATGAGGGTGGGTGACCCTCATTGTGAGGGTGAGATAAGGAGAAGGATACCGGGCAGGCTACGGCTTGCTTATGGACGATTGCGACCTGGAGGGTGCAAACTGAATGAAAATCGGGTAAAAAGGGTAGAAAGCCCCATTAAGTGAAGGGGAGTTGCGATGCTGAACAGGAGTATATGGATGAAGAGACGATCACAACCTATCACCGGCCATCAAGTGCCGTTTAGTCCAAAAAACAATCCCCTATTAAAGTAGAGCGCCGTGCAAGAAGCGGCTCAGTCCAACAGACATTTATCCGTCATGCTGAACTGCGCACAACAGATAAATGCTTAGATGTTAGCCATAAAAAGATGATAAATACGTGATAGAAATAGCCGCAGTACTATGTGTCGTTATTGGAGCAATCCATTCATACCTTGGAGAACGATTCATACTTATTCGTCTGTTTCAAAGGGAGAATATTCCGCACCTATTTGGTGGTGACTACTTCACCAAAAGAACATTGCGCTTCGCATGGCATATCACTACTGTCGCATGGTTAGGCTTTGCCTACATTTTATTGGCTATACCAAGTGGTGAAAACGATTTCGCACAAACCATGCTATTCACTATTGGAACCGTTTTTCTCGTTAGTGGTATATTTTCATTTGGGTTCACGAAAGGGAAGCACCTAAGCTGGATTATATTTTGGGTAATAGCTGTGATTAGTTTTTATGCAGGTAATAGTGGCTAACCAGGCCTTCCAGCGGATGCAGTCGCTGACGCGCATGCTCCGCTGAAGGCAACGTTAGATTTCAGGATAGAAATATGACTGATGAAATTGAAGTAGTAAACGAATCAGCAAAAGCTGTTCAGGAAACTGCAAAAACTACAGGAAAAGCAATAGACGCAAGCAGAGAGTTTGGTGGCTTCATTTCCCAGTTTATTTCTGGCTCTTTAGAACATGGCATCGGCATATTTGAAGACAAATTAAAATACATGCGCTGGGAAAGACAAGTGCGTTTTATGCAAAGAGCAAATGAATATAAAAAAGAAATTAGTATTCAAGCATCGACTAAGCAAATCCCACTTAAGTTTGCTATTCCACTACTGGAAGCCGCATCGCTTGAAGATGATGATTATTTACAAAACTTGTGGGCAAAGCTTCTAGTTAATTCAACTATTGAAGGCAACGAAATCAACCTAAACCGTTCGTACATTGACATTCTAGAGCGCTTATCTCATTTAGAAGCAAGAATTATATCTGTTATCTATGCACTGTCAGAAGATGAGATTAAGAATAAATAAATTGTAACCGCAGAGTTACCAAATATTGTCACTATAAAAGATGAAGATGATAAAGAAAAACCTATTGCCCCAAATGAAGAGGTTACTTTTGCATTAGCAAATCTAGCGCGGCTTGGTTGTATATCTTTACCTACAACCTGGGGTGGAGGCCAAATATTCTCAATTATATATCCTGCGGTATTGGGAAGGCGTTTAGTTGAGGCATGTACATTAAGGGTAAATCAATGAAATCTAACAATCAAAGACTTTCAACAACAGGACGGTAAGCCCGATCATTTTCAACAAAAGCTATCCGTTTATGGGCGAACCCAGTTACGCTTGTGGCACAATAGTCAAAACAATCAACATCGGCCAACGTGCAAGCGCTTGGTGCCCCAAGTGCCAATAATAACCAACGGAGCTCCCTATCGCCCAAACCTGCGGTAGGATAAATAAAACAAAACTTACGGTAAGCAGCAATGAATAACAAAAAAACCTATCACCTACGGAACTTCCCCCGATAATGCACACACCTCCATCTAACGATATGGAGGTGTCAAATGGCACGAAGAAAGCACTACAACAATTACGATGATGACTTTAAGGCAACAGCTGTTGCTCTGACTGAGATTCCAGGTGTTCTTGCTACTCATGTAGCAGAAGCCCTCGATATTCATGAGGTCATGCTTTATCGTTGGCGCATGGAAGTGCGACGAGGTCAAATCATGGTTAAGAAGAAAAATATAAATATCGATCCAGATCTAAAGTCTGAGCTTAAGCGTTTAAGAAAGCTTGAGCGCGCACATAATTTACTCAAGGAGGAGCATGCCCTTTTAAAAAAAGCCATCCAGCACTCTTTACAACAAAAAGGGAAATCTTCGAGTTCATAAATGAGAATCGAGATAGCCATTCAATAAGCCTGATGTGCCGGGTATATGGGGTTACACGCGATGGGTATAATTCCTGGCAACGTAGAGGGATAAGTCAACGGCAACAGGATGATGAACTACTTTTTGAACAGATTTATGAAATCTTTTGCAAAAGTGGGAGGTTATATGGAAGCCCGAAAGTATTTGAGAAAATGAAGGCGAAGGGGATTAGAATTGGAGAAAAGAGAGTCGCCAGAATTATGAGGGAAAATGGCCTTAAAGCTCGTGTAGCAACGCTCTATCGTTCAAAGAAGAGCCATCTGGAGTTTATTGCACGTATTCCCAATCGAATACTCGACGTGGTCGCTGATAGACCAAATAAGATATGGGTGGGCGATGTGACATACCTTCAAGTAGACGGTGAATGGAGATACTTGGCGGTAGTGATTGACAAGTTTAGCCGTAAAGTAGTTGGATGGTCGTTAAGTAAGAATCGAGATGCTAAATTGACCTTAGCAGCTATCAATCAGGCCTTTAAGAATAGAGGTGTTCATCCGGGTCTTATTTTTCATTCAGATCGGGGTATAGAGTATAGAGCGGATGCCTATACCAAGAGGCTGGCAATGCGGGGAGTGACACAAAGCATGAATCGACCAGCTTCAATGAATGACAATGCACACATGGAATCATTTTTTCATAACTTCAAGGCGGAGCGCTATCATGGACGACAATTCAGGCGGGAAGATATGCTTCGCGGTATGATTACGCAATATATGGGGTTTTATAACAAAATACGAATTCACTCATCGGTGGCCTATTTAAGCCCTGAAGAGTATGAATGCAGAGCAGCTTAACAAATGGGTGTGTGCAAAAGCGGGGGAGTTTCCTACTAAAGTCATCTTCATTATTGCTCGGCCTTTTATTGCTAACCTCTTGCGCACCTAAGATTAATTCAGTCAAACCTAATCTAGCGCTCAGTGATGGCGGCACAAAAGTCACAATAAAAGGGGACAACCTGCAAGAAGCAAAACTTAAGGTCGACAATTTTCCAGTCCAACCGCTCAGTCAACAAAAAAAACAACTGGTGTTCAACGCACCAGCACACCCTGCTGGTGAAGTCGAGCTAGACGTCAGCAACAATGACGGATCAGCTAGCTATTTTCCCTTCACTTATTACGACCAGCCCAAGCCAAGCATTGAGCGGATAAAACCCAAGGCAACCGATGTATCAGGAAATGTGCCTATAAGCATCATCGGCAAAAATCTTAATCATGTCACACTGACAGTTGGGAATAGCCAACCAAAAGTTCTAGAACATACCGACACCCTGATACGTTTTGTTGCTCCTGCTAATGCCGCAGGTATCAGCAAGGTCAGCCTAAGCAGCAAGAATGGAAAATACAAAACCAGTGCCGACCTATTTTTACGGCAAGGTCAGCATCGTCACGCTTAAATTTGATGATGTGCAAGATCACTTACTGAAACAACAACGCGCTTCAAAAGCCACTTTGGATAAACCAAGCTTGCGCAAAAAAACGCTCGATATATACACGAGTAGGAAGGATGAATTTATAAAATTTGCCGAAGATCTTGGCGCCAAGGTTGTCGACGCCTATAACGAAATGACAACCCTACTGGTCTACACCGCTAGTGACCAAACCCGAGAGCAACTCAAACAAGCCCCTTGGTTCCACAGCATTGCCGAAAACACCGAAATGGACTTGCATCTTGTGCAAAGCAGAAAGCTGGTCAACCACCACCTATTACCTTCCTCACTCGGCCTGCCCGACCCTAGCTATCAAGGTAAAGGAACCAGCGTGATGATCTTGGACAGTGGGGTTGATTATCGCCGTGAAACGTTCGGTAAATGTTCTTCCGCTGGACCAAACTGCCGTGTTGTTTTTGCCAAAGACTTCACCGCTTTTGATGACGGTCAACGTGACAATGGCAATTTTCATGGCACCAACGTCGCCGCCATCGCAGCAGGCACGCGTGGCGTTGCCCCCTACGCCAAAATTATCGCAGCCGATGTGGTCAAGCCTAACCAACGCATCTCCCCCACAGACGCGATTGCGGCAATCAATTGGGCGATTCAAAACAAAGAGGTTTACAACATCGTCGCACTCAACATGAGCTTTGGTGGCGGCCGCTTCTATCCAGCAGGTTGCGAAGTAGACTCACCCTATGGCGCAGCCATTTACGAAGCACGTCGCGCCGGCATTATCCCCGTTGCCTCAGCGGGCAATGAAAACAACCCCAACGGCATGAAGTCACCCGCCTGCCTTCCTGACGTTGTCAGTGTTGGCGCAGTTTACGATGGCGGCTCAGTCAGACCGCAAACCTGCCCACCGCCAACCGCCAACCGAAGAAGATAAACTGACCTGCTTCACCAACACTTCAAGCTTAACCACCATGCTCGCACCTGGCGCAGAGATTGTTGCTGGTGATACTGTGATGAGCGGCACCAGCCAGGCTGCACCGCATACCACAGGCGCGGTTGCCGCATTGCTTGGCAAACATCCCGAGTTGACACCTGATCAAGTTAGCAAACGTTTGCGTCACACTGGTATTCCAATCACCGATCCGCGCAACAGCACTCCCTATGCGCGTCTTGATCTTGTCGCTTTGTTTGAAGGCGACCTCAATCGCCCTCGCCCGGTCGAAGAACAACATGAATGGTTTAGGGTCAATCAAGTCAATGGTCAAAAACTGCCACTACTAAACGACCCTTGGTTGATTCAAAGTCAAACCCGAGATGAACTGGTTCATGATAAGGCTGGTGGACTGACTTGGCTAAAACCCAGTGCCTTACCGCAAAAACTACAAGGCGAAGTGCCGCTGCGTACCGCGCACAACTTCTGCCGCCGCATCTGGGATGGTGCAGGTAAATTCCGTGTACCCACACGCTTAGAACTGCACTCGCTGATTAATTACAAACGCTCCGGGATCAAGGTCGACGACAGCATGATCGAAGGCGCACAAGCCGCAGAATACTGGACGCTCAGTCCAACCTTCGATGCACAATCACCTTACAGCTACAGCAATTGGGCGATACATCTCGAAGATGGGCGCAGCTATAGTCGAATCGTTGAACGCAACAAGGCACGTTTTATCTGTGTCTCAGATAGTCCCAGCAAACCCAAGCCGCCTGAGGAGCATTACCTCAACCACGGCGATTATGTTGAAGATCTCGCCACCGGTTTATTCTGGGCAAAAGACACCACCAAAGGTTCGTCAATCCATCAACTCGCCGACAACTGCAATGCACTCAACCACGGCAATATGCGCTGGCGCATTCCCAGTCAAAAAGAACTTGCCAGCCTGTTAGATGTTACTCAAGCGGCTAAACAACCAACCATCGACCCCATCTTCCAAGGTGAATTGCGTTTGCAAAGCAGCACCGCTTTAATCGACAAACGTGAATTTAATTACCACGGCATCAACTTTGCTACTGGCTACCCAAGCAAAGGAAGCGCCAGCGCAACCCGCTGCGTCAACCAATGGAAAAATAACACCAGCGCAGACCGCATCCATCGTGGCGACATCTACATCGGCGGTGATGACTATCATCGCTCCAATGAGCTTTACCAACAGTTGGAAGATGCGCACTACAAAAAGATCGAGGGCGATCTTTACATCGAAACAACCAACTTACTCGCAATTTACTTACCGTTTCTTGAAGAAGTTACCGGTGACATTTACTTCAATGGCAACAAAAAGCTCGAAACCATCGCCTTTCCTAAATTAAAAAAAGTGGGCGGCAGCCTTCGCATTGACGGCAATCAACAACTTGATCGGATCGAAGCGTCACGCCTCACCGAAATCGGTGGTGATCTATACATCGGTAGAAATCAAAGCCTTGGTAAAACACAAGACCCCATGGACAACGGTACAAAACGCAAGCCGATTGATTTTTACCAGCTACAAAGCATCAAAGGGAATTTAGACATAGAAATAAACCCACAGCTCAAAGGTTTTTGTAGTGGTCAAGTCATTTTGGCCACGGCTTTATGGGCATTCCAATAGTGCTCTTCAGCTGCATTGGGTGCCAATCCATCATTGTGGGTATGTGGCCTGAACTGGCTGTAGTACCCAATGATATAGTCTATGATTCCTCGCTTCGCATCTTCAAGTGAAGTGTAACCGACCTCGGGAATCCATTCGGTTTTCAAACTTCTGAAAAAGCGTTCCATCGGGCTATTGTCCCAGCAGTTACCTCGGCGGCTCATGCTCTGCCTCATCTGGTAACTCCAGAGCAATTGCCTGAATGACAAGCTGGTATATTGGCACCCCTGGTCTGAATGGAACATCAGGCCCTGCGGCTTGCCTCTCGATTCATATGCCATCAGCAACGCTTTTCTCGTTAACCCACTGTCCGCTGAAAACGATAAGGCCCATCCCACTGGCTTACGCGCAAACAGATCCAATACCACAGCCAAGTAAGCCCAGCGCCTACCCACCCAAACATAAGTGATATCTCCTACCCAGACCTGATCAGGCGCCTTTACATCAAACTGGCGATCCAACAGGTTCGGGATGGCTATATGTGCCTGATCTGCTTTCTTATAGCGATGCTTTGGCTGTTGACTACTTACCAGACCCAGGATTTTCATCCTGCGTGAGACTCGATAACGGCTCAGTTCAAGTCCTTCCGTGGTGACCAGCTTGGCGATCGTTCTTGCACCAGCTGAACCATTACTCATCCGGTGAGCCGCTTCAATCCTCGCTCTCAAATATTGCTCATGTGGCTTAGGGCCTGCCGGTCTTGCTCTCCATGCCCTATAACTGCTGCGATGTACATCGAACAGCTCACATAGACGATTGACCGGGTAGCTCTCTTGAAGTCGATGAACTATCGCAAATTGTTCATTGAGTCTGACATCAAGAGAGCGGTAGCCTTTTTAGTATTTCTTTCTCCTGCTCAACTCGCCTAAGACGTTTTTCCAGCTCTTGTATCCTTCTCTGTTCTGGTGTCAGTGCTGAAGCCTTGGGTGTCTCGCCCTGTCGCTCTTGTCTGAGCTGGCGAATCCAGTATTCAAGGGTGGATTTTTCCAACCCCTACAGCCTCTGATGCTGCTTTGATCGTATATCTCTGGTCGAGTACAAGTTGTGCTGCTTCCAGTTTGAATTCCGGGCTAAATGTTCGCCTGCTCTTTGTCATTTTGTCACCTGTATTGTATTGAGGGTGATGATATCACCCATAATCAGGTGGCCAAATTAACTATGCCACTACATTTGTCATGCAAAGTTTGATAGAAGTCGGCAAGCGGTTGCAAATCACCCAAAACGATAGCTTGTGGACATTCAATTTCAATCGCCTGCAATCGATCGGTTATCTATGTAAAGATACCCAAGATTTTTGCGGCAACCTCGGCTTGTATCTCAACTACCGACTGCAGTACGCCAGTTTCCCTTTTCTATCTAAAGTACTTTCATCCTTCATTGTTCAAGGCAACCAAAAGCTCGAAAAGATTGGCGAAAGAATCAACACGCTCAACCTAAGACTTGATGTCTCAGGCAACCAGGCATTGTGTGAAATCTACGAAATAGACCCAATTATCAGCCGCATGTGGAAACTCGGCAGACACCCTGCTGGGGTTTCTGTTGGTAACAACAATCGAGAAACACGCTGCCTGAGCCGCTGCCCTGATCTTGACCATTGTCAGATATTGAGTGATTCCAACTGAGTCAAAAGAAAATAACCCGACTAAAAATTGGCTTCTAGACTCTTCAGGATTAAAGGGGTCAGTACCCTTTAAAATAAGTAATTGGGTAAAAAAAGGGTACTGACCCCTTTATTCAGGGAAAGCCCGCAGGTATTCCTGACGCTTGATGATAAAAATATCGTCATTGTGTACAAAAATCGCTGTTACTGATTCACGCATTGGCTAAGCTGGTCTTATGGAGAGACGCATCGTAGCAGTCTTTCAATTATATAACTTAGGATAAAGCCGATTCAGCTTGATGCGGGCACCCTCGGTAGTAAAGCGCCAGTCTACAGACCACGTCTTCTGGTTGCGATCAGCCATCCAGGCAGCTATTTCTGTTGCTACTGTTTGCATATCAGGTAACCGCCTCGCCAGACATTGTCGCCTCAACACACTGAAATCCAGGGCAGTTTTTTGTGTATTGATGCTGACATTCCTGGAAATTGCCAAGTGGTCAAGAAAAGCCCTGACCTCCACCTTTTCCATAAATTCAGGATGTTTCTTGTTATGAAATAAGCGAGTCTTCGATTTCGTGATGCAAAACGGGACATCCAAGTCCCCCTTTTGCACTCAATCTTCGACAGCCTATTAGTGCCCCGGCCGTCCTGGTCACTGACGCTACGCGATAACATCGCAAGCTCGTTACCGCTTCGCAGTCAGTTCCCATTGACTGGACGCCGTGTTTGGATGCCTACTTTGCTTCCCCTCTGGCGCGCTACGCGCACGACGGGTAAGCAGTGCGGCCTCACGGCTACCGGGGATTACCAGCCTTCGCTTCGCTCTCCATGGCTGGCAGCGATAGATATAGCGCTTAAGCTAGTGTGTATAGATCTTCTCAGTAGCATAGGCCAGATGCAATGTACGTATAAAAATCCGAAACCTATCCATCAAACGGGGAGACTCCGGATCGATGTAGTGAGGGATGTCATCCATATATCAGCCACTTCTTTTTAGTTCTTTCTTTGTTCTATTTTATTTTAAACATCTGTCGATAGGTTTCTACTCAAATGCCAGAGAAAACAGAAATCAACAGACCAAATCCGTATATGACGCTAATCACACATCAATAGTTACTCAGCTTTTGTCTATATTTCAATATATTGAGAAGTATTCTTTACTAGACAAGAACAGACGATAAACAAAACATGATATATGGAACCATATCCTATTTTCTTGCAGTTGCGTTATCACATAAAAGGAGTTAAGTTATTGTTACTATAGATTTTATTTCCTGATTCCACGATTACTCATGGCATGGTCAACAGAAATGTCATATCGGATGGAATCCTATGAATAAACTGTTATGAGTAACAAAATGAGCAGAATCTTCATCCTATTGTCAGTTTTGGTCTTAGTGAGTTGTAGTCAATCACTAGATATTCAGCTAGAACCCGAGGTAGATGTATTTTTTAGCAACGACAGCGAACAAAGAACAAGCGTGTCGCTACCTCGTGAAAGATTTTGGGACATCCAAGTCTCCAAAATCGACTCGCCTACGCGACAGCCGTTATGCCCCGACCGTCCTGCGTACGTCACGATTCCGTATTGCACATTGCAGCAAAGCTGCTTGTGCACTACTCCATCATGACTCCCGCAATGACTCTACGGCGTTTCGGATGCACTCCTTGTATGCCCTACATCGCTCCCTGCCGGTCGCAATTCCGGCCATACAACCGCGCCTACGCCTATCGGGGACTAATCGCCTCGGCTTTCAGCCTTCCATGGCGATCAGCGTACGTCTTACTCCAAAAGATAAAGAGTATGTGGTTCTCAATGAATGGTTGCGTGAGCATAGTTCGGATTGGTATATGACTTCCGGCCGTTATCCCGGCGGCGTGTACTTAAAATCTGGCAGTCATGGTATTCAAATCACGGAAACACACGTCGTTCTATATTCGACTGTTAACCCAGAACCAAAGGCTATATATATTCAAGGAATTGAAAGAGGCGAGCTAAGTGAAATTAGGAACATTGGAAAATAAACTCATAACAATCGCATGTTGCCGGACTGGTTTTCCGCGGCCTCGCTTGTGCATGGCTTCGCCATTATGACACAAGCACTTCCGCTCCAAACCAGCCGCAAATGCGGGCGTTATACGATAGGATGCCAAAATAGATAGGAGAAATGGATGTCTGAATATTCAGCGGTGGTGCGTTGGGTTCGTGGGGAAGAAGAAATCTTCAGTGACAACCAATATAGTCGAGGTCACATGTGGGAATTTGATGGCGGAGTAACTGTTCCAGCGTCATCATCGCCTCATGTTGTACCATTACCATATTCAGTGGAAGCGAATGTCGATCCTGAAGAGGCGTTTATAGCTGCATTATCTAGTTGTCACATGCTCGTTTTTCGTAAGCGCTCAATAAACCCCACCTTGTAGCAGAATCACACCACCGTTAAGCTTTCACCATCAAAGTTCCACGGCAACAGTGCTTCGATCTCTTCCAGGTTCTGTGCCGCAGGCAGCTCTTTAAAAATACGTTGCAGATAAGCATAGGGCTCCAGGCCATTAGCTTTGGCCGTTTCGATCAGACTGTAGAGTGCAGCACTGGCCTTAGCACCTCTATCGGTGTCACTGAATAACCAGTTTTTTCTGCCGATGACAAAGGGTCGGATCGCATTCTCGGCCACGTTGTTATCGATCGATAAGTAGCCCTCTTCAGGGTAGACCGTCAGCTTGTTCCAGTTCTTGTCCAGATAGCCCAAGGCTTTACCCAGTGCACCTTTTGGAAGCACCTGGTGTAATGTCTTATCCAGCCATACCCGGAGTTGCTCAAGCACCATCCGGCTCTCTTCCTGGCGTACCCGTTTGCGCACATCAGCGGGTTCGTCTTTGATTCGGCGCTCAATGCTATAGAGCTTGCCGATATAGCTTAAGGCCATATCCGCCTTTCCCGCTTTGGGCTTTTTCCCCTTCGGGGCAGCCACCTTTTGAGCGTCGATAAATTTTCGTCGCGCATGTGCCCAGCAACCCAGGTGCGTAACGGCCTCTGTTTTTCCCAGTGCGTGATAACCGGCATAGTCGTCGGTTTGCAGATAGCCTTCAAAGCCCTCCAGGAGTTCTTCGGCAACTTTTCCGCTTCGGCTCGATGCGTAGCCATAGAGAACGATCTTTTTCTCTGGAAGACCGCTGACTCGCACCCACATGTAAGATTTACTCTGTGGTGTCTTGTCGACCTCCTTGAGCACCTGTATCGGGGTCTCATCACAGTGGATAATGGGCCCTGACAGCAGTTGATCATTAAGAAGATTGAGCAGCGGCTGTACCAATGTGCCGCACTTGAGCATCCAGCCGGCCAACGTATTGCGACCCAGCTCAACACCGGTACGCTTCAGGATCTGCTCCTGACGGTAGAGTGGCAGCGCATCCTGGTACTTGGCTACCGCTACATGGGCTAACAGACCCGCACTGGCATTGCTCTTGGGAATAGGTTGTGGTGGCAAGGGTGCAATTTGCACACCCGCTTCACACACCTTGCAGGCGTATTTCTTGCGCACATGTACCAGTACCCGCACCTTGGCCGGAATGATATCCAGTTGCTCGCTGGTCTCTTCGCCGATGAGAGTGCGTTGGCAACCACAGGAGCAGGTCTTCTCTGCTTCAGGCAGATCATACTCAATGCGAATGCGCTGGAGTTCTGGAGGCAAGGGTTTGCGGCCAGGTGTTTTTTTGTTGGTGTCGGCCTTGGCATCTTTGCCGGAGATCTCTTCGGCAGCAGGAGGCTCGTCTTCTTCACCCAGCAGCTCCGCCTCATCAAACAACTCGGCTTGCCCGGATGCCTTCTCACTACTGGTGCCAAACTGACGATGGCGCTGCAGGCGTATGAACTCTTCGAGGAGGGCTATGCGCTGCTCTTGGCTACTGAGTTTTAGCTGCTGCTCAGCAATGATTTCCTTCAGTGAAGAAGCATCATTTGGCAGGTTTTTAACAGCAGCATTCATGGCTGTTATTTTACCGCATAATGCCTATAACACCGAGTCAAAATAGACCTTTTGATGAGGTTTATTGTTCCAGATATCAAAGCCATCGAGTAGCCAATTCAGCTCCTGACCACTGAGCGACAGCGGTTCATCCGTTGTAAGAGCGGGCCACTTGAAACGTTGCTTCTCCAGGCGCTTGTACCAGACGATAAAACCATTGCGCTCCCAGCAGAGCATTTTGATTTTGTCGCGAGCACGATTACAGAAAACAAACAGGGCTTCGATATTCGGTGATAGTGCCATCTCCGACTCGACCAGCGCGGACAGGCCATCAATGGATTTACGCATATCCACAGGATCAGCATACAGGTAGACCTGAACCGACTCACCCGGGCGTAGCATCACGCAGACTCCCGCAAGCTGCGCCGAATAATCGGCAAGACCTGTTCGAGGGAGCCAAGTGGTATTTCCATGCGCATATCCCCGGTGGATATTACGACCACCGCTTCAGGGGGGCGGTGAACAGCAAGCGGGATCAACTTATTGCCTGCTGCTGGGGAAGCCAAGCGCTTGCGCCAATAGCTGAAGGAGCCCAATTTCAAATCATGTTGGGTGCAATATGCCTTTTGTGTGAGGCCACTTTGCCGCCAGTCTGAATGGTGTTGCTCCCAGTAAGCCGCCTTTGCTGCTCTGGCCATCTGTTACTCCCGTTGAATTCGAGGGAAGCAGAATAGAACGGGGGCGCTGAGTAAAGTAGATGCTGTTTATTGATCGCTTACCGTTTTTCTTTCAATCGCGGCTAAACGTAAATATGTAGTTGAAAGCTATATAGATAATGCTGTTGGTACAATGGAAGAGGACGAAAATGGAAAAACATCAGTAACGAAAGTTACGTTGCGACCTGAAATAGTGTTTTCAAATGAGCGGCAGCCAACAGTGGAACAACTAGAAAAAATGCATCATATGTCTCATGAAAACTGTTTTATTGCTAACTCAGTTAAAACAGAGGTCGTGACGGAAATTATTACCTAACATACCCGTTTAAAAATCAGAGGTCTGCAGCCAGCAGGTTTCCAACCCCTGCCACCACCACAGACAGCATGGCAAAATCGACCGAGCTCCTCGCTTTGAGATCGGAGATCATGCGGTGGTGCCCATCACAGGCAAAGCTGTTTTCAGCCACCCACTGGTCAATCATCCGGTTACTGCTTTTATATGGCTTAACCATTTTCAGCACCTGTGCTGTCAGCTCTCGCTGATGGGCATTCAAGGTATCGGTGATACGCCTCTTCGCCAGATTGTGCCAATGGGTCTGCACCTCCAGGTGATCGATCTGCTTGTGTAGCCAGTGCAGTTCCAGGTAGCTGCCCAAATTAAAGTAGAGAGAAGCAACCAGCGGTGTCTCTTTATCGCACTGGCAACCGATCTCGACAATATCCAGCGCCGCTGTCAGAGGCACGACGGCGCTGACACGTTGTGCCAACTCACGCGGCACCCCGGCATTGACGAGGTGCTTGATCTGCTTATTGAGATCCAGGCGATTTTTTGCTGCCAGTGGCTTAGGAAGACTCTCCGTCAGCTCCGTTACGCTCTTCTGGAAATAATCGACCAACTCACGCACCACCACATTGTTGCGACGTGAGCGCAGTATCCAGGAAACAGTCTGCTCCAGCATCTCCGAGACCATGCACATCATCTCAGCCTGAACTGCGGCCGATACCCGGTTATCCAGTTGTTCAATCTGCTTCCACAACACATCTGTGGTAAAAATCTTACTGGCAGCAAGATAGGCGCGGGTAACTCCTGCAATATTAACCCCAACATCCTCACGCACTCTGTAGCCGAATCCAGGGCCAATATGGTCAACAATACCGTTGGTGAGATGCGTCGCGATGATCTCCCGTTTCAGGCTGTGGCAGAGCATCTCCTGGTGGAAACGCTTACCAAGCTCAGTTGGAAAGTAGTCGACCAGTTCCGATAGCAGGAAGGGATCATCCGGGATATCCGAGTTGATCAGTGCATCGTAGTAGGTCATCTTACTGTAGGCATGAAGGGTGGAAATCTCCGGCTTTGTAAGACCTGTGCCGGCCGCCTGCCGACGGGCAATATCTTCTTTATCGGGCAGGCACTCGAGTTCACGGTTAAGCATGCCTTTCTGTTCGAGAAAGTCGATAAAGCGGGAGTGCTCATAAAGCCGTTGGGGCGCCTCAGATGCCACCATACTCACAGACTGGGTCTGGGCGTAGTTATCCGCCAATACCAGTTGTGACACCTCATCGGTCATCGCTTCGAGCAGGCTATCCCGCTGCTTGCGGGTCATATCACCATTGGCGAGGATCTGATTGAGGAGAATCTTGATATTGACTTCATGATCAGAGCAGTCGACGCCGGCGGAATTATCGATGGAGTCGGTATAGATCAGCCCCCCCTTGATCGCATATTCGATCCGTCCCAACTGGGTGAACCCGAGGTTCCCTCCCTCACCCACCACCTTGCAGCGGAGCTCTCCACCATTGACCCTCAGTGCATCGTTGGCTTTGTCACCGGCGTCTTCATGGCTCTCGCTTTCAGCCTTGACATAGGTACCGATACCACCATTCCACAGTAGATCGACCTGGGCCTTGAGCAGTATATGGATCAGCTCGTTGGGGGTCATCCGCGCATCCTTGATCCCCAACATCTCCTTAACTTCCTGCGTCAGAGTGATCGACTTGGCGCGCCGAAGATAGAGACCACCACCCTTTGAGATCAGCTGCTTGTCGTAATCTTTCCAGGTTGAGCGTGGCAACAGGAAGAGGCGTTCACGCTCCACGAACGAGGCCTCGGGATCGGGGGTTGGATCAAGAAATATATGCTGATGATTGAATGCGGCTACCAGTTTGATATGACGGGAGAGCAACATACCGTTGCCGAATACATCACCCGCCATATCGCCAATACCGATAACCCGAAAATCCGTGGTCTGAATATCAACATCCAGCTCCCTGAAGTTACGTTTCACCGACTCCCATGCCCCCTTAGCGGTAATGCCCATCCGTTTGTGGTCATAACCCACTGAGCCGCCAGAGGCAAACGCATCACCCAGCCAGAAATCGTATGCCTCGGCAACGCCGTTGGCGATATCCGAGAAGGTGGCCGTACCCTTGTCCGCAGCAATGACTAGATAGGGGTCATCATCGTCATGCCGCACCAGCTGTTGCGGCGGTACCACCTCCCCCGCTACCAGATTGTCAGTGAGATCGAGCATGCCCCTAAGCAGGGTTTTGTAACAGAAGGTCACCTCTTCCAGCAGTTCATCCTGGTTATCCGTATCCGGCATCCGCTTGACGATAAAACCTCCCTTGGAGCCCACCGGAACGATAACGGTATTCTTCACCATCTGGGCCTTCATCAGCCCCAATACTTCCGTTCTGTAGTCCTCCATTCGATCTGACCAGCGCAGACCGCCCCGGGCAATCCTCCCTCCCCTCAAATGCACTCCCTCCATGCGGGATGAGAAGACGAAGATCTCAAACATCGGCACCGGTTGAGGCATGCCCGCCACTACGCTGGAGTCTATCTTGAGGGAGATATAGTCCTTTACTTTTCCACCATCGGCACTCTGAAAGAAGTTGGTGCGGAGAGTGGCCTGAATCAGGTTGATAAAGCTACGAATAATCCTGTCCTGATCAAGGCTCTCTACACCCTCCAACAGCACCACTAGCTTATCCAGCAGCTTGTTGAATTTTGCCTCTGTATAACCGCCGTCAGGTGAGAATTTGAGTTCGAACAGCTGCACCAGACGACAGGTGATCGTACTGTGCTGGGCCAGGGTGTCGATAATGTAGGGCCGGCTAAAGGGGATTTTTATCTGCTTCAGATAACGGCTGTAGGCACGCAACAGCACTACCTGTTTCCAGCCGAGCCCGGCATCCGGCACCAGTTGATTGAAGCCGTCATTATCTACTTCACCTTTCCATACTTTGAGAAAGGTCTCCTGAAGCCGATGACTCTCCTCATCTGCCAGACTCTCCAGCCCTCGTGGATAACGCATGGAGAAGTCATGAATCCAGACATCTCCAGACTGATGGCGCACATGATAGGGTCTTTCACCAAAGACACTGAGCCCCATATTCTCGAGGATCGGTATCACTTCAGAAAGGGGCACCGTTTTTGCCAAAGAGTAGAGGCGAAAATGAATTTTATCAGTCGATTCCAGAATGGGACGGTAGAAATGGAGGCCCAACTCGCCACTTTCCCGTGCAGTCTCAATTCTGGCGATATCGCCGGCGGCGGTACGTGGATAGAAATCCTCACGATAGCCTCCGGGAAACGAGTGAGCATATTCGCGGAGATAGTGCGATGCCAGTGTCTCGCCATACAACTCCATCAGTGCATCGCGCAGACCATCCTGCCAGGTGGTGGTCGCTTCCACCACCCTGCTCTGCAGTTCATCGCTATCGTATTCGATATCGACGCCCGGAGGAGAGTGAACGATAAAAGAGAGGCGCGCCAGTATCGACTCTGAGAAACGGGTGGCAAACTCCACTTCGACACCCTGAAACGCCTCTACCAGCACCCGCTGAACACACACCTTCAACTCTTTACTGTAACTCTCGCGGGGAAGATAGACTAAGCAGGAGAAAAAGCGCTTGAAGGGATCTTGAGTGACAAATAGGCGAGTCCGTTGCCGCTCCTGCAAGCCGAGGATATCCATCGCCATCACCCTCAGCTCATCGGTCGGCACCTGGAACAGCGCATCACGTGGATAGGTATCGAGTAGATTTGTCAGCGCTTTTTCAGAGTGCCCCATGGAGGAGAGCCCGGCCCCCTCCACCACTTCCACCATCTTTTTCCGTAACAGCGGAATATTTCTTGGTGGACTACTATAAGCGGTTGAGGCAAACAGACCGACAAAACAGTAGAGCCCCACAATGTTTCCATCACTATCAAAACGCTTGACTGCCACCAGATCCATGTAGGCCGGCCGGTGCACGGTCGATCGCACATTAGCTTTTGTCACAACGACAAGAGAGGGCATGGTTGAAAGTGTCTCACCCAAATCGGGCACCACCGACTCAACACTGTGGATACCCTCTCCCGGTTCACGAAAAAATCCAAGTACCGAAGACTCGGAGAGCAGCATCTGCGTACGCTCACCTTCGTTGTCCAACTCATACTCGCAGTACGCCAGAAAGGTAAAGTGTCCATCACGCAGCCACTCAAGAAATTCGACCGCCTCAACCAGCTCATCACTGGACACTGGAAGTTGATTGGCGGCAACTACATCCCGTACCGAGGAGATACGTGACCGCATATCCATCCAGCCCTGGTTGGCACAGCGTACATCGTTGATGATGGAAAGCAGCATCTTCTGCAGCTCATCCAACAGATCCTGGGAGAGCTGTTTCTCGACATGGAAACGGATCAGAGATTCAGCACTACCTTGCGTGTCACTAAGGAGATAGAGCGACTGTAACTCCCCTGCCTTGTTTCGTTGTGTTTTGATCACGGGGTGAATCGTCAGATGAATCGTCAGACCCGCCTGGTTGATTCCCATCGACAGAGAGTCGACCAGAAAAGCCATATCATCACAGACAACTTCAATAATGGTGTGGGAGCTTTGCCATCCGTGCTCCTCAAAGGAGGGGTTGTAGACTCGTACCGCCGGAACACTGCTATCTCTCTCCTTCAGCAGTTGCCAGTGGGCAATAACGGCACCCAGAAGATCGGAGGCACTTTCACTCTCAAGTTCTACAGCAGGCGTGTAACGGTAATAGATAGCCAGCAGTGTGTTGATCTGCTGAATATCGCTATCATTGAAACCCGACAGAGGATAATTGGAAAACTCGCTCTCCAGTTGATGCTGTAGCAACATACCTGGTTTTTTTGTCATTAGGTGCCACCGTTATTCAGTTTTATTTTGGTGTCTTCATTTTCATCGCGCAAACCACAGAAACAAGCCCACAACTCACCCAGAAATGCTTCTGCCTATAACTTCATAATAGAACAGACCCGAAGAGAAGGTGAATGATTTCAGACGTAGACCGCCATCAGTGAAAAAACAGGTGGGTAGTCGGGAAATCAGGCGTACTCATCGATGCCAAGCAGGGTGCTGACTCGCTCACGCTCCTCACTGTTGCCTAGCGCACGATAGGCCCCGATGGCATGACGGCTACGGGCGCTGCTGCCTTCCGCCATCGGGTGTTTCTTTTGCAGCAGTTCCGCACTTACCTGAAGACCTGCCAGCATATCCTTGGTGGCAGTGACCGGTGGCGGCTTTTTATTTGGGGCCTGCTCTGGAGTATTACCTGTCTGTACGACAGGCTGCACCGGCTGCAGCGACCGGGATATTGCGGGGTCAATCAGTGAATTGGCAATGGAGTCTATGGAACTCATGGCAATCGTTCTTATTCGCTAAGCGCCTTCTCTGTTAGCCCGGGGGCCAGCTCATGCGGCGACCACCTACCAGGTGCAGGTGGATATGAAACACCTCCTGCCCACCCTCTTCATTGCAATTAACCAAAGTGCGGTAGCCGGCATCGGCGATACCCTCCAGCTTTGCCACCTTGGTTGCCGTTAGATAGAGTTTGCCCATCAACTCGGCATCCCCTGCCTGTAGATCGTTAAGTGTGCTTATATGTCGTTTGGGAATAATCAGTATATGCACCGGTGCCTGAGGGTTGATATCTCTGAACGCGAGCACATCCTCGTCCTCATAGACCACATCGGGTTCAATCTCGTGGGACACCATCTTGCAGAAAAGGCAGTCATCCATCTGTTTTACCTCAAATTATCTCTTTTTATTGTAAAATCACGATTCACACCGGCACCACTGTCAATCATAGTTCAATTTGGGAAGCTTCGGGCCTGTTAACACCATGCGAATACCCAGCGTTGGCTCTCAAATGAGTCCAGTCAAGGCGCGCAGAGTGCAGTTTGGTCACTCCAAATAAACGATGCGCAACGCCGAATGGACTCATTTGAGAGTCAACCCGAAGGGACGGGGCCATTTTTCTGCATGACTGCGTTGCACCTTCGCTTATGTACGGCAGGTACACGACGCTCAGTGCGCCTTGTCCTGCAAAAAATGGCCTCCGGCGATGGATATTCGCATGGCGTTAACAGGCCCTAGAATGTCCGGCGCCCGGTAAAGGCGTGTGAGAGGGTCCCCCCATCCACATACTCCAGATCACCGCCCAGGGGAACCCCGTGGGCAATTCGGGTAATCGTTATCTGTTGCTGTTTCGCCATCTCGCTGATGTAGTGGGCCGTTGCTTCGCCCTCTACTGTCGGATTGGTGGCGAGTATCAACTCACGCACCTCGCCTTCGTCGAGTATCAGGGCCAGTTGGTCAAGACCAATCTCTCTCGGTCCAAGACCGTCCAGAGGAGAAAGTCGCCCGCCAAGAACAAAATAGCGACCGCGATAGTCCGTCGCCTGCTCGATGGCGGCCACCTCCGCCGGTGTCTCAACCACGCAGAGTTGGCTGTCGCTCCGGTTGGGATTGGCGCAGAGAGCGCAGACCTCCGACTCGGTGTATGTACGACAGCGGCTGCACTGACCGATCCGCTCCATCGACTCTTCCAGAAGCCGGCCTAGATGACGAGCGCCCTCTCGGTCCCGCTCAAGTAGATAGAACGCCATACGCTGCGCTGACTTCTGCCCTACTCCAGGGAGACAGCAGAGCGCATCCATCAACTGATCGAGGAGAGGTCGCTGGGACATTGATCAGAACGGCATTTTGAAGCCGGGGGGCAGGCCCATGCCGGAAGTCATACCGGCCATGCTCTCCTGGGTTTTATCGGCTATGCGGTGAACCGCATCGTTCATCGCTGCGGCAATCAGATCCTCAAGCATCTCTTTATCATCACCTACCAAGGTATCGTCGATCTCCACGCGGCGCACCTCATGCTTGCCGTTCATGGTGATTTTCACCATGCCACCACCAGACTCACCGGTAATCTCCTCTTGGGCCAGCTGTTCCTGTGCCTTCTGCATCTCCGCCTGCATCTTCTGGGCCTGCTTCATCAGGCCGCCTAATCCACCTTTCATCAATTGATTTCTCCTAGTATTACAAATTCAATCACTGCTGCCATACATACTCCCTCGCCCCACCGGGGAGAGGGTTGGGATGAGGGAGGGTCAATAGGCAAGCTATTGATTTAATACACCCTCATCATAACCTTCTCCCTCGTAGGAGGGTGTCGCAAAAGTCCCCTCTCCCCACCGGGGAGAGGGCTAGGGTGAGGGGGATCAATAGGTAACTTATTGATTTGATACACCCTCATCCTAACCTTCTCCCTCGTAGGGAGAAGGAATTGGAGCTTTTACGACACCCTCCGTAGGGAGAAGGGACGGTCTAATCAAGCTTTGCAGACCATTTTAACCCTGAAACTTAAGCTGATAACTGACAACTTGTTCATTCATCCACCGGGCGTATTGAGCCCGGAATCAAGCGGGCGCCCATGCGCTCCTTCATGGCCAGAACCAGTGGGTCTTCAGCCATGCTGTTTTCCGCATCTTTCTGCCTGTCTGCGGCCGCTATAGCCTGACTCTTCGCCGGTGTCACGGCATCCGCTGAGCCAAGCACAATCTTTAACTGGATTTTCTGTCCCATACAGAGTTCCAACGCTTTGCACAGACGCTGCTCGGAACTCCCTACCTGCATATGTTTATGTACTGGATCCAGGTTAAGCACCAGAGTGGAGCCATCCCAGCTCTCATAGACACTATTATTGGCCAGTTGTCGGGCGATACCTCCGATCTGTAGCGACTCCACCACCTGGTGCCAGTTACTCAGATCCATGGGCTGAGGAGGTGTCTCAGTCACAGGTGCTGCGGATACCGCCACCGGTTGTACCACGGCACTTTCTGCCGCCACAGCCTGTCTGTCTAACAGTGGTTTTTTTTCAGGGAGTTTTTTTTTTGCTATTACAGGCTGAGGCCGTCTTTCACCAACTATCGGCGCATCATCAGAATTCAGGCTCACCGGACGAAACGCCAGCATTCTCAACAGGATCATCTCGAACCCTACCCGTGGCTCGGGAGCCAGTGGCAGGTCACGTTGACCAATCAAACCAATCTGGTAAAACAGCTGCACATCCTCGGGAGTCAGCTCAGCTGCCAGTGCAGTGACTCGCTCCTCATCTCCTGCACTGTTATCCACGGCATCAGGAACCGCTTGAGCCAGGGCAACACGGTGAAGCAGGGAGAGCAGGTCCTGGAGTACACCACCGAAATCGGGGGCCATCTCCGCCATCTCAGCCACCTGTGACATCAGGCCACTGCCATCGCCCCGCCCCAGTGCATCAATAAACTCATAAACGCGATCCTGAGCGATGGTGCCGAGCATCGTCCTTACCTCGTCCTCCATCACCCGGCCACCACCGAAAGCGATCGCCTGATCCATTAAGCTGAGAGCATCACGCATACTACCATCCGCACCACGGGCCAGATTGGCCAGAGCCGGCATCTCGTGCTCGATCCCCTCTTTCTGAAGAATGGTCTGCAGGTAGCCCTGAATCTGTTCCAGCGGGAGACGTTTCAGGTTGAACTGCAGACAACGCGACAAAACGGTCATCGGCACTTTCTGCGGATCGGTGGTGGCGAGTAGAAACTTAACGTGGGGCGGTGGCTCCTCAAGCGTCTTCAACAGTGCATTAAAGCTACTGTCGGAAAACATGTGCACCTCATCTATGAGGTAGACCTTGTAGCGCCCCCTGACGGGGGCGTAGGGGACGTTTTCCAGCAGTTCACGAGTCTGATCCACCTTAGTGCGGGAGGCGGCGTCCACCTCCAGCAGATCGACAAAACGCCCCTCATCCAGTTCCTGACAGGCACTGCACTGGCCACAAGGAGTGGAACCGACGCCGTGTTCACAATTGAGGGATTTGGCAAAGATACGCGCCAGGGTGGTTTTCCCTACCCCCCGGGTACCGGTAAAGAGATAGGCATGATGCAGCCGGTCGTTGTCCAGGGCATTGCTCAGGGCGCGTACCACGTGCTCCTGACCAACCAATTCGCTGAAGATACGGGGTCGCCACTTACGGGCTAGAACCTGATATGACATGGGCTGTGTCTAGAACTCTCAAAAAGTGGAAAATCAGAAGGAGAGTTTACCCAATACGCGGGGCAATTCACAGCGAGGGAGCTAGGGAACCTCTGAGCAAGTCATGATTGCTTTACGCTGGCTAAAATAGCCCCAATTCGCTTCGAAGATCGCAGCAATAGAGTGGCTATTACCGCTCACTTCGAAACAAATTGGATCAATTTTATCTCAGCCTAAATCTAACCAGACTTATTCGGAGGCTTCTTAGGAAAACTCTGAATAAATCCGGGGAATTAAACAGTGCCTTTTGAGTACAAGACGACCACCCAAGTGCTGTTCAGTGGCGGCCAAAAGGGCGGCGGCCCGTACCAGCCACACCTCGGCACACGAGTCAACTGCTGCGGCTGCTCCCTTCCAGGCCTGACCGGATTCACAATCTATCGTTGCGAGGGGACCGATACAGGCCACCATAACTCGAAACAGTGGCGGGATTATCCCGGTCTACCCTCTAGCGGTCAACCACTCTTGGTCAGAATCCGTCAAATGCACTCTGCAGCCCACTTTCGCCGCTGGTCTGAATACACTCCAGTGCCAGAAACACCCACAACTCATCTTCGCTCATGGCTTTGGAGAAAAAGTGACCCTGGAAGAATTTACAGCCTCTTTTCTTCAGGAAGTGGAACTCCTTGCGAGTCTCGACACCCTCGGCCACCACATTCAATCCCAATTTCGATGCCATGGTGATGATCGCCTCAACAATCGAGACCGTATCAGGGTCCTTCACCAGATCACAGACAAAAGAGTGATCGATCTTGATCTCATCCAGTGGCAACCGTTTGAGATAGGCCAGTGAGGAGTACCCGGTTCCAAAATCGTCTATCGAGAAGCGGACACCCAGACGCTTCAGTTCAATCATCTTCGCCATCACGCTGTCGAGATTCGAAACCAGCATGTTCTCTGTCAGCTCCAGTGTAAGACGCGATGGATTAGCACCCGACTCCTCTAGTAACCCGGCAACATGTTCTGCAAAATCAGCCTGATGAAACTGCTGGGGGCTAACATTGACGGAGAGGTAGATCGGCCCCGCTTCCGGTGCCTCGTCACCCAGTTTGCGCAGCAGACTACAAGCTTCCCGCAGCACTTTGTCACCGAGGCTGCCGATGATACCCATCTCCTCCGCGACACGAATAAACTCTGCAGGCATCACCACCCCGCGGGTGGGATGCAGCCAACGCAGTAGCGCCTCTGCACCTATTGTATTGCCGGCACCGTCAAGCTGCGGTTGCCAGTGGACGTTGAGTTCATCCCGCTCCAGTGCCAATCGCAGATCCCCCTGAATCTGTAGCTGCTGTTCGGACTCCTGCTGCATACTCGGAAGAAAGAAACGAATAGTGTTGCGACCAGCCGATTTTGCCCGGTACATGGCGGTATCGGCGTGCATCAACACCTCGTCCGCAGATTCTTGGCCAACCGGGAACAGCGCGACACCTATGCTGGGGGTTGAATAGAGCCTGTGCCCCTGAATCTGATAGGGTTCAGAAAGGGTGCTTAGTACCTTTTTCGCCACTATTTCGGCCTGCTCAGAGAGATCTTGATAGCCTCCACTCGCCTCCGATAGCAGCAGTACAAACTCATCCCCACCGAGTCTCGCCGCTGTATCCTCGCTCCTCAGACAAAAATTAAGGCGCCCGGCAACTTTCCGCAACAGAGCATCACCCACGGGGTGTCCAAGGGTATCGTTAATTGTCTTGAAATTATCGAGATCGAGAAACAGCAGGGCACCGATCCGGTCATGGCGTCGGCAACGGGAGAGCATCTGATTTAAGCGGTCGAGAAGCAGACGACGACTGGGCAGATCGGTAAGGGCATCGTAGTTTGCCTGGTACTCCACCAGCTCCCGGGCACGCTGCTGCTCAGTAACATCCCGGAAACTCCAAATCCTGCCGACGACCTCTCCCGCCACCCGCTGGGGCTGGGAGGTGGACTCAAACAATCTACCGTCTGTAAAACGTAACAGATCCCTTGTCTCAGCCTCGGGAGAATCCAGCAGCACACCCATCTGCAGGATAAACCGTCCGTCACCCTCCAGCAGAGGGGCCGCCATAGCTGATTTCCAGCTCTCACCCACACGCAGAAAAGCGTTATCTGATGCGCCCCACACCTCCAAAAAACGTTGATTGTGCTGCACCGGCAGACCCTTCTCGTCAAACACCAAAATGGCGTCAGTGCTCGCTTCAATGACCGCCTTAAGCTTCTGGACCTTCCGGTTGAGGCGCTCAATCTCCGGTGTTGGATCTTGCTCGGAAACTGAGGATGCGGAAAGCTGAATTGGTTCGGATTGATCACTCGAATCCGGATCGAGCTTCAGATGAGCAAGCTGGGTCAGCTCAGCGATACGCTGACTAAGGGTCTCAAACTGGGAGAGTAGATCCGGATCCAACGGATCGTCGCCGATGGGGTCAGTTTCGTGCAAACTAGCATACACTCCATGTGACAGGCCGATAACGAGCGCTCATGATACCTGGGGTAGTGAATGAGTAATTGCCAGCAGCACACTGGCTTGTTCAAGGAAACTTTAGGCGTATCTCAGCCGGAATTCAATGCAGCAATGTCAAACTATGCAGAATAAGAGACCACTGGATCGGTTGATCGCGGTAAAAACCGACCCAAACCTGACACGCAGCAGTCGTATCCATAGGCTCAACGCTTATCTTCCCGGGTTCGATAGTGCGGCCCACTACATCAAGCGGGAGGATGAGCTAAATGCGGGTGTAGTTGGTAGTAAGTGGCGAAAATACCTCAGTTTACTGCCTGCACTTGAGCATTTGGGAGTTGACGAGGCTATCCTGATCGGCAGCGCCCACTCCAACAATGTTATGGGGCTGGCACAGATACTGATTGAGCGAGGGATCGGTGTCTGTGCCTGTGTCAAACAGCCAGGCAGTAATGAGTTAAACGGCAACCACCTTCTTCTGCGAATGCTGGTCGATGATGGGGATATCCGTTACCTGAGCCACAGCGAGTGGCCCCAGGCCGAGACCATTGCACAGCAGTGGGCGGTTGAGCGGGAGCAGCAGGGTAAAACCGTGGTAGTAATCCCCGAAGGCGGTGACCACCCCGATGTTCTTCCCGGCACCCTGACCCTGGCACAGGATCTCTATCGCAATGAGCAGCAGTTTGGCACCCTGTTTAACGACATTTGGACCGACAGCGGCACAGGAGTAAGCAGTATCGGCCTGTTGCTTGGCCTGCGACTCTTGGGAATGGTGGAGCGGCGGGTGCATATCACTCTGATTGCCGGCTGTGAGCGGGAGTTCCACGAGCGCTACCTGCGCCACCAGCAGTGGCTTGAGGCTCAGTTGCAAGAGACTGTCCCTAAAAAAGAACCTGTAATTGATTTTCACAAACCGGCTACCGCCCCCTCATTCGGCAGCGTCAACAAAACCCTGCTGAGAGAAACCGCGACTATCGCCCGGCAGACAGGCATTCTCATGGACCCGGTCTACTCTGCCAAGCACCTTTACACCGTCAAATGCGCCATGGAAGTAAGTCCACCTGAGGGAGCTCAGCTGATTCTCTACAACGGCGGTCCTCTGGGACTCTGCGGCTTTCAAAAAAGGCTCGCAGATATCGTACAATAGGTGACACTATTAGGAATGCAGAGGACACAAAGAACCACAGAGTATGCAGAGAACAGCTTCTGTTTACATGGAACTTTCCGACCATGAGCTTTTTCAACCATTGCACATCATCACCTCAGATAGGTTGTCCTGGTGACCTTCATAATCCTAGAATCCTCAGTTGGCCGCTTCATTCTACGAGCAACACATTGATTTTAATTGCATTGACTGCGATCGCCTATTTCACTCTCAGGGTGAATCATGCTGCAGGGCGGATAGCAACACTTGCGGTGGTGCATTACGGCGTTACAACTCCTTGGAATAGAACAACTATTCCTCGTCGTTGTGCCTTGTACTGCACCACCGCAAGTGCACTCTCCACCCTGCCCAACTGAGGATTCTAGGATAATCACTCTGTGTCCTTTGTGCATCTCTGCGTTCTCTGTGATCCTGATTCAGATTCCGGCTCCTAGTCAAAACAACAAGGCTTCCTCTCCATGTCAAAACTGATCATCATTATTATCATCGCCATCATTGCTGGTGCCTTCTACCTTGAAAAGCGCCGCGGCAACAATATGTCCAGCGTCGCATCCCGGTTGGGATTCACCTTCTTCTCAGGGCAGCACAAACTACCGGATGAGCTGGGGGAAATCGGCTTTGACCTATTCACCCAGGGGCCTCCAAATATACAAAACCGTATGACCGGCTACTCGAATGATCGCGAAATGACCATTTTTGACTTTAGCTATATAGCCACGGAAGGTGATGAAGGGATAAATGATATACCTATTGGTGACCAGGAAATCATGGAGACCCGCAACCAGAGCGTTATCTGGGTACGGCAGAAAAAAGTACTCCCGGACTTCGACTTCAGCCCAAAACGCATACATAAGCGAACAGTGGGAGCACGCTTCGGTCTCACTCAAGTGACACTGGATGGACAAAACAACTTCAACCGGCAGTACACTCTGCTTGGTCGAGATACGGAGAAGCTACGGCAACTCTTCTCACAACAACTGATCGACCAACTTGCCGCACGCCCCAACCTTGTTATTGAGTCCCGGGGGCAAGACCTTCTCTTCTACCGTTTCGCACAGCGGCATGATCCGAAAGTGATTCCCGGTTTTCTCCAGGAGGTGGAGACACTGCTGGAGCTGCTCTAGGGATTATCGGTTGAAGAAGAGATCCAGGGCACTGAAGTAGCTCTCATATGACGAAATTGAGTTATGGCTTGCCCCCTCAATCACCCGCACTTCCAGTTTAGTGGGGGCAAAGCCGGCTATGAGATTTTCGCTATAGGCGCGCGGCACGACTCGGTCCTGTTCCGCCAACAACACCAGGCTTTCTGCTGTAATGGCGCCGACCCTGCCAACGGAATCGTACTTATCCTGCAGCAGTAGTCGAACCGGAAAAACGGGATAGAGATCAGCTGCAAGATGTTCAATGCTGTCAAATGGCGTGACAAGTGCCATTTTTGTCACCGCTCTCTCTGATGCCAGATAGGTGGCAACGCCACTTCCCAGGCTACGACCGATAACAGCAACCTCCCTGTGATGTTTTATGATCTGGTCATAGAGTGCCAACGCATCTGAGCAGAGCGCCTTTTCTGACGGATTCCCCTCACTCTCTCCATAGCCACGGTAAGCCAACAGATAGACGCTATAGCGATCAAACAGCTTTTCAAACAGTGGTAGATTCCCCTCAACACTCTCCGCATTACCACCAAAATAGATAATTGCTCGCTCTTGTCCGGGGTTCAGCACCCAGCCATTGAGCTCCACCCCTTGGTTCAGCAACTGATAGTTGCTCTTCACCATCACCCTGGCCGTCATCTGGGGGAAGTAGATATATGCTTGTTGATTGGCAAAGAGATAGGCCAATGCTCCGACATAGAGGAGTAAGAGAAAGACCAGCAATCGTTTCATGGTCGGGGAGAACTTACCGTTCAGAGAGCAGTAACTTGATTGCCAGCCCTGTGAATATACCGGCGCTCAGTTTGTTGAGAACCTCACCACCCCGCCCCGCGCGTAAACGCTCGCCTATGCGGCCTGCAAGCAGACTGATAGCACTAAACACCACTAGCGCCGAGAGCATAAACAGTAACCCGAGGATAGCGATCTGTAAGATGATATTCCCTGTGGCGGGGTCAGTGAACTGGGGCAGAAAGGCGAGAAAAAAGAGAGAGACCTTGGGATTCATCACGTTCATCACCACGCCACGGAAATAGAGCCTTATCAGGCGCTCATCGCTTCCCTTACCCTCTGGAGCTGCTGCCGGTGAACGGAGCATCTTCCAAGCCAGCCAGCAGAGATAGAGTGCTCCACCCCACTTGAGTAGAGAAAAGGCCAATGCCGACTCCTGGATAAACACCGCCACGCCCATGGCAACCGCCAGGGTATGAAAAACCAGGCCGCTACAGAGCCCCAGAGTAGTAACTGTGCCTGCAAGTGAGCCTCTGGCAACAGAGATGGTGAGAACAAAGATATTATCCGGTCCGGGAGAGAATGCCAGTAGCACCGAGGAGATGATAAACAGCAACAGTGTAGTGGTCTCAAACATGATTATGCCTATGTGACTTTGGAACCAAAGAGCCTTTGCATTATATGTGGATAAACTGAATTGTACTCAGATGAGGCTCAATTTTCTGCTATATCGGCATATTATTGCAGTCTTATATAGTGTATACTTAGACACAGTCCAAACGATGCAAGTGCTGAACGGGTTCCCCCACTTCAGCTCAATACGCAGGTGTACAGATCACCTGCCCGGAAACACGCCTGATCTCCACGGCACCGCCGTGCCATCGGTCTCAATCAATATTGGCCTTGATGCCAAAAATGCGCTCTAGCGAGATGCATCGGCTGACTGTTTCCATTTGTATGACCGCGCCGCCAAGGCGCGACCCTAAAATAGCCAGGATGCCTATCTTCTTGTTCCTCTCTCGGAAGATGGGCCGGGCATCTCTTTTTCAACGCGAGGTGGAACTGAAGTGATACAAGCAGCTGATGATGGACAACAAGAAAAGAAACCCGCTCTAACAAAAAAACAGTGGATAGCGGGGGGAGTGTTTTTTCTTGCCGCCCTGATGATGGCGTGGGTTGTACCTACTATTCAGATCGCCTGGGTCAGTGCCATTCTGATGCTCACCATCTACCTGTTCGCCTTTGAAGTGGTTGGCGTTGACGTTGCCGCTGTCACTGTCATGGTTCTGCTTGGACTCACCAGCTTGTTGGCACCGGTCATGGGCCTCGACCAGGCGCTGGTTGATAGCAGACACCTTTTTGACGGCTTCAGCTCCAATGCTGTGATCTCCATTATTGCGGTGATGATCATCGGTGCCGGTCTCGACCGTACCGGCATTATGAGTCAGGTTGCGGGCTTTATCCTCAAGGCAGGTGGCTCAACAGAGAACCGCATCATACCGATCATCTCCAGCACCGTCGGTATCATCTCCTCATTTATGCAGAACGTCGGCGCCGCCGCCCTCTTCCTGCCGGTAGTCTCGCGCATCTCCGCCCGCTCCGGTCTGCCCATGTCCCGGCTGCTTATGCCGATGGGCTTCTGCGCCATCCTCGGCGGCACAGTCACCATGGTAGGTTCATCCCCCCTCATTCTGCTCAACGACCTGATACTCACCTCCAACACCGCCCTTCCGGAAGCACAGCAGATGGAGACTTGGGGACTCTTCTCCGTCACCCCTATCGGCCTCGCCCTGATGGTAACGGGTATTCTCTACTTTGTGATTGCCGGCCGCTTCGTCCTGCCCACCTCTAAAACCGAGAGCAGCACGTCCGCCGCCGACCCTATGAAATACTTTCACGATGTCTATGGCCTGGAGTACAAGGTCAGAGAGGTGGTAGTCACCGACAACAGCAAGATGATAGGCAAGCTAATCAGCCAGGTAGAGTCAGATTTCTGTGTGCGCATTATCGCCACCAAGCTTCCCGGCGAGGCCAACCGTGTCGGCCCCGGCGCCCTGGCCCGCGATACCAGCATCCAGGCCGGTATGGTGCTGGCTGTGATAGCCGCACCCGATGATCTTAAGACCATGGTGCAGGCCCTGGGCCTGAAGCTGCGTAAAACCATGCGCACTTTCGTCGATGACCTATCCAGCCGCAAGGCGGGTATTGCCGAGGTGGTTATTCCACCAGGTTCCCAACTGATCGGAAAAAGTGCCCGTGACGTCTGGATGCGCAAGGTCTATGGCTTGGCGATGGTAGGCATCAACCGTGGCGGCGAAACACTGGGTGAAGGGGAAAATATCCGCAACATGCCATTCCAGCCCGGCGATACCCTGGTGGTTCACACCACCTGGATAGCCCTGGAGCGCCTGGAAAAGGATCGTAACTTCGTTGTGGTCACTACCGAATATCCCCGTGCGGAAGAGGTTCGCCCCCACAAACTGGGCTGGGCCGGACTCTTCTTCAGCATCGCTCTCTTTATGGTGCTGTTCACCGATATCCGCCTCTCTATCGCGCTACTGACCGGTGCCGTGGGCATGATCCTCTCCGGTGTACTCTCCATCGATGAAGCCTATGAAGCGGTGAGCTGGAAAACAGTATTCCTCCTGGCCTCGTTGATTCCTCTTGGGCTGGCGGTTGAAACCACCGGGACCGCCAAGTGGATCGCCGACCAGACACTGGCAGTAGTAGGCGACATGCCGATCTGGGTAATTCAGGCGGCAGTGGCCACACTGGCCACCTTCTTCACCCTGGTCATGTCCAATGTCGGTGCTACTGTATTGCTGGTGCCCCTGGCGGTCAATATTGCAATCGGCGCCGGCGCCGATCCAGCCATGTTTGCCCTGACGGTGGCCATTGCGACATCCAACTCATTCCTTATCCCCACCCACCAGGTCAACGCCTTGATTATGGGGCCTGGTGGTTATCGGGTACCGGACTTTATGAAAGCCGGCAGCATTATGACCATTCTCTTTCTGGTGGTAATGATCGCCATGATGAACCTGGTAATGTAGATGTAAAGGTTCCCTCGACCACTAATGAGGCACTGTGGTGAAGAGTCGAGTAGAATATGGGGAATGACAACATCCGGTTGGCGGGGGGAGAGCCCCCTTAAGACCGCCTTATTGAGTGATAAAGAGCGCCATGACACACATAATCGATGGAAAAACCATTGCCGCAGACCTCCGCAAAACCATTACCGGTGCGGTTGCCCAGCTACAGCAGAACCAGGGAGTTCAGCCCGGCCTTGCCGTGGTGCTTGTAGGTGAAGACCCTGCCAGTCAAGTCTACGTCAACATGAAGGCGAAACAGACCAAAGAGTGCGGCATGGTCTCGTTTCAGCACAAACTCTCAGCTGACACCCCACAGGAGGAGTTGCTTGAGCTGATAGAGAAACTGAACCAGGATCCTGCGGTCAACGGCATCCTTGTTCAACTGCCGCTGCCTCCCCAGATCGATGAAGATATCATTATCAGCAGCATCATCCCGGAGAAGGATGTCGACGGCTTCCATCCGATCAACGTCGGACGCGTTGCCACCACCGGTGACGGCATGGTTCCCTGCACTCCACTTGGCTGTATTACCATGCTGAAGAGTCACCTGGGTGACCTCAGTGGTAAACGCGCGATTGTAATCGGGCGTTCCAACATCGTCGGCAAACCGATGGCAAGTCTGCTGTTAAAAGAGAGCTGCACCGTTACTATCGCCCACTCTCGTACACAAGATCTGCAAGGAGAGTGTCTTCGTGCAGATATCGTCGTTGCTGCCGTCGGCCGGCCTGAAATGGTCACAGGTGACTGGATCAAGCAGGGAGCGACTGTAATTGACGTCGGTATCAACCGCATCGATGCCGGTGAAGGCAAGAGCCGACTAGTGGGTGATGTGGAGTTTGAGTCCGCCAGCCAGAAAGCGGGGGCTATCACTCCGGTACCCGGTGGCGTCGGCCCCATGACCATTGCCTGTCTGCTACTTAATACCTACACCGCCACTCTGAAGCAGAATGGGCTACCGGTAACTGACCTGGTATAACGCAAACTACTCACTAAGAAGCGCAGAGAGCTCAACCTCTCTGCGCTTTTTTTGTGTTGCGGCACTTCGATCAGATTCAGACAGCAATCTGAGGGGAAGAGTAAGAATTAATTACCGCAGCAAGGAGAGCTTCTGAGTCACCCCGAACAGAACAGCCGTATCCGCTTCAGCAGAAGATCACACGCCTAAAAAAGTGGGATTTCCGCTTGTTAGAAGTTTCCTGATGCTTTTGACTTAGAGCCACTGCTGTCCCATATACTCCCTCTCCCCTCGGGGAGAGGGTTGGGGTGAGGCGGAGTTAATAATCCATTGATTTAATACACCCTCACCCTGGCCCTCTCCCTCGTAGGGAGAGGGAATACTTTTATCTGATTTTTCATATCCATAAAGAACAAAGCACTCTGTAGCTACCGTGAGTCTGGCTTTTCAATCACATACTGCAAAATAAGTGGGACAGCAGTGACTTAGAGCATATAGAGAAGGTCTGGCGGATAATAGAATGGATGCATTATCACAGGCAGCTCCCCTAGCCCTGGAATGCAGTCTCTTCTAGAGAATCCGGCAAGGCAATGAACGGTACACTCGCGGTCGAACCCTCATCAAAAGGTTCCAAAAAAGGTCTTGTCGTCCCCGACCCTAAACCGGGCAGAGTGCCTGGAAATATGGCAATCTGGGTAGCGATTTTTTCCGAAATGAGCGAGTTCGCCATGATGTTTATCATCATATTTCTCGCCATGGTACATAACCCGGAAGTTTTCTCTGCAGGGCCGGACAAGCTCAATACCCTGGCGGGAATGCTCAATACCCTTACCCTCCTTTCCAGCAGCTACTTCGTAGCCAAAGCCGTCCACTGCATTCGTCTTGACCGGCCTGATCTATCGGTGCGCTGGATGTGGAGAGCAGTGGCTGCCGGTGCACTCTATCTGGTAATTAAATACTGGGAGTTTCAATGGAATAGTGCCCAGGGATACAGTGCCGAAACTGACCTCTTTTTTACCGTCTACTACTACACCACCTTCAACCATTTCCTCCATGTAGGTTGGGGAAGCGGTGCCCTGCTATGGGGGATCTACCGGCTAAAGACTGGTGCTTACAGTGCACAAGAGCATGAAGGTCTCGAGACGATCGCCAGTTACTGGCACATGATCGACCTTGCCTGGATCGTAATTTTTCCACTGCTATATGTATTGAGATAGAAACGAAAAATGCAGATAAACCTTCGGAATATCGATTTCATCTGGATGCTGCTGATGGGCATCACAGTGATCAATGCACTTATTGCCGAAACTGCTGACGGTGGGTTTTTGGTATCAGTGGTAGTCGCAATATCCGTTGCCTTCAAAGGACGCATGGTAGTGCAAAGCTTTATGGAGCTGCACAATGCAAATCGTTTCATCCGTACTATGATGAATGCCTACTTTTATGTCATTCCACTACTGATTGTAGTTGTACAGGCCTACCCGGAAACGATTGCACAGCTAACCCGGCTTAATTAAAAAAAGCGGCTATGCACAATAGTCCTGAAGCACTATCTTCATAGTAAAAAGGTGCATCTGTAGGAGCGAATTTATTCGCGATCAAGCGACCGGGCATCTTCTTCGCGAACAAGTTCGCTCTTACACCCGGTTCCCGGATTATTGTGCACAGCCATTTTAAAGAATCACTTCTCCTCTGAAGATCTGCTTACCTCTAGCTCTTGAGAAATGCTTTTTATCATCACCCCAAGCATCTCCAGCTTACTCGACACTTCACCTTTTTCCGGCTCACTCAATGCCTTATAACCACGTAGGTAGGGCCAGCCATATCCCCAGCGATAATTGGTTGGAAAGTATGGAGAGCCGCCTACACGCACACCGGCCAACATCAGCTTGGCAACTTTCGGTTTACCCACTTTTGCAACACACTGCTCCAGCGCCCTATCTACCTTAAGCCGCTCTTCATAGGTGCCGCCTTTCCAATAGCTAAGGTCGTGACGAATGCAGCAACTCACCCACAGCGACTGATGACTGATAGTGCCATCGGGAAAGGAGCTGCATCCATCGCTGACAAATGGTTTCAATTCGGCTGCAACCACAGCAGGTGAGGTGAAGAGTAGGGCTAACAGCAAGGTAGTAACCCTTGCCACACCACCGTTTATGGCTAAATCTTCAGCCATACACGTAGCGGCATGTCGATCTGTAGGAGCGTGAAATAGAGATCCCCTAATACTCATCCATCGTACGATTCCATTCAGCACTTTCCAGCCATTGAGCAGGGCTTGAGAGGAAATCGATAATTCCTTCAAGCACTTGATAATGCTTCCCCTCTTCCCTTGCGATTTTTACCAGCATCTCTTTCAGGACGGGGTCATCAGTCTCATCTGCCTTTTGTTGATAGAATTCCTGGCTCTTCTTTTCATGGACTTGGGCGGCTCGATACAGACCTATTTCATCCTCATTAGCCACATGAGCTTCATCCGGTCTCATTTTAGAAAAGATCTCTTTAATATTGGGCAGCATACCCTCATCAACCTTCGGTATTTCTGCGTTCTCCCTAAACGCCTTGAATACCTCGAAGTGCTCTACCTCAGAATCCGCCAACTCCGTCAATATTCTTTTCATTCCTGGGCTATCTGTTTGCTCTGCCAATTCGCGGTAGTGAGCCTCACCCTCTTTCTCAATTTGCATAGCATATTTGAGAATATCCATTTAGTACCTCCAGAATCCAATTTATTAGAAATATATAGCTTATTATGAGGTATAGGGACAGGAATTAACCATACAGTTTCTCGTGGATATAATCCTAGAAGCAGCGTGCCAATGCCTTTGACGGGGTATTTTTGTGCACCCAGCGATAGCTCTCATCCGTTGCCTCCAGCAGCTTGTTAAATACCTGAGTAAGGAACTTTTGCTCACCTCTAACGCGAGTGCCGTTATGGAATAGAAGCGCGGGATAGAAGGGGTCATGTAAACCCTCTCCCTCCTTTAGACCATCAGCCTTGAAGGCAACCTGATCGGGGCTGATCGATGCCATGGAGCCCAGTGAAGGACTAATCTCAAATTCAACATGGTCATAAGCTTGATAAGCCAGTTCCGAGCAGACGATTTTATCCTTGGTAAAGGCGTCGAAGGCAAAGTCATAGCGTTTACCCAACTGCTGAAAACTGTTGATCAACGCACGACGGATCTCAGCCGAAGTGTGGCAGCCGCTGCTATTTGGATCATTACTCTCCCCCCCCTCATCGCAAGTTTGCGGGCGTATCACACCCAAGTCATCGATATCTAAAAAGTGTTCCAACGTGTGGAATTCAACACCCGATCTAAGGGCTTCAATAATTCGAGCTCCCGCCTCAACCGACTCTTGAAATGTGGGAGATTCCGGATAGTTGTGAAATTTTACTGCTTCCCGATGTAGCGCAGGGAGCTGTTCCCATATACCGTAGGCCTGTAGCTCCGTTTTGCTGCCGGTCCAGATAGCCACATGTCCATAATGGCCGGGAATATATTTATCGGTGGAACGGAATGGTGTCTTTTCCAACAGGATGTCACCCACCCTAAGTTCACCGGATAACTCATCCAACGCCTGCTGTTTTCCGTGGTAGGCGGTATACATCACTCCCTTGCGGCACTGCCCCTGCCCCGCCAGATTACCAAACAGTTGACTCAAATTATGGGCGCGGTCTCGCCACCACGATTTGAAACTATCGACGCTCTTGTTCCACCAGAGTGAGAGACCCCTACGTTGGGCCAGTTTTTCCGGTGACTCATTGGTATAACGGTAGGCAATAGAGTTGCGAATCACCCTGTCCAGATTGCGTTCCATCTTCATCGCCTCATCATCGATGAGATGATCTCCTTTCGAGCCCTTTGACACCTCACCAATCACATCATAGTAGCTGACGGCCTGCGAGAGATGACCCAGCAGATCACCACTCTCGACCCTGTCCCAGAGTGTGATCAGTTCCTGACTTACATCCCGGTAGCGGCCATCCATATAGCGGAAGGATTTTCGCATCTCCTCATCGAACAGGTACTTACTCAATACCGCCTCATAGTTATCAAACATTACCACTGCCGAGGCGAGCATGATTTTGAAATTAAGGGTGAAAAGGTGTCCCCGTCGATCATTGGGATTGATAACCACCCTCTCCTTGGATATATGTGTGGGCCTCTGCCGGGTGATCAAGATATCCACCTCGCTCCACACCTCCGCAACCTGTTCCAGCGAGTAGACCTCCTCAGAGAAACCGGTAAATACATTGGATGACAACAAGCCAAGCAGGGGACGCCTGATATCCCGTACATAGATCACCCCACCCTCCAGCATCTCACTCTGTAGACGGTTGCGCATATTGGTGGGGATGGTACTGGTAGCGTTGACACAGGCCAACTCATCTATCAGCAGATCCTGGCGGTATAGCCAGCGCTGTTTTTCCAGGCAGTCGGCACGATTCTTCTCCTCCTTGGAACCGCGCTCATTCATTATCTCGCCATACTTCTTCTCTGCTTCACGGCGGAAGAGATCAGCCGTCTCCTTGATAAGCAGAAAACCGTAACCCTTGGCTTTTACTTTATCTTCGAGTTGTTCATCTGTGAATTGAAGAGGGCCGGCCGCCCATGAAGTCTGCGGCACCAATAAAATCAGGCAGAGAGACAGGTATCTTTTAATAAAGGCAATCAGAACAATCCCTCCACATAACCCTCGTCGTTGATAAATATCTGCTCTGCCGTCGGCTTACGAGGCAATCCCGGCATGGTCATTACGTTACCGCAGACCACAACGAGAAAACCTGCACCGGCCGAGAGACGCAGCTCCCTGATCGGTACCACATGATTAGACGGAGCACCCTTCAGTTGAGGGTCGGTGGAGAAGGAGAGTGGCGTCTTGGCAATACATACCGGTAGATGACCGTACCCTTCATCCTGCAAATGAGCAAACTGATCCCGTACCTTCTGGTCCGCAATGATTCCCTGGGCACCGTACATCTCCTGGGCTACCGTTCTCACCTTATCCCACAACCGCATCTCATCGTCGTAGAGGAAGCGGAAATTGGATGTTTTGGTATCGATCATGCGTACTACCGCTTCTGCCAGTTGAGTGGCCCCTTCCCCACCCATTGCCCAGTGGTCACAGATGATCGCTTCAACACCAATCTCAGCACACAGCTGTCGCAGCAGGCTGATCTCCGCCTCACGGTCTGCACTGAAGCGGTTTATCCCGACAACCACCGGCAGACCAAACTTGCGTACATTTTCAACGTGACGGGCAATATTGGCAAAGCCCTTACTCAAGGCTCCCAGATCCTCATGGGTAAGGCACTCTACGTTACAACCACCATGCATCTTCAAGGCGCGGATGGTACCGTTAATGACTACGGCATCCGGTGTTAGCCCCGACTTCCGCATCTTGATATTAAAGAATTTCTCGGCACCGAGGTCAGCACCAAAACCGGCCTCGGTAACGACATAATCGGCCAGCTTCAGTGCCGTTGAGGTGGCCAACACCGAATTGCAGCCATGAGCGATATTGGCAAAAGGCCCCCCATGAACAAATGCGGGGGTCCCTTCCATGGTCTGTACAAGATTAGGCTGAATGGCATCCTTCAAGAGTACGGTCATTGCCCCTTGGGCGTTGATATCACGGGCATAGACCGGGGTCAGATCACGCCGATAGCCGATGATGATATTACCGAGGCGCTGCTGCAGGTCGGTGAGACTGGTAGCCAGACAGAAGATCGCCATCACCTCAGATGCGACAGTGATGTCGAATCCATCCGAGCGGGGAAAACCGTTGGTGATAGCGCCCAGGCCGTTGGTTATCTCACGTAGAGCGCGATCATTCATATCCACCACCCGCCGCCAGACAACACGCCGCATATCCAGGCGCTGTTCGTTCTCCCAGTAGATATGGTTATCCACCATGGCAGAGAGCAGATTATGCGCTGAACTGATGGCATGAAAGTCGCCGGTAAAGTGAAGGTTGATATCCTCCATCGGCAATACCTGAGAGTAACCGCCACCGGCAGCACCACCCTTGATACCAAAACACGGACCAAGGGAGGGCTCACGCAAACAGATAGCACTGCGCTTGCCTATGCGTTGCAATCCGTCACCCAAACCAACAGTGGTGGTGGTCTTCCCTTCACCCTTCCTGGTTGGGTTGATGCCGGCCACCAGGATAAGCTTGCCGTCTGGCCTCTCTTTCAGAGAGTCGATGTACTCCATAGAGACCTTGGCCTTGTGGTGACCGTATGGCAACAGGTCACACTCCCCAATACCCAGTTGTGCCGCAATATCTTTGATGGGCTGTATCGCTGCCTCACGGGCTATCTGGATATCACTCTTCGGGTCGTTATGCTGAGACAATGGCATCTCTCACTTGCTCCTAATTATTTATACTTTTTCTTCAGACCAGTTATAACCTAACTCTTAAGGTTCGTTAACGCCTTTTATCCACACAGGATAGTTGCCACCTGGCGGCAATGACCAGCCACTTGTAGTGACGACTATCTGACACTGAAAGATCCACGTTAGATAACTCGCTAATTATTCAGCAGTTTTTATTAGCCTAACAGGTCTCTGCGAATGGAACACATTATGCTACGTAATATTCACACTCTCCTGAGGTATACGGATCTGAGCCAATCCAGGAGGAGGTAGAGAGATGAAGTCACAGATGCTGATCCCGGTAGAGCACCGGCAACAACTCACAAAATACCTGGCGGATCGCCATTTTGATATCGGCCACGGCTACCGCACTGCCCGTTACGCCGCCTGTTTCGGACTCGCTCTGGGCTTGGCCTCACTGCAGATGGCCCAGCTCTGCAATGCTGCACTACTCCACGATTTTGGAAAACTGCAGCTTCCACATAAGCTTCTGAGTAAAAAGGGAGCGTTAACAACCACCGAGCGTAATACGGTCGACACCCACACCCACCTTGGCGCCATGCTGTTAAGCGAGATCGATAGCAGTTATTTTCACACCGCAAGTATCGTAGCACTGACACACCATGAGAGATGGGATGGCAGTGGTTATCCTGACGGGATCAGCGGCCACTCTATTCCGCTATTCTCCCGGATAACCACCATCTCCGATGTCTTCGATGCCCTCACCACTGCCCGAAGCTATAAACATGCCTGGTCCATCAGTGGAGCAATCCGGTTTATCGATAAAGGTAGTGAAAAGCTTTTTGATCCCGGCTTGGTGGCGCTATTTCACTCAGCACTACCGAATATTCTATTGATCTATCGGCAGAGGATGATAGAGCGCATCAACCATTGATTCAGTCCGACTGAGAGAAATGGCCGTGTCTGACGCCACCCATAAGAATTTGAAACTGGTCATTCTGTACCAGGATCAGCCGCTCATGGTCACCAGCCTCAAAAAAGACTCTGGAAAGTGTGGTGAGCCCCTCATCGAGTACCGTTTCAATATCGTAGGCGTAGCCCAGCGGTGGAACAGCCCCCGGACAACAGTCGGGAAAGAGCCTATCCACCTCGCTTTCAGGCGCCAGTTCAAAGTCTCGATTAAGCTCGTCCTGCAGGCGCTCAAAGTTTACCCACTTGTCTCCCGGTATCACCACCAGCAGGTAACCCGTACTATTTTTCACCAATACACCCTTAGCGATATGATCATCCGGTATATGGGCGGCAACTGCCGTCTCCGCGCTTGAGAAACTCTCTGGATGAGAGACCGTCTGATACTCCACTAGATGCTTGTTTAGAGCATCCATCACTGATTGTGCAATCATTGTTGTCCCCTCCTTCTCTTTAATCTCACCACCAAGCACCAGCCTCACGAGGCAGGACCGCCCCATACTGCTTTTCAACTTAGCCCGATGGTAAGTCTAGACGTTTCTGCAGCTTTTCCCTGATACTGTATGCACAAGGGCGTAGGTAACCTAATCATGACTAACCAAAAGGCAGGTCGCAGAGGGCACAGAGAAAAGCTTTCATTTTTACGAGGAAACCGCTTCGTCCAATAAATGCTGTTTCTGAACTGATACGAATTTAGGGTCTGATTCTCAATGAAAAAACCGATGGCATGGCTACTCTCAGCCTACCGCGCCGATAGTCATGCCGCCTGGGGTGATTGGCTGGTATCAAGCCGGCAGCAGTATGAGTGGCAGCGATTCGAGCTGCCCGGCCGTCACTTTCGCTGGCGCATTCGCGGCAATCCCCTCAGTTGGTTGGATCTGCTGCCGGAAACACCCCCTGACCTGATTGTCGCCACCTCAATGGTTGATCTGGCCACGCTTAAGGGGCTCCACCCCCGGCTGGCCCAAGTACCCTGTCTCTACTACTTCCACGAAAACCAGTTTGCATACCCTGTTACCGAACAGCAGTTTCGCTCGGTTGATCCACAGATGGTGCAGCTCTACGGCGCCTTGGCCGCAGACCGTGTCGCATTCAACTCCAGCTTTAACCGTGAATCACTCCTCAACGGTATCGATCAGCTGTTGGCAAAAATGCCTGATTGCGTTCCCCCTGGGGTGAGCGACAGAATAAGGGACAAAAACAGCATCTGTCCGGTGCCTATCACTCCGATAGCGGCAGCAGCCGAGAAAGAGCCACAGCTTATCCTGTGGAACCACCGCTGGGAGTATGACAAAGCTCCCGATCTGTTTGCCACTGCCATGATTGAGCTTGCTGAACACGGCCACGATTTCCAGCTGGCACTGTTGGGCAGCCGTCCGAAAAAATCCCCTCCCCCACTAACCAGACTGCGCAAGCAGTTACCAGACCGTATCCTTGTCGATGGCAAGGTGGCACCCGATCACTACCGGGAACTGCTGGGAAAGGCGGGCATTGTGATAAGCACTGCGATACACGAGTTCCAGGGGTTGGCGATACTGGAGGCCGCCAGTGCGGGTGCCCGCCCGCTGGTACCCGATGCGCTCTGTTATCCGGAACAGTACGGTGATATCTACCGCTATCCCGCAGGTGATATCAATACACTGGTGGATAGGCTGGGGCGGTGGTTAGACGGTGATTTGCCCCCGTCAGTTGATGTCTCCCCCTGGTATGAAGAGAGCCTGATACAAAGCTGGCATAACCTACTGAGCTTATGATTTATTATTAATTCTCTCTGCGACCCCTGAGCAGACGGCCTACCAGACCGATAATCCATAACAGAACAGAAACCAGCCTCTGCCAGAGTCTCAACCCAAGCGGCACTTTCGTATTGAGGACGGGGCAATCTTCCGGGGAGATCCCTTCGATAGTCAAAAAGTCTGGGGAGAGAAGCAGGTCACCATTCTCCATTTCGTGCAGATAGAACTGTTTGCGTGCGCTGATACAACCCAGCGGGATGACCACAACCGCCATCAGGGTCGAAACACCGGCACCGAACAGAAGGCTTACCGCCATCCCCTGAAATATCGGATCGTCAATAATCGCCCAGGCCCCAGCCATCAGAGTCAGTGAGGTGATAAAGATTGGACGCATGCGAATCTCGGCCCCGGTAACTGCGGCATCGCGAACACACTTACCTTTGGCAACTTCTATCTTCACAAACTCTACAATCAGAATCGATTGGCGAACGACAATACCGCCCAGAGCAATCAGCCCAATCATGGAAGTGGCGGTAAAGTCCGCGCCCATGATCAAATGCCCGGGAATGATGCCAATCAGCGTTAAAGGGATAGGCGACATAATCAACCCCGCCAGTGCGAAATTACGGAACTCCCATACGATCAAACCATAGATAAGCACCAACGCAGCAATAAATGCCAACCCCATGTCCCTAAATGTCTCATAGGTAACAGTCCACTCACCTGTCCATTCAAAGCCGGAGCGGGAATCACTTTCGGGTGGCCCGATCAGGCCCATGGGCATACCGCTAATCTTTGTACCATCCGGTGCCGTATACTCAGCCAACTGATCTTCAACCCCGAACATGCCATAAATTGGTGCTCCCAGACGTCCCTCCATTTCGCCAACAACATACTCCATAGATCGCAGATCTTTATGGAAGACAACCGGGTCTTCACTCTCTTTTACAAACCGCCCCAGCTCCGCCAGATGTACAGTCTGACCTTTAGTTGACTGTATCGGCAGAGTGGTAACCCGGGTCAGATCGGCACGCGAGGCCAGTGGCACCTGCAGCACGATATAGGTCGGCTCCTGAACCGTACCGCGCTTAATATCACCCAGTTTGAAGCCACCCATCGCCATGGCAAGGTTCTGGTTAATGGCGTCTACTGAGATGCCGCGACGTACAGCTTTCTCCACATCTACCTCATAGCGCCAGTAGTTGTAGGGTTCAATAATATAGTTGTCGACGTCGACGATGTTCTCCGTCTTTTCAAACATCCGGGTAAGATCACCAGCCAGGTGCTTACGAATCTCAGGGGTTGGGCCATAGACTTCAGCCACTACGGTCTGCAGCACAGGTGGTCCCGGCGGCATCTCCACTATTGCGATACGCGCCCCGAGATTTTTTGCCAGTGGCGTAAGCAGCTGACGCGCCTCAACCGCCAGTTGATGGCTCCCCTTTTCTCTCTCTTCTTTGTTCTTGAGCATCACCAGCAGATCGCCTTCCCAAGCACGGTTGCGCAGGTAGTAGTGGCGCACCATGCCGTTGAAGTTATAAGGCTGTGCCGTACCGGTGTATGCCTGTACTGCAACCACCTCCGGTAGTTCCCTAACCTTTAGTGCCAACTGTCGAACCACGTTGGCAGTTCTGGGTAGAGGTGTACCCTCAGGCAGATTAACCACCACACTGAACTCAGGTTTGTTATCAAACGGAAGCATCTTCACCGGTACGGTCTGGGTGTAGAAAAGAGCACAGACCATGGCAGTCAGGGCAATGGTGGAGATAAGAAATGCTTTGCCCAGAGTGGAACTGTTGATTAGTGGGTCGATCACCGGCCGGTAGAGTCGGTTGACCAGATCACGGGTCTTGGCCTCCCGCTGCTCAGCTTTGACCAGGGCCGCCATTTTTGGGCGCATACGCAGGGCAAACCAGGGTGTGAAGATAAAGGCGGCAATGAGCGAGAAGAACATTGCAGATGCACCCAATACGGGAATAGGTCGCATGTAAGGACCCATTAATCCACTGACCCACCCCATTGGCAACAAGGCTGCAATGATGGTGAAGGTGGCAAGAATGGTCGGGTTGCCAACTTCATCCACTGCTCTGACAGCACGGATGATCGAGGTACTGTCCTCTTCCAGCCAGTGTCTGAAAATATTCTCCACGACCACCGTTGCATCATCCACGAGGATACCGATAGAGAAAATAAGGGCAAAGAGACTTACCCTATCGATGGTGTAATCGACCATCCAGGCCCACCAGATGGTAAGTAGAATCACCATCGGGATCACCATAATCACAACAAACGCGGCGCGTGCACCAAGACCTATCAGACAGAGTACTGCAACAATAAACGCCGCTTCGAACATCGCCTGCAGCAGCTCATTTACCTTATCATTGGCGGTCTTACCATAATCCCGAGTTATCTCTACATTGACATTGGCTGGAATCAAGCGACCTTTGAGTGACTCCAGTTTATTCAGTACGGCATGGGTAACAGTGACGCCGTTACTCCCCTTTTTCTTCGCCAGTGCAATGGTCACCGCCTGTTCACCATCTGCAGGACGGGCACCTGCGTATGCCTGACCGGTGAAGTGTGTAACCAGTTGCTTGGCATCCTCTGCTTTGTGGCTGACAGCAGCCACATCCCGTACATGAATCGGGCTGCCACCCCGACTGCCCACCACCAGACCTGCAATCTCCTCTGCATTATGAAGAAAGCCACCACTGGCGACCCGAAAGGTCCCCTCTCCCGACTCGGTGTAGCCGGCGGGGATTTCAGCGTTGGCACTCTTTACCGTATTCGCGATGCGATCAAGAGTAACCCCATAACCGGCCATGCGGTCCATCTCTACATCAATACGTACCTGCTCAGCCCGTCCCCCGACCACAAAACCTTTACCCGTGTTGGGTACAGTTCCCAACGCCTGCAGCACATCGTGGGCAAGGACGCGTAACTGATCGTCTTCAACCTGTTTCGACCAGAGCGTCACCGTAACCACCGGCACATCGTCAACACTGACCGGCTTGACCAAGGGCATCTTCACATCGGGAGGCATACGATCCAGATTGGATTGCAATTTATCGTGCACCTTGACGATGGATTCACCCATATCCTCGCCCACATAGAAGCGTACGGTAACAATGGCGGAATCGCGCATAGAGGCGGAATAGATATGGCGTACGCCGGGAATCTCTTTCATGATCCGTTCAAGTGGGTTGGTCACCAGCGTTTCCACCTGACCAACAGAGGCGCCTGGATACTGCACAAAAATATCAATTAAGGGAACGGAGATCTGTGGATCTTCCTGTCGCGGGGTAAACAGCAGCCCCAGCAAACCGATACAAAGGGCGGCAATGAATAGCATGGGTGTGACGGGGGTATTGATAAATTGGCCGGCAATACGCCCGGCCAGTCCGCTATGAGCAGGCTTTTTCTGTTGTGACTCACCCCCCTGTTGGTTTGAATCTGAGGGGGGGTTATTGTTCTCTGTCATCCCCGTATCCTCCCCCACATCGAGTCGATGTTATTTGGACACTGGCGGAAAATGCGCCGGCCGGGACTAGGAGCCTCTCCGAGAATAGGGGCCGTAGCGAGGGGAAGCCATTTTGAGTTGGATTTTTTGATTAAATGAGGCGAGTATTGGGCATATTTAACAAATTTAATCGGAAAATCTGGCCAAAATGGCTTTCCCGCAGTAGGTTTTCTATTCTCGGACAGGCTCCTAGGTTCTGCTTTTGTACGATATCCGGTAAAGGCTCCGTGCCGCTGAATTACACCCAACCACCCAATTCGCACGGACCGACAAGAAGTAATCTCCTTTGCCTTCTATAGGACTCCTACCCTAGAGACTAGATCACGATTGTGGATTGCTCAACCTACGCTCGCTGACCGCCAAGGAAGGCTGAAAGCCGAGGCGGTTAGTCCCCGGTAGTCGCGAGGCGATACTGGATGCCCGGCGTGCGCATAGCGCCAGAGGGAATCCAAAGATCGCATACGAACGCGACGTCAAGTCATCTCGGGAGCCAGCGACGAAGCAGTAACGAGCTTGCGATGTTATTGCGTAGTGCTGGAGACCGGGACGGCCGGGGCAATAATAGGCTGTCGAAGATTGAGTTCAAAAGGGGGACTTGGATGTCCCGTTTTGCATCACGAAATCGAAGACTCGCTTATGATTATCGTTGCCTATTAAAGGTTTAATAAAACCATGACTGAAGTAGTTAAAGAGATAAAAAAGAAGATTGACGAGGCGGAAGCTGACGGCAGCCAGGTAACGGGCATCCATCTGACGGCAGAGATGGCCAAGGCGGTTCGTTGGGAACTGACACAGATGTACGGTAGCGATCCCGGTGAGGATCTAATGCCGCTATACGGTGCGGCAGTACTCTCTCGGGATGCGCCTGAGCTGAAGCTGGAGATATAGTCAGGTTTTAATGTGCTGTTCCAGTAACATCCCTGGACATACAAAAACCTCTCTATTCCGCCCCAAGCATCGCTTCTTTCAGACTACGAGCTACCGGATTCTGGCCGATCCAGATCTTGAGCAGTGCCTGGTTGAAGTCTGCACCGGAAATAGTGCCTGCCACCGTGCCATTCACCGAAACCCGGGTACCCTCACCCGGCAGGTAGTCGAGCAAGAACACATCTCCCCTATGGGCATCGGGAAAGAGTGCGCCAAAGGCCGTGATTCGCTCTGACAACGACTGTAGTTCACCCTCTGAAAGGTTGTCCTTGAAACCATCCCACCAGGCGTCAACCAGATCACTCTTACTCACTTTGTCATAGATAAAGTGCATCAACACCCGCTTGGCACCAACATCGGATAATATTTTCTCAGCGGCACTCTCTTTCTCCCCGAGATAGAGTGCGCCGATATAGATATCGAAGATAAACTTGCTGCGGATACCGGCGCCGTTGAGCAACAACTCCCTATCCGAACCTACGGATTTGACGCTCTCAGCCAGCTCCACACCGGCAATCTCCTTCGCGCCTGCAGGTACCGTAGCCAGCAGAAATACCACAGCCAATAACTGAAACAGTTTTTTCATCTCTTATCCCTATCTCTTCCACTCTTGGGTTTTCTCTTTAAATTGAAATGGAGACAATCCTATTCCTTCCTTGCTCCTTGGCTTGGTAAAGGCATCGGTCAGCTGCTTCTACAAGTTCTTGAATTTCAGCTTCGGCTGTGGGAATGCAGGTTGCAACACCCATGCTCAGGGTAATGATCTTTTTTACTGGTGAGGTTTCATGGGGTATCGCCAATTCTTTGAGATTTTGACTGATGACTTCAGCCACATGCAAAGCTCCCTCCTGGTCGGTATCGGAAAGCACACAGGCAAACTCCTCGCCACCATAACGGGCAGCGAAATCTGCAGGACGGCGAGTCGATTCACGTAGAATCCAGGCTATTGTCACCAGGCAGTCATCTCCTGAGAGGTGACCGTAACTGTCATTGTAAGCCTTGAAATGATCTATATCGATCATGATCAGCGACAGCGGCCCCTTTGAACGTGTAAGACGCAGCCACTCCTTTTCAATGTAATCGTCCAGATTCCGTCGATTTGCTATCTTGGTCAGGCCATCCATGGAAGCCAGCAAGGCCAGTTCCTGCTTGGCTTTCTCGAGCTCTTCAGTGCGTTTCTGCAACTCTCGCGTACGCTCTTCAACCTGCCGCTCAAGATGTTGTCTCTGATTCGCTTCAACCTCAAGGGCATGAAACTTTTCCAGGCCCAATGCGGCAATGAGCTGGGCAAAACCGACCAGGAAATTCATAAAACTCGGTACCAGGGACTCGCTCACCACGGGCACTTCATTCAGGGCTTGCAGGTAGTCTTTCCGCTCGAAACCGAATTGCTCTGCCTGATATTCGAAAAACTCCAGGTCAGGTTCTTCAAAAAGAAATTGACCCATAAAGAGATTGGCTACATGCTCGCCCTCAATGATGATGGGGGAGGCACAGTCGGTTAGTCCGTTCTTGCACCGGTACATGGTAAACAGCTCGCCGGCTTCCAGTTGATTCGCCAGTTCGGTGTCGCTTTCGATGCAGCGGGCGCAAGTGACGGAGTTCTCGCGGTGGAAGTCCCGGCATATCCGCTGCCAGTTGGATGATGCCAGGACATTCGCATCAAGATCGATAATGGCCGCCGGTACGCCCACCATGTGTAGGAAGTTTTCGAACAGTTGATTAAGTCGTCCGCTGGAGCATAAATCCCTCAGCAGCACGTAGACGGTACGAAATTTCTCTGATTTATCCGCTGCAAAATCAGGCAAATCGGTGATGGCCTCGATCTCGCCTTTGACAATTCTGATGTCGCCTTTCATTGTGCCCCCCATCTGATGTTTTCTGTTCGTAAAACACCCGCGAGCCGATTTTTGGTACTATTAACAATAGTATAGCTGGCGTCGATTGAAATGCAGGTTGGTTTTGATTTACACAGATAGAGGCGGCTTTGGTATCAAAAAGATCAATGGGATCAGCTCGATCAGGCGTTACTCTATCCATTGGCGCCGGTGCTCATAGGATTGCCCTGTATGTATATCCTCCCCACACAGGAAGGCACGGTGAACGCAGCGTGAAACACAGTGGTAGTAGGGGGTGGCGTCAAGAACGATCAGTGACTTCCGGGGCTTTGGCATTATCGTTCCTTGATAGCGCACGTTTTTCTTATGTTCTCTATCTTCGAATATTCAGCCGACATGTCAATCTATAGGTGTCCACAAATGTCGCACAAAATTGAGCATATGAATTACCGCAACTGGTAAAGCGGACAGTGAGAGAAAATCTGCCTGACTTCCGAGATCAGTCCTTAGCAGCCAGTCATGATAGGAATATACACGGACCCCGTGATATGGTCATACTAAACTAAGATCTATAGGTGTAATAAGGATAATGTCCATGGAAAACACACACTGGAAAATCGAGTGGTCAGACGCGCTCAGCATGTCGAATCCAGAGATAGATGCGGAGCATCGTCACTTCATCGAATTGGTAAATGAGCTGAATGGCGCAATTAGGGATCGGCGAGACAAATCAGATATTGAGCGTATCATGAAACTTATACTGGAAGATTCCATTGCCCACTTCTCCCATGAGGAGCGGCTTTTTGTCGAAAAAGGTTTTCCTTCTGCGCAGGGGCACGCTCAAATCCATTCGGAACTTATACGCAAGTTCAAACAGGTACTGAAAGAGATTCACACCACCGAGTTCAGCCGTGAGTGGATTGAAACAGGTCTTACAATCAGAGACCTATTGGTTGACCATGTTTTGAACGAGGATACCCAATACATCGAATATTTGAGAGCAGATTGAACATGAAGTGAAAAATATCAAGTATTCAATCCGCCCCTATTTTTTCTGATTTGCTCGTCGAGATTTCCACCGTTCCATAAAAGAGACTCATTGGATCGCAAACTCTTTCCGCTTTATCCCTTCTCTTTACGAGGCATCCAGGTGAGGGTTTTACCGGTTGCTACCAGTTCGCCATCCACCCGACACTCGGCATCCAGAGTGACCCGCTGTTTCTCCTCATCGATCTCAGTGATGGTCAGACGCGCCGTAACGCTATCGCCGATATGGACGGGTTTGATGAAGCGGGTATCCTGTCCCATATAGGCACACCCTGGCCCAGGTAATCTCGTGCCAACAATTGTCAACCATGGGCTGGTGATGAGCATACTGTGGACAATACGGGTGTTAAATCACGTTTGGGCAGCGAACTCCTGTTTGATGTGGAGTGGATTATCGTCCCCGGATACCGCTGTAAACATCAGCACCTTCGGCAATGGCATTACGGTTATCCGTCCCTTCCGCAACCCTGTCCAGGAGTATCACTGGCACACCGGCATTACTGATATGAGCGGCGATACCTGCTCCCATAACACCGGCACCGATTACGGCAACTTTTCCGATCTCCATCACACCGCCTCCAGAATCGTTGCGATCCCCTGGCCTCCCCCGATGCACTGAGTGGCCAGAGCAAACTGCTTGCCCTCACGTTTCAGCAGCTGTGCCGCCTTGCCGGTGATACGGGCACCGGTAGCACCCAGGGGATGGCCCAGCGCAATGGCACCACCATCCAGATTGATCCTCTCCATATCCAGTTCCAGGTCACCGATGCAGGCAAGAGACTGGGAGGCGAAGGCCTCATTAAGCTCGATGATATCGATATCACCCACCGCAAGCCCCGCCCGCTCCAGCGCCTTGCGGCTGGAGAGCACCGGACCTATACCCATAATTTCGGGAGCACAGCCGGTGACCGCAATGCTGCGTATCTTTGCCAGGGGCTCCAGGCTGTGGGTGGTGGCATACGCTTCACTACAGACCAGTACGGCTGAGGCGCCATCGGTAAGGGGCGAGGAGGTGCCGGCGGTAACGGTGCCGTTTTCATCAAAGGCGAGCCGCAATTCGGCCAGTCCTTTCAGGGTGGTATCGGGACGGATGCAATCATCTTCAGTAACACCGTTGACTGCTACAATCTCATCGGCCAGCTTACCGGCCTGCCGTGCCGCCGCCGCCTTGCTCTGGCTGTTGACTGCGAACTGCTCCTGATCAATGCGGGAGATGCCGTATTTCACTGCCAGGTTCTCGGCCGTCTCACCCATCCCCATGTAGGCGGCGGGAATATTTTTTGAAAGCCTGGGATTAGGCATGGGGTTGAAACCCATCATCGGCACTCTGGTCATGGACTCGACACCGGCACAGATAAACACATCACCCGCCCCCATCTGAATCGCACCCGCCGCCTGGTGAATTGCCTGCATGGATGAACCGCAGAAACGATTAACGGTGACCCCCGCCACCGACTGCGGCAACCCGGCATGAAGCGCCACCAGCCGCGCCATGTTCAGCCCCTGCTCACCTTCAGGAAACGCACAACCAAGAATCAGGTCTTCAATATCTTCCGGGTTGATGCCACTGTTTTCCACCAATCCACTAACCACCGCCGCCGCAAGATCATCGGGGCGTGTCTTTACCAGTGCGCCTTTGTTTGCCAGTGTGAAGGGGGTGCGGGCATAGCCTGCGATCACTATATTCTTCATCATTGCTCTGCCTTGGTCGAAACTGTTGTTGATTACCTGTAACTGCTCAATACATCTTTATGGCTATGTACAATTTGTCCTGTTATCTGGCGTAGGAGCGAACTTGTTCGCGAAGAGTAGACCTCGGAGCCAATCGCGAACGAGTTAGCTCCTACAGGCACCAACTAACGCCTGCCAAAATGGCTTCAGGATTTTTGTACATAGCCACTTACATCCTTAACCACCGCACTTATCACCAGCTTGTTGATTCAGCAGTCGCTTCACTTCATCTATGAAGCTCGCTTCGGCACCCATGCCAAAGTATCTCCTTCCACAGCTGCCTGATGATAAACACTCAGTAGCAGATTCAGGTTTTGTGACAAGGCACTACGGTCCTTCTATATTGGCCGCTGTCTGGCGCTCAATCTCACGCAGTTCATGGAGACTCTCCACCAGGTCAATCTGCTGTTGTTCAAGTTCTTCGATCCTTTTTCTCACATTCATCAACAATAGCCGTTGCTGTCCCAATTGATCGGGATCAACGTTGTAGAGTTCCAGGTACTCACGAATATCGCTGAGAGAGAAACCGAGCCGCTTGGCGCGAAGAATCAACTGCAGTCTGGCACGGTCACGATAAGTGTATGCTCTAGTGGTACCGACTCGTTGCGGCTTCAGCAACTTCTTGGTCTCGTAGAACCTGATAGTGCGCGGCGTGATACCCATCACCCCGGCCAACTCTGTCACAGTCAACAACTTTTCCATTCAAGCGCCCCTCTTTAGAAAAAGAGTAGACCATGGTTAACGTATACGTCAATCTAATAACTTATATGTCATTACTATATCTATGTACGTAACCCATGCTAGCAGAATAGCTCGCTATCAGATTATATCTAGAATTAACTATAACACAGTGTCTTATCTATATGTTATTACATACTATTTAATGGGTTATTTAGGTGTATTTATAATCGACTTCTTCCTCAATAAGAGGAACAGTACTGTTTTCACAGCCTTCAGCTGTAGTATTCTTGTCAGCCTAATATTCAGGGCCACCAGGCCCATTACTGTATTTTTGCTGAATCTGAGTGATATTGACCAGTTTGGTTTACTAGAGGGGAGTACGTGTGGAAATCGCTTGTCTTGATCTTGAGGGAGTCCTGATTCCAGAAGTGTGGATCAATTTTGCCGAGCGCACCGGCATCGATGAGTTGCGGGCCACCACCCGTGACATACCCGATTACGACGTGCTGATGCGGCAGCGGCTAGATATCTTGCAGCAGCACAAACTGGGGCTTCCCGATATCCAGGAGGTGATTGCCGGGATGAAGCCTCTTGATGGGGCTGCAGAATTTCTTGACTGGTTGAGAGAGCGTTTTCAGGTGGTAATACTCTCCGACACCTTTTATGAGTTTGCCGCTCCCTTTATGCGTCAGCTCGGCCACCCCACCCTGCTCTGTCACAAACTGAGCATCGACGAAAATGGTTTTGTCACCGACTATCATATCCGCCAGAAGGATCCAAAGCGCCAGTCAGTTAAAGCGTTTCATGGCCTCAACTACCGAGTCATCGCCGCCGGCGACTCCTACAACGACACCACTATGCTCGCCGAGGCGGATCGCGGTATTCTCTTCTGCCCGCCACAGAATGTGATCGACGAGTTCCCACAGTTTCCGGTGGCCACCGATTACGATGCTTTCCGAGCCGCTTTTAAGGAAGCTAGCATCAGGGATTTATCGTAGATAAAGTAGCCGCAAATAAACGCGGATAAACACAAATATATTAAAGCCCAGACTTCTTGCAGCGCTGTCTCAATTGCAGCATCTGCAGAGATTATTTATATTAATTTGCGTTTATTTGCGGCCAACCGTTCTCCCCGGGCTTAGATCGTACCCGCTTGAACCCGAGCAGTTGAATGATAAAGCAGCTCTGGGACGTACAGCGGCCGCTACGGCTATAAGCGATAATCTCATACCACCGTCTACCCCGCCATTTCCAGGCTGCCATGCAGCGCCTTTACCCTTAATTGCGGTCAGTGGTAATAAAAAAATAACAAGTTGCGCATTCTGCTAATCCGTTCTCAATCGGTCACACACAAATGTCCTAAGCTAATCAGAAATAGAGATCAATACATAACCAGGCGGGGAACTGCCGGTATGCAATCATGGAGTGCACATAAACGAGACAACACAGTAGGTTCAGCCTTCTATCTTTATCACTACTATTGATCTAACATATAGAATATTCCCAGGATTTAAGGAAATAAAACCAGCTACAGACCGGCCACAATGGAATGATGCCTGTGAGTTGAAACGAGGTGTGTTTCTTGGCAACAGTTCTTGTTATAGATGATCAGTCGATCAGTAGGATGATCCTTGAAGAGCTGATCCACTCGATCGCTGATGATATCAGTGTCGAATCTTTTGCCGATCCGGTAGCCGCGCTGGAATGGGCAAATAGTAATAGTCATGACTTGGTCATTACCGACTATAAAATGCCTGCTATGAATGGCGTCGATTTCACCCAAAGGCATCGTCAAATCTCTGCCTGCTCAGATATTCCACTGGTCTTTATTACCTGTGTCGATGACAAGGCGATCCGATACAAAGCGTTGGAGGCCGGCGCCACCGATTTTCTCTCAAAACCATTCGATCATCACGAGTGCCGTGCCCGCTGCCGAAACCTTCTGCAAATTCGCCGCCAACAGATGATCATCAAGGATCGTGCCCAATGGTTGGAGAAGGAGGTCCAGCGCAAAACACATGAGATGGAACTCCGGGAGAAAGAGACTCTACTCCATCTGGCAAAGGCAGGAGAATATAAAGATCAGGACACGGGTAACCACGTCATCCGCATGTCGGAATATGCTCACCTGATTGCCAAAGAACTGCAACTACCCGCCCATCAGTGTGAAATCATCAGGCTGGCGGCACCGATGCACGATATCGGTAAAATAGGCATCCCGGATCATATTCTGCTAAAGAGTGGCAAACTCGATTCAAGCGAATGGGAGACTATGCAAACCCACAGCCAGATCGGCTATGAGATTCTTCGCGACAGCCCCTCATACTACGTCAGAGCGGGTGCTGTAATTGCCCTTAACCACCATGAACGCTTCGAAGGCGGTGGCTACCCCAGACAGCTATCGGGTGAAGAGATTCCGATTGAAGCGCGGGTATCGACAGTGGCTGACGTTTTTGATGCGCTGCTTTCAGAAAGACCTTATAAAACACCCTGGTCTCTCGATCGTGCACTTGAATATCTTGATACAGAAAAGGGCAAGCACTTTGATCCCGACTGTGTTGACGCCTTCTTCAGTAATCTGGATAAGGTGATTGCAATCCGCAACCGATTGACCGATTGACCGATGAGATTGAGTCTGAGAATAGCCAATAGTAGTACCTGCCCAAATACCGGCGGGGTATCAGTTATCTTGAGTCACATGCCGGAAGAAGTAGAAGCATCCTGCGAATAAACAACAGGGGCCTTGCACAACCCGCCGCTCCTGGTCAATAATCCCGCAATGAGATACGAATATATTTCCTGGAGCGGATTATGAAGCAATCAATCGAAGCGCTGACTAAGGCCGGCGTTCACCCCTATGGATCTGAGGCGCTTGATCTCTACGAAGAGCGTTTGACACGTTTTTTCACCAGGGAATACAGTAGCCGTCAAGATCTCAAGGACTCACCACAGCAAAACAGCCCAGCTACCATCTCCAAACAGGGACCCATGGTGATAGAGACAACAGAGCTGATGGATGATCATTATGACAGACAACTTCCACTTTTCAGGAGTTTTCTCGACCGGCAGTATATGGCCTACACAATGGCCTACTATGGAGAGACCCCCGATGAGATTTTGGCACGTGATATCACACTGGAGCAGGCACAGCAGAAAAAATTCGAGCTGATTTCAAACAGAGCCGGGATCAAGGGGGATGAGCGTATTTTCAGCATTGGTTGCGGCTTTGGTCCACTTGAAACCTATCTTTTCGAAAATTACCCCAACCTGCATATCACCAGCATTACCCCAAGCAAAGTTCAGGCAGAGTACATCAGGGGTTGTACAGAAGATCCAGCACACCCTCTCAGCGGCAAAGACTTCAGGCTTATTGAAGGTGACTTCAGTGATAGTGATTTAAATGAGCGGGAAGAGTTATACGACATCGTCTTTGCCATCGGTGTATTCGAACACATAAACAACCTACAGCTGGCTTTTCAACGCATAGCCTCCATGCTTGTGCCCGGGGGAAAATGTTTTCTTCACTTGATTGTTTCCCAGCCCGAGTTTCCAGAATACCAGGATTCAAAAAATACGTTGATTGGAAAATATTTTCCAGGTGGGCGGATATGGCCATTCGCACTTTTCGAGAATGAGAGTGACTGTTTCACCCTGGATAAGAGCTGGTATGTCAACGGTCTCAATTATTGGAAGACATTAGACGAGTGGCACCGCCGCTACTGGGCGAATATGCACCGACTCCATCGGGAGGTACTATCAACAGAGGAAGTTCGTCACTGGAATGACTATTTCACCCTCTGCAAGGTGGTACTCTTTGCACCACTGAACGGTACGATCTACGGTAACGGGCACTACCTGCTGAGAAAAAAATAGGCGGGCCGACCTGGAAGCAGGGTGTTCTAAATCACTGAGACTTCCTGCCTGGAAGTCAATCGCCTCCCTTCTCTGGTGGATTCAACCGATCGACGCAACACATTTCTCCTAATCCTGGGTAGGGAGAGGCTGTAGACCTTATTGCAGAGTGTCAGCAGTCTTTACAGCATCTTTTTCTCAATGCCCTAAGTTGATTATGCGAAAATGTAAAATGGACTGACCCTTTATTTTTTCTGGTACGGGCACCTTTAATCCGCCAACCGCTTTACCGCCAGTACCGAGTTGAGGCCGCCGAAAGCAAATGAGTTTGAAAGCGCCGCACCAACCCTTACTTCACGCGCTTGGTTGGGTACGTAATCGAGATCACACCCCTCCCCGGGAGTTATGAAATTGGCCGTCGGCGGAACAACACCCTCGGCCAGGGTCATGACGGTTGCAATCAACTCCAATCCACCCGCAGCGCCCAAGGCATGCCCGTGCATCGATTTGGTTGAAGAGACCATCAACTTGCCCGCGCTAGTTCCAAACGCAATCTTCAATGCCTGAGTTTCAGTAATATCATTGGCCTGGGTTCCCGTTCCATGGGCATTGATATAATCCACATCCTCCGGGTTGAGAGAGGCGTCCCTCAATGCTGCGCTAATCGCACGGGCAGCACCGTCTGCTGATGGCTGGGTAATATGTCCTGCATCCGACGACATACCAAAACCGGCCAGCTCTGCATGAATCTTTGCACCACGCTTTTGCGCATGGGAGAGGGATTCAAGTACCACCATACCGGCACCTTCTGCTAAAACCAGCCCTTTTCTATCCGCAGAAAAAGGCCTGCAAGTATCAGAAGAGAGCACACGCATCGCTTCCCACGCCTTCAGCAGTCCATAGGTAAAAGGCGCATCAGTGCCACCTGCCAGCGCCACATCGACAAGGCCGCTGCGGATCATCATCGCCGCTTGGGCAACTGCATGGTTGGCCGAAGCACAGGCGCTGGAGACGGTAAATGCCGGTCCGGTAATTCCCATTTGCATACTAATCTGACTCGCCGCGGCACTGGGCATTCCTTTTGGGATCGTCAGTGGATGGGCACGTTTCTTGTTGTCGACATAGAGCTGTCTGTAGGTTGCTTCATCGGTCTCTTTTCCGCCACAGCCAGTGCCAATAACGACGGCTGCTGTAGCAAGATCACTCTCACCAAGTACCGCATCCGCTACCGCCTCTCTGGCAGCAACCAGAGCAAGCTGACTATACCTGTCGAGACAGCTAAGTACAGTGGAAGAGAAGTGATCTTCTGGAACGAAATCTTTAATTTGGGCGGCAATCGATAGTTTCAGTCCCTCATGAGAATCCATTTTCAGTGGACCGATGCCGGATCTTCCCTCTTTTAACGAACACCAGAAGTCACCACTGGAGTCACCAAGAGATGAGATACAGCCAAGACCGGTAATGACAACCACCGGCGATATCATTATGAGTTTTCTTTAATTAGGCTGCCGATGCCATCGACGATATCCTGGACTGTCTGTAGACCCTCCAGTTGCTCATTAGGCACCTCTATATCAAACAGTTCCTCTATTTCGTAGACGATAGTGATAGCATCAAGGGAGGATATACCGAGATCACGGAGAGATGAGTCAAGTGAAACCGCTTCAACATCCAGCAGTTTCTGCTTAGCAACTACCTCTTTAATTGATTTACCTAGATCAATAGTCATTACCTGCTCTTCTTGTTATTACTGTTAGTGGTGTAGTGCACCACATCACCATTATTGCACTATTATTACCTATATATGAATAATAATCCTAGATCTTTTGTGCACACTATCACGCTCCTATTGTTCACATTACGAAAAAAACTTGAGAACCGCACCGATACCGAGCATGAGCAGATCCTGCTCCGAATCATCATCTCGCTCGTGGTTCTCGTCTATCTGGTCACAATCCAGCAAAAGGGGGTGATATCACCGTCAGAGTGGCCCCTCGGTATCGTCTTTGGCAGTCTCCTCTGCTTCTCCATCGTCCTCTTCATCGCCCTTCTGATTAATCCGAAGGCATCGGCTGCAAGGCGGCTGGCAGGTATTTTTGTTGATATTGCCGCCTCCACCTACTGGCTCGCTGTAACCGAGGATATTGGTGCACCCTGGTACCCTGTCTACCTGTGGATCACCCTTGGAAATGGTTTCAGGTACGGTGAAAAATACCTCTACACTGCAGGCCTCTTCTCGGTCATCGGCTTCACCTATGTGATTGCCACCACCCACTTTTGGTCAGAGAACTTTGGATTGTCGGTCGGGCTTCTTATCGCGCTTATCGTCCTTCCCGGCTATACCGCTGTATTGATCAGGCGACTCAATAATGAACGGCAACGAGCCGAAGAAGCGAGTCGGGCAAAAAGTGAATTTCTCGCCAGAATGAGTCATGAAATCCGCACCCCGCTCAATGGCATCATTGGTACCAGTGAGCTATTGAAATCAAGTCACCTGGGACGAGGAGAGAGAGAGTACGTCAATGCCATATACACCTCCGGCAATACCCTACTCCACTTAGTGGAAGATATTCTCGACATTTCAAAGATCGAGGCTGAAAAGATAGAGCTGGAGCAGATCGACTTTGATCTTCATGCACTGATCAACGGCACCATTGAGATGCTGTCGTCCCAAGCAAGAAGCAAGCAACTCAGACTCTCATCACATATTGATCTGGATATCCCCTATCGTCTCACCGGTGACCCGCTACACCTTCGACAGATACTGATCAACCTGCTGGGTAATGCGATCAAGTTCACCAACGAGGGTCATATTGAACTCCGTTGCCATCAACTTCGTTACGAGCAAGAGAGCACACTGATCCGCTTTGAGGTGATCGATACAGGTATCGGTCTCTCCGAGAGTGAAAAATCACGGATATTTGATAAATTCACCCAAGCCGATGGGAGCACAACCCGACGTTTTGGCGGCACGGGTCTCGGCACATCGATTGCCAAACAGTTAGTCGAATTGATGGGGGGGAGAATAGGTGTAAACAGTGCACCCGGCATCGGCAGTACCTTCTGGTTCGATATTAAATTCAGCCGACAGCACGAACTGGTTGATGAGCAGGAGATGATCGATATTCGTGACTGCCGGGTGCTGCGAATCAGCCCCTCGCCGGAGACCGAATCGAGCATCTCACACAGCCTTCGTGGATGGGGTGTCGCTTATCTGGATGTGGGGAGCCTGGAACGAGCTGTAGACCGATTGTTGCGTGCAGGCGATCAAGACTCGCCATTCGAAGTGGTGATCCTTGATCACATCCCCTGGAGTGATGAAGTCAGCTCCTTTCTTGACCGGCTGGATCTAGAAGCGGAGTGTCAAAAACTTAACATCCTGTTAGCCGGAACAGAGCAATCAGAGGAAAGTAATATAGATGTTGATGGCAGAGTCCATCGGCTTGAGAGCCCTGTCGACAAAGTTAGACTTTTTAACGCACTACACGCGTCCCATCTTTCCGACGGTAACGATGACAGTATCGTTTCCCTGGCAAGCCGCCTGGTGGATAAAAGGAGCGACAGCCGAGCGTTAAAGATACTGGTAGCCGAGGACAATCCAATCAACCAACTGGTTTTGTGCAGAATGCTAGAGCGAGCGGGACACCTGCTTCATCAGGTGGATAATGGTGAAAAGCTCCTTGAAGCACTAGAGATCGAATCCTTTGACTTGGTAATCGCCGACATGCAAATGCCGATAGTGAGCGGCCTGGATGCCTTTAAGATCTACCGTTTCGCCCACCCGGATGATCAATCCATACCCTTTATCATGCTCACCGCAAATGCCACCACCGAGGCACAAGAGAGCTGTAAAGAGGCTGGTGTAGAGTGGTTTCTGACCAAGCCGGTCTCATCTAACAAGCTACTGGAATCTATTGACGCAGCCATTGGCATGGCGGTCAATGTACCGGCCGAAGCCGAACAAGAAGAAAAGTGGAAATTACAGGAGGTAAGCCCAGTGCTCGATTCCACCATCTTATCGGAATTGACTGAACTGGCCCCGGATCACGCATTTCTACTCAGGCTGTTGGATAAATTGGAGCAGGATGGAGCTCGGTTGATCAGTGAAATGGCGGATGCTGTCAGTAACGGGAATATTGAACAACTAAAATCGCTGGCACATGCGCTTAAGGGGTCGGCAGCCAATCTTGGACTGGCTCAACTCCATAAGCAGATCCAGCTGGTGGAGGATCTCTCTCTGGAGCAGATAGAGGAAGAGGGCAGGCAACTGCTTGTGTCGATAGAGAAGGCGTTTGAGGAGGCGAAACAGGCCTTGTTCAGAGAATTTGAAAATCCAAAGGTGGTGTAACAAATACAGCGTATGCCTCAGTGAAAAAAATGCCTCCAGAGAAGGGGTGGTCTGCGGGGTTTAGGCAGACCCTGGAGATCACCTGTTTACGCTGTCGCCTGCAGCATTTCCGGTACGGCTGCCACTGGCTCGTTCCAGCGTTTCCCCTGTGCCCTGAGCAGGTACTCCATCAGCCTGAGGTTCTTCTCCGACAGTTGCATTGCAGTCTCCACCCATATGGAAACTACATCGATTAACTCCTCGTAGCTAAGCGGGTCAAACCGATTGATTGCCCTGTCCAATCCTTGAAGCCCGGCCACCCGACTCTGCCGCTGACGAATAAATGCCCGCACCGACTCCTCGCCTCTACCGTTGGCAACCACTTGATCGACGATGCCAAGTTGATACAACTCATCGGCGGTGTAGACCTTTCCACTGACAATGATCCGCTTCGCCAGGGCAGGTGTTACCCGTCTGGCAAGAAAGCTAAACGCGCCCATTCCTGGAAACAAGCCAAATACCGTCTCTGGAAAGCCAAACCGGGCGCCCTTCTCAGCGATCAAAACATTGGCAGAGAGTGCAGCTTCAAAACCGCCTCCCTGTGCCTCTCCCTGAACCAGAGCAATCGTGGTGATCGGCAAACCATATCCGGTGGTCGATGCATGAATAATGTCAATGCAGGATTTGGCGTAATCGAACAGCCCATCCTGATCACCTTCACGAATCAATCGGGTAAAAAGGGCAAGATCACCCCCCAGATTAAAGACACCGGGGAGACCAGATGCCAAAACCTGATAACAGATACGCTCAGCCGCCCCGTACTCATAACCCTGCCTGGCAGTATCTCTGATCAAATGCTGCACTCGGGTCAAGTCATTGAGCAACCCACGGGTAATACAGGGTCTCCCGGAATGGCTGAATTTCACCCATGCCGCATTAATTTCAGGCTCCCAGGCCAATGATAGATGGTCAAACTTATGATTGATCATCTGTTCAACACTCTGCTGTCTCATATTGCATCTCCTGTGATACTTAAGATGAACCAGGGGACCAGAGACATTTCTCCTATTTCAGAGTCGCACCTCAGCCCCGGTTACAATGTATTGAATAGCAATTTGTGGGCCGAAATATAAGTAACAGCCGAATGGAGAGGTAAAACCAACCATCAGCTGATACAACTGTGAATCCGGTTCAAATAGCTGTCATAGCCATCCATTCATACGATTCCACCAGCATTCGGGATTAGAGCCTACTAAGCGAGTCTTCGATTTCGTGATGCAAAACGGGACATCCGAGTCCCCCTTTTGCACTCAATCTTCGACAGCCTATTATTGCCCCGGCCGTCCCGGTCTCCAGCACTACGCAATAACATCGCAAGCTCGTTACTGCTTCGTCGCTGACTCCCGAGATGACTTGACGTCGCGTTCGTATGCGATCTTTGGATTCCCTCTGGCGCTATGCGCACGCCGGGCATCCAGTATCGCCTCGCGACTACCGGGGACTAACCGCCTCGGCTTTCAGCCTTCCTTGGCGGTCAGCGAGTGAATGCCATGGTACACCTCGTACATATAGCTGTACCCTTCCAAGCCGAAAACAAAGCAATCGGGTAGCCAGGGGTCTCTAACCCCCAGCCCCCACAACACCCTGCATGCGGCTCCGCACAGGGCGTTTCCCAAAGATTCTTCAAAGCAAGCTGGCCGATTAGCTCCGGCTTACCCCAATGCTGGCTACTGCTTTTGCACCAACACTCCTTAACCCGGTCGGGCATGGAGAAGTTGAGCTGCACAGGCTCCTCACTGATCTCTAGGTTCAGGCCTTCACCCTGTCCCAACCATTACGATGGGCGTTTGGCTACTATGCCGTCTGCTGACTTCTGCTTAATCACCCCACCAGTTACCCAGTAAGGCGCTATCGGTTTCCATCGGGTTCGCTCTCCTTTGTCGATGGAACAAAGGAGCCAAGGCACTTATAAACCAGAGCCTTACTGGTTATCTACCGATCGCCTGTTAAGCAGATCTCCCCAGATAAGTGCATGAACTTTCCCTGCACTGCTGCATCATTTACGGTGGCCGTTAGATCACGTGGCTTCGATGTCTTGTGCCATCTCGCCTCCAGCCTACGCCTCATATGATGTTCTTGTTCATCAGCTCGCAGTTTTGCGTCCGGCTTCCTCCAGACTGCCCCTCACGGGGAGGCCCTTGCCATTCGCTAGTAGTTATCATCTAATAGGATTATTAATCGCTATGGATGGTGACCTTCCTACAGAGGACTTTCACCTCATTAGTTCATGCCCATGCTGGGCGTACACAAATGGGTGACAAGTGGGTCAAGGAACTGCGTATAATCCCAATAGTTCAAAGCTTGAGGATAAAACGTTGGGTTACGACAGCAGTGCAATTACCGGTGTTATTCTAGCAGGAGGCTTGGCCAGAAGAATGGGGGGCCATGACAAGGGATTGGTCGAGCTTGCCGGTAAGCCGATGATTGAATATGTGGTTGAGAGCATGGCCCTCCAGGTGGGTAATCTGTTAATCAATGCCAATCGAAGTGAAACCTCGTATCAATACTACGGTTTCCCTGTAATTCATGACAGCAGGAGCGATTTTGCCGGGCCCCTGGCGGGAATTGCCGCCGCCATGGAGCAATCCTCGTCCGAAATACTTCTTGCCGTACCCTGTGACGGCCCGTGGCTGCCCCTCGACCTCGGAGAGCGCCTCTATCGGAAGATGCTCGAATCCAAGGCGGATGTCTGCGTTGCCCATGATGGTGACCGACTGCAACCGGTGTTTGGCCTCTTCCGCTGCAGCCTGGCTCCCAGCATCATAGACTTCCTCGAGTCAGGAGATCGCAAGATAAAGCTCTGGTTGGAGCAGCAGAGGTCGGTGGTAGCGGACTTCTCCGATTGTCCCGAGGCATTCATCAATGTCAATACTCCAGAGGAGCGCGACCGGGTGGAACAGCAGCTCATCAAAGAAACCACTCAAGTGGTATCCCGCCCATAGATTTCAGCTACTTCGGCCTCACTCTAGCGGTTGCTTGGGCAGTAAGCGGGTCATCCGGCCAGTAGTGTTTAGGATAACGCCCCTTCAGCTCCTTTTTCACCTCACTGTAGGTGCGTTTCCAGAAACCGCTGAGATCCTGGGTGACCTGTATCGGCCGCTGGGCCGGTGATAAAAGATGCAACATCACCTTTATCCCGCCACCGCATACCGTCGGTGTCTGCTGCAGGCCAAACATCTCCTGCAGTTTTACCGCCAGGATCGGAGCCTGCCGATTGCTGTAGTCAAGGCGCTTACGCGAGCCGCTTGGCACCTGGATATGGGTCGGGACCAATCGATCCATTCGTTGTTGACGATTCCAGTCCAGCATCGAACCGAGAATGGATTTGAGATCGAGACGTTTCAGCTGATCCCTTTTAGTCACACCTTCCACCCAGGGCGCCAACCACAGCTCCAGATTTGCCAATAATGCCTCTTCGCTGACATCCGGCCAGTCGGCCTCCGGCTGCCACTGCTTGAGACAACGCAGTCGCTGCAACCACTCCTCACTTTCACGGCTCCATGGGAGCGCCTTGAGCCCCATCCTGCGGATGCCCTCCAGCAGTGCCTGCTGTTGCAGCTCGGGACTCACTTCGTGCAAGCGCCGGCTGGAAAGGATGAGTTCACCCAGACACTCATCTTCCCGGGCGATGACAGAGCCGGCATCCACTTGCCAGGTCACCGAAGCCCGTGTGGTGATGGCAGATTGATGTAAGGCCCGGATCTCCTCTAGGGTGATGCCAGCTGCCAGAAATACCCTGCCCTCGCTTCGTCCGGCATCCAGGGCGGCGATCACAAGATACTCTTCACTTACCAGGCGATCCGCCTCCGGTAGGCTTGCCCCCCGACCACCTGCCAGGCGATAGCCGCCGGAGCCACGACGCCGGGCGATACGATCAGGAAAGGCGAGGCTCAACAGCCCCCCCAGCGAAAGAGGCTCACGCTCTTCGCCAACAGCAGTCCCGCCCATACGCACCCACTGCCTGGCTGCCTTATCGATCTGAACGCAGGCCCCCGCATCCACATTCCCACGAGTATCGAGGCGCTTTCTCTCGCGCCGCCACAGCTGCAACAGCTGCAGGCGCTCCTCAATATCCACCGCAGGCGGTGGCTCTCCCCGGCGCCGTTTTAGAAGATCCCTTTCCGAAAGCAGTGCCGCAAGGTCAGCGGCCAAGGGTAGTTGTCCACTGAAACGGGCATAGTTAAGCATATGTGCCAGGCGGGGATGCAGAGAAAGGCCGACCATCCGTCGGCCCGTGGAAGTGATGCGCCCTCCCCCATCTAATGCATCAAGCCCATGCAGAAGATCAGTAGCCTGGGCATAAGCCCCTCTGGGGGGCGCATCCAGCCACAGCAGTGTTGAAGGGTCACTCACTCCCCAGTTGGCCAGTTCAAGAGCCAGGGGGGCAAGGTCAGCGCCCATGATCTCGGGTGGTGTGTGTGGTGCCAACCGGCTCTGCTCCGCCTGCGTCCAGAGCCGATAGCAGACACCAGGGCCCAGGCGGCCCGCCCTTCCGGCCCGCTGGTCGGCCGAGGCAAGAGAGACCCGCTGTGTCTCCAGACGGGTCAAACCGCTGTTGGGATCAAAGGTGGGAAGACGCGACCAGCCACTATCCACCACCGTAGTCACCCCCTCAATGGTCAGGCTGGTCTCGGCAATGGACGTGGCCAACACCACTCGTCTGTGACCTTTGGCCGAGGGTTGGATAGCACGGTCCTGGGCCGCCTTGGTAAGGTCGCCATAGAGTGGGCAGATATCAATCCCGCCTGCCGACAGTTCCCCAAGCAGCCGCTCGGCGTTGCGAATTTCACCTGTACCGGGAAAGAAGACGAGGATATCCCCCTCTTGTTGCTTGAGTGCCCTGAGAACAGCAGCCACCACGATCTGTACCATGGAACCCGCAGGCGCGCGGTCCAGGTAGTTAATTTCAACGGGGTATGAGCGTCCCTCCCCAGTTACCACCCGGGCATCCAGCAGCTGGGAGATCGACTCGATATTGAGGGTGGCCGACATCACCAGCAGACGCAGATCATCCCGTAGAACGGCCATTATATCGCTGCACAGCGCCAGCCCCAGATCGGCCTGAAGGCTCCTTTCGTGAAATTCATCGAATATCACCAAACCGACACCCTTCAGATCGGGATCCTGCTGTAACCGCCGGGTAAGAATACCCTCGGTCACTACCTCGATTCGGGTCTTGTTAGAGACACAGCTATCAAAACGCACCCGGTAACCTACCGTCTCACCCAGCTTCTCACCCAGTAACTGGGACATACGAGCGGCCGAGGCTCTGGCTGCAAGACGGCGAGGCTCAAGCATCAGAATTCTGCCCTGCAGCCAAGGCTCATCCAGTAGCTTAAGGGGTACCAAGGTGGTTTTGCCGGAGCCGGGAGGTGCCGAAAGCACCACCGCATTGACATCCACCAAGGCGGATTTCAACTCGGGAAGGACTTGGTTTATTGGAAGGTGTTCCTGACCAGACATTAGGATCCAGCCATATAGGACTTGCGCTTATTCAGCAGAGTACTGTGTATGCACTTGGTGGAGGTTACCCAATAGGGGAGCGATTTGCGGGTAATAATGAAGGTCAACGACTTCCATGACGCTTCTTTGGCGTCAACAGGATAACCAGAGCAAAAGCACCAAAAAAAGCTGCAATCATTGCATCCTCGCGATCAAATCCCATGCCCAGCGCAGTGTAACCGGCGATACCGGCACCAATAGCACTGAATGCCAAGCCGCGCATAAATCGACAAAATCCGCATTTTTGCAAGGAATCACTCATCATTCAGCTATCTATTAACCCGTCAGATGTCAGCAAGTTCCGCCAGTGCAGCTCTATCGATTATCTCCAGGTTTTTGTGCTGGAGGCGAATAGATCCGGACTTCTGCAGTTTAGTCAATATTCTGCTCACTGTCTCGCTCGCTAAACCGAGGTAGTTGCCGATATCGCCCCTGGACATGGATAGGCGCATGGATTTCTGCTGCATCCCCCGTCTTTCCAGCCGTTGGGACAGGCTCAGCAGAAAACCGGCGATACGCTGATCCGCCCCCTGGTGTACCAGTGATGAGATTATTTCATGGTTGAACGCAACTTCACTGCCAAGCAGTTGGATGATGCCCTGCTGAAGCTTTTCCATGTCGCAATCGGTCTCTGTCAGTCTGCTTAGCCGAAGTTCACAGACGCAACTCTCCTCCAGCGCCCTGGCGGTAAAGGGATAGAACTCACTGGCCAGCCCTTCGGAACCAATAAGCTCACCAACAAGCTGGAAACCCACCACCTGGTCACCACGGTCAGATTTTGGAACATAGGTTTTGAATGAGCCGGACTTGACCGCAAAGATTGAGCGGAAGGGATCATCCTTACGAAATATTGTCTCCCCACGCGACACCGGCCGACGCAGGAGTAGAACCCCTTCCGGCATTATTTGCTCATTCTCGCCGTACTCAAGTACCGAACACATAGGATCCAAGCCACAAAGATCACAGGCAACCTCTGCGGGTATGGAGGATTCTGGGGTGGTGCAGAGATGTAGCTTCGCTCGACTAGACACAATGTTGACCAAGAGTAAATTGACAAATTTAGTAGGGATTTTGCCAGAATTCCCCCCCGGGGGGAACTCATCACACTTTAATTGGGTCCATGGAGGGGGAAAAAATAGAAAAAAAGAGTTTCACATAAGCCTCATGCCGGCTTTGATGTGTCTATTCACCCACAATTTGACAAGGTTCACTGAGAATCCACAGGCGAATCCTATTTAAAGATAGTTTCCACAGAAAAACCATCTTTTTCAAGAATCACCCGCAACCGCTTCAGTGCATCCATCTGAATCTGCCGTACCCGCTCACGGGTCACACCCAGTTCATTGGCCACCTGCTCAAGGGTTGAGTTCTCGTAGCCATGAAGTCCAAAGCGACGCTCAACAACTTCACGCTGTTTATCATTCAGTTTACTGAGCCACTCATCCAGATTGGCATTCAGCCCATCATTCTGGATATTGACTGTAGGATCTTTGGTCTTCTTATCGGCAATGGTATCAAGCAGTGGTTTATCCGCTTCCTTACCAAAGGGGGTATCAACCGATGTAATCCTTTCATTGAGTCCCAACATCCGTTTCACTTCGCCGATCGGTTTATCCAGCAGGTCAGCGATCTCTTCTGCTGAAGGTTCATGATCGAGTGTCTGGGCCAGTCTACGGGCGGCTCTTAGATAGACATTGATCTCTTTGACAATATGGATTGGCAATCGAATGGTACGGGTCTGATTCATGATCGCCCGCTCGATTGTTTGACGTATCCACCAAGTGGCGTAGGTGGAGAAACGGAAGCCTTTTTCAGGATCAAACTTTTCAACCGCCCGAATCAGACCCAGATTACCCTCTTCGATCAAATCGAGCAGTGCCAGACCTCGGTTCATATAGCGACGGGAGATTTTAACTACCAAACGAAGATTGCTCTCAATCATCCGCTGCCGGGAGGGGACATCACCTTTCTGAGCCAGTCGGGAAAAGTAGACCTCTTCCTCTGCAGTAAGCAGCTTGGCGTTGCCAATTTCGCTCAAATAGAGACGGGTTGCATCCATCTGTGCGGCCGACTGATATTTTGATGCGGCGGGAATGGGTGTGGGATCGGTTTTCAACGGCTTTTTAACAGCCTTCTTGGCAGGGGCGACCTGCTTAACTGCGGTCGTACTTTTCCGTTTCTTTTTAGAAGATGTATCTATCTCGTCATCCATACACAACTCACTAACCTGACTTCTTGCCATTTTATTTATTCCCTCTTAAAAACCATCCGTGAGTTCAGACAACGACTCAGTTATGACGAGGCAGTAGTGCCAACGGATTAACAGGGGCCCCATTACGGCGAATTTCAAAATGGAGTTGGGCGTTACCACTTCCGTCCTCTCCCATCTCGGCGATACTCGTGCCCTTGGACACCTGATCACCCTCCTTCACCAGAATCCTTCTATTTAGCCCATAAGCGCTTAGGTAGCTTTTGTTATGCTTGATGATAATCAAGCGACCGTAACCCACCAGCCCGCTTCCCGCATAAACCACTTTTCCTGCTTCAGCCGCCTTTATCTGCTGACTCACACTTCCCCGCAACTTGACTCCCTTCCGCAACGAATCGCCCTTAACGAAACGCTGCACTAACGTACCCCGTGTCGGCCAACCCCAGCTTAACTTTAATAATTCTTGAGGTTTTTTCCTGTTTGGCTGTTTTTGGGTGATTTTAGTAGGGTTTTTACTACGATTAGGGGGAGAATAGCTCTGTCTCTTTTTCGTGGCTGTTGTGGTTTTACCCTGAGAGATGGAACGACCTTTAGCTATCGACTTTTCTGCGGCTCTTTTCGAAGAAGCACCCCTTAGTGGTAACAGGCGTAGCTTCTGTCCCGGGTAGATGGTGTAGGGTGAGGGGATACCGTTCCATCTTGCCAAGCTATGGTGGGCAAAGCCAAAGCGCCAGGAGATAGAGTAGAGTGTATCGCCCTTCACCACCCGGTAGTACGTCGGCTTGGAAGGCGGTTTTACTGTGGTTTTCTCTCTGGAGACCACAGGTGCTCGCACGGGTGGGCTACAGGCGGTAAGAAAGAGGCTGCATCCGATCACGACAAGCACAAAAGCGAGGGAGACGATTGTTACGCAGTGAGGACTGCGGCGCAGAGGGCTACGATTTGGTCTTGTGTCCAGCGAATCGTACCTCCGCATTACACCCTGTTCCTATAGCTTACTGATCACGATGGCAGCCGCCACCAACAGCACCATTAGCCAACCAATCAGGTCGATATACTTTTTCAGCACGACCTCCATCTTCTCGCCGCCCCAAGCCATCAGCGCGGCCACCAAAAAGAAACGGGCTCCACGCCCAATGAAAGAGGCGAGGACAAATGGCAGCAATGCCATTGAGATCACACCGGCGGTGATGGTAAAAACTTTATAGGGGATGGGAGAGAAACCTGCAACAAAAATAGCCCAAAAACCCCACTCATCAAACCAGTTCTTTGCCGACAAGTACTTGGGATAATAACCACCATCCTGAAGTAGTGGCTCAACCAGGTCAAAAGCGAATAGGCCAATAAGGTAACCCAGCAGGCCGCCAATCACGGAGGCAACGGTGGTTAATGCGGCCAAATTCCATGCTCTGGCGGGATTAGCCAACGCCATTGGTGCCAGCATCACATCAGGAGGAATCGGGAAAAAGGAGGATTCAGCAAAACTCAGCCCGGCAAGGTAGCGGGAAGCGTGGCGGTGCCGTGCCCACTGCATCACCCTTGCGTAGAGATGGGAAAAGAGCCGCATTACAATACCCCCCCCAGAAGTGGAACAAAGACTACTTGTTCCAACAGCTCCTTATCATAACCTGTAGCCGTACGGGTCACTCTCACCAGCACCTGCTCACTACGCAATCCAATGGGCAGAACCATACGTCCACCCGGCTTGAGCTGATCAACCAGTGCCCTTGGAATACCCTCAGGGGCGGCTGTCACTAAAATGCCGTCAAAGGGTCCGTACTCCGGAATCCCCATGCCACCGTCACTGTGGCGAAGGCGAATATTTCTTAACCCCAAAGATTGAAAACGGCTGTGCGCCTGCTTCTGCAGCGCTGCAATCCGTTCGACACTGTAAACACGCTTCACCAGTTGAGCAAGAATGGCGGTCTGGTATCCCGAGCCGGTACCGATCTCCAGCACTGTATCGAGTGGACCACCCTCCAGCAGCAGTTCCGTCATACGTGCAACGATATAGGGTTGTGAAATGGTCTGACCGTGACCGATAGGGAGCGCAGTATCTTCGTAGGCACGGCTCGCTAAGGCCTCATCGACAAAGATGTGTCGTGGTGTGCTGCGTACTGTGTTTAGTACGTCGTTATTGACGATACCCTCATCCCGTAACCGCTGGACCAGCCGCTCCCGGGTGCGAGAAGAGGTCATACCGATACCACGATACTGAGCATTGATCATTGTGGCATCCTGCTCAACCAATCACCCAGTTTTTCCAGGGCCGAGTGACGGGTCAGATCGATCTGTAACGGAGTAACCGAGACATAGCCCTCACGTATCGCATGAAAATCGGTACCGGGACCTGCATCCTGTTCCAGCCCCGCCGGCCCTACCCAGTAGATGATCCTCCCTCGTGGATCGGTGCTCTTAACCACCGGCTCCGCCTTATGGCGATGTCCCAGGCGAGTCACCTGGTAGCCCTTAAGTTTCTCATAGGGAAGGTCGGGGATATTGACATTAATGATAGTGTCCGCTGCCAACGGTTCACTCTGCAAGTGTGAAACCAACTCCGCAGCCACTCTGGCACCGGTATCATAGTGATGAGGATTATGATCATTCATCGACAGGGCAATTGCCGGATAGCCGAGAAATCTACCCTCGGTAGCAGCAGCAACAGTACCTGAATAGAGCACATCATCTCCCAGATTGGCACCGGAGTTAATCCCTGCAATCACCATGTCCGGTTCACTCTCCAGCAGGCCGGTGATCGCCAGATGGACGCAGTCCGTAGGCGTACCGTCGACACAAATAAAACCATTTTCGGTCCGTTCAGCCCGAAGTGGGTATTCAAGTGTCAGCGAATTGCTGGCACCACTGCGATTTCGTTCCGGTGCCACCACGGTGATATCCGCCAGTTGTGACAGGCCCTCGGCCAGGGCGCTCAGGCCGGGGGCCTGATAACCATCATCATTACTTAGTAAAATTCTCATGCCCAGTGGTGCTTATTCCAGTTCTATCTCTCAAGGTGCAAACTATACTGGAAACAGCGCTCAGACTCATCCTGATCCGCACCTCAGCTACTGGTATAATCGGTACGACAGGATATAGACCATGAGCAATAGAAAAGAGAGTAACAGAAATGATGACATCACCCTCTTCCATAAAGAGATGGAGAGTGCTGTGCGCCACGATCACGACCGGCAGGCGCCATTTAAAAAGTCACTGAAACCCCATCCTCTGCCACCCAACCCCCGGGTCACAGATGAAGTAAAAGAGGATGATTTTGTCGATCTGCACCTGGAGACAGGGGAAGAGTTGCTGTTTGTCCGTCCAGGAATTCAGAACCGCCTATTCCAGGATCTACAGCGAGGTCGTATACCGCCTCAGGATATGGTCGATCTTCACGGCTTGCGGGTGGTCGAGGCACGCTCCGCCCTGGCTGGATTCCTGACCCATGCCCGCAGGCACCGACTACGGGTGATTCAGATCATCCACGGCAAGGGGATCGGCTCCGAAGGACAGCAACCGATACTGAAACAGAAGGTCAATCAGTGGTTGCGACAGCGGGACGAGGTCCTTGCCTTCTGCTCAGCACCGCGCTTTGACGGCGGTACCGGCGCAACCTATGTGCTGCTGTCGAGAAAAGGTGTGGCCGATGAGCATACTTATGGCAGACGGTAATCGATACACTCACGTAATAGAGAAGTGGCAAAGCTTCCTTTCGACAGGCTGAACTGCAGAATCAGTTGATCTCCCTTGATATCCCACTGCAGATCGTTCACCGCCGCCCTCATGGCACGCCGCTCCATCTTCAATCCAAACCGTTCCAATCCCTCTCGAAACAGCCCATCAGCAGCAAGTTCTTGAGCTTCCAGCTCAGCCACAACACCCGACGTCATCACATCCCCTTTGCCCCAGAGAGGTGCCGAGGTGTGTATGTCCATAGTACGGCAACGCCTGAGAATATCTTCATCGATCTCGCTCGCAAGAAAACTGCTCTGGCTGCCCGCCAGAATCATCCGCTCTCCCACCAAAGGCGTATCCCATGTTCCCGCTGCCACCCGTGCCGCCACTACCCGATTAAAAAGCAGTGAACGTGCAGCTGAGAGATAGATGCCGCGCTTCTGTCGCTTCAATCGTTTCAGCTCACCGCGAAACAGCGCAGCGGCTGAGGCCAGATTGTTACCCTCCCGACCAAAGCGCTGTTCGCCATAATAGTTGGGCATCCCCTTCTTGGCCAATCGAGTGAGGCAGGTCTCAAGTGCAGCAACATCTCCACGATATTCCCTTACCTTGATGACAAACCGGTTACCCTTGAGTACTCCTATACGCAACTTTTTTCCATGGCGGGCGGTCTGCAGAATCTTCAAGTCCGTGGTTTCAAGAAGTCTCCAATCCGGCTCAGGCTTACCCGCCAAGCGCACGGAGAACCATTGTCGCGTCACCGCATGGCGATCCTTCTGCCCGGCATAACTCACATCACGCCGAGGTACATCAGCATGTCTCGCCAGCTGCCCCGCCACCCACTCGGTATTACTGTTGCGCTTTTCAATCTGCAACAGCAGATGCTCTCCTTCACCATCCGGTTCCACCACAGTGATCTCATCCACCAGAAAATCTTCTGGCTGCAGTCGGATCAGACCGCTTCCACAGGGGCCGCCAAATGCGTAAGGCAACTTCGGCATCAACAGGTCAGGCTGACAGCTGTCATCCACGCTCAACTGTGCTCCTCCAGCAGTGCCACGGTATAGCAAGCGATCCCCTCACCACGACCGGCAAAACCCATACCCTCGGTGGTGGTTGCTTTGATATTTACCCTTGAAGGATCGACCCGCATATCCATGGCCAATATCTCTCGCATCTTCTCTATGTGGGGAGATAGTTTGGGTGCCTGTGCCACCACTGTAACGTCCGCATTACCCACCGACATTGCCCGTTGGGCAAGCAGGTCAACCACCTGCCGCAACAAAACCCGGCTATCTATATTCTTGTAGTCGTCGCTGCTGTCGGGGAAGTGACGCCCGATATCCCCCTCTCCCGCCGCACCCAGTAAGGCATCGCAGAGCGCGTGTATCAGCACGTCTCCATCTGAGTGTGCGAGCAAACCAAGCTCATGCTCTATTTCCACCCCACCCAGCACCAAGCGCCGACCGGCAGCAAAGCGATGGGCATCATATCCGTGACCAATTCGCATGACACCCCCTCTCCACACAGAATTTAATATGCTGAAATATCAACAGGTTAAATGGATTCATAGTAAAAACTGATGCTTCCTGATAATTCCTTAGTATTTTCGTATGTTATTTTTCAAAAAAGCGACTATTCTTAACCTGATGTTGTTGCTCCAAATAATACCCGACATCCTAAATAAGATCTTTACGAAACCCAAAAATAGGTTTCATGACCGAAGGAGAGAGACCATGCCAATCAGCAACCCACTGACCACTGAAAGCAGCACGCCGCCAAAGAGTTTTGATGAGTGGAGTGAGGAGTCAGCCATCGAACTGGCGAAGGAAGAGAGTATCGAACTTACCAGTGAACACTGGAAAGTTATCCATTTCCTCCGCAACCACTGTGAGACCAATGGCACCACTTGTAGCGCTCGGCTGTTGCTGAAAGCGATGACCAGCGAGTTTAAACAGCAAGGTGGAAAACGTTATCTCTACACCCTATTCCCCCGCGGCCCCGTCGTACAGGCGACCAAGATTGCCTGCATTCCCCTGCCCGCCTACTCACTGGACCTCTCATTCGGCAGTGTCCATTGAGCTAAGGATAATATCACCACACAATGTCAGGGATGGCAGCTGTTTCGCCAGTGGAAGTGCAAATCGGTACAACCTTGCCGTTATGGCTAGTGGGCCATGCGGGAAGTTCGGTAACTCACAGAGCCCCGCTAAGAGGCCAAGGTAAGGCGCGTACCGCAGGGAATGGCAAGCCCTTTCCAAGGTGCGCAACGCAGCATTGGCCTCTTAGCGGGGCTCCCTTCGGGCCAGTCCACAAGCCGGGTTGGCGGTGTTGCACTCGTTTGAATTGGCTACGGCCAGTCCTGCACTCGTGCGCCTTGCCAACCCGGCTTGTGAACTGGCTGTGGGTTACCGAATTTTCCGCATGGCCCACTAGGCCCTGCCCCCTGTTTATGTCATGGGCGTGAACTGAGATAGAAGGCTGCCAACGGCAGATCCTCCGGCCGGGTGATCTTGATATTGTCCGGTGCGCCCTCTACCAGTAGAGGTGACTCTCCATAAAACTCAATAGCGCTCGCCTCATCAGTGACCTGCGCACCGGCCTCAAGAGCGGCAGTCAATGCGGTGCGCAGCAGTGAATATCTAAACATCTGGGGAGTAAAGGCGCGCCAAAGTTCTTCTCTGGGCAGGGTCTCCAGCACTTGCTGTGAGTGATCGGCCCGTTTGACAGTATCGTGAAGGGGAAGTGCCAACAGCCCCCCCACCGGATGGTCTGACAGCTGGGAGATCATCTTATCTAGGTCAGAAGGCTGCAGGCAGGGCCGGGCGGCATCGTGTACCAGAACCCAGTCATCATCCTCCGCTACGGAGGCAAGGGCATCAAGCGCATTGAGTACCGAATGACAGCGCTCCATGCCGCCGCTCACTCGCTGCACTTTAGGGTGATCGGAAAAGGCGGTCTCGCTCCACCAGCCATCATCATCTGACAAGGCAACCAGAATACGGCCTATCCGCGAATCTGCCAACAGGGGGGCCAAAGCATGCTCGATAACCGGCCGATCATTGAGTCTCAGGTACTGCTTGGGGATCTCACCACCCATACGCCGACCAACACCCGCGGCAGGAACCACTCCCCAAAATAGACTCTTCCTTGTCACTTAGCCTGCTCTCCGGTGGGCTCCACTACCTGGTAGAAGATCTCTCCCTCCCGTATCATGCCCAACTCGTTGCGTGCCCGCTCCTCAATCGCCTCCAATCCTTTCTTGAGGTCGTCCACTTCTGCCTGCAACGCCCGGTTGCGCAGGCGCATCTGCTTTAGCTCACCCTTTTGCAGTGCAATATCCTTTTTCAGGGAGTGGACCTCAGCCAAGCTCCCCTCGCCAACCCACAGACGGTACTGAAGCACCAAAATGATTAGCAGAAGCAGTGCTGTAAGGAGTCGCATAGGCTACCCGCAGACAACAGCCGGCAGAGCAGAGAAGCCCCGTGGCTGCCGCATGCAGTGATTATCACAGATTACTGAAAGCGCCCCGACCGGCATACACCGCCTCATCACCCAGTTGGTCCTCTATACGCATCAGCTGATTGTATTTGGCAACACGATCAGAACGGCTCAGTGAACCGGTTTTGATCTGCCCGGTATTAGCTGCCACCACCAAATCGGCAATGGTGGTATCTTCAGTTTCGCCTGACCGATGGGAAATTACTGCGGTATAACCGGCGTCGTGGGCCATCTTGATCGCATCCAGAGTCTCGGTCAGGGTACCGATCTGGTTGAATTTGATCAGAATCGAGTTGGCAATCTTCTCCTCGATGCCGCGTGATAGAATCTTGGTGTTGGTGACAAAGAGATCGTCACCGACCAGCTGTATACGGCTGTTCAGCTTTTCACTCAGCAGAGCCCAGCCGGCCCAGTCACTCTCATCCATACCGTCCTCTATGGTGATAATCGGGAACTGATCGACCATGCTGACCAGATAATCGGCAAAGTCGGCGGCGCCCATCTGTCGCCCTTCGGATGCAAGGTCGTAGACACCATCTTTGTAGAACTCAGAGCTGGCCACATCGAGGCCCAAATAGATCTCTTCACCGGCTTTGAATCCAGCCTTTTCGATTGCCTCAAGAATGACCTCGATTGCAGCTATATTGGAGGGCAGATCGGGGGCAAAACCACCCTCATCCCCTACCGCCGTGTTAAGACCCCTGCCACTGAGCACACTTTTCAGGCTATGGAACACCTCTGCACCGTAGCGAACCGCCTCACGAATGGACCCGGCACCCACAGGCAGGATCATGTACTCCTGAAAATCGACGCTGTTATCTGCATGAGAACCGCCATTGATGATATTCATCATTGGTACAGGCATGCGGTAGGGGCCGGAGGAGAGGTAACGATAGAGAGGTAGTGCTCTCTCCTGTGCGGCGGCGTGTGCGGCCGCAAGTGAAACCGCCAGAGTGGCGTTGGCACCCAGGCGCCCTTTATTCTCGGTGCCATCAAGTGCGATCATTTTCTGGTCAAGCGCTATCTGCTCAACGACATCCATCCCCATCAGCGCCTGTTTCAGCTCACCCTGGATGTTATCCACCGCCTTGAGAACACCCTTGCCAAGATAGCGACTCTTATCGCCGTCACGCAATTCCAGTGCCTCACGGGATCCGGTGGAGGCTCCCGAGGGGGCAACCGCTCGGCCAATAGCGCCATCGGCGGTAATAACATCGGCCTCGACAGTGGGATTGCCACGGGAGTCGAGAATCTCCCGGGCTCGAACATCTACTATTTCAGACATGACAGCTCACTCTAGTAATTTTTAATTTTTCTACACCCGCGCTGTTGATTGCAGATGCCCCAAGTTGCTCAATCCCCAGTATCACAGTTTCGCTACCTTGGATTTAGGGGGCATTCCAATGGCACGCCTCTCATGGAGGAGTTATGTTAGACCGCTCTCCGCCAGAGGACGCGATTTGACCATCCGGTCCAGCTCCATCAGGGTCTCCAGTAGTTCCTGCATCTGTCCCAGAGGCCAGGAGTTAGGTCCATCACTCAGCGCCTTTTCCGGATCAGGATGGGTCTCCATAAAGAGGCCCGATATGCCTGCCGCAACAGCAGCCCGAGCCAATACCGGAACAAACTCACGTTGCCCACCGGATGAAGCACCCTGCCCTCCGGGCAGTTGTACTGAGTGGGTGGCGTCGTAGACCACAGGTGCGGCTGTCTCGCGCATTACCGCTAGAGAGCGCATATCAGAGACCAAATTATTGTAACCAAAAGAGGCGCCACGCTCGCATACCATGATCTGCTCATTGCCGGTGCTGCGCGCCTTATCGACTACATGTTTCATATCCCAGGGCGCAAGAAATTGCCCCTTCTTGAGGTTAACAGGTAATCCCTGAGCCGCTACCGACTTGATGAAATTGGTTTGGCGACAGAGAAATGCCGGCGTCTGCAGCACGTCCACCACTGAGGCGACCTCGTCCAGTGGCGTATCTTCATGTATATCAGTCAGAATGGAGACGCCCACTTGAGCTTTGACCTTATCCAGTATCGCCAATCCCTGTTCCAGACCAGGCCCTCGAAAACTCTCACCCGACGAGCGGTTAGCCTTGTCAAAGGAGGATTTATAGATAAAGGGGATAGACGCCGCAGCGGTTATCTCCTTTAGTGTTCCGGCAACATCGATGGCCAGCTGTTCACTCTCAACCACACAGGGCCCGGCAATCAAAAACAGCGGATGCTGCAGCCCTATCTCAAATCCACACAGCTTCACGACTCTTTCGCTCCCCGCTTTATCGCATTGCGCTGATATTCACGTGCCGCACGGGTAAAGCCGGAAAACAGAGGGTGGCCGTCTCTGGGTGTAGATGTGAATTCGGGGTGGAACTGACAGGCGACAAACCAGGGATGATCAGAAACCTCTACGATCTCAACCAGTTTACCGTCGATGGAACGACCCGCAACCCGCAAACCCGCCGATTCAAGAGTCTCCAGGTACTGATTGTTAAACTCAAAACGGTGACGGTGGCGCTCGACAATAATCTCATTACCATAGAGCTCCTTTGCCACACTCCCCTCTTCCAGGCGACACTCCTGTCCGCCGAGGCGCATTGTGCCGCCAAGGTCAGAGAGCTGATCCCTGGTCTCAAGCTCTCCTTCTGCATTAAGCCACTCGGTAATCAGAGCGATCACGGGATAAGGTGTTTCGCGATTGAACTCGGTGCTCTGGGCACCCTCAAGTCCCGCAACGGTACGGGCATACTCGATCACCGCCACCTGCATACCAAGGCAGATACCCAGGTAGGGCACCTTATTCTCCCGTGCATATTTGACGGTTGCGATTTTACCTTCAACACCGCGTTCGCCAAAGCCGCCGGGGACCAAAATAGCATCCATACCGGAGAGGCAATCGGTGCCCTCCTCCTCTACCACTTCGGAGTCGATATACTCGATATTCACCCGGGTTCGGGTATGGATACCGGCGTGAATTAGCGCCTCCGAGAGGGATTTGTACGCCTCTGTGAGGTTGATGTACTTACCAACCATGGCGATAGTAACGCTGCCATCGGTATTTTCCAGCCCATCCAGCACCGCATACCACTCGGAAAGGTCTGCGGCGGGAACATTGAGTCCAAACTGTTTGACCACGATTTCATCGAGATACTGCTGGTGCAACAGCAGGGGAATACGGTAGATGGTATCGGCATCAACCGCGGAGATTACTGCGGCCTCAGGCACATTGGTGAACAGTGCGATCTTCTTGCGTTCGGCATCGGGAAGGGGCTTTTCCGAGCGGCACAGCAGCACATCAGGCTGGATACCAATGGATCGTAGCTCTTTTACCGAGTGCTGGGTGGGTTTGGTTTTGATCTCACCGGAAGTCGGTATGTAAGGCACCAGGGTGAGGTGCATAAACAGCGCGTTTTCATGACCGAGCTCAACGCCCATCTGGCGGATGGACTCAAGAAACGGCAGAGATTCGATATCGCCCACGGTACCGCCGATTTCGATCAGGGCAACATCGGCGTCACCGGCACCAAGACGAATACTGTCCTTCATCTCGTTGGTGATATGAGGGATAACCTGAACTGTGCCGCCCAGGTAGTCGCCACGGCGCTCCTTACGAATCACGTTTTCGTAAATTTGGCCTGTGGTGAAATTATTATTCTTCCCCATGACAGCGCGGATATAGCGCTCATAATGGCCCAGATCCAAATCGGTCTCAGCACCATCATTGGTGACAAATACCTCTCCGTGCTGAAAGGGACTCATGGTACCTGGATCCACATTGATGTAGGGATCCAGTTTGATCATGGTGACTTTGAGGCCTCTGGCTTCAAGAAGCGCCGCCAGGGACGCTGATGCAATGCCTTTTCCAAGGGAGGAGACAACACCGCCCGTGATGAATACGAATTTGGTCATAAGACTCTTAATCGGGTGTATGTGATGGGTTGAATACAGTGATTCAGGACGGGGTTAAAGACTACCAGAAACCCCCACCCTCCTCAATCGAAAACGCCGTCTCCCAGGCTGAAAGGAGCCTCTGATTAAGTCTGGTTAGGTTTAGGCTGAGATAAAATTGTTCCAATTTGTTTCGAAGTGAGCAGTAATAGCCATTCTATTGCTGCGATCTTCGGAGCGAATTGGGGCGATTTTAGCCAGCGTAAAGCAATCATGACTTGAGTCAGAGTCTTCTTAACCTGAGAGGCCCCACATTGAGCTTCCTACACCCTGCCTCCATCTGGTCAAAGAATCCTTGAATAAGTCATGAGCGATTGCCCTACACTCGTGTCCACGTCGAAACCTCGCTTCCGGCCTAGTAACAGCTACGATCTTGACTCCGATCTTATCTCCTCCCAAACACAGTTCAACTATGTTCAGGCTTGCTTGGAGGCTCAGAATTGTAAATTAATTGAAAGATTATCTTGATCCAAGTCAAGACTATCTGCAAAATGTATTCACTGACCTGAGTGCGCATGAAGTTAGGGGCAAACGTGAGCGAGCATAAAATAATCTCTTTTGGGAACGCTAAAATCAGCTGCCGTGGTTGTAGTCTGGTGTCCCTATGCCTTCCCATGGGTCTGGACACAGGTGAGGTGGATAAACTGGATGCCATCGTCAAACGCAACCGCCCGCTCCATCGTGGAGACCACCTATTTCGTGATGACGAAGCGTTCCATAGCATCTTTGTAGTCAAAACCGGCTCCGTCAAAACCTACGCACCCAGCGAAGACGGTAGTGAGCAGGTACTTGGGTTTCACCTGCCGGGAGAGCTGATCGGACTGGATGCGATTGAGAACCAGCGCCACCACTGCTCCGCAAAAGTACTTGAGACCAGTGCCATCTGTGAGATCCCATTCCATCAGCTGGAAATACTCAGTAGTGGTATACCCAACCTGCAACACCAGATGTATCGACTGCTGAGCCGAGAGATCAGCCATGACGAAGATATGCTGACTCTGCTGGGAAAACGAAATGCCGAAGAGCGTCTTGCTGCATTCCTTCTCAGTCTTTCGGATAGATTCAAAGGGCGTGGCTTCTCAGCCACCGACTTTTTTCTCAGCATGTCCCGCCACGAAATAGGCAACTACCTGGGCCTTGCCGTGGAGACTATCAGTCGACTGTTCACCCGTTTTCAGTATGAGCGACTACTGAATGTCGAGCGAAAACATATCCAGTTGCTCGATACCGAGCGTCTGCGCATGATTGTTAGCAGCGATAACAGGCAAGGCCGCGAGCGTAGCTGTCCATAAGAGTTCGAACAGAACAATAACGGCCCAGCAGATCTATAGGAAATAAGACAGAATAATCAGTCGGCTAGTGCCGCCATACACAGCTTCCATCACTCCCTTTTTCGATCACCTCAAGTCGTGTCTCATGAGCATGGACCTCATCACCGGCGGCCTGAATAATCTTGAGCGGTGGACGATCAGAAGAGAGCCGCCGGATAGATCCGGCACCTCCCACCCCATCCAGTGAATTGCCGTCGAGTGAGAGCAGGGTCTGCCCGCCGGTCATAAAGAGGTAGACTTCCGCCAGTATCTCCGAGTCGAGAAGTGCGCCATGGAGCTCACGGTGGCTGTTGTCTATATCGTAACGTTTACACAGTGCATCGAGGCTGTTGCGCTGTCCCGGATGGAGCTTTTTCGCCATCACCAGGGTATCCACCACACCGCAATAACTGGAAATTACCTCCCAGTCCTTGTTCAGCATCTGCAGCTCATTGTTGATAAAGCCGACATCGAAGGGAGCGTTGTGGATGATTAACTCCGCCCCCCGAACATACTCCATAAAGTCATCAACCAGATCACCAAAGCGTGGCTTATCGGCAAGAAACTCATTGGTGATGCCATGAACCTCCACCGCAGCAGAATCGATACCGCGGTCAGGCTGAAGATACTGGTGAAAATTATTGCCTGTGAGCCGGCGATCAACCATCTCTACACAGCCTATTTCGATGATCCGGTGCCCTTGTTTTGGCTCCAATCCAGTAGTCTCAGTATCCAGTACAATCTGCCGTAGACTCACTCCAACTCCTCCACACCACGATTAGCCAGATCATCAGCCAACTCATTTTCAGAATGGCCACTGTGTCCCTTCACCCATGCCCAAGCCACGCGGTGGCCGGTCACCAACTGATCCAGTCTTTGCCAGAGGTCACTATTCTTTACCGGTTTTTTTGCCGCCGTCTTCCAGCCATTTTTTTTCCAGTTATGAATCCACTCAGTGATCCCTTTTTTTACGTACTGGGAATCGGTGGTAACACGGACATCAACCGGCCGTTTCAGAGCCTCCAGCGCTTTAATCACCGCCATCAGCTCCATGCGATTATTAGTGGTATCCCGCTCACCACCATATAGCTGCTTTTCGTTGCCGTCGTAGTGCATTACCGCACCCCAGCCCCCCCGTCCGGGATTGCCTTTACAGGCACCATCCGTATAAATTTCCACCCTCTCACTCACTACCCAACTCCCGCGAACTGGTTCTTGTTGTCGGCTCGATCACACCACCACCGAGCACCCGAGAGCGTAGCTTCCACGCAGGCTCTATCGGTGTCAATGTCGAAACCCGTTTTACCGCCTGAACTGCATAGGCCCCCGGTAACATTGGCCAATAGCGCCCCCCCAACTGTTCAACCATTGCCAATCGCCGGATGATGCCCCCCTGCTGCAGCGGCGGTGTAAACATCATTCGCTTCACCTGCTGCACTTCAAAGCCCAAAAGCGACAGCCAATCATCAAGCCGGGGGAGAGAGATAAAGCGACCACACCAGGGAACATGTCGCCGGCGCAGATGAAACAGCCGCCAGACTCCCCACAAACTGAGTGAGTTGAAGCCGAGAATAATCAGCTTACCTTCAGGGATCAGTACACGCTCCACCTCACGCAGGAGACGATGAGGATCTGGAGAGAAATCGATTGTATGAGAGAGCAGCACGGCATCAATGCTGTCTGAAGCAAATGGTAGGTTTTCCGCATCACCCATCACGCCACAACAGTTAGTGGATCCGGCTGAATCGAGTGATAAATTCACCACTGTACGGATATGGCTACATGAGGGTGTATCACCCAATCCATCCGTGCGCCCAATATGGAGAAGGTAGTATCCAAAAAGAGCGGGCAGTAACTGCTCAAGGGCACACTTTTCCTGAGCCAATAGCTCAACCCCAAGTGGGCTCTTTTGCCACTGCTTCAGCTCTTTAGTCAGCTCAGGCAATGGGTTGCAGTTGTTTCCTTTACTCATGGCCTCTGATTAAACCTAGAATCCTCAGTTGGGCAGGGTGGAGAGTGCACTTGCGATGGTGCAGTACAAGGCACAACGACGAGGAATAGTTGTTCTATTCCAAGGAGTTGTAACGCCGTAATGCGCCACCGCAAGTGTGCTATCCGCCCTGCAGCGTGATTCACCCTGAGAGTGAAATAGGCGATCGCAGTCAATGCAATTAAAATCAATGTGTTGCTCGTAGAGTGAAGCGGCCAACTGAGGATTCTAGGTTAAAACATATACAGGCTCTGCACAATAATCCTGAAGTCGACCGTAGGAGTGAACTTGTTCGCGAAGCACGCGCCAAGGAGCCAATCGCGAACAAGTTCGCTCCTACAAATACAACTTTATTTCCAGTTGCACTTTGCACATCACAGCACCCAATCACAGCAGGGGGAAATCTATTACTACAATCCATTGAGTTGATAGAAAACGTTCTGACAAAAACAGCTAATTGCAGACCCTATTCATGGAAAAAAAAACGCTGATTGCGTATAGTTCGTTGATCAAGCCAGGATGGCACTATAATTCGTAAGGTTAATAATGATCGTCGCTAGAAAAATCCTGACTCCGGTTACCATTGCCTGCCTGCTCTCGCTTACAGGCTGTAATCTCATGCCGCTCAAGCATGATCAACATGTGGCGGCAAATCCGACTGCTGTAGAGAAACCGTCAATGACGATTTCCACCGCTCCTGCCCCTGCCATCCCGGCAACTGTAACTCTGCAGGAGATCGGTGACACAGACAGAACGGTAAAGCAGGTCGAGGCACTCCAGCAGACCGCTGCATCGGCCGAGCCGGAATCCCAAACAGATACCGATCTGTGGGCGCGGGTTCGTGCCGGATACCAGATGCAGGTTCCTGATAACGCCAGGGTGAAACAATCCATCAAATGGTATGCCTCCCACGGTAAATACCTGCAACGTATGCAGTTGCGGGCAAATCCCTATCTCCACTTTATTGTAGAAGAGATTGAAAAACGACAGATGCCGATGGAGATGGTACTGCTGCCGGTGGTTGAGAGTGCATTCAATCCATTTGCCTACTCACCTGGAAGGGCCGCCGGTATCTGGCAGTTTATTCCCTCCACCGGCAAAGCTTATGGGCTAAAGCAGAACTGGTGGTACGACGGACGCCGCGACATCGTCGCTGCAACCCGTGCAGCGCTGGATTATCTTGATGCCCTGGCAAAGCGTTTCGACGGTGACTGGGAGCTTGCCCTCGCCTCTTACAATGCCGGTGCCGGTACCGTGCGGAGGGCAATTAGAAAGAACAGGAAACGCGGTAAAGCGACAGACTACTGGTCCCTTGATCTTCCCAGGGAGACCGAAGGCTATGTCCCAAAGCTACTGGCGATGGCCAGCATTATTGCTCACCCGGACCAATACAACATCACCCTCACTCCCATTGCCAACACTCCCTATTTTGGCAGCGTCGATATAGAGTCACAGCTTGACCTTGCCCTGGCCGCGGAGATGGCAGCGCTCTCCATTGAGGAGCTGTACAAGCTTAATCCCGGCTTCAATCGCTGGGCCTCGCCACCGGAGGGGCCACATCGCCTCAACCTTCCTTTGGAGAAAATCGACGGCTTTACCGATAAGCTGGCAGAGCTCGATCCCTTGAAACGGTTGCGCTGGAAACGTTACCGCATCCGTTCCGGTGACAGTCTCAGTGTCATCTCAGAAAGACACGGTACCACCATCACCCAATTGCGACAGGTCAACAAGATAAAGGGGAACAACATCCGTGCAGGCAAGCACCTGCTGATCCCGATCTCCAGCGAACAACCGGCCCACTACAGCTTTTCCGCTGAACAGCGCACAGCAAAAATACAGAGTAGCAAACGTAAAGGGAAAAAAGTCGTCTACAAGGTGAAACAGGGTGACAGCTTCTGGAGCATTGCCAACAAACACAAGGTCAGCCATAAGTCACTGGCGCGCTGGAACGGCCTCTCGCCGAGAGATACCCTCAGACAGGGTCAGAAGCTGAGTATCTGGATTAAAGAGCGTAAAAACAGCTCCGGTGGTACAGCAGTGGCAGGAGCTATTCCTGGAACAACCGCACTACCCTTCAGCACACGCAGCAGCATTAACTACAGAGTGCGCAAAGGGGATTCTCTGGCACGTATTGCTCAGCGTTTTAAAATTACCGTGGCGGATCTGAGAAAATGGAACACTCTCTCCAGTCGCTACCTGCAGCCGGGACAGAGGCTGAAACTCTATGTGGATGTAACCGAACAGTCGCTATAGCTTTGATCCCGGTCCACTCTACGAAATAGAGTCATCCAGACCTACCCTAGTCGCCGCGGGTCACTCTTGATTTCGCACACTGCTCAGCACCGCTGGTTACAGAGTCAAAAACGAATTCAAATCACAGGTTGATACATAGTTATGAAAAGGCTCTTTGTCACCGCCCTTGGCTCTCTATTGGTGTTTATTACAGCTGCAGCTGAACCCCTACTCTCAAAACCACTTTTCGAGATTGAGGGTGCATTTGAAGATGCAGTCATACACAAGGAGCATCTGATTCTGTCAGCGCGGGAAGCGGAGATGGGTGAGCCAGACCTGCGTATTTTTTCATTGCATGGTAAAGGTACGCCTAAAGAGTCAGGGCTATACTACTCCACCGGAAACGCCCACAGTATTGCACTCAGCGGTCAATTTCTGCTGATTGCAAACGGTGAGATGGGTGTTGATATCGTTGACCTAAAGAATCTGAAGCAACCTCGTGAAGTGGCATCGATTGAACTGGAAGGGTTTAGCCAAAAGGTTGTGGTAAGGGGTGACTTTGCCTATGTAGCTTCCGGTTTCTATGGGATGCATACCATCGATATATCAAATCCGCACGCTCCCCACCTGGTCTCAACTTTCCAGGCCTATGCACCACCAACAAAAAGTATGCTGACTGAAGAGGAGGCGGATGGCCTCTTTGCCGACAACAGTGAACAGGAAGGTGGCGGCACCTTAAATATGGGATCGAGTGAAAATTACTATGATGCTGATGACCTGCCCGCCTATGAAGATGTCGAGGAGGAGGTCTCGCTCAAGGATATAGAGCGTAGCGACGGCGTGATGGACCTGCTGTTGAGTGGAAATACCGCATTCATAGCCTACGGCTCCGCCGGCATTATTTCCGTGGACATATCCGATCCCGTTAATATTAAAAAACTTCAGGAGTTACGCTTGGACTGGCCGGTAGAGCGCCTGCTACTGGATAAAGGTCTATTGCATGCTGTGACGGGTGTGGGTGGCGTTCAACTGATTGATGTAACACAACCGGATAGAATGACCCTCCAAGGAAACTACCGTACCTTCTGTTATCCACAGGATCTTGCCCGCGCTGGAAAGCATATCTATATCGCCGATGGTTACTGTGGTGGAGATGGCTTGATTGCGGTAACCGTTGATAACGACTATAAAACAACACTAAAGCCCGCCTACTCAGGAGATGTCGGAAATGTCGCAGCCTCTGGTGGAATGCTCTTTTCCATGGCACCAGACAAGGTGTATGCCTTCAAGCCCTGATAGCCCTTTCTTACAGGGGCATATAGAGTCAAATCATGGATGTCCGGATTTATCCCACGGATTTATTACGCATTATAAAAACCGTAGGAGTCGATCGCGCGGCGATAGAAACGGATTTTGACGGCATGACCAATCCACCGAACAAACTGAAAGAACCTTCGGATCTACCCAAACTGACCCAGGTGCTTTTAACCCGCGGACTCAATGATGTTCAGATCAGAAAGATTCTCGGTGAGAATGCACTGCACGTGCTGCATGACGGATGGAGAAAAAAAGAGTAAACAGCAGACAACTCATTTAACCAGTAGAGCAAAGGGGTGTTCCTTCGCTGTGGCTGGTTCCCCAGAAATGAATGATTCAATTTACCCTTCGCACGCTTCCCCAAGCGCTTCCCTGTCCTCCTCATCGAGATAATTGACCTCCGGCATAGCCCGGATGCTTACTGGTTGATTCCCTCAAAGGGCTCAAAGCACGTCGCTACACACCAAACAGCAACTGCTCCTGCCGCTCTTCAGTTTTCTCTTGGTTTCAGATATATTCAATAACTATATCCTCATCAAGAACTACTGTGGAGACAAAATAGCCTCTCGCCCAGAAATGCTCGCCGGTGAAATTTCACCACGATATAAAATATGCTGGATTGCATCTTGTCTGCTTTCCCTTTGCAAACTGCAATACAACCATGTAGCTAGCCTGAATTCTGAAAGATGCTTTTGAAATGCAATTTATCTCTACAGATCATTAAGTAGTGATTTACAGTTCTTCAAGCTCAGCCCCCCTCTGTCAGGATAGTTGTCCACCCGGTAGGATGGGACTTCAATAACCAATGAGAGTGGGCATAGAGAGCAATAAATGGGTTATCCAAAAGAGCGGAAAGAATCGGTACTGAAAAAGATGCTGCCGCCGAACAATAAAACGATACCAGAGATATCCAAGGAGGAAGGGATCTGCGAAGGCACGCTGTACAACTGGAGAAAAGCAGCCCGTGCTGAAGGGCGATTGATGCCTGATGGAGACAGCACTCCCACCGGATGGAGTGCCACAGATAAGTTCACAGCGGTTGTTGAGACTGCACCAATGAATGAGGCTGAGCTATCCGCTTACTGTCGTGAGCGTGGACTGTATGCCGAACAGATCGGTGAGTGGCGAGAAGCCTGTGAACAAGCGAATGACTGGGATCGAAATCAGAACAAGCGGTTAAAGGATATCCGTAAAGTGGATGAGAAGCGGATCAAAGAGTTGGAGCGAGATCTTAACCGCAAAGAGAAAGCGCTAGCTGAAACCGCAGCCCTACTGGTTCTGAGAAAAAAAGCCCAGGCGATCTGGGGGGACGGAGAGGAAGAATGATCAATGTCCCAGATCGCCGTAGAGCTGTTGAATTGATCGAAGAAGCGGTAGGTGCCGGTGCATCAGCGCAAAAAGCCTGCGAGGTACTGGAGATCAGTCTGCGCACCTATAAGCGCTGGACTGATGGTGATGCGGTCAATGCCGATGGCCGACCGGATGTTAAACGCCCAGAGCCCGCGAACAAACTGAAACCGGAGGAGCGACAGCAGATCCTGGAGACGTGTAATGAGGAAGCATACCAAAGCCTACCGCCATCACAGATCGTACCGGCACTGGCCGACAAAGACACCTATATCGCTTCCGAGTCCAGCTTTTACAGGGTACTGAAGGAGGAAGATCAGTTGCATCGCCGTGGGAGAGTGCAAGCACCGAGGCGAGTGAGCAAGCCAGCGGCTTACAAGGCTACAGCCCCGAATCAGGTATGGAGTTGGGATATCACATTCTTGGCAACGACCATCACCGGAATGTTCTACAGGCTTTACCTAGTGATGGACATCTACAGCCGCAAGATTGTCGGGTGGGAAATCCACGAAAATGAGACAGCTGATAATGCCTCGCTGTTGATCCGTAAAGCCTGCCTGACGGAGGGTATCCATGAACGTGGGCTGGTGCTTCACTCTGATAATGGATCACCGATGAAAGGTGCAACCATGCTGGCGACACTGCAAAAGTTGGGTGTAGTGCCGTCATTCAGTCGCCCTTCGGTGAGCAACGACAACCCCTATTCTGAGAGTTTGTTTGGGACAATGAAATACACACCGGCATTTCCGTCGAAACCGTTTGAGAGCTTAGATGCTGCGCGTGACTGGGTTTACAATTTCATTCGCTGGTATAACGAAGAGCACCGTCACAGCGGGATTCAGTTCGTGACACCCGCCCAACGTCATAGTGGTGTGGAGCTGTCGATTCTTGCGAATCGGGAGACGGTCTACGAAGCTGCAAAGCAACGAAACCCAGAGCGTTGGAGTAGAGAAACACGGAACTGGACGCCAGTCGGTGAAGTATGGCTGAACCCGGAGAATCAGGACTCGAGAGGAGCTGGAATTAGAGACGAAGCAGCGTAGAGAATTGGACAACTATCTTGATAATCGTCGCAGCAGAGGCACCATTTTGTTTTAACAGTGCAATTGCGTTTTCTCTATCTATCTCAGATGGGAAGAGTGCACTGGTTGCAACAACCTGGCCATTGGTTGCTTTTATATTGAAGAAAAACTTGCCATTTTTTGACTCTTTAAGATCGTATCTGGCAAGTTCTTGGGAGTTTTTCTTAACCGATTCAACTCCATTTACAGCGCTTTTCTTTGCTGAGTAACTCTCACTTTTAACGATGCTTTTTCCGGCATCATCAACAAACGAGAAGCTGAATGGCTCTTTTGCTTCACTCTTTTTCAAAATGACTCTCATACTCAATTCCTCATTCCATGCTATTTTTGAAATATATTTTTTGCTCTACCAATATCGCAACAATTTGGCTCTCTATCATTACTGCCATCCTGTCACTGGTTGTGTGTTATGGAGATATTTATCTCACTATCATGTCGCGATTTATGCGGCGAGTAATATCTTATCTAAAATAAGATATTTAGATTGTTAACATTTGTTTCATATATTGAGTAGCGAGATAAGTGATTACGTCGTCCTATCAGGTTTATAGGAGTGCTTTATGGGTGGGGATATTTATTGCACTGCGCTTTTTGGAGGTCGCTGTATCTGGTAGTGAACAGGGAGGCTCATGAGCCTCAAACTGTTGACTACGAACTGTCGGATCTGCCCCTGAAGTTGCGCCACTTTATTAGCCTTAGAAGCAAAGGGGGCATGTCTATACTGCACTAAGGCAGGCGCGCTATTTAGGACACTTTGCCATCTCGAGCACAAACAGCCCCCTCACCTCTTCAGGCAATATCCGGCAACGGCCCATAAGTAAGCGGCATTTGACCATTCTGTGGCCAATCGTCCTCTGCCGGTGATGCACGTAGCGGTGGTCGTGGATCCCAGACACCTATATGGCGCAGTATCTGTTCTATGACCGGAGCTTCCTCTATCACCGCCAGAAAACGCATCTCTGTGCCACAGTTTGGGCAAGTGAGTGGGTCTCGTAGACTTTCTGGATCAACCTTGCCCAGGCAGAGCGGGCAGCATTGGTATGCCTGTCTCGTGTGAGGCGAGCTAATAGTGCAATAGGAGATCATACATATTTATGTAAAGTAAGAGTTAACAATTGCTTACATTTGGTCTATAGGGTTCAAATTATCTCTGCTGTATATTTAAAACAAGCATCATATTTAAAAGCAATGATATTTTTAATATTATTATCAGGAGAAAAAACATGGGTTTATTTGATTTTGCTAAAGACATGGGCAAAAAATTATTTGGAAGTGGCGATGATCCAGCTGAAAAGATTCAGCAAAGCATTGAATCTAACAACCCCGGTATTACCAATCTTAGTGTCGCTTATGAGGATGGCGTTGTCGGCCTAAGCGGTAAAGCAGATTCGGCAGAAGCGGCAGAAAAAGCTGTACTACTGGCAGGCAATGTGCAAGGTGTTACCGATGTCAAAATTGACAATCTGGATGCACCGGCTCCAACTCCAGAAGTTGAGTACTATGTAATTGTAAGTGGGGATAGCCTGTCCAAAATTGCCAAAAACTTTTATAAAAACGCGATGGATTATCCGAAGTTATTTGCCGCCAACCGTGAAGTTATCCAGAACCCTGACCTGATTTACCCTGGCCAGAAAATTCGAATTCCACCGAAGACCTGGTAATACTATTAACTCATTTCTGGACTCAGGGAAGAGTCTCTTAATAACATACGACAGTTTACTCTATCAAAAGAGAGCGCAAATAATGGATATAAATCAAATATTGAAACTAGGTGCACAGGCCTTCATGAAAAGTCAGGGTAGTGGCGATGCCGGCGGCAATCTAAACCCTGACATATTAACTACTGCGCTATCAGGTTTAAGCGGTGGTAAAAGAGGACTGGATATAGCCTCTCTTATAGGCGGAATGCAAGGTGGTGGAATGGGGGACATGCTGCAATCGTGGCTCGGCGATGGACAAAATCAGGCCATCTCAGGAAGTCAGGTCAGTAACCTGTTAGGTTCAGATAAAATTAGAGCATTTGCCTCTCAACTCGGTTTAAGCGAAGAAGAAGCTATTGGTGGATTACAGGATGCTATGCCACAGATAGTCGATAAAGCCAGCAGTGGTGGTTCTCTACTGGATTCCATTGGTGGAGTGGGTGGAGCTCTAGGCCTGGTTAGTAAGTTATTTGGAAAATAAAGCCCTAAATTGATTAGTCCCACCAGTCTCAGCTCAACCTGTGCCAATGTTTGTGCCAAGCTGCAGCCCGACACGCTCATGGAGGGCAGCTCAACCCTCCACCAACTCATCCGCCTCCAGATCAAACGCTGCTTTGATCAGTCTCTTGGTGTAGGGCTGTTGGGGGTTTTCAAAAATATCCTCAGCACTCCCCTGCTCTACCGCTTTCCCCTCCTGCATAACAATCAGGTTGTCACTGAGAGCACGTACCACCTTGAGATCGTGGCTGATAAAGAGGTAGGCGAGGTTGTGCTTCTGCTGAAGATCCCGCAGCAGATCGATAATCTGGGCCTGTACCGAACGGTCAAGGGCAGAGGTGGGTTCGTCGAGCACCACTAGGCGGGGGTGCATGATCATTGCGCGGGCGATGGCGATACGTTGACGTTGGCCGCCGGAGAACTCGTGGGGGTAGCGGTCGCGGCTGTCTGGATCGATACCCACCTCCTGTAAAATGTCTATCACCCGCTGCTCACGCTCCTCCTCGTTGCCTATATCGTGGGCTGTCAACCCCTCTTCGACGATCTCCCGGATGGAGAGGCGGGGACTGAGGGAACCGTAGGGGTCTTGGAAGACCACCTGCATTCGCCGCCGCAGGGCTTTCATGCTCGCTGCATTATGGGCTGAGATATTAGACTCATCGAAACGGATCGCCCCTTCACTCTCTACCAGCCGTAGTAACGCCAGAGCTAGGGTGGTCTTGCCTGAGCCGCTCTCTCCCACCACACCGAGGGTGTGGCCCGCCTGAAGTCTCAGGCTGATCTCATCCACCGCCTTGATGTGATCCACCGTACGCCGGAGAAAACCTCTCTTGACCGGGAACCACACCTTGAGGTTATCGCAGGCAAGCACCTCCGGCGCATCCGCCTCACCGGTGATCGGCTGCCCCTTGGGTTCAGCTTCCAGCAGCATCTGTGTATAGGGATGCTGAGGGGAAGCGAACAGTGCCTGGGTCAGTCCCTGCTCTACAATCTTTCCCCCCTGCATCACCGCGACATGGTCTGACACCTTTTGAACTATGCCAAGATCATGGGTAATCAGCAGAATCGCCAATCCCATCTCCTGCTGAAGATCTTTCAACAGAGTGAGAATCTGTGCCTGAATAGTGACATCGAGGGCGGTGGTGGGTTCGTCAGCAATGAGGATATCGGGATCGTTGGCCAGGGCCATGGCGATCATCACTCGCTGACGCTGACCACCGGAGAGCTGATGGGGGTAGCTTGCCAAGCGCTTTTCAGGATCACGAATACGCACTTTTCGCAGCAATTCCAGCGTACGTTCCCTTGCCTGAATCCGGGTGAGGCCTTTATGCACAATCAGCACTTCACTGACCTGCTTCTCCACGCTGTGCAGTGGATTGAGAGAGGTCATCGGCTCCTGGAAGATCATGCCGATTCGGTCACCACGCACCTTGGTCAACAGCGAACGGTTGGCACCGACCAGTTCAGCACCATCAAAACGGATGCTGCCGCAGGGGTGGTGCGCCTTGGGATAGGGCAGCAGCTGCATCACCGACAGGGCGGTAACCGACTTGCCGGAACCACTTTCCCCTACCAGCGCCAAGGTCTCTCCCCGCCTGAGCTCCAGGGAGACCTGCCTCACCGCCTCTATCTCCTCTCCATTGGAGTGAAAATAGGTGGAGAGATTATCAATCACCAGCAGGGGGCTGTCGCTCTTCTCAGGTTGGCTGCTCATCCTCTACCCCACGCTTTTTCGTGGATCGAAGGCGTCGCGCACCGCTTCACCGATAAAGATCAACAGGCTTAGCATCACTGCAATAGTGAAAAAGCCGGCAAGCCCCAGCCAGGGCGCCTGCAGATTGGCCTTGCCCTGTGCCAACACTTCACCCAGAGAGGCGGAGCCCGGCGGCAGGCCGACACCGAGAAAATCGAGGGAGGTCAATACTGTTACCGATCCTGCGAGAACAAAGGGGAGAAAGGTGAGGGTTGCCACCACAGCATTGGGCAGCACATGACGGAAGATAATCACCCGATCACTCACACCCAGTGAACGGGCGGCACGAACGTACTCAAAGTTACGCGCCCGCAGGAACTCCGCCCGTACTACGCCGACAAACCCCATCCAAGAGAAGAGCAGCATCAGTCCCAGGAGCCACCAGAAGTTGGGTTTGACGACGCTGGCGAGAATGATCAGCAGATAGAGGGTGGGCATGCCCGACCACACCTCAATAAAGCGCTGGAAGAGTAGATCGACCTTGCCACCAAAATATCCCTGTACCGCACCCGCCGCTACACCCAGCAAGGCGGAGATAATGGTCAGGGTAAAACCGAAGAGAATCGAGATACGGAAGCCGTAGATCAGCCGTGCGCTGAGATCACGCGCCTGGTCATCAGTACCGAACCAGTGGGTCTCATCCGGTGGCGAAGGGGCCGGCACCGGCAGATCCCAGGCGACCGACTGATGATCATAACGAATCAACGGCCAGAGCATCCAGCCATCACTGTTGATCTTCTCCACCATGTAGGGATCGCGGTAGTCGGTCTCGGTCTCCAACTCACCGCCGAAAGTGGTCTCTGGATAGCCATTGAGAACCGGGCTGTAGAGACTCCCCTGATAGCTCAACAAAAAGGGTTTGTCATTGGCGACAAACTCGGCAAAGAGGGTAAAGGTAAAAAGTGCAAGAAAGATCCATAGCGACCACCAACCGCGACGATTGGCACGAAAGACCGTCAGCCGCCGTTGGGTCATGGGATTTATCTTTCGTGCTCTTTTGGTTGTGACTGCCTCACTCATCCCCTCACCCCTCCCTGCTCTCAAAGTCGATACGGGGATCGATGATGGTGTAGGTCATATCACCCACCAGATTCATCACCAGTCCCAGCAGGGAGAAGAAGAAGAGCGTACCGAACATCACCGGATAGTCACGGTTGAACGCCGCTTCGAAACCCAGCAATCCAAGTCCATCAAGCGAGAAGATAATCTCGATCAGCAAGGAACCGGTAAAGAGAATGCTGATGAAGGCGGTGGGAAAACCAGCGATAACGATCAGCATGGCGTTACGGAAGACATGGCCGTACATCACCCTGCCCTCATCCAACCCTTTGGCTCGGGCGGTCAACACATACTGTTGGTTGATCTGATCGAGAAAGGAGTTCTTGGTCAGCATGGTAAGGGTGGCAAAACCGCCAATGGTCATGGCGGTGATCGGCAGCGCCAGATGCCAGAAGTAGTCGCCGATACGTTGGGGCCAACTCATTGCATCCCAATTCTCTGAAGTGAGTCCAGCCAGAGGGAACCAGTCGAGATAACTGCCACCGGCAAATACCACCAGAAGAAAGACCGCAAACAAAAAGCCGGGAATAGCGGTACCAAGCACAATCAGTACACTGCTCCAGACATCAAAACGGCTGCCGTCCCGCACCGCCTTAGAGATACCGAGAGGGACACTAATGAGATAGACCAACAGAGTGGTCCAGAGACCAAGGGAGATGGAGACCGGCATCTTATCCAGCACCAGATCCACCACCTTGCGATCACGAAAAAAGCTGTCACCGAAATCGAAGACAACATAGTTTTTCATCATCTCCATAAAACGGACATGAATCGGTTTATCAAAACCGAAGCGCACCTCCAGCTCTTTGATAAACTCTGGATCCAGCCCCTGGGCTCCCCGGTACTTGCTCCCACCGCCGGCGGCAATATCAACAGCACGCTTCCCACCACCAGTCAGAGAATCACCACCACTCCGTGTGATGCGATCGGTAATAGCGCTACCCTCACCCGTCAGTTCGGCTATCGCCTGCTCCACCGGCCCCCCCGGTGCAATCTGGATAACGATAAAGTTGATCACCATGATAGCGAGCAGGGTCGGGATAATCAGCAGCAGACGGCGAAGAATATAGGCACCCATATCAACTCCTCCTGCGCAAATAACGCGCCATTGACCAGATACCAGCAACCAGCAACATCAGCAGAAGCAGGCGACGCCAATGAGTCGTTGGTTTCGGCGCCGACTCCTCTTCCACAGCTGAGAGAGCCCCCCCCTCGGAGACCACTGTCGTCAGCCGCTTGGCCTTTGCCTCATCGAACCACCAGCGACCGGGCATGACGCCCGACTTGATGGTTACTTTGGGACGGCTGAATTTGTCCCAGTAGAGGATACGGTCCGCCGGAATATGCCAGTTGGGTATAACGTAGAAGCCGGACAGTAGCACCCGATCCAGTGCCTTGGTGTTGGCAACCAGTTCGGCACGGCTGGAGGAGGCGATCATGCGCTCCACCAGTAGATCGACCACCGGGTCTTTGATACCTGCGAGATTACGACTACCTGACTGCTTGGCCGCCATAGTGGTCCAATTGTTGCGCTGCTCATTGCCGGGGTTTTCCGATTGGCCCCAGACGAACACCAACATGTCGTAATCGAAACTGCGGATACGGTTGACGTACTGAGTCGAGTCAACCAGACGGACATCAACGTCGATACCCAAACGCTCCAGGTTTCTCGCCATCGGCAACACAATGCGTTCAAAAGCCTGGGAGACCAGCAGGATTTCAAAGCGGAATGGTTCGCCACTCTCCTTGTTGACCCGTTTCATATCCCGCACCACCCAACCCGCCTGTTTCAACAGACGATCAGCTTTTAGCAGATTGTCGCGGGCCCAACCGCTGCCGTCGGTAGCGGGAACTTCGTAGGCTGTATCAAAGACCCGTGCGGGCAGCTGGTCACGAAACAGTTCCAACACCGCCAGTTCAGCTCCCGCCGGCAAGCCCTCCGCCATCATATCGGAGTTGGAGAAGTAACTATGGGTGCGGGTATACTGACTGAAGAAGAGGTTACGGTTGGTCCAGTCGAAATCGAAGGCATAAGCGAGGGCCTCGCGAACAACAGGGTCGCTGAATTTTGGCCTCCGAGTATTGTAGACAAAGCCCTGCATACCGGTTGGCATACGGTGCGTCACCCGTTCCTGCTTGAGCCACCCCTTCTCCACCGCAGGCACCTGATAATCCACCGCCCATGCCTTGGCCTGATTCTCCGCACGGTAATCGATATCACCCGACTTGAGCGCAAGTCGAATAGGGGTCTCATCTCGATAGAATTTGGTATGCATGCGGTCGAAGTTATTGGTTCCAACCCTCACCGGCAGATCCTTTCCCCAGTAATCGGTAACCCGTTCCTGGATTACGAAGCGCCCGGGTTCAAATTTGGCAACCTTGTAGGGACCGCTACCCAAGGGGGGTTCCAGGGTGGTCTTCTCAAAATCATGCTCCTGCCAGTAGTGCTTCGGCAAGATCGGGATCTCGCCGACAATCAACGGCAGCTCACGATTGTTGCGCTCCTTGAAGTGGAACTTTATCCGCCGCTCACCCAGCTTCTCCACTCTCTCGACACTGGAGTAGTAGAAGCGGTACTGGGGATCACCCTTGGTGGTTAGCATCTCGAATGACCAGATGACATCGTCGGCGGTAATTGGTTTACCGTCATGCCAACGTGCCTGAGGGCGTAGGTTAAAGATGATCCAGGAGCGATCTTCGGGCCACTCAATGGTCTCCGCAATCAGTCCGTATTGGGTAAAAGGCTCATCTTGACTAGTAACCATCAACGACTCTACCGAGCCGGTACTGACTGCATTGCCTTTGGGAATATAGGGGTGGAAGCTGTCAAAGGTACCCTTTGTGGCAGTACGTAGGGCGCCACCCTTAGGAGCCTCGGGATTAACATAGTCAAAGTGCGTGAAGCCGGCAGTATACTTCGGCTCGTCGTAGAGAGCGATGGCATGGGATTTATGGACAGTCGCCCACCCCTGGCTGCAGACAAGCAGAAACAGTAGAGAGAGAGTAATCTTGTTTGCCACAGAGAAAAGCATCAATATTTTATATTGTTGTTGTAACTATCCAGCAGAATGATAAACGACTCTACAGAAGACGAGGCATTCTACTCACAGACCACAATCAGCACCCGAAGTTCTTTTACAATCAACTCTTTTCCGGTACCTTAGCACTTAGCATTTAGGGCGGCTCAGTTGGCCTTTTCTATAAGCAGCAGTTACCCTACCACACCAGTCTGAAACAGAGTATCAAGGATTTTTCATGGGTTTTCTACAAGACAAGCGCATCCTCATCGTTGGCGTTGCCAGCAACCGTTCCATCGCCTGGGGCACCGCCCTGGCCATGCACCAGCAGGGTGCTCAACTCGCCTTCACCTACCAGACAGAGAAATTGAAGGGGAGGGTCGAAAAGATGGCCGCTGAAGTGGGTTCTGACATCGTCCTACCCCTGGATGTCGGATCCGATCAGCAGATCGATGACGTCTTCAGTGAATTGGGTAAACAGTGGGATGGCCTCGACAGTATCGTCCACTCGGTCGGTTTTGCCCCACGTGACCAGTTGGAGGGTAACTATATGGATGCGGTCTCCCGTGAAGGTTTCTCCATTGCCCACGATATCAGCTCCTACAGTTTTGCCGCCTTGGGCAAGGCAGGGCGGGAGATGATGGCGGGGCGTAACGGCTCGCTGCTGACCATGAGCTACCTGGGCGCCGTACGTACCGTACCCAATTACAACGTCATGGGAGTCGCCAAGGCAAGCCTTGAGGCCAACGTCCGCTATATGGCCGATGCTCTAGGTCCCGTAGGCACCCGTGTAAACGCCGTTTCAGCTGGACCCATACGCACCCTGGCCTCAGCCGGTATCGGTGGTTTCAAGGGTATGCTGGCGGAAGCCGAGGCAAAGACGCCACTGCGCCGCAATGTCACTATCGCAGAGGTGGGCAACAGCGCTGCATTCCTCTGCTCTGATCTCGCCTCCGGCATCACCGGTGACGTACTCTATGTTGACTCCGGTTACCATATCCTCGCCATGGCGTGATCTACTTTTGCAGGGTGTAGTTAATACACCATGACCGCACTCCACCATGGCGCAATGCGCTACGCTTATTGCGCCCTGCACACCCGGCCATAGAGTGATACAAAAAAGCCGCTCCGGACTTATAGCCCGGAGCGGCCTTTTTGTGCGCTGAAAGGGAGTATTTACTCTTCTTTCTTCACCATTTGTATATCGGCAGCTGCACGCAGATTTCCCACCATCTGTTGGAAATAGTTGCGCCCAAGAGAGCGCTGCAGAGCACTTCGTGCTGCAGCTTCGCCCCCTATCTGTGCGAGGTCACCAGCCGTACCATCATTCACCTGCTTCAAGGCAATCACTGCAACATTACCGCCGGCAAGCTGAGCTTGACCAAAGCTCGCCTTACCCTCTTCCGGGCGCGGCATAACGAAGAGATGCGATACCAGTCCAGCAGGCAAATCACGACTATCTCGTTCCACCAATCCTTTCTGCTCCAGCAACAATCCATTATCTTGGGCCAGTGTATCAATGGCAGCACCCGCCTTAAGCTGTGCAACGAGTATGTCGGCCTGCTCTCTGGCTTTCTCCCCAGCTCCATCCATTTTGAGTTTAGTCGTAATCTCGACTGAGACATCGGCAAGTTCTTTGAGAGCAGACTCCTCATGCTCAAGAATGCGAAGCACCACCATATGCTCTGCACCCAGCTCAATTGCCTCACTATTATGTCCACCGGAGAGTACATCATCACTAAATGCGGCTGAGGCCACTTTCAGTGATGAAGCGATTCCTTCACCACCATCACGTGTAAACCAGCCACTCTCACTTACTTCAAGATTCAATACAGCAGCCGCGGGCTCCAGGCTGTCCGGGTCTTCATAGGCCAGGTCATTCATCTTCTCCGCATACTCGTAGAAGAGTCGCTCGGCCTGATCTTTCAGATGGGCAACCTTCACCTCATCCCTCGCATCATCAAACGACTTACCCTGCTTGGGACGAATACCGGTCAACTGGATAATATGGAAACCGAACTCGGTGCGAACAGGCTCACTTATCGCACCCTCGTTCATGGCAAACGCCGCTGCGTCGAAGGCGTCATCCATCTCACCCTTGCCGAAGTAACCGAGATCACCACCCATATCGGAAGTACCAGGATCCTGGGACAACTCTTTCGCAACAGCGGAGAAATCCTCGCCTCCATTAATTCGTGCAAGTGTGGTGTCAGCCAACGCTCTTGCACTGCTCTCAGCAGCCTCATCATTGGTTGCATCAACAGCGATCAAGATATGACGGGCGCTACGCTGCTCTTCTGTAATGTAGTCACTCTTGTGCTGATCGTAATATTCAAGCATTGCCTCTTCGTCCGCTTCCAAGGTGCTTGCGATATTCTCCAGATCCAGTTCCAGATAGAGTACCTTGACCCGTTCAGGGGCCATAAACTCATCATGATGAGCATCGTAGTAGCTCTGGGTATCACTTTCATTTACAGCTATTGTGTCGGTAAAGCGGGCACTGGGAACAATCAGGTAATCGACCGCTCGTTTCTGTTGACTCAGCCGCACCAATTCGTTGACCTCGGCAGAGGTGACAAACTCTGACACAGAGATCGCTCTGGGAAGTTGCTCACTTACCAAACCACTTCTGACCTGTGCTTCAAAGCCGGCTTGGGTCAGCCCTTGCATGCTGACTCCACGCTCGTAGGCGGCCTGATTGAATACTCCACCAGCCTGAAAGTTTTGCATTCTACGGATGGTGCCGCGCACCTGTTCATCACCGGCACGGAGGTTAAGCTGATCAGTCGCCTGCATGATCAAGCTATTGCGGATCATAGCGTCCAGCACTTCCTTGCGCAGAACTGTTTCGTCAATTAATTCCGGACGGTAGTTTTTTCCAAGACGTTCCCGCAGATTCTGCCGAAACTCCCGGTAACCGCGATCAAACGCTTTCTCGGTGATCTCCTGACCGTTGACGGAGGCCATCACCGGGTCTGAGCTGACACCGAGGTACTCCTGAATACCCCAAAGGGCAAAAGGTACACTAATCAATACAACAATGACCCAGGCGATCACTCCCTGAGCGCTTTCCCTAATGGACTGAAGCATGATGGGACTCGTGAATTATTATGGAGCCTCTGATTAATTCTGAATGAAGTAGATTGTGATTCAAAATATTCGGATTCACGAATTGATCAGAGATTCCTTTATGTTAGGGGTAAAAAAAACGGGGTATCTGTCGATACCCCGCTTCTCTTTAATACTGGCGGAGCGGACGGGACTCGAACCCGCGACCCCCGGCGTGACAGGCCGGTATTCTAACCAACTGAACTACCGCTCCAAAAATGGTGGGTGCTGCAGGGCTCGAACCTGCGACCCTCGCCTTGTAAGGGCGATGCTCTCCCAGCTGAGCTAAGCACCCGATGAAGGCGCGCTAGTTTACGGCATCCTTAAGGGCTTTACCAGCCTTGAATGCAGGATTTTTCGACGCTTTGATCTGTATAGTTGCACCAGTCTGGGGATTGCGTCCGGTACGGGCTGCACGCTCGCGTACAGAGAATGAACCAAAACCGATTACAGAAACCTGGTCACCATTTTTTAGCGCATCAGTAATTCCACCAATAAGGCCATCTAGTGCACGTCCTGCAGCAGCTTTAGAGATATCGGCGGCGTCAGCCATGGCGTCGATCAGTTCCGTCTTATTCATTAAGTGTTCTCCCCTTTGGATATTTAGTTGTTTGCGCAGCTTTATGGCGCATTCGTGTTAACGCTTGCAGAAATACAAGAGTATGCGAAAACGGGCTCAATTTATACCAGTGCCCAGGAATAAGTGTCAAGCAAAGCCTGCCAAAAAAGCCTAATTCCACGCGCTTTTGAGGCGTACAGTAATTCTATTCGTTAAAAACTTTTTTGTGGCTGAAAAAAACAGCTTCACTCTGCAGAATTGGTGCCATTAGTGCTGGGTAAGTCCACCACCTTTCTTTGCTCCCGGTTTCACTGCAGAGGACTTTGATTTTGCTGCTGCAGGTGTATCCGCAGCCGACTCTTCCACTCCGGCCAGTGGCTCCGGCATACGAGTCAAGGCGATATCCAATACCTGATCTATCCAACGTACCGGTTTAATATCCAAATGCTGTTTGATATTCCTTGGTATATCGACCAGATCACGCTCATTTTCATCTGGAATAATGACTGTCTTGATACCGCCTCTATGAGCTGCCAAAAGCTTCTCCTTAAGGCCCCCTATAGGCAGTACCTCACCTCGCAGGGTAATCTCCCCCGTCATAGCAACATCTGCTCTCACAGGGATTTTTGTCAGCGCAGAAACCAGGCAGGTACACATCCCAACACCGGCACTGGGGCCATCTTTTGGCGTCGCCCCCTCGGGCACATGTACATGAAGGTCATACTTCTGATAGAAGTCCTCCTCAATGCCAAGTAGACCGGCACGGCTACGCACCACTGTCATCGCTGCCTGAATCGACTCCTGCATCACGTCGCCCAACTGCCCCGTATGACTGAGTCTGCCCTTGCCGGGAACCAGCGCAGCTTCGATGTGAAGCAGCTCGCCACCCACCTCGGTCCATGCCAAGCCGGTTACCTGTCCCACCTGATCGTGCTCTTCGGCCTCACCATAGCGGAAGCGTTGTACACCAAGATATTTTTCCAAACTCTTGGGGGTGATAATCAACTGTTTGTCGCGTTTATTGAGAAGAATATCCTTAACCACTTTGCGGCAGATCTTGGAAATCTCTCGTTCCAGGTTACGCACTCCCGCCTCACGAGTGAAGTAGCGAACGATGTCGCGAATGGAAGCTTCCCTGATCTGTACCTCACTCTCCTTAAGACCATTATTCTCCATCTGCTTTGGAATCAGGTAACGTATGGCGATATTGACCTTCTCCTCCTCGGTATAACCGGAGAGACGAATCACCTCCATACGATCAAGCAGTGCCGCCGGGATATTCAGTGTATTGGCAGTAGCCACAAACATGACCTCTGAGAGATCAAAATCCACTTCGAGATAGTGATCACCAAAGGTGTGGTTCTGCTCCGGATCCAAAACTTCTAAAAGCGCGGATGCTGGATCACCGCGGAAATCCATCGCCATCTTATCGATCTCATCCAACAGGAAGAGTGGATTACGGGTACCTATCTTGGAGAGGTTCTGGATGATCTTACCCGGAAGCGCACCAATATAAGTTCTGCGATGACCACGAATCTCCGCCTCATCACGGATACCACCGAGGGCCATACGAATAAATTTACGGCTGGTGGCACGTGCAATAGACTGCCCCACAGAGGTTTTACCCACGCCGGGAGGTCCGACCAGACAGAGGATCGGGCCCTTGAGCTTGCGCACACGCTGCTGTACGGCAAGATACTCGATGATCCGCTCTTTCACCTTTTCGAGTCCGTAGTGGTCGGCCTCAAGTACATCTTCCGCCGCCTTCAGGTCATGACGGATTTTGCTGCGCTTTTTCCACGGTACCCCAACCAAAGTGTCGATATAGTTGCGCACTACCGTCGCCTCAGCAGACATCGGTGACATCAGCTTCAGCTTGTTCAGTTCGTTCTGTGCCTTGGTTTTTGCTTCCTTCGGCATACCTGCCTTTTCAATGCGGTTGGCAAGGTCTTCGATCTCGTTAGGCGCTTCATCCAGCTCACCCAACTCCTTTTGGATCGCCTTCATCTGTTCGTTGAGATAGTACTCGCGCTGATTCTTCTCCATCTGCCGTTTTACCCGGCCACGAATCCGCTTCTCCATCTGCAGCAGATCGTTTTCTGACTCCATCAGCCCCATCAGGTGCTCAAGACGCTCCTGCACATCCGCCATCTCGAGCACATGCTGCTTCTCTTCCAGCTTCAACGACATATGCGCCGCCATGGTATCTGCCAAGCGGCTCGGATCGTCGATACTTGAGAGCGAGGTTAAAACCTCGGGTGGAACCTTCTTGTTGAGTTTCACATATTGATCAAAAAGAGCTGTTGAGGAGCGCATCAACACATCCATCTCGCGCTCTTCGAGGGTAATCTTGTCGTGAACAGTGCTCGATTGGGCGGAGAAAAAGCTATCAGTGGTAACAAACCGTCCCACCTTAGTCCTCTCGCTACCCTCAACCAATACCTTGACAGTACCGTCCGGCAATTTGAGAAGTTGAAGAATATTGGCCATGGTGCCGATACCATGCATATCCTCAACAGCGGGATCATCCGTCTCAGCACTCATCTGTGCAACCAGGAGGATCTGCTTGTTGTCCTTCATTGCCGCATCCAGCGCCTTAATCGACTTATCCCTGCCGACAAAAAGCGGTATCACCATGTGTGGATAAACCACCACATCGCGCAGCGGTAGAACAGGGGTGATGGATTTAGGATCAATGATCTCGGTGGTGCCTTTATTCTCTTCACCCATAGCGGGCACTCCTTATGAAGGGGACTTCTGATGACCCGGTAATAAAACCGTTCGACCGACACTTGGATTAAGTGAACAGCCGCAATACATCAAAGAATCGGAATCTTGTCGGCAACGGGGCCAGTTTAACGAAGGGTGGGGGTTACCTGGGCGAATTTCAACTACCTGACACGGAATTCACTGCACCTAACAGGTCAATCCGATGCAGCCAGTTGCTTCTCTCCGCCCTGATAAATAATGTAGGGTGTACTCTCACCCCTGATCACCTGACCATCGACCACGACTGTACTGACATCGTCCATCGACGGCAGGTCGTACATGGTATCGAGCAAGACTTGCTCAAGTATGGTGCGCAAACCACGGGCACCGGTTTTACGTTCCGTCGCCTTGACCGCGATGGCACTCAGGGCATCATCCCGCAGTTCAAGCTCACAATCCTCCATTTCAAACAGACGTTTGTACTGTTTGACCAGCGCGTTCTTCGGTTCGGTCAGAATTCTTATCAGCGCCTCTTCATCCAGCTCCTCTAGGGTGGCGACCACCGGAAGGCGACCGACAAACTCAGGAATCAGGCCATAACGGATGAGATCCTCCGGCTCGACACCGGTAAGCACTTCACCCACCTTACTGGTCTCATCCTTGCTATGAACCACGGCGGAAAAACCGATGCCGCCCTTTTCCGAGCGATCACGAATCACCTTCTCAAGACCGGCAAATGCACCGCCGACGATGAATAGGATGTTTGAGGTATCAACCTGGAGAAACTCCTGCTGTGGGTGCTTTCTGCCACCCTGGGGAGGCACCGAAGCGACGGTACCTTCAATCAGCTTCAGCAGCGCCTGCTGCACGCCCTCACCCGATACATCCCGTGTAATCGAAGGGTTATCGGACTTGCGGGAGATCTTATCGATCTCATCGATATAGACGATGCCTGTCTGGGCTTTCTCTACATCGTAATCACACTTTTGCAGTAGTTTCTGGATGATATTCTCGACATCCTCACCCACATAGCCCGCCTCTGTTAGGGTAGTGGCATCGGCAATTGTGAAGGGAACGTTGAGCATCCGCGCCAGCGTCTCGGCCAGAAGCGTCTTACCGCAACCGGTCGGGCCAATCAGCAGAATATTGCTCTTGGATATCTCGATATCATCTTTTTTATTCTCGGCATCGAGACGTTTGTAGTGATTGTAGACGGCCACGGAGAGCACTTTTTTTGCCCGCGCCTGTCCGATCACATACTGATTCAACAGATCGTTAAGCTCGTGGGGTTTGGGTAGCTTACCAACCGATTCACTCTCCCCTTCCTGCATCTCTTCACGAATAATGTCATTACACAACTCGACACATTCATCACAGATGAAGACAGAGGGACCGGCGATCAGCTTGCGTACTTCATGCTGACTTTTCCCACAAAAAGAGCAGTAAAGCAGCTTTCCATCGTCGCCCCTGGTCTTATCTTCGCTCATACAGGCACCCTCTCAAACCACACATCAAATCTACAAAAAATCGATCCATCTACACGCATATATGGCCCATAATATCCGATTACAAGCGCTTAGCAAGGATCAGCGCCGTCAAAGACCCGCTTTCTCCAGCGAAAAACCGACACTCTGGAGTGTGGTATTTCTTACTCCGCCGTCTGCGGCCGTCGCTCAAGCACAGTGTCGATCAGACCGTATTCCGCCGCCCCTTCGCCACTCATAAAATTATCCCGCTCGGTATCCCTTTCGATTGTCTCAAGGGGCTGACCTGTGTGTTTGGCCATCAGACCATTCAGTCGGTCACGCAGAAGCAGAATTTCTTTCGCATGAATTTCAATATCGGTAGCCTGCCCCTGGAATCCGCCCAACGGCTGGTGAATCATCATTCGGGAGTTGGGCAGGCAGAAGCGTTTGCCGGGTTCACCTCCGGCCAACAGGAAAGCACCCATACTGGCCGCCTGCCCGATACACATAGTGCTCACATTGGGACGCACAAATTGCATAGTGTCATAGATCGCCAAGCCGGCACTGACGGAACCACCAGGAGAGTTGATATATATATGGATATCCTTGTCCGGGTTTTCCGACTCCAGAAACAGCAGTTGAGCAACAATCAGATTGGCCATCTGATCCTCAACCGTTCCAACCAGGAAGATCACCCGCTCTTTCAGTAGTCTCGAATAGATATCATAAGAACGCTCACCCCTGGCAGTCTGCTCGACAACCATAGGGATCAAGCCCAAACCTTGTGCACCCAATCCACCCATATTACTGATATCGGTCATTGCTGAGAAATCCTTAATTTAACCAAATGTGTGCAGGCCCTGATCCTGTCGATCAACGGCTGATATGCGTATACCCTAAATTAAAGGGGTGGCAGAAGCCACCCCTAAAAGACCACAGAACTATTGTAGAAAATGACTAGGCGTCTTCTGCTGCAGCCTCGGGTTGTGGATTCATGATCGCATCAAAGGTGGATGCAGAATCCTCAACCTTTACCTGTGCCAGAATCCAATCCACCACCTGTTCTTCAATAACCACATTCTCGACGGCTGCAAGCTGCTGCTTGTCACCATAGTAGTGGTCAATTACCTCTTGTGGCTTCTCATAGGTAGACGCGAACTGCTCGACCTTTGCACGAACCCGCTCTTCATCGAGCTTGATATCGTTCTCCTTGATTACTTCAGCGATCAGAAGACCCAGGCAAACACGTTTTTTTGCCTGATCTTCAAACAGGCTGAGTGGCAGATCGATATTGTTGCTGCCCTGACCGCTCTGCTGCATATTCGCTTTAGTCTGCTGCAGCAAAGCCTGAGACTCCTGCTGAATCAGTGCCTGAGGCACATCAATTGGGTTAGCCTCAAGCAGCGCATCCATCACCTGCTCTTTCTCCAAACCTTTGATACGCTCACTCAATTCGCGCTCCATATTGGCACGAATATCCGCTTTCATCGCTTCGACACCCCCCTCCTCGGTACCGAAAGATTTAGCAAACTCTTCATCCAGTTCCGGCATCACGGGCTCTGCCACTTTAGTGACTTCGGTCTCAAAAGTTGCCGCCTTACCCGCCAGATGCTCCGCCTGATAATCCTCTGGGAAAGTGAGTTCAAGAGTCCGATCTTCACCCGCCTTAGCACCAAGCAGGCCGGCTTCGAAACCATCGATCATGCTGCTGGATCCGAGCACAAGAGGCACGCCATCAGCTGCGCCACCTTCAAATGCCTCTCCGTCGATGAAGCCCTTGAAGTTGATGGTCACCTGGTCACCGTCCTGGGACTCACGCTCTACATCATTCCAAGTAATTTTCTGGCTGCGCAGTTTTTCAATCATCGCCTCGATATCTGCATCACCAACCTCTGCCACAGGACGGTTGACTACCGCAGCCGACAGATCATTGAGCTTAACCTCAGGCATTACTTCAAACACTGCGGTGTAACCCATGGCGCCTTCTGCAACATCTTCATGAGGCTCGATAGAGGGCTGTCCGGCAGGCTCCAGCTTCTCTTGAGTCAAAGCTTCAAAATAGCTCGATTGAACCAGGTCTCCAAAGATCTCCTGACGCACCTGCTCGGTGAACTTCTTGCGAACCACGGACATCGGCACCTTACCAGGGCGAAATCCATCCAGATTGGCGGTACGGGAGACCTCTTTCAGGCGCCGCTCCACTGCCTTACTGATCATCTCGGCAGGCAGCTCCACTGTCATCCGACGCTCGAGCCCTTCTTTTGATTCAACCGAAATTTGCATGAAAACCTCTCCGGCGGTCTCGCCGCCACTCTTATCTCTAAAGCCGTTATCGTAAAAAGCCGCCACATACCATGCAGCGGCAATGAAAAATGGTGCGAAAGGGGAGACTCGAACTCCCACACCTTGCGGTACCAGAACCTAAATCTGGCGCGTCTACCAATTCCGCCACTTTCGCTTTAAGTCTGCGCGTAATAATAGCGCCAACCAAACGACCATTATACATCGTGGTTGACCTCGGTTCTAATCTGAAATGATGTGATTTTCACTGATAGACCACATTTTTCCGTTAGAATGAGGTGAAATCATTAAATTCACTAACGGAGCACTCTAAATACGATGCGGGTTTTGACCCTTTTCACCCTGCTGGTGCTAGGTGCGCTGCTACTAAGCGCACTAATCAACTACCCCCTCTACCTTCTCGTAGGGGATAGTATCAACGCGGGCCCAAATAAACTGATCAACACTACGGGAAAACTGCTTGCCATCCCGGGTTTCATTCTCATCATCCGCTATCTATCGATTGCAGATAAACAGGGCCTGGGCTATGCCCTACCCCGCCCTGAGTTCATTCGCGAGTTGTTAAGAGGCTGGCTCAGCGGGCTGGTGATCCTTTTAGTTCTCAGTATTGCGCTAGTTGCACTCGGCATCCGCATATTCAAACCTGTCCCGGAAGAGTTGGTGACACTTCTACTTAAGACAGCAGTTACTGCACTCATCGCCGGACTGTTGATCGGCTTTATCGAAGAGACCTTCTTCCGGGGAGGTCTTTTTACCGCGCTTCGCAAACGCCATACATTTATCTCCACCATGCTTCTGTCAAGCCTGCTCTACGCCGCCATGCACTTTATTGACCCACCGGCGCTGCCTCAGGGTGAAGCCATAGCATGGAACAGTGGACTGCAAATATTGGCAGGCACCTTTGATCAATTTTTGGAGTGGCGCACTTACGACTCATTTCTGGCACTGTTTGTCCTTGGCATGTTTTTCGCGCTGGTCCGTGAAAGAACCGGCAATATCGCCTACTGCATAGGACTGCACGCCGCCTTTGTCTTCATCATTAAGATGACACGTAAGTTCACCTTGGTGGATGACCTCAACCCGGTCAGTTTTTTGGTGGGTTATTATGACGGTATGATCGGTTATCTCTCCGCCGCCGGGCTGCTAATCCATCTTCTTCTCGCCTACCGTTTCTGGAGACGGCCGGCAACCGCATAGAACCTCATTTAAAGTGTGGCTATGCCGGCTTACTCTTGTAGAGAAGCTGTTCGATCTCCCCGAAGAGGTCACCCCGACTAAACGGCTTCACAAGGAAGGTATCGGCCCCCACCTTGAGCCCCCAGAGCTTATCAGCCCCCTCGGGATTACCACTGATAATGATAATTGGAATATGGCGGGTTTCCGGTCTTTTTCGCAGGTAGCGAGTAGCCTGAAACCCATTAATATCCGGCATAAAAACATCCATTATGATCAGGTCTGGAAGTTTCTTCTGTGCCTTGATAATGGCCGTCTTACCTTCAGCAGCGGTCAATGTTTCATACCCCGCCTGCTGCAACATTTTCATTAGAACCAACCGAACAGTCTTGGAGTCATCGACAATCAGTATCTTGCTACCCTCGGGGGGAACGGCTCGCTGATTTCTCCGACGCTCTGGCGTACTCCTGGCCCCTATTTTTTTCTTGCGCTGAAAGAGATCCCTGAAACTAAACATTCCCATAACCTTTGATTACTTCTCTTCAACCTCATAATCAGTAGGAGGCACCATACACCCTAATATCTCTCGTAGAATATAGGGTATTCAGTGCTCGAATACAAAGTTACCGATCAATCAAACAGGCGCAGCAAACAAGCTTGATCGAATACTCATAAGCATCGGCCGCCTGGGTGGAACGGGTCCCGTTAGATCACCTTCGAAAAGTTTTTCTGCTGTGCCGCCGGCGGCAGGTACTGATCAAACGCCATGCATATATTGCGAATCAACAGGCGGCCTCTCGGCAACACGGTGATTCGACCATCATTTACTGACAGCAGTCCATCCTTCTCCATACCCTGAAGCTTCGGTAGGTCGGCAGCAAAATAGTCACTAAAGTTGATATCCCAGGCTTTTTCAATAGCTGAAAAATCCATCTGGAAGTGGCAAATTAGACGAGTGATGACATCACGCCGAATGAGATCGTCACGATTCAGTTCGAGGCCACGAAACACAGCCAACCGCCCTTTATCTATCTGCTGGTAATATTCATCCAAACCACGCAGGTTCTGACTGTAGGTGGCGTCGATCATGCCAATAGAGGTGACACCCATAGCCACCAGGTCACATTCAGCATGAGTGGAATAACCCTGAAAGTTGCGATATAGGGTACCTTCCCGCTGAGCAATTGCCAGTTCATCATCCGGCCGGGCGAAGTGATCCATACCGATATAGACATAGCCTGCCGCCGTCAGATGCTCAATGGTCATCTGCAGAATCTCCAGCTTCACCTCTGCAGGCGGCAACTCACTCTCATTGATACGACGTTGTGGTTTGAAAATCTGTGGCAAGTGAGCGTAATTGAACACCGATAGGCGGTCAGGACCGACTTCGATGATCCGGTCCAGTGTCGACATAAAGCTTTTACTGGTCTGGAAGGGCAGCCCATAAATCAGATCGATACTGACCGAGCGGAAACCGTTATCATGAGCCGCCTCAAGCACTGTCATGGTCTCAGCTTCCGACTGCACTCGGTTAACCGCCTTCTGTACCTTCTCATCTAGATCCTGCACACCCATACTGAGCCGGTTGAAACCGATCTCACGCAAAGTTTTTATCGTCTCCGCCGTCGCCTCCCGGGGATCTATCTCAATGGAGTACTCACCACTGTCATCATCCATCAGTGTAAAGTGCTCACCGGTAACGCGCATCAGGTCCCGCATCTGCTGATGGCTGATAAAGGTGGGGGTGCCACCACCCCAGTGCAGTTGCTCTACCTTTCGGCTGCGATCAAAGAGTTCGCCTTGCATGGCGATCTCTTTATAGACCCGCGCAAGGTAATCAGTCCCCATGCTGCGATCTTTGGTCGCCACCTTATTGCAGGCACAATAGAAACAGATAGTGTCGCAAAAAGGGATATGAAAATAGAGCGATAGGGGGCTGCCCTTTTCATTGCTGCGAGCTGCAATATCGCGATACTCAGCCTCACCAAACGCTTCATGAAACTGAGGAGCAGTAGGATACGAGGTATACCTTGGACCTGAATAGTCGTACTTGTTAATTAACGACAGGTCAAAAACCAGCGACTGGTCCATCTACTCTTCCTCTTCCACATCGAGTCCCCTACGGTGGGTCTCATTAATCTGTTTCAACAAAATATGGAAAGGTATGTCATCAGAGTGATGATTGGCAACATCCATAAACGGAAGATCTTCCCTTCCAAAAGCGTACTCCCCTCTGCACATCGCATCATAGATGTCACTGATACCCTCCTCCAGAGGCTGAAGGAATGCGGGGTAGCTGCCCATCTCCTCCATCTCAAACATCAGACACTCTCTCAAATCTCCGATCTCAAATTTCGCCTGTTTCACCCACTCTGCATACTCTTCAGGGGTACGCGCACGTTGCAACGCCATATCTTACCCTACCCTTCTTCAAATTCAGTTTGAAATTCACTCAGTTGTTCTGCAGTGAGCAGAAAAACACCATGGCCGCCATGCTCGAAATCAAGCCAGAGAAACGGCACTTGTGGATAGCGTGCGGCCAATGCCTCCATACTGTTGCCAACCTCAACTATCAGCACCCCATTGGGTTCAAGGTAGTCGGATGCCTGCCGCAGAATGCGCGCGACGATATCCAGCCCATCATGGCCCGCCTTCAGACCAAGAGCAGGCTCCCTTAGATATTCATCAGGAAGTTGCTCCATCTCCTCCTCACTAACATAAGGAGGGTTGCTCACTATCAAATCATAGCGACGTCCCTTTAACGCAGAGAAGAGATCCGAAAGGATCGGCTCCACCTGCTCTCCCATTTCGTGACGTTGAACATTGATACTTGCCACATCCAGGGCATCTGCCGATATATCCACTGCATCGACACTGGCCCCTTCGAAACAGTGGGCACAGGCAATGGCGATACAGGCGCTACCGGTACAGAGATCAAGCACACGGTCAACGGCATCCGCCTGCACCCAGGGCTCGAATGCGGAGCCAATCAGCTCGGCAATGGGAGAGCGGGGAATCAGCACATGCTCGTTGACATAGAAGCTATAGCCGGCAAATATCGCCTCATGGGTCAGATAGGCAGCCGGTAAACGCTTCTCCACCCGTTCGCTCAACAGCCCGAGGACCTGCTCACGCTCAGTTGTTGTCAACACCGCGTCAAGGTAGGTGGTTGGCAAATCAGCCGGCAGATGGAGCGCATGCAGAACCAAAGCCACCGCCTCGTCATGGGCACTATCGGTGCCATGACCGAAAAAGAGTCCTGCCTCATTGAATCGGCTCATACCCCAGCGGATAAAATCCCGCAGAGTGGCAAGGTTTTCTGTTTCTCCAGTCATCTTCGGCTCACAGTGGGAAGATCGCGAATAATAGCCCATTTAGGCGGTAGACGCTAAGTTGTGGCGGTATTGATATGGAGATAATCCACTGTGGGGAGAACAAGTTGACTAGGTTATGCTGATTAATGAAGAACGCCCTCCGCTTTCCCTGGCTTTCTTTTCATAAGTAAGGAGCTTGGAACTGATCGCTGCTACAATCCAAGGGCGTGTTGTAGCGGCCCCAGGTGGGTTGAGTAATTTTTCCAGCGCTCAACTGAAGTTGTATAGATTGGTTGTCTGGCCTGCCAACTACTGGCAGTTTTCACAACCCGCTCCGTCTTATGGTGTTGAAGACAACGTGACTCCCATTCCAAATCCAGAAAACCGAGAATTTCTCTTGTCACCTCCTCCTGACAGCCAACCATTGTCTCATATTGTAGATGCCGAATTGGATTAGGAAGCGATTGCTCCCAATGATTCATCAAGCGTTGATACTGCCTATAGTAGAAACCCAGGTCTCCCAAATCGAAGGAGTATGAGTAGATAGTAGAAAAATTCTGAAAGAAGATAGAAAGACAGTTATCCATGGGCTCTCTTTCACAGAGGATAATTTTTGCTTTAGGAAATAATAGGCCAATCAGTCCAAGGTACAGAAAATTGCTTGGCATTTTGTCGATAATTCTGGCTGCATCGGTGTTGAATGTACTGAGATGCTCCTCAAAAGCCCTAATCATATCTAAAAGGTGATGTTCTTCTATGGCAGACAGACAGTCAGGATAAGGCCTATCAGCCTCGAGCCTCTCACAGACTATTCGCGTCAGATCCCCCCAAAACTGCTGTTCACCACTACCAAAGATAGCGCTATGACTGGCTAACACCTGTTCAGCCAAACTGGTTCCCGACCTTGGCATGCCGACAATAAACACAGGACGGACCGAAGAAGAGGCGATGTCAGCCCATTGCTGAAAAAAGGAGGGGGTAAATATTGCCATCAGACACTCAACTTGGTTGCTGAACGCCTCCCTGTCAAATTTACAATATTTTAACCGATTCCCACGAGTATAATAATCGAAAGCCTGTTCGTACATCCGTGCATCATCACAAGCTTTTCCCATGGCAAAGCAAAGTTTTACTTTTTCATCGTCGGAGATTGCATCCGACTCCAGCAGTGGCGCAAACTTCCCAATTAACTCAGCGGCATCAAGGTTTTCTGAAATTATAGCTAACTCGCGCACAGCTGATGCCATGGTGGGATCAAGATCAAGCACTTCGCGGTAATATGCTGCCGCCTCAGTAAAATGCCCGAACAGCGCATACGCTTTGCCTATTTTATAACTGGTTTCCACAAGATTGGCGCCACACTCACCTGCTCTACGGTAATTCATTACAGCTGCGTCCAGATCCCCTTCCTCTATATGTAAATCGCCACTATAAATATAACCCTGCGGATTCTCTGGATACTTTGATTTTAAAGTCTTTAGTGCGTTTAGGGCCTCATCAAAAGAGCGGAAGCGAATTCCAGCGGATGCTAGTGAAAGCAGTGTACCCAGGTCATCCGGTAGTAACTCCAGGTTTTTTGAAAAACAGGCTAATGAATTAACACTATCCCCTTTTTGTAAATAAGCCGTTCCTAGATTTTTCAACGTATCGGGATTGTTTGGCACTAACCGATTAGCATGAGACAACTTTTCAATGGCCCTATCAAAGTCATGCAATTCCAAACAAGCTGCCCCGTAATTGCACAATGCTGCGACAAAACCCGGTTTCTGTCTGGTAGCCAAATCATAATGTTTCCTGATTACCCACCAGGCTCAGCTATTGAGCCTGTGGTGGCCGCATAATGGAACCCTCTGAATATACGAGGGTTTCCATCATGCCAAAAAATACTATCCAGTTTCAAAAAGGGCTTGGTTTGCACGAATTTCTGGAAAAATATGGTACCGATACTCAATGCAGCCAAGCGCTGCATCGACTTCGCTGGCCAAGTGGATATGTTTGCCCAGAGTGCGGTAACGCAACGTGCTGCGAACTCAAAAGCCGCAAGATATACCAGTGTCATAAATGTCATCACCAGACATCGCTTACTGCGGGTACCATTTTTCATGGCACAAAGTTGCCTTTGAAGAAATGGTTTCTGGCCATCTATTTGCTGACCCAGCGTAAAAAGAGCACCTCTGCCTTGCAACTGTCTCGTGAGATTGGAGTGAACTACAACACTGCGTGGAAGCTCAAGCACAAACTGATGCAGGTAATGATGGAACGCCAGGGTAAGAAAAAGCTGACTGGCCGCATTGAAATGGATGATGCATATATTGGCGGTGAAAAACCTGGTAAGCGTGGACGAGGCTCCCGCAACAAAATCCCTTTCGTAGCCGCCGTTGAGACGACGCAGGACGGCAGGCCTTTGAAAATTCATCTGCGTCGTGTGCGTGGTTTTCGTAGTGCAGAAATTGCTCGATATGCCAAGTCCAGTCTGGTTTCTGGTAGCACTGTATTCTCTGATGGTCTCTGCTGCTTCAGAGCTGTCACTGATGCTGAATGCGATCATGTGGCCATTGTGACTGGTGGCGGTCGAAAAAGCGCACAGAGCTCCACCTTCAAGTGGGTGAACACCATGCTTGGCAACGTCAAGAATTCTTTGCAGGGAACTTTTCATGCTATACGAAAAAAACATGTACCTCGTTATCTTGCCGAATTCGAATATCGGTTTAATCGTCGCTTCAATCTTCCAGAAATGATTGAGCGATTGCTCTTTGTTGCGTTGCGTACACCACCAATGCCTTATCGCTTCTTGAGAATGGCTGAGGTTTATGGGTAATCGGGTAATGTTTTATTGCATCATGGTGTCGCTTTTGACCACTCAGACTCATACCAATTCCGTTATGGACCTCTGGGAAATTTGGTTTGAGCTTCAAGGCCTTTTTAAAAACCGTATACGCATCAATAAATTTCATCTGCGAATTTAGAGTATTACCGAGGGTCAGTAGCATATCTGGATTTTTTCTATCGCAGGATACCGCCCTCTGTAACATTTCGACCGCCTGTTCAGCATGTCCTGACTGGGCGTGTATTACACCCAAAAGATGTAGTGCATCCCCATGTCGAGGGTTCGCGTTGAGCAAGCGCCCAAGCAGGATTGCCGATTCCTGAAGTCGTCCCGCTTGCCATAGTCCTATGGCTTGCCGATAAGAGGTATCCATACCTCCGTTATTGGCATGAGCTTTGGTACTAATTGTTGTTTTTTTGCTCGTTCTACTCTTTTTTGACATGCATCGAATCCATCAAAATTCAGCTGGTCATTGAATATAGTCTCAGCTAAATACAAAGTAAGAAAAAATTCAGCAGAAGACCGTCCAACTGAGGGAAGACAGAAATAGATACCAAGTGAACATTACAATCTCTGAACATGTCCAATAGTGAGATATTTCCAGACCATGATTATATCAGAGGCGTAAAAGTATGATGCGATCTGTGCTTTGGGTAGCATCAAAAAATACTACCAAGTTAGTGTATATTTATGCCAATTCCATCGATTAATTAGTGAATATGCTTCACTTCTTCTATCCTCGAAAAGAATATCATATGAGATGAAACAGATAATTACACTTAAATTTCAGATAGCTATAGCGCTGCTGCTAATTATGGGCCTGTTTGTCGGTATGTTCACTATGAGTATCAAGGCGCTAGACGAACAGCAGAGTTACAACACTCTACTGACAGTGGCAAACAAGCTGGAGCAGACTGAACAAGCCATGGTTTCCCAAGCTATGGTGTACATCATGAACAAACCGGAAAATGCCGGTAGCTACCAGCGTGACATCAGAATTTATTTTCAAGAGCTAATGACGCAAGTTGAGCTGTTTGACGAAATTACCATGAGCTTTATGAGGGAGGATTTCTCCCCCTCTCTGACCCGCCTTGATAGCAGTTTTCACCCCAACCTGGACTCTATCACTCACAATGCAATCACCACAGTGGAGGAAGTATGGGCCGAATTCAGGGACGGCTTGGCTATAGCTCTGGGAGAAAGCAGCAACGCGCCACGACTGGAGGAAGCCGCTCACTACATTAACAACTACCACCTCCCTCTCTCTACCTCGCTCAATCGGCTGATGGCCGAAGTAAAACGCCTGGTAAACGATAGACTGCTGCTGGTAAAACGGCTCTATTGGGGATTGCTGTTGGTTACGCTGTTAATCACTTCCGGCATCGTTGTCTGGTTCATTAACTCGATACTGGTTCCCATGCAACGCGCTGTAGAGGGCTTCAATAAAGTAGCTCAAGGAGATTTTGGCTATCAGGTACCCGTTAGCAGGGATGATGAGATTGCCCGAATGACCCACTCGTTCAACCATCTCTCAGGCCGTTTACATACCATCTTCCAGCTGATTGACCGAATTCAAGGGGGGTCCGACCTTAATGAGGTGCTCGGGTTTGTTGCCGAGGCATTCCCCCGGCTACTGCCACTGGATTGGGTGGGTGTCCTTATTGTAGCCGCAGATAACAGCACCGTTGTACTGGAACGTAGCTACAGCGATGGCCTCGTCGATCATGCCCCCAAGAAGCGCTTCAGACTAAGTAAAACCCTGCTGCGTAAAGCACTCAATTCAGGCGAGCCGCTACACATTCCGGATATGCTGGAGACCGGAAAGGAAAATTCCGAGTTCCAGTTTCTCAATTATTTAATCCAACAGGGGCGGCGTGACGCCATTTTTCTTCCGGTTACTGAACTGAGCCCCATCCCCGTGGTCTTTGCTTTTGCCTGTCGCAAGGCGGAATCCTATACCCCGGAGCATCTCGAACTGATGACCAATATCGCAAGCCTTGTCACCCATAGTTTTGGTCGTACGGTAAAACTGGCGGAGCATGCCTGCCTCGCCACCATCGGTGAATTTGCATCGGGAATCGCACACGAGATACGCTCTCCCCTATCCACTATCACCATGGCACTGGCCTATTTTCAGCAGGCAGAGTTACCTGGAGCGTCAAGCAAACGGGCATCACTGGCCTATCGTGAGGCAGAAAGGATGGCACGTCTGCTTGAAGAGATGCTTCTTTATGCCAAACCATTGGAGCTCAACATAGAGAGAGTAGACTTACACACTATCATTACGGAGTTGTGTGAAACCAACAGCGGCCTGATAACTGAAAAGGGACAACGCTTTGATTTAGCTGCTGATTTTCACTCGGCTACCCTTCTCGGTGACCGCGACCGTCTGATTCAGATTTTCCTCAACCTAGCCAGAAATGCCTGTGAAGCTGCACCGGAGGGCAGCTCGATCAGCTGGCGCCTGACTGAAGAGAAGCAGGAGAGAATGGTCGTCGTTGAAATAACCAACGAAGGCGATGAGATCCCCCAAGAGTTACAGCAAAAGCTGTTTGAGCCCTTTTTTACCACCAAAAGCGGAGGCACAGGCCTAGGGTTGAGTATAGTGAAGCGAATGGTCGAGGCCCATGGGGGAGAAATATACATAACTTCCCCACCTGGAGGCGAGATTAATGCAAAGGTCAGCCTTCCCTTGGCTGATAGGTAGAAAGGGCCTTTTTCAAGACCCTCTCACTCCTGCCAAAATCCCCTTTCACCCAGTTAGTTAGATTGAGTAAATTGGGTGGCGGTCCTCATTCACGGCGGGAATCGATCCACCCCAGGTAAATGGTACTACCCAAGACCTCAGGCCACTGCAGCATCTACACCCTCTTCAGTCGCAACTTTCTCAGCCTCTTTGATGCAGCCACCCGTCTTCAGGCCTCCACGCTCAACCAGCTCAGCAAGAGTGATACCCTGTAGAAATTTGTAGATCTCATTACTCAGGTCATCCCAGAGATTGTGCGTCAGACAACGCTTTCCATCCTGGCAATCGCGATTTCCGCCACAACGGGTGAACTCTACCCACTCATCCACGGCACAGATAATATCTGCTATAGAGATCTCATCAGAAGGTCGCCCCAGGTAGTATCCGCCACCGGGCCCACGCACACCCTTGACCAGTTGTTTGCCTCGCAGGCAGGCAAAAAGCTGCTCCAGATAGGAGAGAGATATACCCTGGGTCTCAGAAATCTCCGCCAGGGTTACCGGCCCCTCACCACCGTGAAGGCTCAAATCCAACATTGCTGTAACCGCATAGCGGCCTTTGGTCGATAGTCTCATGATTAATGCTCTCAGTTAGCGGTAAATACCAAGTTGTTTACTTGGTATTAAAATTAGCATTTACCCACAGAAATTGTCAAGTTATTTTTGAATGATTCCAAAACACAGCCGAATACAATGCCCTAAACCTGAAATCACGACAGTATGGGGAGCAGAAAGCCCTTTCCTATCGGCATCAGCACGAACACTGGGCCATAAAATTCGAACTTCCCTATAAAACCACTCAATTGGTAAGTTTAGCTGAAGATGAACTATCTGCCAGATACTATGTTAGATCGGAATTGAATCATGCCGTCGTGGATTTCACTTCGCTTTGATATATCCTTAACGGCATATTTGAAGTAAGTGCGGAGCGCACTCTTCATGTGGCTTGTCACCTGTTTCACCGGTATCTGCTTTAACATTGAGAAAATGGCCAGTGCATAGGTGATATCGTATTGGGAGAGCGAGCCCGTACGTCCATTTGCACCACCTCCACAACCACCACAGCCACCACGCTGAAAAGTGAGTGCAGTATTGGTGAACATCAGCCCAAAACCCATGAAAACAGCCAAAACTTCAGTGGCTTGAGGCCAGTTTTCCCGGCCGCCAGGCGGCGGCTCATTATTCATTGAAGCTAGATACTGCGCCAAAGTGTGGGCAAATGAGGCGATCAGCGCTTCGGGATTGCCTACCTGATCAGGGTTGTAGGGAACAACTAGAGCCTCACCCCCTTCAACACCCTCAATGACCATCCCCTTTTCAGCTCTTTTGAAAGCGGGATTAGTAAGCCGTAGAGGAACATCAAGTTGACAACTGCGTTGATCGACCAGCACTGTGGGCCAATGAGCCACCCCGGCATATTGCTTGACCTGACCGAGGATCAGGCTTGCCATACCGTGGATGCTGTTCTCCTTTCCTGGGAAGAACTCATTTGAAGGAACAACCAGAAAGGTGTTGTGGTGGAAGATATCTGCATCAAAATTACCTAAACACCAATTGAAGCAGTCACAAAGCCACTGCACAGAAGGGTCGTCAAGAACCTCACTTTTTTTCAAAAAGTCAAACAAGCTGTCTCTCTCCGTCTGCCACTAGCAGTAATGCCCACAGGTTATTGTCGATGCGTATCCAAAACCTGTTTCAACACCCTTCTGAGCAGGGCAACTCATTCATCACCCCAGTACTGGGTGGCAATGGGATCACCAAGATCCGCGTCCACCAAGCGCTTCCTTACCTCCAGCAGTTTCTCTATCAGTTCCGGTTCTCTCTTCTCATAAGCCTCGACATCGGGCACACGCTTTACCACTACACCCAGTAACTCGGTAATAGCATTGCCGATAGAGTTCTGACTGATGGTAACAATCAGCTTGCCCTCATCATTACGATAGATCAGTTGTTTGAAAGCGGGTTGCCAACGGATAGCATTAGCATACTTTGCATCGGCAATCCCAAGATCTCTGACCTTTTTTGCGGCTGCCATGAAATGGTTATTAAACAGTAGTTCACTCTCGACCTGATCTGGAAAGTAAGCATCTTTTGGAATGGGTGCATTGCGGGTGGAGACCTGGGTAAAAAAGGTCCGGTAGAAGTCGATGAAGCCTTTCAGTATTTCATCATACTCACGCCAGAAGCGGATATCCCCAAGCGCATCAACCCCCCCTTGCACCTCCCAACTGGGCAGTCCCTGAGGATAGCCGGTCAACTCTATTCGCGAGGAGCCACGACTTGCAGGGGTTAATATCTGTAGATCCAGAAGATCGAAAAAGCGTCGATAAACCTCACCCATATAGGACTGAAACAGGCTGTGCTGACCACCATCCGTCAGATTGGGGTTGCCGGTATCCGCCAGATCGGCCTCTCTTAGAAGCGCTTTGTCGAATACTATGAAGTGGTTATGCAGCATACGGATACTCGGCACACCGGGAGAGGTGAGCGGCCAGGTGGCATCCAGGCTCGCCTCACCCGCCAATACCAGGGAAGTATCCGGATCCGGATACTTCTCCAGCATGTACTCGATGATGATCTGGTTCATCCTGTTCCAGACACTTTTAACATTTTCAGGTACTTGAGTGCGACGTACCGGGCGGCCGAGCGGATCTAGAACACACTTCGAGGTGTTGTAGATGATCGAAGTGTCGAATTCGTTGCTATGACCCAGCGCCTTGCGATAAAGCAACAGGTTCTCAGGATTCTTCAACAGACCATTGTTATGCATCAGGTCATTGAGGTTTTCAGTGCTGTTGAAGAACTCGTTGGGCATCATTCCCTCGGGTACATCGAGGGGAATAGGTCGAAAAGGGGTGATAATCTCTCTTGGTCCATACTGCATTGGGCTACACCTTGGGATAGTGTCTATATCCCCATAAAAAACTGAAATGTAACAACGCAGCAGAGCATCCTGAGATACGTTAAACAGTCACGTCGAAACAACGGCATCAATCCTGGCGGAAAATAGTAGAGAAAAGTGGGAAAGATGCAAGCCTAGTGGGCCATGCGGAAAATTCGGTAACCCTCAGCCAGTTCAGAAGCCGGGTTGGCAAGACGCACGAGTGCAGGACTGGCCGTAGCCAATTCAAACGAGTGTAACACCGCCAACCCGGCTTGTGGACTGGCCCGGAGGGAGCCCCGTCACCTTTTCACTAACCAAAATCACTGCCAGTCCGGCACACCTTGGAAATCTTTCAATAATTCTGGATCAATTGAGCTGTGCTCGGAATGTTCAACATCAAGGCATAGGAGCCTGTCCTAGACCATAGCTGATGACGGGTAACAGATAAGATTTCATTAATCCCTGCGCCTGTATAAAGCTATATTTCGTGTAAACTCTACTCATGGACGATAAGAATAGCCCTATGTACCTGATGTTGATCAGCATTCATGGTTTGATACGGGGACAAGACCTGGAACTGGGTCGGGATGCGGATACGGGGGGGCAGACCAAATATGTGGTAGACCTCCTCCGTGCCTTGGCGGAGCGGGATGATGTGGCCCAGGTGGATCTGGTCACTCGTCGCGTAGTCGATCCTGATATCAGCACCGACTATGCCCAGCCGCTGGAAGTACTCTCTGAAAAGGCACGCATCATCCGTATTGATGCAGGAGCTGATGGCTATCTGGCCAAGGAGAGCCTGTGGGACCATCTCGACAGCTTTATGGACAACCTGCTCAGCTGGCTTAACGGCCAGAAGCGCATGCCGGACCTGGTACACAGTCACTATGCAGATGCCGGTTACGTCGGCGTCAGGCTCTCTAATCTAGTGGGTATTCCCCTGGTCCACACGGGCCACTCACTCGGTCGTGACAAGAGACTGCGACTGCTGGCGAAGGGAGTTGATCGAGAGGAGATCAACCAACGCTATAATATGGACCGCAGGGTGGATGCCGAGGAGGAGATGCTGGCCAACGCCGACTTGGTAATCACCAGCACCCATAACGAGATAGAGGAACAGTATGCGCTCTACAATCACTATCAGCCCGACTGCATGGTAGTGATCCCCCCAGGCACCGATCTCAGCCAATTCCATCCGCCCGGACCAGCAGACTCAGAGCCTGAATTTTCCCAAACCATCGCCCGTTTTCTGGAAGAACCGCGTAAACCCATGGTGCTGGCGCTCTCGCGTCCCGATGAACGTAAAAATATCCTGACGCTGATCGAGGCCTACGGTGAATCTCAAGCACTACAGGAGCGGGCCAATCTGGTCATCGTGGCCGGCACCCGCGATGATATTCGGGAGATGGATCGTGGAGCACAGATCGTCCTCAAAGATATTCTGCTGCTAGTCGATTTCTATGACCTCTATGGCAAAGTGGCGATCCCAAAGCGGCACCGACCAGAGGAGGTGGAGGAGATCTACCGCCTGGCGGCCAACTCCCGTGGAGTCTTTATCAACCCGGCACTTACTGAACCCTTCGGGCTGACTCTACTGGAAGCGGCTGCATCCGGCCTGCCTCTGGTTGCCACTGAGAATGGTGGACCGGTGGATATCATAGGTAACTGCAACAACGGGTTACTCATCGACCCTCTGGATAAAACCGTCATGGCCGAGGCTCTGTTGACTATCCTGTGCGACCTTGAATGCTGGCAGCGTTTCTCTCTGAATGGCATGGAAAAGGTCCGTGAGCACTACTCCTGGCAAGCCCATGCTGAATCCTATATGTCACGGATCAAGCTGCTGCCTCAGGGGTACAAACCGATTCCCAAAGCGCAGCCAACAAAACGTCCTATGCGCTATCGTGATCGCGCCATCTTCACCGACCTGGATCAAAACCTGCTCGGTAGCGAAGAGGGGCTACAGCAGTTCAATAGATTAGTAAAAGACAACCGAAAATGCGGCACCTTCGGTATCGCTACAGGTCGTCGCCTCGATTCAGCTCTCAGCATATTGAAGAAACATGGCATCCCCAGACCCGATGTGTTGATCACCAGCCTTGGCACCCAGATCCATTATGGGCAGAAACTCACCGCTGACGACTTCTGGCGAGAGCACATCGACCACCTGTGGAAACCCCAGTCTGTGCGGCGTTTGCTGAACGAACTGCCAGGCTTGAAACCCCAACGAAAAATAGAGCAGAGCCGTTTTAAGATTGCCTACCATTACGACAAGTCCGAAGCACCTTCGGTGGAAGAGCTCAACGACCTGCTACACCAGCGGGATCTGACCTGTAACGTAATCCATGCCTTTGGACAGTATCTGGATATCGTGCCGGTACGCGCCTCCAAGGGCCAGGCCCTACGCTATGTGGCACAACGTTGGGGAATTCCATTGGAAAACATCCTGGTTGCCGGCGGTTCCGGGGCCGATGAGGATATGATGCGCGGCAACACCATGGCTGTGGTGGTGGCCAATCGCCATCACGAGGAGCTATCGCAACTGGTAGAAGAGGAGCGAATCTACTTCGCTGATCAGGCCCATGCTTTGGGAATTATCGAGGCCATACAACACTATGATTTCTTCAAAAGCTGCGAGATGCCGGTAGAGGAGTGATGGAACGATTGCTCGTCTGCACTGATCTCGACCGTACGCTGATTCCCAATGGAGTGCAGTCGGAATCACCCCATGCCCGGAAACGCTTCTGCACTCTTATTTCGAGGCCTGAAGTGAGCCTGGCTTATGTCAGCGGCCGGCATCGTGAGCTGGTGCAGCAGGCCATTGCCCTCTATGAACTGCCACTGCCTGACTTCGTCATCGGTGACGTGGGCACCACCCTCTACCGCGTAAAGAACGCCGAGCAGTGGTACCCCAGCACCGAGTGGCAACAAGAAATAGGTCTGGACTGGAGCGGCAGCTCGCATCAGGAGCTAAAACAGCTATTCATCGACCTCAGCGATCTGCGTCCTCAGGAGCCATCCAAGCAGAACCGCTACAAGCTCAGCTATTACCTACCCTTACAGGCTGATCACCATCAGTTGCTGCTCAAGATGCAGAGTCGCCTGGAGCATATTGGTGTACGCGCCAACCTGATTTGGAGTCTGGATGAGCCTGCCGGCATAGGCCTGCTGGATGTCCTGCCTGCCCGAGCTTCCAAACTACATGCTATAGAGTTTCTCATGGGACAGGAGGGCTTCAATCAGCAGGAGATGGTATTTGCCGGTGACAGTGGCAACGACATGGAGGTGCTGGTCAGCAACCTGCCCGCAGTGCTGGTGGCGAACAGCCCACAAGATATCCAGACACAGGCACGACAAGGAGCCGAGCGCAATGGCAACCTACAGCAACTCTACCTGGCGAATGGAAACGGTCTCGGTATGAACGGTAACTATGCCGCCGGTATCCTTGAGGGTATTGCCCATTTCCACCCATCTGTAAGGAGCTGGTTTTCGGAGAATTATCTGTGAAACACCACTCCATCTGTGTATTTGGCGAGGTGCTTTTCGATATATTCCCCGGTGGCGAGCGGGTACTGGGCGGTGCGCCTTTCAATGTCGCCTGGCATCTACAGGCCTTTACCGCCGCTCCCCTGTTCATCAGCAGAGTCGGCGATGATCCCATGGGTCATCAGATACACCAGACGATGCTTAGCTGGGGTATGTCCACCGAGGGTCTACAGTTTGATCCCATCCATCCCACCGGTGAGGTAGATATCACCCTGACGGCCGGCGAACCCAGTTACGAAATTTTGCCCGACCGTGCATACGATTACATTCATGGTGAAGACGTCCCCCCCGTCACGCCACAACTGCTCTATCACGGCAGCCTGGCGTTACGTAATAGAGAGTCGCTGCAGGCGTTATCAGTTTTGCAGGCGACCGATGAGTGCAGTGTATTTCTGGACGTCAATCTACGCCCCCCATGGTGGCAACGAAAGGAGATACTGGAGATGTTAACCCATGCTCACTGGGTCAAGCTTAATGAGCATGAACTGACACAACTGGCCGGTGAGAAGGGAGGGATTGAGGAACGCGCCCGTCAGTTTCGGCAAGAGTATGCTCTTGAAGGGCTGGTGGTCACCCGTGGTGACAAAGGTGCCTTTGCCATGGACGGAGGTGAGCAGTTTGCAGCCATTACACCTTCTCCAGCAGTGGAAGTCATAGATACGGTGGGTGCAGGAGATGCCTTCACCTCGGTCCTGATTTTGGGACTTCACCATGGCTGGCCGCTACAACAGACGCTGGAACGGGCACAGAAGTTCGCCTCGCAACTGGTAGGCAGACGAGGAGCCACCGTGGATGATCCTGAGTTTTACCGGATGTTTGCGGAACAGTGGGCACTATGACCCTAGAATTCTTGTGAGTTGTTCTATATCTGTATAGCAACAACCGTTTTAAAAAGAAGAAGATAAGCCATGTATGAACAGGTCTCTCACTCGCTGCTGAACGAAATACTTGATGCACTCAAGCAGGATATCCGTAAACAGGATCTGCGCCACTTCTATACCCGCCTTGGCGCCAACTTCTATGCTATCCATTCACTCTTCTTCCAGCTCTATGGAGAGCGGGAAGATTTCAAACAGAAGATGATCCGCCTGGTCGAGATGATGGCCCGCCGCTATATCGAGCGATCCAATGAATTGGAACAGCTGGATATTGAGCGGGAACAAAACCATAACTGGTTTCTTAGCCAGCAGTGGGTGGGGATGGCGCTCTATGCAGACGGCTTTGCCGGGGATCTGCCGGGGTTAAAAGCACGGGTCCCCTACCTGCAGGAGTTGGGCGTCAATATGATTCACGTGATGCCTATCATGGTCTGCCCCGAGGGCAAGAGTGATGGCGGTTACGCAGTCAGTGACTTCCGCAATATTGACCCGCGTATGGGCAAGATGAAGGATGTACGTAAGCTGGCTGAGTCCCTACGCCGGCGCAAGATGCTGCTCACTATGGATGTCGTAGTAAACCACACGTCTGATGAACACGAATGGGCAAAGAAGGCGAAGGCAAATAAGCTCAAGTATCAGAACTATTACTATATATTCAAAGATCGCAACGTCCCTAATATGTTCGAAGAGACCATGCCCGAGATCTTTCCCGAAACCTCACCCGGTAACTTCACCTGGGATAAGGAGATGGAGCGATGGGTAATGACCGTTTTCAACAGCAATCAGTGGGACCTCAACTACGGTAATCCCACCGTCTTCATTGAGATGGTTGATGTGCTCCTCTTCTGGGCCAATCAGGGAGCGGATATCCTACGGCTTGATGCGGTCGCTTTTCTGTGGAAGAAGATCGGTACCAGCTGCCAGAACGAGCGTGAGGCACACCTGATTTTGCAACTGATGAAGGATTGCTGCCAGGTAACCGCCCCCGGGGTGCTGTTCATTGCCGAAGCCATCGTAGCACCGCTGGAACTGATCAAATATTTTGGTGAGGATGCCATCATCGCCAAAGAGTGTGAGATTGCCTATAACGCCACCTACATGGCCCTGTTATGGGATGCGGTGGCCACCCGCAACGCCAAACTATTGAATCAGGGCGTACGCAGCCTACCCACCAAACTCGACCGCGCCACCTGGCTCAACTATGTACGCTGCCACGATGATATCGGCCTGGGATTCGACGATGCAGATATCAAACGATGTGATTATGAGCCAAAGGCTCATCGTCAGTTTCTGCTGGAGTACTTCACCGGACAATACTTGGACTCTGAAGCACGGGGTCTGCCCTTTGGCCGCAATGAAAAGACCGGTGATGCCCGCATCTCCGGTTCCCTGGCCTCTCTGGTGGGGCTACAGGCGGCCATAGAGAACGAGGATAGTGATGCGGTTGATCGCTCAGTCAAACTTATCCTGCTGATGCACAGCATGATTCTCTCTTTTGGCGGCATCCCCCTGCTCTATTACGGTGATGAGACCGGTACGCTGAACGACTGCAGTTACCGTGACGATGAGTCCAAGGCTGGTGACAACCGCTGGATGCACCGTCCCCGCATCGATTGGGAGAAAGCAGAACTGCGTAAACAGCACGGCTCTGTGGAGCAGAGAATCTTTGATGGTTTAAAGAAGATGATTGCCGTACGCAAGGTGACCCCTGCCTTCTCCGACTTCAACAACCGCGAACTGCTCGATGTCGGTAATGAACATCTCTTCGTCTTTCTCCGCAGCCACCCGGAGACCACCGGTGAGTCGGTATTGGTGGTGGCTAACTTTGATGCCACACCCCAATATCTGAACCTGGGAGATCTGGGAAATCGGGGCGCATTTCAGCACGGGCAGTTGCAGGATATCTGTTCAGGTGAGTCACCCGCCCTGTTCAAGGACCAGTTGGTGATTCCCCCCTATCGTTTCTACTGGCTCACTGATCAACGCCCCGGTACTCTGTTATAACAGAGCATACCGGGGTATTGAGTAGAACGGCACCAACCTATCCTAGTGCGGCGGGAGGTGTTGCGTCCAATTTCCAGATCCCATCATTGTACTCGTGCATAGTACGGTCGGTAGAGAACTTGCCACTGGCTGCTGCATTAAGAATAGAGCAGGCGACCCAGCGCTCCCGATCCCGATAGAGCTCTGCCGCCTGCTCCTGGGCCTTGATGTAGCCGGAGAAATCAGCAGCGACCATCCAGGGATCATGGGCATCACTTATCGAGTGAATAATAGGGTCGAATAGTCCAGGTTCGAACTGGTTGAAATGACCCGTTTCCAACAGATCCATAACCCGTTTCAGGTTCACATCCGTGTCGATAATCTGCTGCGGCTGGTAATGCCCACGCGTCTCCTCCACCTCTTTTTCGGTCAGGCCAAAGAGGAAAAAGTTATCATCCCCCACCTCTTCCCTGATCTCAATATTTGCCCCATCCAGCGTACCGATGGTCAGAGCGCCGTTCATCATAAACTTCATGTTGCCGGTGCCCGACGCTTCTTTGCCGGCGGTTGATATCTGCTCTGAGAGGTCAGTACCGGGAGAGATCACCTCCATCGCGGATACCCGGTAGTTAGGTAGAAAAACAACTCGCAGCAGCCGGTTCACATCAGGATCGCTATTGACCACACAGGCGACATTGTTGATCAACTTAATAATCAGCTTTGCCCTCTGATAACCGGGAGCGGCCTTGCCACCAATCAGCACAGTTCGTGGCGTCACACCGTTACCACCACCCGCCTTGATGCGGGCATAGAGGTGAATCACATGGAGGATGTTAAGCAGTTGCCGCTTATACTCATGGATCCTTTTCACCTGAACATCGAACATCGACTCCGGGTCAATGGCTACGCCGGTATCACTCAACACCATCTCCGCCAGGCGCTGCTTGTTAAGCTGCTTGACCTCATGCCACTTTTGACGGAACGCAGGATCGGCCGCATAAGGCTCAAGCCTGCGCAACTCCTCCAGGTCACAGACCCAGCGGTCACCGATGGTATCGCTAATCAACTCCCGCAAGGCGGGGTTACTATGGGCAAGCCAGCGCCGCTGTGTGACGCCATTAGTCTTATTATTGAACTTCCACGGCCAGAGGTCGTGAAAATCCTTGAACAACCCAGACTGTAGTAGATTGGAGTGAAGTTCCGCCACACCGTTGATGGAAAAACTACCGACAAGTGCCAAGTAGGCCATGCGTACTTGGGGTTCGCCAGACTCCTCAATGATAGAGAGACGACGCAGACGATCGGTATCACCCGGCCAGCGTGCCGCCACCTCGGCAAGAAAACGAGCATTAATCTCGTAGATTATCTCCAACAGACGCGGCAGCAGTTGCTGGAACAGCCGTACCGGCCAGCGCTCCAGCGCCTCGGGCAATAGCGTGTGGTTGGTATAGGCCATGGTTTTTGTGGTGATCTGCCATGCCTGATCCCATCCCAATCCTTCCCTATCCATCAGCAGACGCATCAGCTCAGCCACCGCAATAGTGGGGTGGGTATCGTTGAGCTGAAAACAGCTCTTCTCCGCAAAGCGGGAAAAATCCGCACCATACTGCTGCTTCCAGCCTCGAAGCACATCCTTGACACTGGCGCTTGCAAGAAAATACTGCTGTCTCAGCCGTAACTCCTTGCCGTTCTCACTGGCGTCGTTAGGATAGAGCACCATGGTGATATTTTCAGCGCTGTTCTTTGCGCCCACCGCATCGGTGTAGCTACCGGCGTTAAACTCATTAAGGTCAAACTCATCAGTGGCCGCCGCTTGCCACAGGCGCAGAGTATTCACCGTCCCATTCTGATAGCCGGGAATCGGGGTGTCATAGGGCACTGCCAGCACATCGTGGGTGTCAATCCAGCGTATGCGCAGATTACCCTCTTCGTCAGGATAGAACTCTGTACGGCCTCCGAAGGAGACACGCTGGGTATACTCAGGACGCTCCAACTCCCAAGGGTTGCCGTCACGCAGCCAGTGATCAGGCTCCTCAACCTGCCTGCCATCTTCCATATACTGTCTGAACATACCGTACTCATAACGGATACCGTACCCTTTTACCGGCAGTTGCAGGGTGGCGCAGCTATCGAGAAAACAGGCCGCAAGGCGGCCAAGACCACCATTCCCAAGACCGGCATCAGACTCACTCTCGGCAATTTCTTCCAGTTCGATGCCAAAATCATGAAGTGCCTGGGTCACCACATCGGCAATTCCAAGATTGAGCATGGCATTACCCAAAGCGCGCCCCATCAGAAACTCAAGGGAGAGATAGTAGGTACGCCTGACCTTCCCGTCCTCATAGGCCGTCTGGGTGTTTTTCCATCGCTCCATCAGCCGATCACGCACCACCATGGCAATTGCCTTGTAGGGATAGTGGGTGGTATAGGCACGGCCGTCGCGACCGAGAGTATGGGAAAAATAGTGCCTAAACTGGTCACTTATGCTGTCAGCATCGAGACTGAGTGGAGGGAGCTTTGTCAGCCGCTCATTCGGCTTACTTCGAACCAATTCTGTAAAATAGTTATCAAATTTGTGCATGTACCATTTCTTCATGTTGCTGAGACGTAACCGATAATTATACTTCATTGTCGGGCATTTTGAGATCAAACCACACTCTACACCGCAAACAAGAGCCAACTATCTGTTTTAATGGGAATTGTAGAGCGGCACCAAGTCACATCAATAACCGGCGGCATGAAGAAGAAACGGCAAGAGCTCGAGCCAATCCGCCACCGGCCCGCGCTGTTTGAAGAGGATAACGCCATTGCCGTCGATGATGTAGTTGGTGGGAAAAGCTGCAGCCAGTTGTCGGTCGGTGATAGTGGAGCCATCAGCGAGAGAGAGTGTCTCATCCATAAGCCTTGAGAACAGATCTGCCGCCACCGGTCGGCTGAAAAAGATAACCCTGTATCAGGGAGTTTGGGAAGGAATGGAGATGGTAAACTCCACCCCCGGTTGACGGTTGACCACATCCACTGTGCCGTTCATCGCCAGCACCAGCTGATTGACCAGTCCCAGGCCAATGCCTGTGCCCGAAGTTTCGCGTGTCAGCTCACTTTCCGAACGAAAAAAGAGCTGGAATATCTTCTTCATCTGATCCCTAGGGACACCGGGGCCATAGTCGCGGACAGAGAAACAGATATCACCACTTTTTAATGAGTAACAGCTTATCTCCACCACCCGTCTATCAGCATGAGCTGAGAATTTCAGCGCATTATCCACCAGATTGATGATAACCTGGCTAAAGGCATCTTCATCAACGGCGACCAGCGTTGCGCCAATTTCATCATCCCATGAGAGTTCCAGCTCAAAACCCAGCCGTTCAACCAATGATGACACCTTAGAGCGAATACCATCAATCAGCTTGTTGACAGTGACCGGTTTCAGTTCGATATGGAGGGAGTTACGGGTCATCCGTGCCAGTTGCAGCACGTTGTTGATTAACCGCGACAGACGTTCACTCTCATCATGGATAAAATCGTAATATCCGCGCCGTTTCTCCTCTGTAACCCAACCTTCACGTAACATCTCGCTATACATACGAATCGATGTCAGTGGAGTCTTCAGCTCATGACTTACCGCCGAGACAAAGTCCTGCTGCTGTTCGGCCAGTGCAATCTGTCGTAGTCCCAGCCGGTACATCAGGAAAAATCCTGCGCATAGCACCACAACCAAAATAGCGGCAACCCAGTAGACCACCGTCGCACCGGGGCCGGCGGGAAGCTCTCTGATACTAAACAGAAGTTGCAAGTCACTCCATGGTGCTGAGGGTCGCGCCTGATAGAGAAGCGCCCCGGAAAGTGTCTTGGTAGTGGAGAGATAACCTCTGCCGGAGTGTCCACTAAAAGCGGAAATTACATCGCCTCGGTAAGCAACAACCAGGTCACTCATTTGCAACAGTGCGGTCTCACGAAAAGCAGCACCAATCACGCCATCGATAAAACCTTTCTGCTCAATCAAAGCACCCTGGATATAGCGCCGTCCATCCCGCCACACCTTTCTAAAAAGCACTAAATGACCGCTATCCAGCAGACTAAGTTCAAAACTGTCAATCTCACTCTCAAAGGTGGTGATACGCAGACCTGTAGTATCGTCGGGAGCACTACCCAGAACCCTATCTGCTACCTCCTCTATCTTTTCCGGCAGCTGGCTGGTCTCTTTTCGCAGGCGGCTTTTCGCTACTCGGGAACGCTTTATTGAAGGTGACCTCTTCACTACAGGTGCCGCCGGTGCCGCCTGCTTGTAGCTATACTCCAGTTTCAGATCCTCTACTCTCCCGAGACTCCCGGTAGCCCGTTTTTTCTCTTTCAATCCTTTTAGGGGTGCCTGATTGAGCTGATCAAATGCAGCTTGCGACTGCACCTGCATCTCTGGCAGAACCTCATCAGCCGCTGCCATTTCCATTTCCAGTGGCTCCTCACCCATCTGGTCTTTAAACGCCCCTGCAACTACCGCCCCCCGTAACTCGGCAGCGATTTTCTCATCATCCTTGTCCAGAATCTGCCTTCGTTGTTGAACCAGGCGGTTATCACCCAGAATCTTCTGTATCCGCTCATGCAGATTGTTGCGCAGCTTCAATTCACTGAGAGAGACACCGTAGAGATTGGAATCCTGTGTTAGTGGCAGCAACGGAGTAGAAAATCGGCCTACACTGTCCACCTGAAAGAAACCGATAAGGCCGGGGATATCAGAGTCCACAGGATAGGCAGAGAGTGGTGAACGCTGAAGAAAATTGCTCGAAGCGTCACCCTCGACTACGAGAAAATGGAAATCGGCAAAAGGACGCCGCTCCTCTCTCTCGATCAAACGACTAAGATGCTCATCAATGCGTCCAGTAAGTGACTCCGCCTCTACCTGGTGGTGATGAAAAGCTTCCCATTTCAGCTGGCTATATGCCTGCATAATCAACACAACTGTAGGTATCAGCAAGGCGAGAAAGAACAACAACAGCGACAAACGCAAGCGGTTGGGATTCATACCTGAAAGCAGAGCGTAGCGCATATCATCTCGACAGCAGCCGGTAGCCTCTGCCCCTTACAGTCGTCAGATAACAGGGTTGGGCTGGATCCGGCTCTATCTTGCGCCTGATTTTGGCAATATGTATATCAACGGTTCGGGTTTCCAACTCCAGATCCTTGGCGTAGCCCCACACTTGGGTCAACAACTCATTCCGGGAGACAGGACGCTCGGCATTGGCATCGAGGTACTGAATAATCTCCATCTCCCGCCGGGTAAAGGTGAGCTTTTCTCCATTGCGTTGACCGGAGAGATTCACACTGTCCAGCTCAACATCATCCCCGAGACGAATAGCGTCCGCCATCGCGGCGACTCGGTTGGAGCGGCGTAACACCGCCTCTACCCGCAACACCAGTTGAGCGACGGAGAAGGGCTTGGCAACATAGTCGTCTGCACCCAAGGAGAGCCCCTGTATCACATCCTCATCCGCACTTTTTGCAGTAAGCATGATGATTGGCTGATCTCGATCTTGCTCTCTTACCCGCTCGCAGATGGTAAAGCCGTTAATACCCGGCAGCATGATATCCAGGAGGATCAGGTCATAGCGTCCGCTCAAGGCCTTATCCAGCCCCTCATTACCACTGTCGGCGCTATCGACCTCGTAACCGTGAAAGACAAAGAGATCCGTCAGGCCGGTAAGAATGGCGGCCTCGTCTTCTACTATCAATAGGCGAATCTTTCGTTTCATCCCAGGGCCTGTTAACACTATGTGGATACCCAGCGTTGGCTCTCAAATGAGTCCAGGCAAGGCGCGCAGAGTGCAGTTTGGTTATTCCAAATAAACGATGCGCAACGCTGAATGGACTCATTTGAGAGCCAACCCAAAGGGACGGGGCCATTTTTCGCATGACTGCGTTGCACTTTCGCTTATGTACGGCAGGTACACGACGCTCAGTACGCCTTGTCCTGCAAAAAATGGCCTCCTTCGATGGATATTCAGATAGTGTTAATAGGCCCTAGTCAAAGCCTAGCAGCATGTCGTGATCACAGCATGTAAATCTTTTGTAAATTTTCCTGCAGCATCTTTTACAAAACCCTGTCTACTCCAGATCCATACTCACCCCTAGACTGAAGATACCAACAGATCAATTGAGAAAAAAGGAGTAGACAGATGGCCCTTATCAATCGCGTATCACGGCTCTTTCAAGCCGATTTTCACGCCGTTCTCGACCGCATCGAAGAGCCGGAGTTGCTGCTCAGGCACGCGGTTCATGAGATGGAGGATGAACTCAACCGAGATGAACAGCGCAGCAAACTACTTGACCATGAAACGAAGCAGTTGCTCCAGCGCAGGCACAACATCGAACAGTCTCTCAACAGTATAGAAGAGGAGCTGGATATCTGTTTCGAGGCTGACAACGAAGAGCTGGCCCGTGCCCTGATAAAGCGCAAACTGGAGTCGCAAAGGGCAGTCGGCTTTCTTCACAGAAGAGAGGAGAGCCTGGGTCATTCACTCGAAGAACTCAATACAGGTATCAGGGAGAACCGTAGCCGGCTGGAGAGTATGCGGCAGAAAGCGGATCTACTGGCGGAGAGCAACAAACACACTGCTAATGAAACCCTCTTCGATACTACCGAATTCAGCATCGACAAAGCAGATGTGGAAATAGCACTTCTGCGCGAAAAACAGAAAAGGAGCAAGTCATGAAGACGGCAACATTTACCGATGGGGTAGTTATTGCTGTTACAGCCGCAGTGGCCGGCACCCTACTATTCACCCTTATCAATACGATTCTTCCCGTTGCAGCAACTCTCTATCTGCTCGTTACGGTTGGCACCGCTCTCTATCTGGTCTATTTGCTGAAACGGAGCACTCAATCGGTCGGACGCATCGTCACCCTTGCGCTCTGGTTGTCGGCAAGTATGGTTGCCTGGTTCAGCGGGGTACAACTGCCCCTCTACCTGCTGTTGCAGATAGTCATGATTTGGCTGACACGCTCCCTCTATTTCTATAGCAGCCTACTCCCAACCATGGCAGATCTTGGATTGAACATACTCGCACTGGCGGCGGCCTATTGGGTATTTATCCAGACCCAGAGTATTGCTCTAACCCTCTGGAGCTTCTTTCTCACCCAAGCACTATTTGTCTATATCCCGCCAAGCATGAAGGAAAAAACCACATCAACCGGGCATACCCAGACCAAGACAGACCGTTTTAACCAGGCACACCAAGCTGCCCAGGCTGCCGTAAGAAAGCTTTCGGCCAACCACTGACTATCAGGAGAAGATAATGAAACAGAAAATGATTGCAGTAGCACTTTTTGCAGCCACCACGGCAACGGTGGCACTCTTCCCACATATTGGCAGCGTCAATGCTGTCACCGCCACAACCCAGCAGCTGCCGATTGCACCGGTCACCCTCCCGATCATCCAGGAGAAGGCTGCGATTGAGGTGGTATTTGTACTCGATACCACCGGCAGTATGGGTGGTCTGATCGATGCCGCCAAGGAGAAGATCTGGTCCATCGCCTCCAATATGGCATCAGCCAACAACGCCCCCGATATCAGAATGGGGCTGGTCGCCTACCGTGATCGTGGTGACAAGTATGTCACCCGCGTCAGCGATCTGTCGGAAGATCTCGACTCAATGTATGCCACCCTGATGGACTTCGAGGCTGCAGGTGGGGGTGACGGCCCGGAGAGTGTCAATCAAGCCCTCGATGACGCCGTCAATAAAATCTCCTGGAGCGATGATCAGCAGACCTACAAGGTGCTATTTCTGGTTGGCGATGCCCCTCCACACATGGATTACCAGGATGACGTGAAGTACCCCGAAACAATTACCAAGGCCAAATCAAAAGGTATTTTCGTCAATGCTATTCAATGTGGAGAGAACCGTTCCACCACGCGAAAATGGCAGCAGATGGCGCAGCTGGGTGATGGTCGCTACTTCCAGGTCGAACAGGATGGTGGAGCCATCGCTGTCGCCACGCCATTCGACCGTGAACTGGCCAACCTCTCAGCCAAGCTCGATGAGACACGTCTCTACTACGGCAATGCCGAGGAGAAGGTAAAACAGCAGCGAAAAATTGCCGCTACGGAAAAACTCCATGCAGGTGCGTCCGTGGCATCCCGGGCACGCAGGGCGACCTACAACGCATCTGAGAGTGGCAGGAAAAACTTTCTCGGCAAGGGGGAACTGGTTGATGATGTTACTGATGGCAAAGTGGATATAGAGAGTATTGATCCCGATATGTTACCCAAACCCATGCGGTCGATGGCCCCGGAGGAGCAAAAAGCGGTTATCACCAAAAAAGCACAACAGCGCAGAGAGCTTCAACAGCAGATCCAGGCACTATCAGAGAAGCGTAGCGGTTTTATCAAAGAGAAAGTTGAGGAGAGTGAGGGTGTGGAAGACTCCCTGGACTACAAGCTCTTCAGTGCCATCAAGGATCAGGCGGAAAAAAAGGGACTGGAGTATCGTAGCGAAACTCCAGCTTATTAGTATGCTTCAGCCGGCTCGAATAATTTGTCCGAGCCGGCTTACTTACCCCTTATCTCGTGCATTTCCAGATAGGCGCTATTTACCGAATAGCCCTTTCAACTTGTCACCCGCCCCACCCAGACTCTCTTTAACCTTTTCAGTAGAGCCACCGGCCTTCTCTTTCAGAGCGGCACCGACATCTTTCAGCTTACCCAGATCCAATTTACCGACAGCAGAGCCTACTCCCTTGGTAAGACTGGAGATCACCTGCTGCGCCACCTCTTCAGCAGAAGCACCACCACTCTTCTTACCGATATCCTTGAGGTGAATCTTAGGCAGTGGTGCACTCAGAGGTTTATCCCCCGTCAATGCAGATGTCACCGCGATAGTACCGTCATTGATGTAGAGATTTTCAATAATCAGCTTTGGGCCGGCACTTTCGGATGACTCAGAAGTGTTTGAGCCTCCCGCCCCGGCAACATTCTTCTTTATCACATCGAAATTACTGCCTTCCTTGCCAAATTCATAGTTAACCGACGGCTTGTCTATCATAACCTCCTTAATCACTATGGTGTCTGAGGTTAGCGTTTCTGCATCCAGCTTAACCTTAATCTGACCAAGGGAGATCGCTTTGTTACTTGAAAATCCAGCAGGATTGGCCACCGAAAGGCCCTTCAGCGCCCCTTGGGCATCACCAAGACTGATGCTGACCCCATCGACCTTTACCTGAGTTTTAGTGGTTTTAGTGCCAACCTCTTCGATGGCGGCCTGGACAATTGAATCCAGTGAACCGACAAAAAAGAGCATTGCAGCCCCTATCAAAACAATGAGTGCGACGACTCCGATGATCACTTTTTTCACGGCAATATCCCCCTGATTGGTTGCCACTATTTTATTACAGCCTATCAATGATAACTTACATGTGGCCCAAGTGCTTTATCAACATGATCGTGAACGAACCGCATCACCCCGCCAAATGGTGAGCGTATCACCGATATGCAGTTTGCCACCCGCTCAAGAATTCTCGGTACACCTACCTTTATTTTTAAAAACCCGGATGAGATGGAACTGCTCAATTTCGCAGGCTTCAGAACTATTGAAAGGATGGAGCAGTACGACGACTACATCAATGGCGGCCACCATAAAACAACCAGTTTTAAAGCATATAAAGCAGTCCAATGAGATGCGCAACCCTCCTGATACCGCTGTTACTGTTACCACTGCCGTTGCAGGCGGCTCCCCAATGGCAGTTCTCTGAAAAGATCGCTGTTACCGAAAAACCACTGCCCGGTCGCTTTCATCATCTCGATTCTGCCGGACGTAGAAGCGTTGCTCTTTCCGGTGATCAGGTGGCAGTCACCTGGGAAGATAACCGCAGTGGTAAGCCCCAAATCTACTACGCCATCAAATCAGTAGAGAGTAGCTCCTTCAGCTCACCGATACAGATCAGTAATAACAGAGACGCCTATGAGCCTGCTATAGCGGGGGTAAGTAACGGTAACTTTATTCTTGTTTGGGAAGAAGACGGTAATTCTATCCCCCAGGAATACCCATCGCTGACTTACTGAGACATAGTTACCACTAAAATGATCTTCACTCCGACTCGGCTTGACACCCTAACCACAGAAAGTGGATCCACTATTCCTGAGAGACTCCGCAATAACGCTTCAGAATATCATTCAACGCCTGCTCATCAACCGGCTTGATCACACAGGCATCCAGTCCCTCATTCAGAAATTGCTCACGCTCTTCCGGCATAGCGTGGGCTGTCAGCGCCACAATGGGAGTGCGATATCCCTGCTCTTGTTGACGAATTCTCCTGGCCGCCTCTGACCCGCTCATATTCGGCATCTGTATATCCATCAGGATCAGATCGAAGCGCCGTTCCCTCGTCTCGTCAATGGCCTGTTGACCGCTTTCCGCCTCAACAATTTCAGCACCCTGCTCTGAGAGAATGGTCCTGGTCAACATCCGATTAATGTTATTGTCATCTACGATCAGAATATTGACCCCCTCATATCGCGGTGCAGATTGTGTGGAAGAGATGACCGACACCGTCTGAGACGGCCCATCTGTAGAGCACTCCTGCAATAGATCCATCAATACCTTTTTAAGTGGGTAAAAGCCGATTACCCTTGGTAGAGTCAATGATGCTTTGAATCCTCCATGGGAGGCGATACTCTCATCTGGACGATTGGTAAAAAGTACTGTCTCTATTCGTTCACTCTTCTCGAGTGAGATCAAAAGCGTCTTAATCCTCTCCTGCTCTTCCGCACATCCGCCGTCATTCACCAGCAGTAATCCAAACTCCGCTTCATGTTTCTCGGGAATCACCGCTTGCTCCAACACCTGCACGGCGATCCCCATCCGCTGAAGGAGATGACTCATTGTCTGACTGCCGATGGGGTTGTGGTCATATAACCACGCATTAGTTCCCTGAAATAACTTGTCCGTATATTCATTGGCTTCCGTGGTTGTCTGATGCTCCAGCCTAACCGTAAACCAGAACAGCGCCCCCTCCCCCTCTGTACTCTCCACACCGATGGTACCGCCCATCCCCTTCACCAACTGGCTGGAGATGGCTAAACCCAAACCCGTACCGCCAAAGCGGCGAGTCATACTGCTGTCACCCTGAGAAAATGGCCTAAACATCTGTTCCCGTAATGCGGTATCGATACCGATACCGCTGTCCTTGACGATGAAACGGATCCCGCCTTTATCAACATCATCGGTATCAGCTTCCACCCAGAGGGATGCCATGCCGCGTTCAGTGAACTTGATGGCGTTATCCAGCAGATTGGATATCACTTGCCGGAGTCGTACCCGATCCCCAATCCACCTCGACCCCACATCCTTATGAATTCCGTGCACCAGCTCAAGTCCCTTATCCAGTGCTCTGGGCGCAAACATTGCCACTGTGGCATCGATAACCTCCAACAGATCAAATGGCTGCTCCTCAAACACCATGTAGCCGGCCTCGATCTTGGAGTAATCAAGGATCTCATCAATGATCACCTGGAGATTCTCAGCCGAAGCTGAAATGGTACGAATGTACTCATCCTGTTGCTCTGTGAGAGAGGTACGCGAGAGTAGTCGGGTAAATCCCAGCACCCCATTCATCGGTGTCCGAATCTCATGGCTCATATTGGCAAGAAACCGGCTCTTGGCCTGATCCGATGCCTCCGCTTTCTCCTTTGCCTCCAACAACTCGCTGGTACGTTCATAGACCAACAGTTCCAGATTCTTATTGTGCCAGCGCAGCTGCTCCTCTTTCTTGTCCACGGCCAAGTGCATGGACTCCAGACTCTTTTTCAAACGATCGATTTCATCGTGTTCCAAATGATGAAAGATACTTTTCGGATGAGCGGAATCTGTCACCTGTTCAGTATCAACGGGTGACTCATGGATTGAGTCACCAAGCAATATCCGATTCGATGCAATCCGCTCCGCGTAGTCAGTCAACCCTTCTACAGGCTTCAATACCGTTCTACGCAAAATCACTATAAGTACAAAGCCCAGCACAAAGGTGATCAACACAAATGAATTGCGAACATCCCGCTTCCTGCTAGCCAAATGCATCGTGCCATCACGATTCGAGAGGATAAGATGTACCTCCCCAAGCTTTGTGCCGGACGTGCCGTCTGCTGCGGGAACAATGATCTCAGCCTGAAACCTGGATCCACTTTCGCCTCGCCCCGCATGATAGGCTGCAACCACCCGCTCTTTATGCACCACTTCCATGGAGAGGGCGTTTGGGTTTTGACTTCCGATGGTTTCAAGGACCGTCTCAAGTACCGGATAATCCTCCATCAACAGGCTCTCAATACTAAAAGCCGCAACCACCTGTGCCAGAGCGTTTCCCTGTTTATCCAACAGGTTCCTAAGACCCTGCTGCTCATTGGATACAGAAAACCAGCCAAAGAGAGAGAGTAGAAAAACCAATACTGCAAGGATAATCGAAAGAATCTTGAGTGAGAGGCTCATGGCTTCGAGTAAAACCGCTTGGCGGTCTCCATCCCCTCCCTGATCAGATCATAATCGGCATCCTCAGCCGGCAGTAATCCACTACGTTTGATCGTCTTCAAGAACGCCTCGTCATCCAGCGTCAACAGAGCCGAGCCCAGAGCGGAAAGAATCGACTCATCAAGGTCTTCGCGGGCCACCCAGGGTTTAGTGACACAGGGGAATTCAACTATTTTGCGCAGCCCCTTCTTTTCAGCGTACTTGTTGTAGGTGTTTTCATTGGTGGCGCCCGCATCGTAGCTTTTTGAAGCCACTGCAAATGCCACCTTGTCATGTCGCCCCAGATAAGCGTGACCGGCAAGGTTTTCGGCCCGGATGCCTGCCTTCACCAAGGCAGCCTGAGCGAGATAACGGCCGGTGGTGGAACTCCTGCTGCCAAAGGCGAAGCGTTTACCTTTCAGATCATCAAGAGATCGAATGGGAGAATCCAAAGGCACCGAGATCACCCCACTGAACCACTTTTTACCATTGTTGCTCTCCATCGCCAGCAGATGAATCCTCGGGTTCTTCTGCTTGGCCAGAACATAGCTGACCGGACCGAAACGGACAAAGTCCACCCGCCCTTCCACCAATGCATGGATCGCGTCGTTATAGGTGGGAAAGATCCTCATCCTGATCTTGAGAGGAACTCCCTTGCGGGCAAGCTTCCGTTCCATATACTCCTGGAACGGACGCATCTTCTTTATCATCTCTGTGGAGCGGATATGCGCATACACCCCGAATGAGAGGGTCTGGCCGGGAGTAGCTGCGCCGTTGGAGGTTTCAGCCGATACCGCTATCGATGACAGAGGAAAGCAGAGGGAGAGCAGTAGGAGAATGGAGAGAATACTGGAGAGGCGTGTACGACCAACGACCGTCGAATAAGCGAGTCTTCGATTTCGTGATGCAAAACGGGACATCCAAGTCCCCCTTTTGCACTCAATCTTCGACAGCCTATTAGTGCCCCGGCCGTCCTGGTCACTAACCGCTACGCGATAACATCGCAAGCTCGTTACCGCTTCGCAGTCAGTTCCCAGTGACTGGACGCCGTGTTCGGATGCCTACTTTGCTTCCCCTCTGGCGCGCTACGCGCACGACGGGTAAGCAGTGCGGCCTCACGGCTACCGGGGATTACCAGCCTTCGCTTCGCTCTCCATGGCTGGCAGCGAAAGTAAAAAAATTCTTTGCCACAAAAAACAGATAACCAATGCTATACCCCTGACTTGTTCAGAGCTTCCCTGAGCCCCAGAACCTAGCTAAATAATAGCATTGGAGTTCAAAATTTCCGGATTTTGGTCCGATAAAGGATTGGTGAGATAGAGAGTGGAGCTATGGGAGAGCAACTTTCACAACTATTAAGAAATCAGTTGTCAGTTATCAGACGCTCAACACCACACACCATGAGAGATGAGCGCAGCGCTATATTAACTAGAGTTAATTTGAAATAGCTGTGCACAATAATCCGGGAACCGGGTGTAGGGGCGAATTTGTTCGCGAAGAAGATGCCCGGTCGCCTGATCGCGAATAAATTCGCTCCTACAGATGCACTTTTTTCTATAAAGATAGTGCTTCAGGACTATTGTGCATAGCCACTTAATTTAATTTACCTTCTCCCTGACTGGAGGGAGAAGGTCCAGGTGCTTGCACAGCGTATTCCATGGCAACGGCAGCCGGCAAGGATGCGAATTTACTGACTGTTGAGCTACCTGTTCAGTTTCTCAACGACTGCTCATACTCGCCCATGAAGTGATAGAGCGAACTATCGATAACCTTGATGGCACCATCCAACAAGTGGCATCTGCCCGCACCCGGCAAAATTTTACAGAGGTTGATCAACGTATCCAGATCCGCCCGGGTGCCCTGCCCGGTGTCAATCTTTCCCAACAGCTGGGAGGCGTAATAGGTGCCCGTCTTGCAGGGGGGACACTGACCACAGGAGGAGGAGGCAAAGAAGTCAACATACTCCGCCACCCGTTTAACAATGCCGGTACCCTGGGAGACCACGATCATGGCTCCTGTACCCAGTGCCGAGCGACGTGCTTTCACCGAGTCGAAATCGAGAGGAACATCCAGATCCTTGGGGGTAAGGATGGTATTGGAGGGTCCCCCAGTAAAGACCGCTTTCAGCTTTTTCCCCACCAGCATCCCTTCGCCGTAGACATTGATCAGCTCCGACAACGGCGTCCCCATGGGCAGTTCGTAGGTTCCGGGTCTAAGGACATCACCGCTGAGACAGTAGATCTTAGTGCCGTTGGCTTCACCAAGCCCCAGCCCCTGATACCATTCAGCACCGTTACGGACGATATGGGAGACATTGGCCAGGGTTTCGATATTGTTAATAAGGGTCGGCTGCCCATGGACACCCGACTCGGCAGGATACGGCGGCTTGCCGCGAGGAAAGGGAAACTTACCCTCAACCGACTCAATCGCAGCAGTCTCTTCACCACCAATATAGTGACCGGAACTGGGAACGATGTGATAGCTGAGTGGCTGCTCTAGTTTCTTCGAGGCGGTAAAGAAAAGCTCTGACTCCTCCCACTGTGCCACCGCCTGACGCATACTCTCCAGCGGTTTGGTCATGTGCGGATTGATATAGAAGACAATCCGGTTGATCCCTGTGGCAAGGGCAGTAATGGTGGCGCCCTCGATCACCTGATGGGGGGTCTCCTCCAACAGAACGCGATCCTTGAAAGTACCCGGCTCATCCTCGTTGCCGTTACAGATCAGGTATTTTTCCTGGCTCTCCTGAGCCGCCACCTTCTCCCATTTGAAGTAGGTGGGAAAACCGCTGCCACCAAGCCCCAGTAGACCGGCACGCTTAATTTCAGGGGTGATTGCATCGAGATTTCCCAGCGCATTCACCAGCCCTTCACCACCGAAACCTTTCAGCCAGGCACTCAGGTCTGGACCTACACGGCTATCGGGGTGAAACAGCACCTGATTCAGACAATCTTTTGACATCGATCAGCTCTCCACCTGGGTAGTTTTGTGCAGACCGCCATAGTCCGAATCATTTTCGAATTTGGCATAGCTGGGGAAGAGTGCCGGCCCCTGCTTATCCATTGGCATATTGGCCAGGGTCAATTCACGACGCAGCTGGCTCAAATGTTCAATCGAGGACTTTTTATGTTTATGCGAAGGTGCGGTCTCCATCGCATGGTTCCCGGCAATACGACCAAATGCGATGATTTCTAGCAGAGCATTACCCATCAGGCGGTTACGCCCATGGATACCGCCACAGACTTCACCCACGCAGTAGAGTCCAGGCACGCTGCTCTGACAATTCTCGTCAATAACTACACCACCGTTTTGGTAGTGAAGTGTTGGGTAGATCAGCAGCGGCTGTTTTCTGGGATCGATATTACTCTTCTTCCCCAGTTCAATCAGTTTCGGGAAACGGGCATCAAAAATACCCGGCTCACGCAGCTCCACGCCTGGTGTGTCGAGCCAGATACCCTGCCCTCCACCGTCAACCGTGACACCCCGTCCCTCTGCGCACTCACGAAGTATCGCTGCCGCCACCTGATCGCGGGGCTGAAGCTCCTCAATGAAACGATCGCCGTTACCATTGAGCAGGTAAGCGCCCGCCGAGCGCACCGCCTCGGTAATCAGAGTACCAGCCAGATGCTGTGGATAGGCAAGGCCTGAGGGGTGGTACTGGAAAGAGTCCACATCCTGCAGCCTGGCACCCAGGCGATAGGCCAACACCAAACCATCACCAGTGGCGCCAAAGTGGTTGGAGGTAGGGAATTTATTGAGGTGCAGGCGACCGATACCACCAGTAGCAATAATGACCGACTTGGCTTTGATCAGCTTATAGCGGTTATCTTCAAGAGATGAGATAACGGCACCGGCACAGTGGCCCAACTCATCAGAGAGCAGCTCAACCGCCGGGCTGTAGTCCCATACATCTATGCGGCTGGTGCGTACCGCTTCCTGAAGCACCCGCATCATCTCAAGGCCGGTGTAGTCACGATAGTAGACGATCCGGTCTGCGGAGGTGCCACCGGCCCTGCGGGTCAGCAGATCGCCATACTTATCCAGGTCAAACTGCATCCCCTGCTGGATCAGCCAACGAACCACATCAGGGCCGTTCATCACCAGCTTGGCCACCAGATCCTTATTCACATTCTGATGCCCACCCTTGAGGGTGTCATCGTAGTGCATCTGGGGCGTATCATCTTTTTCGATGGAGGCCTGAATCCCACCCTCCGCCATCACGGTATTGCTGTCACCAATGCGCAGCTTGGTCGCCAGTATCACACTGGCGCCGCCTCTGGAGGCCGTCAGCGCAGCCGCACAGCCCGCACCACCGCCACCAATGACCAGTACATCGGTCTCTACAATGGGCGCTCCTGCAAGATCCGCTTCGTCAATACGGGCATCGGCCTGGAGAATGTCTGCCAACTGCCGATGGCAGGCATCGCCCTTGTTGGTGCCGACATTCAGTTCAACGATGGAGTCCGCATAGTGATCAGGATGATAGGCTCGTCGCAGCTCTTCGCCGCTCATCTCCTGATCAGGTAAAGGGCGTTCAGCCTTGGGCTCATACTGCTCTAGCGCAGTGGCGTATGGGATGCCGTTAGTCATGAGTTAATTGTGCTTTTGATGGGTGCCATGGAGTTATTTGATAATCTCCAGCTCGCCTTTACGCAGTTTTTCAAGGCGGTTGATCAGGTTCGATGGCCGAATATGGAAATAGGCAGACACCCGTCTGGAGAAGAGACCGACATGGTTTGGAGCAATAGACTCAGGGCAGGCCGTTTGGCAGAGATTACATAGGACGCACTCAATAAACAGTGCCCCCGCCTCTTCAAAACGGCCCTTGGATGCGAGCTCTACACCGAGTTCCACACTGATCCCTTTTGGGCAGGTCTGGTTACAGCCACCACAATGCCTACACATTTCCGCTTCGGGGAAGAACTTGTGGAATTTCCCCTGTACTTCCCAGGAGCTATTGATCTCTTCAAGTTGATAGCGATGGTGGGTCGGTGTGGGAAAAAGTAGGAAATTGACCTGCATCCCCTCTTCGATAAGCACCTGACAGCCCAGCTCTGTAGTCACTTCACGGCTGTCTACCCGACGAACCATGACACGGCAGGAACCGCAAACTCCCTCCAGACAGCCGACACTTTTTACCCTCGGATAACCGGTATGCCAGAGCGCCTGGATCACCGAGAGTGAAGATGGTGCGGAAATCGACTTTCCGTTGATGGTCAGGTTGACCTGGTCGCCACTTCTTCCGCTATCTTCTGCTTGTTCACCCATGCACTTTTCTCATTACTGCGTAGCCCGGCATTATGGATTAGATTGTACCCGATCAGCCATCAGATATGCTTATCAGTATTATAATTAAAGCCTTTTTTTATGCTTATTCAAAACAGGTAACCTGTTCCTAGAAGTGGCATAAGCGGTTATTGGTCAAGGTGAAGAAATAAGGTGGTCAGCAGTACCACAATAAAGCGTAGTATCATTGCTCCCATCGTAGATTAACGGTACTGAAGACTGCATCTATCTTACTGATAGTAATTGATAATTCATCTTACAAGCTCAGTAACAGATATCTCCACGGGAGCGCTAAGCTGGGATGACCTTTTCATCCGAGAATTTTTATCTGGCTGCTTTTTTTCTCATCCATACTCCATACTGTTTAATGACCTGGGCTTGATATCAGCCAAAACAACGTGCTCTCCGGTCTTGTAAAGAAATTTACTACTTCCCACAAAAAAATTGTGTTTGTTGGCAAAAATGGGTATACAAGCTATGGTTGCTAGGTTTTCTCATTTGGCCTGTTGAGATATAAAGAGCAATCTCGAGTTTTTAGAAAAATCCCTTCTCCCCGAGGGAGAGGGGATTTTTTCGAGCCCTACAAAACCGTCTCTGCATAATATATAGAGGAAGAGATAGATGAAGCCCTTAAATTTGACAGAAAAGATCTTCGCCGAGCATCAAGTTGGCGGCGGCGATCTGCCAGCAGCGGGTGAAGTAGTCACCCTTCGCATCGATGAAGCATTCACCCAAGACGCCACCGGCACCATGTGCATGCTGCAACTTGAGGCGATGGGCGTTGAGCGGGTAAAGCCCCTCTCTGTCAACTTCGTTGATCACAGCATGATGCAGTCCGGCTTCAGAAACCCCGATGACCATCAATATCTGAGAACCGTCTCAGATAAGCTCGGCATCATCTTTTCGCCTCCCGGCACCGGTATATGTCACTTCCTCAACATTGAGAACTTCGTCAAGCCGGGCATGACCGGCATCGGCGCCGACAGTCATACCGTCAACGCCGGCGGCATGGGCGCTATCTACTTTGGTGCCGGCGGCTATGACGTCGCTCTGGCGATGGCCACAGGTGAGTACAAGCTCCCCATGCCTCAAGTGGTCAAGGTCAACCTTACAGGCGCCCTGCATGACGGTGTTATGGCTATGGATGTCATCCTCAAGATGCTCTCTATCGTCGGCGTTAAGGGCGGCAAGGGAAAGATCTTTGAGTATGCCGGTCCAGGTGTCGCCAGCCTATCCCTCACAGAGCGTGCCACCATCACCAATATGGGTGCTGAGATGGGGGCATCCACCTCCATCTTCCCCAGTGACGAGCGTACCAGTGAGTACCTTGAGAGCCGTGGGCGAAGTAGCGACTACAAGCCGATGGCAGCGGATGAAAACGCCGAGTACGCCGATACAATCGAGATCGACCTCGATGCACTGGAGCCACTAATTGCCATCTACCCCTCACCGGGTAATGTAGAAAAAATTTCAGACCACGCAGGCGCCAAGGTGGATCAGGTCTGTGTCGGCAGTTGCACCAACAGCTCCTACGAGAATATCGCCAGCTTTGCCCAAATGCTCAAAGGCAAGCGCGTGGTGGTGGATACCCTCCTCTACCCCGGCTCCCGGGCCGTCGCCATGCAGCTGGCCAACTCCAGCTACCTGAGCTCACTCTACGCCTCAGGCGTGCGGGTGATGGAGAATGGTTGCGGCGCCTGTATCGGCCAGGGCGGCTCTCCTGTCAGCAAAGGGCTCAGCCTGCGCACATTCAATCGCAACTTCCCCAAACGTTCCGGCACAGCCGATGCCGAGGTGCACCTGGTCAGCCCCCTGGTGGCAGCCGCCAGCGCATTGACCGGCGAGATCACCCTGCCCACAGGAAACATTGAGATTGAGCAGACACCTCAGGTGGATGACACCTCATCCTTCAGCACCCCACCACCCTTGGCGGAAGCGGAGAAGGTGGAGGTGATTCGTGGCCCCAACATCATGGCGCTGCCCGATTTTGAAGCACTGCCAAACAGGCTTGAAGGTGAGGTGATGCTTAAGCTGGGAGACAATATCAGCACTGATGATATTCAGCCCGCCGGTATCTATCTACCACTGCGCTCCAACGTCAAGGAGTACGCAATGCAGGCCACCTTCAACCAGGTCGATACCACTTTTGCAGAGCGCTCGGTGGCACATCGTGATGCAGGTGGTCATGGTATCCTGGTTGGTGGAGAGAACTACGGACAAGGCAGCTCCCGCGAGCATGCTGCACTCTGTCCTCGCTGGCTCGGTATCCGGGCGGTAGTGGTTTCACAGTTTGCCCGTATTCACGTGGCAAATCTGGTCAATTTTGGTATCGTGCCGCTAACATTCGCCAACGTTGATGACTACGCAAAGATTAACCAGGGCGATCAGGTTGCGATCGATGTCTCGGATCTCGAGGGTGAGCTGTTCCTTGAGGTCAACGGGGAGAAGATTTCATTGAACCCGGCTTTTGAAGAGAAGGATGTGGCCATCCTGAAAGCAGGTGGTGCCCTGCCCTACTTTAAAGCCACACACTAGTTTTTAAATTTAAGTTTCGGTGTTCAAATGACATAACAAGAGCTTGATTAGACCGTCCCTTCACCCTCTGAGGGAGAAGGTGCGAATGAAGCCCAAAACTTGAGTTTTCAAAGTATATGCCTGCTGCAGCTACCCATCAGGGCGGTTGCCGTTGGAAAAACAAAATTGAACTGAATAGACAGGAGGATAGCTGTATGTCCATGAAGATTGGAGTTCCAAAGGAAGTCCATGATGGTGAATGTCGCGTCGCTATGACCCCGGAGACTGCGGAACAGATCCAGAAACTGGGTTTTTCCGTAGCACTTGAAAGTGGGGCGGGTGAGAAGGCGCATTTCACTGATGAAGCCTATCGTGAAGCAGGCGTTGAGATCGTTGAAGATGTCAAAGCACTGTGGGCCGATTCCGATATCGTTATGAAGGTGCGCGCTCCGGAGTGTCACCCCGCCCTCGGTATCGATGAGTCAGAGCTGCTGCGTGAAGGCGGCAATCTGATCAGCTTTATCTGGCCTGCTCAAAATGAAGAGCTGCTGGAGAGGCTGAAGGCACGAAAAGCCACCATCATGGCAATGGACAGCGTTCCACGCATATCCCGTGCCCAGAAACTCGATGCCCTCAGCTCCATGGCTAACATTGCCGGTTATCGTGCTGTTGTCGAGGCCGCCTCCCAGTTTGGCCGCTTCTTCACCGGTCAGATCACCGCCGCCGGTAAAGTGCCGCCGGCCAAATTCATGGTCATTGGCGCCGGTGTTGCAGGTCTTGCCGCAGTCGGTGCCGCCGGCTCCATGGGTGCCATAGTACGCGCCTTCGATACCCGCCCTGAAGTAAAAGAGCAGGTTGAGAGCATGGGTGCTGAATTCCTCGAACTCGACTACGAGGAGGAGGAAGACGGCTCCGGTGAAGGCGGTTACGCCAAGGTGATGAGCAAAGCGTTTATCGAAGCTGAGATGAAGCTCTTTGCCGACCAGGCGATGGAGGTGGATATCATCATCACCACCGCCCTGATTCCCGGCAAACCAGCTCCTGAGCTGATCACTGCCGGCATGGTTGAGACCATGCGCGACGGCAGCGTGATTGTTGATCTCGCCGCAGAACAGGGTGGTAACTGCGCACTCACTGAGCCCGGCAAGATCATCTCCAGGCACGGCGTAACGATTGTCGGCCTTACCGACCTGCCGAGTCGCCTGCCGACTCAGTCGAGCCAGCTCTACGGTACCAACCTGAGACACCTGCTGACCGACCTGACCCCTGAGAAAGATGGTCAGATCAACGTCAACATGGAAGATGAGGTGATTCGTGGGGTAACGGTCATCGACCAGGGCGAAATCACCTGGCCGCCACCGGCACCGAAAATCTCCGCCGCTCCTCCCAAAGAGAAGATGGCAACCGTAGCGCCTCCTGTTGCAAAAGAGGAAGAGAAACCCAGTGGTGTAAAAGCGGCAATCGGCATGGGTATTACTGCTCTTCTGTTGCTTGGTGTCGGCGCTGTAGCCCCGGCAGATTTTCTCGCCCACTTCACCGTCTTCGTTCTGGCCTGCTTTATCGGCTACATGGTGATCTGGAACGTGTCGGCAGCACTGCATACACCGCTGATGAGTGTCACCAATGCCATCTCAGGCATCATCGTTATCGGTGCACTTTTACAAGTATCGGGTAGTTCTACGCTGGTTACAGGTCTGGCGGCAGTCGCTATTCTTATCGCCACAATCAACATCGCGGGTGGTTTTCTTGTCACCCAGCGCATGCTGAAAATGTTCCAGAAATAGGAGCCGTAAAAAAATGACTGAAGGTATGATTACGGTTGCCTATATCGCAGCCAGTGTTCTATTTATCCTCGCACTCGGCGGATTGAGCAATCAAGAGAGCGCACAACGCGGAAACATCTATGGCATTGCCGGCATGGTAATCGCCATTGTTGCCACGATACTGGGGGCTCAGGTCACCGGCTACACCACCATTCTCATCTGTATGGTCGTAGGTGGTGTTATCGGTGGCTTCCTCGCCAAACGGGTAGAGATGACCGAGATGCCGGAGCTGGTGGCGATACTCCACAGCTTCGTCGGCTTGGCAGCTGTACTGGTGGGTTACGCCAGCTACCTCGATCCCAACTCCCATCTTGAAGGTATCGAGCGCACCATCCATGAGATTGAGATCTACATTGGCGTACTCATCGGTGCAATCACATTTACAGGCTCAGTTGCTGCATTCGGTAAGCTGAAAGGCATTATCACCAGTAAACCACTGATGCTACCGGCCCGCCACTGGCTGAACCTTGGCCTTGGCGTTATCTGCATTGTTCTCGGCACCCAATTCGTTGGCGCTGAGTCCCATTCGGCAGGCATGATGCCGCTGATTATCATGACGCTGATCGCCATGGTATTCGGTGTCCACATGGTCATGGCCATCGGTGGTGCGGATATGCCGGTTGTTGTCTCCATGCTCAACAGCTACTCCGGTTGGGCCGCGGCAGCCACAGGCTTTATGCTTGCCAACGATCTGCTGATTGTTGTCGGTGCACTGGTGGGTAGTAGTGGTGCCATCCTGAGTTACATCATGTGCCGTGCAATGAACCGCAAGTTCCTGGCGGTAATCGCAGGTGGCTTTGGTACAGAGAGTGGCACACCCTCAGGTGAGGTGGTGGATCAGGGCGATGTGGTTCCCGTCTTGGCAGCCGAGACTGCAGAGATTCTGAAGAACTCATCTGAGGTGGTGATTATCCCAGGCTACGGCATGGCGGTAGCTCAGGCTCAGTACCCGATCTTTGAGATGACCAAGAAACTGCAGGCCCAGGGCGTCAAAGTTCGCTTTGCCATTCATCCGGTGGCCGGGCGCCTGCCGGGTCACATGAATGTGCTGCTGGCTGAAGCCAAGGTGCCTTACGATATCGTACTGGAAATGGATGAGATCAATGATGATTTCCCACAGACCGATGCGGTGCTGGTGATCGGCGCCAACGATATCGTCAACCCCGATGCTCAGGACAACCCGGCAAGCCCCATCGCGGGTATGCCGGTACTTGAGTGCTGGAAGGCAAAAACATCCATCGTGATGAAACGGGGCATGGCCACCGGTTACGCCGGCGTACAGAACCCGCTCTTCTTCAAAGAGAACTCACGTATGCTGTTTGGCGATGCCAAAGCCAGTGTCGATGAGATTCTGGCTAACCTCTAGTTCAGAGCCGGAGCGGCTTGGTGGGGTGATGGCCTAGCCTACTGAGCTGTAAATAGAAAAAGGTGCATCCAGAAGTGGGTGCGCCTTTTTCTTTGTCTCCTTCCTATTGAAGATCCTCCATGATCATTAGTCATCACCAGCGCTAACATGGAAACTCCGATCAGCCCCGAATGGCACTTACTTAAGCCCATATTGTCACCCACACCTTTAACCTAGAATCCTCAGTTGGCCGCTTCATTCTACGAGCAACACATTGATTTTAATTGCATTGACTGCGATCGCCTATTTCACTCTCAGGGTGAATCACGCTGCAGGGCGGATAGCACACTTGCGGTGGCGCATTACGGCGTTACAACTCCTTGGAATAGAACAACTATTCCTCGTCGTTGTCCCTTGTACTGCACCACCGCAAGTGCACTTTCCACCCTGCCCAACTGAGGATTCTAGGTTTAATCTCGCGCAAAGGCGCAAAGGGAACTGGTATACAGACGCTTATGAATAGGGGAAATAACTTGAGCTGTTTTATCCCTTTCAGAATAACTGCAGCTTTTCGTTCAGCCTGATGATTTTAAATGCTGGACTCGGCCCTGATATCTCCATTTTTTCCGCTTAATTAATTGACTACAGAAGTAGCATGTGGAATCGTCAAGACTTTAAGCATGCACACAGCCTGCGCAGCTATTATCTTGTTTCGCTGTGCTTGAACTCTGTAAATACCGGGAAAACGGGTGATGGATAAAAATAGAACTGATAACACCAATCCATTTCGACAGCGATCCCTGCGCGAAGGTATTAACACTATACTGTTCGACCTACATCATCCATGGGGCCGAAATGCCAACATGTTCGGTATGCTGGTGATCTTGGGTAGTGTACTGCTCTCGATGGTCGGCACACTCGATAGGGTGACCGAACAGGCCCGCGAGCTAATCCACTACGTGGAAATAATCATAACCCTGCTCTTTGCCATGGAGTATCTACTGCGGGCTTATTCTGCACATCAACCACCCAAGTACCTATTGAGTTTCTATGGCCTGGTTGACCTCTTCACCTGGTTGCCCCTGCTACTGTTCGGCGATGTCTTCCTTGCGATTCGCCTGCTGCGGATACTTCGATTGCTCAAACTGCTGCGCTATCTGCGCGCCATCAGGCTCTTCTTCGCCTCGATGATTGATGTGTTCGATATAGTCTTTGTCGTACTGGCAACCATTATCATCATGGTTCTGGTATCGGGTAATCTGATCCACTTTCTTGAGCCTGAGACCTTTGGCAACGCCTTCATGGGTTGCTGGTGGGCTATAGTCACCATGACCACAGTAGGCTACGGCGACATAGTGCCTGCAACCACGGCGGGCAAATTGCTCGCCTCCGTAGTAATGATGATGGGCATCACTATGTTCGCACTGTTAACGGGCACCATCTCAATCAAACTGTCCGAACACGTGGCAAAACACAAGGAGTGTATCGACTGTGGAGAGGAGATAGCTGAGCATGCACCATTCTGTGAACACTGTGGAGCCAAGCAGCGTCTGTAGCAACATCATCGATACGGATATTGCATATTCTGAATGCAAGGCAAGCGTTCATGATTCGTTCAGATATCCCTTAGCTCAGCACTTGCGCTTTTTTGCCACCAGGCGAATATTAGGCTTCAACATGGGTTGAAAATATAAAACGTCGAGGCCATGCTCACCCATCAATTTTTTAATACTCTTTTTTGTATAAAGCATGGTGTGTTGCGGCGGCGAGACATCATTCCACTCCAAAAAACTTTTTGGCACTCGAAAATGACCCGCATCTGGCGTGGTTAAGTAGAGAATCCCACCGGCCTTTAGCAGGCTATCAATCTTATCAAGAAAAGAGTGTGCATCTGTCACATGCTCAATCACCTCCGCACAGGATATGATGTCGTACTGTTTTTCGGTCTTCGCAAACTCTTCAATCGTGACATTAAAGAACCGGCAATGTTTAAAGCTCTTTTTGGCTATATCGATAGCTTCATCACTAAGATCTATTCCTGTCGCTTCGCAACCTAATGAACGCGCTGCTTCAACAGCAAATCCGGTATTGCATCCGACATCCAGAAAAGATCGTCCTTTAGTCAGAAATAAAAGTGGCCAAAATTTACGTTTGAACCTTCTGACCTTACGGTTAGCATTCTTTATATTTTTTTTATTTACGCCATATAAAGAATAATAATCTCGAAGCTCTTCGCTGGTTGGCAAAGGGTCTATGTAGGAGAGTCCGCAATCAGTGCACCTTACCCACGTCCACCCATTTTTTATGCCAAGAGCAGTTTTGTTTTCTTCAGTACAAAGTGGACATGACATTTTCTCAATAACCTTATGATTTTTATTGCGTAGAGTGCGTTTGCTCGAATTTGGTATCTTGGTTGAGTTTAGAGCTAACGTAAAGTGATAGGGCTAACTATCCGTATCCAGTGCCTTGGGAACGGTCTGCATTGGGGTTGCGGGTACACCCGGCAGTCCCATCCAGAAGATGGAACCGTTCGGCTTGACCGGCTCCATACCTACGTGGCCCGCCATAGCTTCCACCAGATTTTTGACAATAGCCAATCCGAGCCCGGTACCTCCCACATCCCGAGAGCGACCCGTATCCACCCGATAGAAGCGTTCAAACAGCCGGGGGCGGTGACACGCTTCGATGCCCGCTCCATCATCCTGCACCTCAATACGCACCAATCCATCACTGTGCTGTGCCCGCACTGCAACCCGCCCCTTATCCGGCGTATATTTGACGGCATTATCGAGAAAATTGCGGAGGGCATGAGACAGAGCACTGGCATCGGCCCACACCTTGAGGTTTGGATCGATATCCAGTTCCAGGCGAAGACCCTTTCTGTCCACCACCGGGGCAACAGTCTCCCTCAGCTCTTCCACCACATCAAGAACAGCCACCTCCTCTGGAGCGAGTTGATAACAGTGGGAGTCCAATCGTGAGAGGTCCAGCAAGTCTTCGATGACACTGGTCAGACGCACTGCATTGCGCATCAGTGACTCCAGCATGCTCCGCCCCACGGCCTTGTCCTCCAGAGCACCATCCAGCAGGGTTTCAGCATAACCCTGAATGACACTGACCGGGGTGCGTAGTTCGTGGGAGACATTCGCCACAAATTGCCGTCGCATCTCCTCCAGCCGGTATATCTCGGTGATGTCATGGATAACGACAATACAACCCTGACCGGTTCCCTGAGCCCGAGCCAAAACCCGGCGCTGCTCCGATCCGGGCAGGTCAAACTGGACCGAAGCGGATTTTTCGAAGTCCATGGTTCTGGTCAGATCCACCACTTCCCTGACGGGAATCACCTGCCCCAACAATCTGCCCAGAGGTGAGTCAGTCAATCCCAGCATGGTGTATGCGGCCTGATTGACCAGCGTAATCTGCTGCCGCTCTCCCAGAGCGAAGACCGCCTCACTCATGCCCTCCAGCACCGCCTCGAAGCGGTAGCGCTCCTTGGCCATGGTCTTGGCCGTCCGATCCAGCTCAAGGGTGATCTGATTAAAAGCGGCGCCCAGGCTGCTGATCTCATCCATGGATGAATCCTGCAGGTTTTTTCCCAGTACACCGGGCGCTATTTTCCGGGCGTGTTCCAACAGATTACGCAGAATGCGGGTCAACAGATGGGAAGAGGCAAATGCAATCACAACCGCCACCGCAAGGACAGCCAGTCCGGCGAGTAGACCGGCAAAAATCAGAAACGTTCTCAGCTCCAGGATGGTGCTCTCCACCTGCTGCAGGGAGACCTCCACCCGCACCACACCATTACCGTCATCTCGCTGAAACGGGATGGCGACGTAGAGCATATCGGTTCCTATGGTGGTGCTGTAGCGTCGTGCTACACCAATCCCCTCCGCCTTGGCGGTAACCACCTCCGCCCGACTGCCATGATTCTCGATCCGGCGCACCTGATCCTCGTCCAGATCAGAATCCCCCAGCACCCGCCCATCGTCGGCGATGATGGTTACACGCTGATCAATAGTCTGGCCGAATCGGTCCGCCAACGGCTCCACGATAGAAATGGTATTGGCTCGATCAGCCAGGAGGAGACCTTCCCGAACCAGTTTGGCATGATGGAGGAGTTCTGATTCGATCCGGGATTCAGCCCAGGCACGCTGTGCATTTTCCAGGTAGATGCCGATAATCAGACCGATGAACAGCATCAACAGCAGTGAAACGAGGAAAAGCTTTACCCGAACACCGACCTTCAATCCTCCGGCTCCTGTACTTGCTCAGGTGATGAGTAAAAGCGGTAACCGACCCCACGGAGAGTCTCTATATAGGCACCCGCCTTCCCCAGTTTCTCTCTCAGCCGGTTGATGTGGGCATCTACGGTGCGGGTCTGGACATGGCTCTGAATGTCCCAGACGTCGTCCAGAAGGACGGCACGTGACTGCACACGGCCTTTTCGGGAAAGCAGCGTCTCCAGCAGCCTAAATTCAAGGGATGTCAAACGTATCTCCCGCCCCTCCACCCACGCCTGATAGCGCTCGGTGTCCAGTTTCAGACAGCCGAAAGTACTCCCCCCGGAAGTTTCCCGTACTTCATTCCGGCGCCGTAAAATAGCATTGATACGTAGAATTAACTCGCGGATAAAAAAGGGCTTGACCACATAATCGTCGGCCCCTACTTCGAAGCCGACCACCCGGTCAATCTCCTCTCCCTTTGCGGTCAGCATAATCACAGGCGTATCCCGGGTTCGCTCGTCAGCACGCAACTGACGGCACACCTCCGTGCCGGAGATGTCGGGCAGCATCAGATCCAGTAGGACAAGATCAGGAATCGGCTCCTGAAAGGCTTGATCCAGCGCCTCCTTCCCATCCATGGCGGAGCGGGTCTGGAAGCCGGCCTTTTTCAGGTTATATTCCAGGATTTGGACGGCATCCTGTTCGTCCTCTACTATGAGGATAAGATGAGAAATAATAGATCTCCATCAGCTTTTTCAAGGGACGTGCACTTCCCGGCTTAGGAACACGCCTGATTATGGGTGAACCGACCACGAAAGCGTGGTCCATTATTTCGCCTCACTCCCGCACAATCCGATAGGCTGCTGGGCACGTCGGCACAGGCCTAAATTTACAGGAATAACAATAATCTAATCACGGAAACAGCCAAGAGTTTACCTGATTGTTACAAACCGTTCACGAAAATATCATAATTATTCATTACCGTTAGTCGTTGCTTTTCGAACGGGATGTACCGCCGTGTTTGTGGCGATGGACAGTCTTTGCAGTGGCTGCCCTCTGTTGGAAAAGTTTGTTTTCTAAACCATTTATAAAATCACCCTGGGGGGAACCACTACCATGGCTGCACTCTTTCGAAACTTGGATATAACCAAGAAATCAGTTGCGATACCTCTCGCAATGATACTGGGTATACTTTTTATGGCGCCCGCTTTTGCTGCGGGAGGCGGTAATTCTATTGACTGGTTTAAGATGGCAATGACGCTGTTTGGCGGCTTGGCCATCTTCCTCTACGGCATGGAGTTGATGACCGAATCCCTGAAGGCCGTAGCCGGTAACAAGATGAAGATGATCTTGGAGAAGCTGACCGGCAACCGGATCGCTGGTGTGATCACCGGCGCCGGCGTCACCGCCGTGGTTCAGTCCTCCTCGGTCACCACCGTTATCGTGGTGGGCTTCGTTACCGCTGGCTTGATGAACCTGGCTCAGGCCACTGGTGTCATCATGGGCGCCAATATCGGTACCACCATCACGGCTCAGATCGTGGCCTTCAAGGTCACCAAGTATGCCCTGCTGATGGTAGCGGGCGGCTTCGGCATGATGATGATGGGCCGTCAAGAGAAGACCAAGCACTGGGGCACCATGCTATTGGGTCTCGGTCTGGTGTTCTTCGGCATGGGCGTAATGAGTGGCGCGATGAAGCCACTGCGCAGCTTCCAGCCCTTCCTTGACCTCATGGTCACCATGGAAAACCCTGTGATCGGCATCCTGATCGCGGCGGCATTCACCGGGCTGGTTCAGTCCTCCTCTGCGACCACGGGTATTGTCATCGTGATGGCGACGGAGGGTCTGGTGAGTCTCCCGGCGGGTATTGCCCTGGCCTTTGGTGCCAACATCGGTACCTGCGTAACCGCGTTACTGGCCTCCATCGGCAAGCCACGAGTCGCGCTCCAAGCCTCTATGGTCCATCTCTTGTTCAACGTCTTCGGGGTGGTTCTCTGGTTCTTCTTCATACCCTATCTCGCAGACTTTGTTATCTGGCTGTCACCGGCGGCAGATGCCAGTCTGACCGGTCAGGCGAAGCTGGCGGCAGAGGCCCCACGCCAAATCGCCAATGCTCACACCGTGTTTAACATCGCCAATACTCTTATATTCCTGCCGCTTGCCGGTGTGATTGCGGGAATGGCGCAGAAATTGGTCCCTCTCAAGGAGGCCACTGCAGAAGAGGCTATGGTGGCTCAATTCAAGCCTAAATATCTTGATGACGGCATGCTGCAAAGCCCACCTCTGGCTCTCAGCATGGCGCGCCGCGAGGCCCGTCGCATGGGTGAAGGGGTTGAAGAGATGCTGAAGGGTATTCCCGATGCAGTCTTTACCGGAAGTGTCGACAAGATGGCGAAACTGCGTGAAGCGGATGATCAGGTGGATGCTCTGTATGCCGCTATCAGCCGTTATCTCAGTAAATTGGGAAGGCAGGATCTCACCGCAACAGAAGCTGATGAGACCATGATGGTCGCCACCGCCTCGACAGAGGTGGAAAACATCGGTGATATCGTTGAAATCCACATGTCCCATCTGGCAAATATGATGTCGTCGAGCGAAATCAAGTTCAATGATGTGGAGTTGAATACACTCAATGAATTCCACGGCAAGGTGATGACCGCCTTCAAATCAGCCATGGCCGCCCTTGAGCATGACCGCCGAGGTGCTGCAGAGTCGATACTCAAAATGGAGGATGATATCATCGGCGGTATGGATCGACTGGTGCGGGAACGTCAATTAAATCTGCTACAGGGTGATCACACACCTCAAGAGATGCTGGCTTTCACGCTACAGACTGATATCATGGAGAACTTGAAACGTATCTATGAACACACTAAGCGTATAGCCAAGCTGGTTACCCGCAAGGAAGGAAGCTCCACTACAATGGTGCTCGCGGACTAAACAAGCCACCCCGTGATCCCGGCCATCCCGGCTGGGATCATTGGCATACCGCTTGTGCAACATTAGGCACCAGATGCCCGGCAATCGGGCATCTGGTCAAAGCGGAGGTCACAACTTGGACCGTTGCCTCGCTAGTATTGAAATATGAGGTGAGAAATGGGGAAGAAAAAGAAAAGTCACAAGCCCTTGAAAGATTACTATTCCATCTTGGGGGTGATGAAAAATGCGAGCTTGAAAGAGATCCGCAAAAAATTCCGCAAGTCAGCTCAGGATATGCACCCTGATCGTAATCCCTCACCTGAAGCCACAGCTAAATTCAAAGAGCTTGGAGAGGCGTACAGGATTCTGAAATCTGACAAGAAACGGAATGATTATGACGCAGAGATCATCTCTGAATATTGCGATACCCTGTTAGGCGGCAGTTTCAGAAAGAAGAATCGTAAGTAAGAACGACTAAACGGGTATCATCAAGCTTTTAAGAGACCCGGTTTCTGATCTTAATTTAGACGCACCAAAACGACTGACTGAAAGTACTTCTGCTATACAGCATATCGTCGGTTGCCCGGCAAATAGCTGCATCCCCAGCTTGAGAGATCAGAGCCCTGCCGTAGTTTCATTTTTTATCAAAATAAATCTATCTTAGAGTTTTTTCTATTGCTTCAATGTCATGCTAAGGGGCGCGAGTGAAACGAGCGTCCCAGTGAGCAACAGCGAACGAACTTGAGAAGCAAAGGGTCAGAGTAGTTGAAGCTCACCTGTCTTCCAAAAATACCACACTTCTTCTATCCCAACCCAGCCCGTAGAACCTCACTCTCCGCTTCACTTGTGCTTCGATGAGGTCCTTGAATCTATCGTTACCAAGTACAGTTCCCCTATTGGTGCTCGCTCGTATATTTTGTATTTTCTGGATCAATGTGGCTGGAAAAAAGTGAGCTATACACATGTAGATACTCTGTATTATCTGAGCCCAAACGGAGATACTCCTCGTGAGGCTTGATGAGACTGTCAGCTACTCCATTTGCATGGCATCTATAGCTTGACCAGCGATAATCACCAGGATGATCAACCATCCCAACCGCTTATCTTTGTGCCTTCTATACCTACCCCCGAATCGTGCCCCAGTCGCCGTAGTGCCTGAGGAATACGTCGCCCGGACACGTGGCATCCGCTTCTGCCGCCTGGGCTCCGACTTTCCCAGCCTTAGTCAAACGATTTCCGATCGCTTGTTTGTGATGATCCCTGTGTTCAGGCCGCATCATTGCCTGTAGTTCTGTGTCGGTGGCCTTCGCATGCTCTATCGCGCTATTAATGAAACCCTGCTGCTTGTCGATGTGTCTCTTTTCCTGAAAGACAGTGATTTTACTGATGTCGACTCCGATTGTCTTCAGATGCTGGAGCATCTTTGCCATCGATGTATCCTTCGGCTGGTAGTGACCGCTATCGTTCCTGATGCCGACAATGATCCCATTGTCGAAGCTGATGGTGCCGGCGCACAGCACGGAGAAGCCACGAAGGAAGCAGGAGTGGTAAATCACTTTTTTCATACCAAGGTAATGTGGTTGAGCTTCATCCATCATTGGTTCCCTCACTCCGCCAGAACCAGAGATGCCGGCGTAGAGCTGGTGCGACATCGACATGACAAAAATAATCCCATCGCGATTGTTGTCGTCCAACTCAGTGGATATCAAATTTTGCGTATCGTGGGGGACAAGCTCCGGCGTGGAGCTGCTGTTGTCGTACTTGAAGTGGTACGCCAGGCCACCCTTGAAGATCACGCGGTAGCTTTCTCGCTCAGCGGCACTCATGTACTCAGGATTTTCGGCTGCATCTGTCTGGACGCCGTGATCGGACATGCCTGTGCCGTATAGCTCCTGCAGGCGCGTCGCCAGTACATTGTGCCCACACCCCAGAGCCCGCGAGAGGTCGCGGCTGACGGTCAGATTCAGGCTGAGGATCGCCCGTCGCCGGTCGGGATGCATCTTTGGGTCGTACTTGTGGTTGTTGACCCACCACATCGTCGTGAAGAAGAGTCCCGCCAGACGGTAACAACGCGCACCGTCTGCCAGACGCCGATTCAGACTTTTCACCATACGGTCGATGCGGAGGAGCGCCTTGTCCTCACGACGGTACGGCTTTCCGAGTCTGCCTCCCACCTTGCTCGCACTCTTCCACTGGGAGAAAGTCGGAAAGTTGGTGAAGGCCCTGCTACCTGGCAGGGGGGGAAGAGTACGGGTATTAACCATGGTTGACCTCCGGTATGTCATTATGATTATAAAATAACAGGGGACAGCCCCAGTTTCCCTGCTCCCCTGTGCAAAGAATCATTAACTCACGCACATCCCGACTAACTGCCTCCAATCCTATCACCTCACCAATATCACCGTCGCCGAAGCGACAGCTCTCAGGGCTGTTAATCAAAATCGTGTTGATGGAAAATCAAGGCGATATCCTTATTATAGTCATTAGGTTCACGGGGTCATCTATCTGCACTGAGCGCTTTGCGAACCGGCTGGAATGGCTTTGGTGTTTTTCAGCCAAAGGCATTTCAATCCGCATTGCGCAACTTGTTATATTTTTGTGGCACAAACCTATAATGCCCCGTGATTTTGTAGCTAAATATCATATCTTCTAGCTGTGGACCACTACCTATATTATGGACTATTAGGGGGTTACCAGATTTCCTGCTAATCCGATCTGTAACAATACCTATGTGAGGTAAATTCCCAGGAAGCATCCATGTTACTAAGTTGCCTGGCTTATAGTCACTGGCTTTACTTGATGCGGATAGGGCTTCACCATGCCTTTTAAAAAATGATTGTAAATTTGGCACTCGACGATGGTCGATATTTTTATCGGGTTTACTTAACCCCCATATTCGTTTCGAAGGATAGGCTGAAAAGTTGGCTGCTATGTCCTCGTGAACTAACTGTTGTAAATCAGTTCCTATTTTTCGATAAGATCTAATTATTACATCGGTACAGACCCCCAATGACTTATGGACACCCATACATTGACTTCTATGACCAGCATGCCACAATAGAGAACATATAGAAAACATTATTCTCAAGGAAAGAGTATGCCCAAACCAAGGAAGTCACTCATCAGCCTCGATGCAACGCCCTACTATCACTGCGTTTCTCGCTGTGTACGCCGCGCCTTTCTCTGTGGAACAGATCAACTTACAGGGCGCTCTTATGAGCACCGCCGAGGCTGGATCGAAGCGCGCCTACTGGACCTCCCCCGCTACTTTGCCATCGAACTATGTGCCTACGCTGTCATGAGCAATCACACCCATGTGGTGCTCCATATCGATACAGAGCGTGCTGCTGACTGGTCCCTACACGAAATCATTGAACGATGGCACGGGCTGTTTAGCGGCACCCTACTGAGCCAGCGCTTCCTGGCAAATGAACCCATGTGCAGAGCCGAATTAGCCCTGGTTGAGGAACTGGCTGAATCCTGGCGAGAACGCCTCTGCTCAGTGAGTTGGTTTATGCGCTGCCTCAATGAAACCATTGCTCGCCAGGCCAATGCAGAAGACGGTTGTACAGGACGTTTTTGGGAGGGCCGCTTCAAGTGCCAGGCCCTCCTCGATGAAGCCGCTCTCGCCGCCTGTATGGCTTACGTCGATCTTAACCCCATCAGGGCTGGAATGGCGGATACACCAGAATCATCAGAGCACACCTCCATACGGCGCCGTACCCAGGCTCTGAAGGGCTTAAACGATACAAGTACATTAGATCCGGCACCAAGCCGCCCTGTCCAGCCATCGGAACTCCAACCATTTGTTGGCTACCCTCGTGAACCTATGCCCAATGGCCTGCCCTTTCGTCTCGAGGATTACCTTGAGCTGGTGGACTGGACAGGGCGAGCTATCCGGGAAGATAAACGTGGCGTAATTCCTTCTGACCTACCACCCATTCTTGATCGTCTGCACATTGATCCTAAATCATGGCTATACATGACCAGTTCATTCGAGAGCCGCTTCAAATCCCTGATTGGACGAGCTGATCATATTCATGTGGCTTGCGAGATACTTGGCCAACGGTGGGCCCATGGTATGAGTGCCTGCCGACAACTACTTACTCCCTGACATCTCTACCCTAAAATCAATTCGCCAATGGATGCCCAGTCCATTGCTTAGTCATGTCTGCCTTTTGAGTTTCCGGAAAAATCCCTCTGACATCCCACCATAGTTTCTTCCAGCAGTGATTTCTCATCGGAAAAGCTGGTAGCTTTCATTTTGAATGCCCCTCAGAGCAGAGGAATGGCGTCGTTTTGAAACTGCAATACGTGGGTGTCCTATTTATTCGCTTTACGCTTGGGCATGGGAATATCCTTATCGAATCCTGACCGTTGCAATACCTGCAGGAAGAGAAAGCGGATGCCATGAAAGGCCAGCCGACAGCTTGACCAGGCCAAACCCCGCTCAACTGCCAGATTGGCAAAGTAACGTTTGACCTGCCCTGGAGTCAGGGTGTCAGGTGAACGGTGGTAATACTTTGCCAACCCTTCAACCGCTTGCAGGTAGCTCTCGTGGGTACGGGGTGAGAAACCACGCACCGTCATGGCTTCGATCATTTTGTTGCGTAAGGGAGTCATCGTTTCTCTCCTTGTTACCAGGTTCCGCATGAACCCCATAGAGAGTGTTGACGATGATTTGAAGGAGGGCTATTGCTTCGGCGGTGGTCGGTCTACAGGCTCCGCGAAGCGGTTTAGTTCAACGTTCAGGGTAAAGGGCCGTAGCGTAGCGGAGGTCCCAACGACCGAAGGGAGTGAATTTGACCTGCTTGTTATGCAATTTAATCAGGCTTAAACACCATTATAAATTTCCTAAAATTAGTTTCGAACATTTCTTTACTTAAGCCGTCAAGTTCTCGGAAATCTTTAGCAAGTTGAATTGAATCTAGCGCTGTTTGATCGAACTCCAGATCTCCGCTACTCTCAACAACGACAATTTTTATGACCTCTTTGTCGTCTCCTAGGTGCACCCTTAGTTTTGCTTGTAGACCTTTTTCTGCTGCACTTTCAGGAATATGCCATTTACTTTCTATGACTGCTCTGATGATGTTAAAGCAAGTATCGACATCAATACACTTTGGGTATGAGCGAATATAAACCGGCCGTTCTAAAGTTGAACAACCAAACATAAATAAGACAAGAAAACTCACTATTGATAAACGCATATTTTTCTACTTATAGTGCATAACAGCTGATTATATTGCCGGCACGTTTTCTGACATAACCCGCTGGCACGTTCGCTGACATAACCCGCCACTTGTTCTACATATATTCTCTTTTATTGCCATAGTAAATTCAGCTCCTATTTATCAAGGATATTTTGTAGTAAGAGATCATGGCAACACCATCTTGGCTGAGATGGGTTTTATCGACTAAATCAATCGCTTCCTTCGATTTCATGCAAACAGGCATCCCTATTACTGTTTTTTTACGAGAAGATACTTCTTTTTTAAAGCATTTGGATACTAAAGGCAAGGTTTTCGGCTCAATTGTAGCGGGTGGGGCTTTTGGTGCTCGGAGGGCGCTCTATCGCGGTTCGAGAAACCGCTCCTACAGGGGGGGATTAGAAGTATCCAGGTAATAAAAAAGGCACCCTCTTTACAGAGAGCGCCTTTTTAATCTGAGTATTAAGCGGTTAGCTTAATACTCAGAAGGTCTTACGCGTTATCGATGATAGCGTTGAAGGTTGCGCTGGGACGCATCACAGCAGTGACCTTATCCTCATCCGCTCGGAAGTAACCACCAATATCGCCTGGTACGCCCTGTACGGCAAGCATCTCTTCAGTGATCTTCGCTTCGTTGGCTTCGAGTTCTGCAGCTAGTTTAGCGAAACGCTCCTGCAGGCCCGCATCCTTGGTCTGTGCAGCCAGCGCCTGGGCCCAGTACATCGCCAGGTAGAAGTGGCTGCCACGGTTGTCCAACTCGCCACACTTACGTTTCGGTGACTTGTCGTTGTTCAACAGGTTGCCGGTGGCTTCGTCCAGGGCATCGGCCATGATCTGCGCCTGTGCATTACCGGTCAGGTTGCTCAGGTGCTCCAGAGAGGGCACCAGTGCCAGGAACTCACCGAGGGAGTCCCAACGCAGGTGGTTCTCTTTCAGAACCTGCTGAACGTGCTTGGGCGCGGAACCGCCGGCACCGGTCTCGAACAGGCCGCCACCGTTCATCAGCGGCACGATGGAGAGCATCTTGGCGCTGGTGCCCACTTCAAGAATGGGATAGAGATCGGTGTTGTAGTCACGCAGTACGTTACCGGTTACGGAGATGGTGTTCTCGCCGGCACGAATTCTCTCGATGGAGAGCTTGGCCGCCTCGTAGACAGACATGATGCGGATATCCAGGCCGCTGGTGTCGTGATTCGGCAGATAGGCGTCGACCTTCTTACGGATCTCCTGGTGGTGTGGGCGATCCGGGTCGAGCCAGATGACCGCAGGCCAGCCAGTGGCCTTGGCACGGGTCACGGCCAGTTTTACCCAGTCCTGGATCGGGGCGTCCTTCACCATGCACATACGCCAGATATCACCCTCTTCCACGCTGTTCTCGTGGATGGTGTTGCCGCTGGAGTCGGTAACGCGGATGGTGCCGTCAGCAGGTGCTTCAAAGGTGGTGGGATGTGAACCGTACTCTTCCGCCTTCTTCGCCATCAGGCCCACATTAGGCACGGTACCCATGGTGGTCGGATCGAGAGCGCCATTGGCGACGCAGTTCTCAACGGTCGCATGATAGAGCGGCGCGTAGCTGTGATCGGGGATCACGAACTTGGTATCTTTCTGATTGCCGTCTGGACCCCACATCTGGCCGGATGCGCGGATAGCGGCTGGCATGGAGGCGTCGATGATGATGTCACTGGGAACGTGCAAGTTGGTGATTCCGTTGTCGGAATCGACCATCGCCATACCGGGACGGCTCTTGTACTGCTCCTGGATATCTGCCTCGATCTCCGCCTTCTTGTCGGCAGGCAGGCTCTCCATTTTGCTGTAGAGATCACCCAGACCGTTGTTGAAGTCGACACCGAGTTCGGCGATGGTATCGGCATGTTTCTCGATGACGTCGCTGAAAAAGACCTTAACGGCATGGCCGAAGATCTTAGGATCGGAGACCTTCATCATGGTCGCTTTCATGTGCAGCGAGAAGAGTACGTCCTGTGCCTTGGCATCTTCCACCTGCTCTGCCAGGAACTGGGTCAGTGCTTTTCTGCTCATGAAGGTGGCATCGACGATTTCGCCGGCTTCCAGCGGTGTGCTCTCTTTCAGTACCGTGGTGCTGCCATCACTGCCAATGAAGGTAATCTTGGCATCGGTGGCATCGGCCATGGTGGTGGACTTCTCATTGGAGGCAAAATCACCGCTGCTCATGGTGGCAACATGTGATTTTGAATCTGTACTCCAGGCACCCATGGAGTGCGGGAATTTCTTGGCGAAATTCTTTACCGCACCTGGTGCACGACGATCGGAGTTACCTTCACGCAACACCGGGTTCACTGCAGAGCCCAGCACTTTGGAGTAACGCTCTTTGATCTCCTTCTCGGCATCGCTCTGCGGGTTTTCAGGGTACGCAGGTACATCGTAGCCCTTCTCATTCAGCTCGGCGATGGCCGCCTTCAGCTGCGGCAGAGAGGCACTGATGTTAGGCAGCTTGATGATATTGGCCTCGGGGGTCTTGGCCAGGTCACCCAGTCGCGCCAGCTCATCGGGAATCTTCTGATCGTCGTTCAGGTTGTCGGGGAAGTTCGCAATGATTCTGCCCGCAAGAGAGATATCCCTGGTCTCGACATCAACACCGGCGGCTCCGGTGAATGCCTGGACGACAGGCAGAAAAGAGTAGGTCGCCAGTGCTGGCGCCTCATCAATTTTTGTCCAAATAATCTTCGACATTTCTGTTCCTCAAAAATTAATCACTAATTCTGTGCGAAAGAGGTTGCAGACAGAGTTGATCTGACTGCAACCTCTACGTTGGATCAGCCGACGTAGCTGCACTTGCTGGCAGCTGTACGGGTATCCATGTTCTTACCGCGATTGGTGTGATCGTCGATCTCGGCGGCGCTTCCGATCATTCGTCCGAAGAGGAAGGTGGTAAATGCCGCTGTCTCCATTGAGCTGTCGCTGATCTCACCGTCTGCATAAGGCTTCCACAACATCTTCAGCAGGATCACAGCGATAACCGCATCGACGTTAACGCAGTATACATCGCGACTGACGCCGGTATCGAACAATGCTTGTACCAACTCATGGTAAAAATCGAGGAACACATTGTAGTTACCACGGCTTTTCAGCAGGTCGTTGACAAAGACTTCACGCGGATCGTAGTTCACCGGCTCACCCTTGAATACCGGATGGCTGACACAAGGGATTTTGGCGTAGGACGGATTGCCCTCTGCCTTGGCCTTCTTCTTATAGGCCTTATACTCTTTGGCATAGGCGGTCGCCATCTCTTTCAGATTCAAACCATGGTCTTCTGCACCCGGATCGGTCAGACCGGAGTTGCTGAAACGATCTACCAGGAATGCGATAGCCTCGTAACCGTTACCACCATGGGCGTAACCGGTATGAGTAAGGAAACCAATATACCCTTTGTTAGCCTGAATCCGCTCTGGTGCCTCTGGGCCGTCTGCACTGACTGCGCCCTTGGCGCCCTGGGCAGAGATAGTTCCAGGACCATTGGTGACAATCAGTCCCAACAGTACGGAGAAGGCGTAGAGTTCACCCTCGGTTGGCCGTCTGCCAAACAGCGCCAGATGGGCGGTCTCGGAGAAACTCCAACTACTCATCAGTTCACTGTTGGCAACACCACAAAATTCACTGTCTGACTGCTGCCCGGCATTCGCTGTTGAACCAACGAGTGTACTGAATATGCGGAAGTGCCAGGACATATTCATAACGGTTGAGAGGTTGATACGTTTGCGCATCAATGCACTCCAACCAAGATGAGTGGCAATTGCGCCGAGCACAACCTTTCCGCTCAAACGGCCACCGCTCTTTTCAGCCAACGCCTTGAGAAATTCGATAAACAGCGATTTAACGCCACGCGCTTCGACCGCCTCAATCAGTGCTGCACCACGCTTGCCCTTGCCATCTGAAACAAGCTGTCCGGCAGCATCTCCAGAGATCGCCTCATCCAGCTGTGCCTGGAAGTCGAAATCGGTATCAGCAGGATCTTCCAGGCCGCTCTTCTTGAACAGATCTACAAGAGTAGCGGTTGTGGCACGGGAGGCTTCCACCATTTTTGGCCCTACCACGGCAACAGCCGCTGACAGTGCCGTATTGGGGCTATTGCCCGCTTCCCTAGCAGCTTCGGCGGCAGCCAAGCCAACCTTGCCGTTCTGGTTAACAAAAGCATTCAAGGCGATATTGGCCAGGGATGTACCGTTGGCATCCGGGTATTCACGTACCAGGCTCTGTACCAGGTTCTCTTCAAAACTGTGGGTGGAGGCATCCAGTACACTGGTGCCGTGAAGCTTGGATACCTGTGTTTTCGGGTCCATCATCGAAGCGCCGGAAGCGTCTTTCAGGGTTTGTCGAGGGAATACCACGCCCACCTGATCATCCAGCCCGGCAATCTGCTCATCGTAGGGTTCCAGAGCAGTAACAACCGGTGGATTCAGCTGCGGCGGCAGATCAATCCCCTGAGTATTGCTGAACCAGCACTTCATCGATAGATCGCCTACCGGATCGAAGTCAGGTTTCTTACCACGCTTCGCCATAACAGCAGTCAAGGCGAGTGGGATGTGAGAGATATTGACAACCACTGCCCCCTTCTCGGAGCAGACAGGATTCTCCGGTGTATAGATATCATCCACACCGAATTTCTCCATAAACCAAGCCTCTTTGGCGGAAGCATTATCACCACTGCCGGCGATGGCACCGGCATGGCCGCAGGCCTTGGTCAGTTTTGCTTTCCAGCGGCCTACCACACAGGCAACCACCGGCTTGTCAAACTCGAGGTCACGCTCGTAGTAACCACCGGGCTCGATATACATCACAGCTGATTCTGAGCGATCATCGTTATGGAACGCGTTGTTCCACTCAGGCGCAGAGAAGTGAATATAGATATCTTTACCAGAGGAGAAAGAGACCGTGCTACCCCAACCTCCGGTGGCCAGATAGACCGCGATAGTGGTAGTGAAGTTACCTGAGTTGGAGAAGATGGCAACAGATCCCGGGAGCAGAGACTCCTCAGGTGCATTGCCACCAAGGGCACCACCAATACGAATATGATTATGGGCATCGGCGATTCCCAGACAGTTACCGCCGAAGATATCGATACCGTGCATCTGACCAATCGCCCGGATCACCCGAGCATCCCGTACCGGTACCTTTTCGGTCAGTATGACGATCTTTTTCAGAAGAGGATTGGCGCGTATCGATTCCATAACACCATCGCGAACACCTGCCGGGGGCAGATAGACCACCACGGTGTTGAACTCACGACCACTGTCCACCGCCTCGGCAACGTTATCGTAGATGGGAATCTCACCAGCAGGGGTCTTCATCACCGTGCCGGAACGGCCCGGAGCGGTACCGCAGACGATATTGCCATTGGAGTAGGAGTGGCTGACCGGCGTCACGCCTCGGCTCTCGCCACCGGTAATATTGAGAACACAGATCTTGTCCTCTTTTACGGCGAAATCTGCCAGTGTATCTGTACCCACAAAGTAGTGGGGAAATGCTTTTATGCCTTCTGGATGCATGTTGGCTTCCTCATTTGCTCACGGCCTCTTCTACCAGCCCTGAGTGTGTTATTCATAGTCCCGATTGCTCAGGCAATACCCATTTTTTTAGCGACGATTTCGCGACCACCGTTCTTCATCCACTCGTCGGCAGCTTGAGCGAAGTTGACCACTTCACTCATCGCCGAGTCGTATCCAAACATGTGGTACGGCAAACCCAGAGCATCCAGGGTGTCACGCATATAACCCAAACCACGAATCAGGTTGGGACCACCGCGGCCAACCACCACATACAGCGGCTGAGGCCCGTAGGTATTGAAATGATCACGCAAGGCGTCAGCCATGGCGCGGAAGGTCTCGTAGATATCGGTATTGTTGGCTTTGCCGCCAATAAGAAACAGTACGTTGGACTGTTCCAGCCAGTATTTGTATACGATGCGGCTGATATCATGCATCTTGGCGTAGGGAGGATTACCACCAAAGTCTGAGGAGATGGTTGCTGCATCACCCAACAGTTCGGTTACCAGTGCATTGGCGCCGCCGCCAAAGGTCATGGCGGAGATAGTGCCCTGCTCATTGATGACGAATACATCCGACTGGCCCTGGTAGGTACGAAGCTGATTAACTTCCAGCTCGAAGTCAGAATAGCTTGAGGTATCCAGATCTTCCGGCAACCCAAGGCGTTTCATGTTTGGATCATCTTCATCGAATGCGCACTTGAAGTCACAAGCGATCGGTGACAAACGACCATTTTTGGCCTGCTTCATGCGGATAGGATTGAGCTCCAGGGTAGTCATGCCGTAGTTGTGGAACAGATCCCACAACTTGGGCAGATTCTGTACCAGCGGACTAACCAGCTCTTTCGGTGCGCCAATTTTGCGCAGGGCATTGGAGATAACAAAGCCTTTCAAACCAGTGAGTGGATCAAACGGAATGCGTGCAATCTGATCCTCTCCGAGCTCCTCGATATCGACGCCGCCGTGATGGGTCAGCGTGATCATCGGCGCACGGAACTCGGTGCTGTCGGTAAGCGAGAAGTAGATCTCATACTCAGCAGGCACACCGCCCTCGAAGGTAACGCCTTCAGCCTTGGAGTGTGTATTGTTATGGAAGTGTTCAGCAAAGTAGAGGCGTGACTTCTCCTGCATCGCAGTGCCCAAATCCTTGGCCCGGCCAAGCAAACCATGCTTGCCTTTTTTGCCCACACCGCCTTTGAACATCGGTTTGATGAACACTTCACCGTGGCGTTCGATGAGGCCTTTGACCTCCTCGTTTGTCGCTTCAGGCCCCAACACCTCAGACGTAGGAAAGTCTACGTATTTGAGGAGTTTTGACCCCCAATACATGCCTGTTATTTGCATTTTTTAGTTACTCCTAAATACCAGTTTCAGCGACAGTTTGCTTGACTGTCTCAATTGTTTTATCAAGTAGAATCTGCTCTTCGGGGGTGAGGTCGAACTCCACCACACGCTCCACGCCGCCGGCGCCAATAACACAGGGCACACCAACGAAAAGGCCATCAATACCGTATTCGCCTTCACAGAGTGCGGCGGAGGGGATAAGCCGTTTTTTATCTTTAATGAAGGCCTCGGCCATCTCGATCACCGAGCCGGCCGGACTAAAGAAGGCACTGCCGTTGCCCAGCAGCTTGACCACCTCGGTACCGGCTTCCTGGGTACGCTTGATGATGGCATCAATGCGCTCCTGAGAAAGCAGTGAAGTGAGGGGAACACCACCCACGTTGGCGGTACGAATCAGAGGCAGCATCTCGGGGCCGTGACCACCCATCACCATGCCGGATACATCCTGCACTGATAGGCCGGTCTCCATGGCGATAAAGGTACGGAAGCGGCCGCTGTCGAGTGCGCCGGCCATGCCGATCACCTGGTTCTTGGGCATGCCTGAATATTTGTGGAAAGCGTAGACCATGGCATCCAGTGGATTGGTGGTCATAATGACGAAGGCGTTAGGTGCGACCCGCTTTATATTCTCAGCCACCTCTTTTATTATTTTGAGGTTGGTGCCGAGCAGATCCTCTCTGGTCATGCCCGGCTTTCTGGCAAGACCCGCAGTAATCATAATGACGTCGGCATCACGAACATCCTCATAGTCGCTGGTACCGGAGAGATTGGTGTCGTAGCCATCATGCGGACGCAGTGCCATCATATCGAGGGTTTTGCCCTTGACCTGACCTTCCATCGGCTCAATATCGAGCACTACCACATCGCCAAGTTCTTTTTGTGCACAGAGGAGCGTAAGAATGCCGCCGATCTGGCCGCCGCCCACCAAAGCTATTTTTTTTCTTGCCATCTATTTTCCTAAATTGGTTTGCATCGTACGTAGTTGGAGATATATGCAGCCAGTCGGTATTTATCCCCCACCGAAAACTGGCTTGCAGTGTGCGCGTTCAAAGCCACACATAATTCCCACACTAAAACAAATTTAATTGCAAACATCTATACAAGACGAAAGGTCGGTTGCAAATTTCCGTACATATAATACGCATTTAAGCTTCAGAGTCCATTCCTGGAAAACAGCCTATCTATCCACATGGAATATGGCCGGTCTGGCTCGCAGCTGAAATCATTTGACATCCACTCCATATGCACAACATAAAAACGGCATATCTTCTTGATATTAATATAAATAACAGCAATTCATGACATAGGAAATCAGCATATTCCCTCAACACAGCGCAGAGGGCATTTTTGGGCCATTCCGATCAATAAATCGGAGCAATCCACATAATTTCTTATCGTCACGATTAGTTATTCTTATCGCTTCAATTTAATAGGCTCGATGGCCAATGCTCCAGTTTCGGACCATGAGCATACTTCAGGAAAACCACACTAGGCGAGTGAGATTTTTTGGGAGGGCAGTGAAATATTTTATGGTTTATTTATGCACCCCCATGGGGGCAAAACAGGCACTGTGCGATGCGTACCAATGACCGATATTTATACCCGATAAAACAGAAGGTTATAAGGGAATATTAATACCAGTTGAGGCATACAGGAGCGGTGCTTGATTGAAATAAACGTCGATAAGTGGAGGGTGGCTCAGAGGTAGATTTATCCCGCGGTGCAACATTAATCGCGGTGCAACATTAATTGAGCCCGATTTATATCGATTAACTGTAGCAGTAAAGATTAAAAACGGTCGTGACAGAGAAGATAGCCACCACCATTATGTACACCTTTGGCCACCACATTTATGTTCATGGAGGAGCCGCACCACGGCTTATTGAAGATCGGGCAACATAACCTGGTGATCCACCTCCATCAGAATCGCAATCAGTGCCACCCTAACCCACATACCGTTTCTCTCCTGACGCCAATACTTGGCTCTTGGATCACTGTCGATCTTGGGATCAATCTCATCACGCCGAGGCAGCGGATGCATAATGACGCAGTGCTCTTTAATCCGCTCCAGGTGGTCATAACGAAGACAGAAACCGGAGTGATCAACCGCTTGGGACTCTCCCTTCTTGTCATACTCATCCTGTATACGCGTCATATAGATGGCATCGGCTTGAGTAATAGAGCCTTCAAAGTCAGTGGTCTCAGTGAACGAAATTCCGGTGCCGGAGAGATACTGGCGTAAATCTTCCGATATCCGAAACTCTTCAGGCGAGACAAAGAGAATTGTTACGTCCCGGTAGTTGGTCAACAGCCTGCTAAGTGAGCGAACTGTACGACCACGTTTCAGGTCACCCACCATACAGATGGTCTTACCATCAATCCGCTTATCCTTGAAGCTACGTTGCAAGGTGTAGATATCCAGCAGTGCCTGTGAGGGATGCTCATCAGGTCCACTACCGGCGTTGATAATTGGAACCGGCCTCGGTGTGGCATCGAGAAAATCGGCAATGTGCTCACATAGCCCGGCCTCGGGAGAGCGCATAATGATCAGATCGACATAGCTTGAGAAGGTTCGCAGAGAGTCATCAATCGACTCCCCTTTGGCTTCCGAGCTGGTTGAACTGTCACGAATCTCCGAGGTTTTGATGCCAAGAATTCCACATGCCGAGTGGAAAGACATGAAGGTTCGGGTTGAAGGTTGGGTAAAATAGAGCATTGCCCTGACATGAGGCAGTAGTGACTGAAGATAGAGCAGCCCCTCTTTGCTCTTATCAAAGCGCCTGACAAGATTTACCAGGTTATAGAGATAGTCGAGAAACTCCCGATCGAACTGATCGGCTTTAAGAATATGACACGGCCTGTTTTTAAGCATCTTAACCCCTTCTTGGTATCCTTCCAATTTTGCCTATTTGTCCGAGTAAAAGCTACATTGCTCTCCAAATTTGATTTAAACAATGGCTCTGCACAGTAATCCTGTTCCGCACAGCAGCCTACACCTATGATGTAGGAGCGCCGCCCTCGGCGCGATGGGGTCTCGCAGGGCGGAGCAACACTCATCGCAGCGGTGGCGCCGCTCCTACAGAGGTGATGATAATTGCGTGGAACAGGAGCACAGTGCAGGATCAGTTTTAAAAGGTGTCCTCTGAGATCGCAGGCGAGTCTACCCGCGGTGTGGGGTCTCGAAGGATCAGGTCAGGTTTAGAGAAAGGCGCCAGGCGTTCGGCAAAATCGATAAATTCCAACATGGGTGAACCACGGTAGAAACGAGCCATCGGGCGGTCCCGCCAGATACGATCGGAGTAGGTGTGAACAGTATGAGGTGTATCGCCGACACCGTCTCCACCACGATCAAATCCCTGGTAACCATCCCAGTAGTTGCCACGCCAATCATTGGCCAAAGCGCTGGAGGGAGAGCTGACCAACACCTCGGTAAAGTTGTCTTGAAAACGGTTACCGTGAATCACATGACCGCCCTTCTCACCGTAGAAATAGAGCGCTACATCATTGTAGGCAAACAGGTTATCGTAGAGATAGATGATATTGACGGGATCCACCGGTGCGTTGGCGATAAGTCCGACTGCGCAGTGCACAATGCTGTTATCTTTGATCGTCACCTGAGAACTGTCCTTGATGGAAAACCCTGAACCGGAGGGGTTGCGCAGATGGATAATACGGTTGCCTTTAATGGTAAGGCCGTTGGAGTAGATCACCACAATACCGGTTCGATTTTCAGATATCCGGTTGTTCTCCACCCAGTTGCCATGGGAGTAGATAAACTCCATCCCCATTCGGCCATTGCGGACAGTGTTATCAATAATGCGGTTATCAGTTGAATTGGTAAATAGCAGATCACGGATGTGATCAAAATGATTTCCCTGAATCAGGTTGTCACTGCTGTACCACATACGAATACCGTCACCGCGCAGGCTCTCTGCTTCCCCTCTTGAAGAGACATGATTACCACGAAGTGTATTGTTGTTGGCCTGGCGGATATGGATACCAAAGAGTACATCGTCGATGGTGTTGTTCTCAATCAGGGTGTCTTCCGCCTCCAGCAGCAGACCGGCATCAACGCGATCGTGTGAATCACCTGAATGCGTCAGATGCATGCCTCTTATCACAGCGCCATCCGCCTTGACGCTCAACACCGTCCCTTCGCCGCCGCCGTCAATCGTCACCTTACCCTGTCCGTCGAGTGTGATGGCGCGCTTAAGAACGATTGGTCCTTCGTAGGTTCCCGGAGGAGGACGCAGCACACTTCCAGGGGGTGTCAATTCAATCAGCAGTTGCAGGGGGGCGAGGCAGAAGCCGGGAGTGGTTGAGACCACACCTATCAGTAACAACAGTGCTGACAAAGCTCTCTTCATATCAGATTTTATTACAAAGCAGACAGACACTTCACCGGCGGCGCCACCAATGGCAGTCTAAGAGGTAGTGAATACAGAAGGGGAAGTGTAGATTTATTCAGCAGAGATTACCTTAAGAAAAATCAATTTCGCAAAAGATAACGGCACTGCCATGGCAGTGCCGTGTATCCTGGCTTAACCGCGCCACCAGGTTGGTGCAGAGGGAGTCAAATCACCTTTTGGGTAACAGATCCTCAATCATCGTCCGCTCTTCCAGCAACTCTCTCTCAGAAGCCTTGAGGCGAGATAGGCTCAGTTGATCCAATTCCAAACCCTGGACAATCTCGTACTCACCCTCCTTGCAGGTAACGGGAAAGGAGAAAACCACCCCCTCACTGACACCGTAGCTGCCATCCGAGGGAACGGCCATACTGACCCAATCCCCTTCCGCTGTACCCAGTACCCAGTTGTGGACATGATCCACCACCGCGTCTGCCGCCGACGCAGCCGAGGAGAGCCCACGAGCGCCGATGATCTCGGCACCTCGGCGCTGAATCCGCGGAATCATGTGATCAATAGCCCAGTCCCTTGTCACCAGATCGTAAGCAGGCGTACCGTTAACCAGGCAGCTGGCGATATCCGGGTACTGGGTCATGGAGTGGTTGCCCCAGACAGTCATTCGAGTGATATCCGCTACCAGGGAGTTGGTCTTTTTGGCCAGCTGCCCCAGTGCCCGGTTATGATCAAGACGGGTCATGGCGGTAAACTGCCTTGGATTCAGGTCCGGAGCGTTGGAGGCCGCAATCAACGCATTGGTATTAGCGGGATTACCCACCACCAGCACCCGCACATCTTTCGATGCATTATCGTTGATACTCTTACCCTGGGCTGAAAAAATCTTGGCATTTTCTGTGATCAGGTCCTTGCGCTCCATCCCTTTACCGCGAGGCTTGGCACCAATCAATATAGCGTAATCAGTTTCACGGAAACCGATGGAAGGATCATCTGTCAACACAACATCGTGCAGTAGAGGCAATGCACAATCCTCCAACTCCATACCGACACCATTAAGGGAGGAGAGCGCTTGAGGAATCTCCAGCAGCCTGAGAATCACCGGCTGCTCTGGCCCAAACATCTCACCGGAGGCGATCCGAAATGCCAAAGCGTAACCGATGTGGCCTGCTGCGCCGGTGATTGTGACTTTAACTGGCTTTTTCATCTCTCACTATCCTTTGGTTATTTATCTATTTATTATTTATAAATCAATCATATCGGCCAATAGTATAGTTTAATGAGTAGGGTAGAAAAACCCCTTGTTGCAGTTTTTTGACATCTAACTTAGACGCCCATCCTTATTTTCACAAAATAACAAATAGGTAAAATTCTCAGAAAAAATAGTGCTCGGAAAATAGGCTCCTAAAATGAGAACCCTGGAGTTCTTACCTATCTAATATCCATGCGATTTCAACCTATCAGGTGCAAATCGTGTGAATCATTCTGTGGAGAACCCCCCATAAGCGATACCCGCCAAATGGGCCATATCTCGATTCCATGTGGTCAAATCGTCAATACAGAATTTATTCAGGTGGTCGTGACCACAGGCACGGGCCATTACTTGCATTAATTCGGTTGATGCACGGAAGAAATTATTCAGCTGTTTCGCCCCTTTCTCAATTTTCAGACGCCGCCTTAGATGCGGTTGCTGTGTTGCTATACCTACGGGACAGTTGTTTGTGTGGCAGGCTCGCATTCCCAAACAACCTATGGACTGAATCGCAGAATTGGATACAGCGATTGCATCCGCACCCAATGCCATTGCTTTGATGAAATCCGCCGGCAGACGTAAGCCTCCTGTAGCTATCAGTGAGACATCGGTACGGCCTTGACTATCGAGATAGCGACGAGCGCGGGCTAATGCAGGAATGGTTGGCACTGAAATATTGTTTCTGAACAGCAGAGGTGCAGCGCCCGTACCGCCGCCTCGCCCATCCAGAATAATGTAATCCACACCAATTTGCAGTGCAGCCTCGATATCACGTTCAACATGTTGAGCAGAGAGCTTTACGCCGATAGGAATACCACCGGTGGCTTCTCGCACCTCGGCAGCAAAGTGGCGATAGTCATCAAGATGCTCCCAGTCTGGAAAGCGAGGAGGTGAAACGGCGGCCTCCCCTTCTGCCAAACCGCGTACTTCAGCTATTTTTCCATTTACTTTACTGCCCGGCAGATGACCACCGGTACCGGTTTTGGCACCCTGGCCACATTTGAAATGAAATGCCTGGCACTTTTGCACCTTATCCATTGAGTAACCAAAGCGCGCGGAGGCCAGTTCATACAGGTAACGAGAATTGGCGGCTTGCTCGTCAGGCAACATACCGCCTTCACCGGAGCAGATACCCGTCCCTGCCAACTCAGCACCCATAGCCAATGCAATTTTGGCCTCTTCCGAGAGCGCACCAAAGCTCATATCAGAGACAAACAGGGGCCGCTCCAGCAGCAATGGCTTATTCGCGTTTGGGCCGATGATGATCTCCGTACCAACTGAAGCATCTTCCAGCAGTGGAAGTTTATGCAGTTGCGCCGTAAGGAGCTGTATATCGTCCCACTTTGGTAATTCACCGGGTGGAACACCCATCGCGCCCATTCGACCGTGATGACCAACTTTTGATAAACCGTGTTCTGAAAGATGCTGAATATATTGAGTGTGCGGCTCATCCTGTGTGCCGTGAAAATCCTTGTACAGACCGTGATAGGCGTCACGATTGTAAGGCTGTGGATTATCTATAGCCCAGGCTCTGACTTCGTCTTCATCAATCCAAACCACTCCATCTTCCAGCCAGGATGTGAATCGATGTAGCCGTTCAGCCGGATTGTATGAGCTGACTCCAGTCTTATAGCTGTAATCCCAATCATGAAGCCCACAAATAATATTCTCGCCGTCTATATGCCCGTCATGCATCAACCCACCACGGTGTAAACAACGACCAAACAGCACAGACACCTGCTCTTCGTCTTGCCAACGAATGACCACCAGATCTACATCAGCAACCAACGCATAGGCTGGAGCGAGAGGTTCCAGTTCGTCCCACTTATAGATAGACACTTTATTCATATCCGGGCCATTCCTGTAATCAAGTGATGAAGAGTTTTTAATAGAATTTGTTAACACTCAAGTTTCGGAGTTCATTAGCCCCCTCTCTCTCAGGGAGAGGGTTAGGGTGAGGGGAGCTTGAAAAGCTAACGCTTTGATTTTTCTAATTTCCCTCATCCAGGCCTTCTCCCTGAGAAGGGTGTCACAAAAGTCCCCTCTCCCCACCGGGGAGAGGGTTAGGGTGAGGGGGATCAATAGGTAACTTATTGATTTAATACACCCTCATCCTAACCTTCTCCCTCGTAGGGAGAAGGGATTGGTGCTTTTACGACACCCCCCCTGAGGGAGAAGGGACGGTCTATCCAAGCCTTTTACGTCATTTGAACTCCGAAACTTGGGTTAAGAGTATATTGGATATTGAGGATTTACTATCAACATCCATTCAATATTGCCGGATCAAAGCCAACATGAGATATATTAGTAGATTGAAACCAAATCATAATTACGCTTGGGGGCCTCTGAACGAGTCATAAGTGACTCCTTGCGGCCTGTGTTTTTTTCAGAGATTTTTCGGAAGATGGCTCTTAAAATCAGGAGGTGTGGTGATGGCAAAACCCAACGTTGCGGTAATTTTATCCGGTTGCGGTGTATATGATGGCGCTGAGATTCATGAATCAGTCCTATCGCTACTGGCATTGAATCGACAGGGAGCCGACTATCAATGTTTTGCCCCTGATATCAAACAGCACCATGTTATCAATCATCTCACCGGTGATGAGATGGATGATTCAAGAAACGTGTTGATTGAGTCTGCCAGAATTGCACGTGGCAATATCAAGCCCCTTACTGAGTTTGATGCTGGTCTGTTTGATGCACTACTACTGCCGGGAGGATTCGGTGTAGCAAAAAATCTGTCGAGCTTAGCTTTTGAAGGTGCTGAATGCAGTGTGAACCAGGAACTTAGCCATGCAGTCTCAGCCATGGTCAAAGCTGAAAAACCGATCGGTGCACTCTGTATTGCACCCGCTGTTATTGCAAAAATCCTTTCAGGTGCGAAAGTAACAATAGGAGAGGATCAGGGAACAATTGGTGCAATCGAGGCAATGGGAGGCGTACATCAGCAGACCACTCATGGGGAGATAGTTATTGATGAGAAGCTAAAACTGATCACTACGCCCTGTTATATGCTTGATGCCTCTGTCAGCCAGATTGCAGAAGGGACGGATAACTGTGTGCGGGCTCTGCTGGAGATGGTTACGGCTGGTAATTAATGGATAGGAGTTTCAACTCACAAAATCAACAAATCTTCAGGTACTCAGCTGGGAATCGGGTACAACCACATGGATTTTGGCGGGAGTGTTGCCATTGATATCAGGTCAGGCACAAAAAACAGGGCTCAATTTCCCGTTTGGCTCAGCCCTACCTCGAATTTCGAGAATACCGTCTGGTTAATGACCCGCTTAGAGAGTGTCGAACTCCACATCACCCCTCCAATGCCGTAATAGCAGGTCACGTGGCCATACAGAAGCAATAACCAGGATTGAAATGCCGGCATCATGGTCTTCTTATAGGACCCGGCGGCTCTTGGCTTGCCGTTGCTCTCCCATGCTTTGATGGCGAACTCAACTTCGGGCGTAAGAATGGACATAAATCGGTCGAACAGGAAAGAAGGAACGCGATCATGTTTCTTGAACAGTCGCATGCCGATCTGCTCCTCCACTCTATTCATTCCGCCGCCCTCTGTGCGCAACCGGCTGTCCATGGCTCGGTATATCCACTGGTCATAGCCCTTCATCGCTTCAGATTGTGATTTAGAGAGGCCAATAGACGGCTCCAGTCCCGAAGTACTTATTGTCTTGCTCAATTTCAGACCGGACCTGAATGCCCCCAGGGTGTTAAAAGATACCTTGCTTCCCTTAACAAATTTGGCAAACATCTTGTCGCTGCGATCGAAGTTAAGTCGGTATTCCGCTCTTCCAGCCCGATTACCGCAGCCATGATAGGTGGCAGACATTTTCACGCAATAGGCGGCCTTGGGCAGTTCGCCAATGAACAGGCTATGTATTTTTAGGGCGCGCCGGTTGCTGACTCTTGATTTGAATTCCTGCATGCATGAAAAAGCAATGCATTTAAGGGCGGCTTGTTTGGTAAATTCATATGTTTTGGTTTCACTTTTCTTTTTCGCCTCAGCCATGTGTCCCAGCCAGAAAAACACAACAGCATTCCTCATTGCCCGAGATGCAATAAAATCCTGTATCGACGACATGGAATTCCCCCCAGGAACACTGATGACTTGTTCTACCATAACAATATTCCGGGAAAATTTAGTGGACAATGACCCGAAAGGGATAGGAATTTGCTGTCAGCAGATGCGGCCGGCGCCTTGGGCCATCAGCATACCCAAAAGCCCGGCAACCTCCCTTTTCACATAAGCCCGATTATGGTTCCAGGCCGTATATTCCACAATTTTTCGTACGCATACAAGCAACTGTGTCCTATACAAGCAACAGAAACCCAGCCTAACATTCTTAACAATCTCTCAGGCTATATCCGGGACCGGATGATAGGTAAGGGGGATCTGGCCTTCGGCGCTGGTATACGCAGGTTTCGGGGGTTGGCTGTTGGTGGCGTTGAGCAGCGCAGACGGACATCCCTGTCGTTCCTTTCGATTGACTTTGCCTTAATCATAGAGGTGGTGTCGACCGGTGAGTGGAGCTTGATATGTGAGACTCCAGCGGGGACAACTGACCGGGAATGATCATTTACACTTGTAAACTCATATTTTGCGCCTTGAACTGACGAGTTTTAGGGGCAATCTGAACAGTTACGGCATAGTATTGAATAATTACTGCCCTTTTTTAATTATGAGAAACCCCAATGAAGAAGTCTAAAATTTTTCTTACTGCGATGTTCTTTGTGATGCTGCCAATCCTTTCTGCTTGTGATAATAGTGAAAAAACTTCTGAGACGATGGTGGAAAAAAAGACTGAGGCAGTCGATGCTTGCAGCCTCCTCACACAGGAAGAGGTGGATGGTCTGTTTACCGAATCTCCTGGTCCGGGAGGAGTCAGTTCACCGACGCCTAATATCCAAGGGTGTGTGTGGCCCGCTGAAGGGATTTCCAGCCTGATTCTTCAAGTCTTGTCCGCTCCTGCAAGCGTGCGGAGCAGTATCGATATGGGAGATGGTTATCGAGTGATTGATGTGGAGGGATTGAGTGGTCAGGCTGCGGCAGCCATTCAGCAAGAGAATCCTGAGTATGGAATCGCCAGCGGCTTGGCAATTTTCGGCATTGTGAAGGATGATTATATGGTGACCTTATCTCCGGTTAGACTGAATATTAAAGAAGGATCACCCCAGTTTGAGTTGCTGAAGGAGCTTGCCAACAGTGCTGCCCAGAGGTTATGAGACAATAAAAGCAAATAATAAGGGTCAGACTTTAACGAGATTATATTCCCGGAAGTAGATCGCTTGTTCGGTGTACCACAACCAGAGAAATACCACACTGAAATAGATACTGGCCAACATCTATTACTGGCACTCAAAGTAGGCGCGCGCCTATCACCTGATCCATTGGTGCGGCGTCCTGGAGATGGAGTGCCGCGTGGAAGGTGACCGTATCCATCTCGTCAAGATCAATCCCCGCTTCCCTGCCTGGGTCTACTTTTCCACCGGTGTGGATATCAACCTGCCTGCCATGCTGGTGCGCCTCGCGCCCGCGTCCTTTGGGACAGAACAAGAGAGATGGACTAAGCTTGTTTGTAGAGAACTTATTAACAAGTCATAGGCATTCTCTTTGCGGTCAGAACGTCCGAATCTGCACTGCAAACATTGGCCGCTGTGGTCTGTTACCTGCGTTTTGTACCTTGGTGCAAAGGTTTCTACTCCACAACCAAGCCTACCCAGAGTGACTCAGAACTTCCCAGGGATGCTGGAGTTAACTGATGCGCAAACCGGCTTTGTACCATTTACTGCTGCTCTCCCTGCTGCTCTTCGCAGGCCCTATGGGTGCCGCCGAAGAAGGCGGTGCGAGAGGCATCGTCCTGGATGTTGAAGGGGCTATAGGTCCAGCCACGGCGGACTATGTCGACCGCGTTCTGGATCGGGCCGAGGAGGAAGCGGTTGCACTGGTCGTGCTACGCATGGATACCCCGGGTGGCCTTGACACTTCGATGCGCGCCATCATCAAGCGTCTCCTTGCCTCCTCTATCCCCGTGGTCGGCTATGTCGCTCCCGGGGGGGCGCGGGCGGCCAGTGCCGGCACCTACATTCTCTACGCCAGCCATGTAGCGGCGATGGCACCGGGCACCAATCTCGGTGCCGCAACCCCGGTCACGCTGGGCGGCCTTCCCAAGGTCGATAAGCCCGACGAAAGCGGCGATGAAGCGGATGCGCCAGCTAAGCCGAAGAGCGCCGGGGAGCGCAAGCTGATCAATGACGCCACCGCCTATCTTCGCAGTCTGGCGCGTCTGCGTGGGCGCAACTCCGAATGGGTGGAACTGGCGGTACGTCAAGGTGAGAGCCTATCTGCCCAGGAGGCGCTGGAGCTGGGGGTGATTGACCTCATCGCAGAAGATCAGGTCGATCTGCTCAGGCAGTTGGACGGCCGAGAGGTGCGACTGGGATCGGGCAGCATCATCCTGGCGACCAGGGATCTGCGGCTGACCCTGATCGAGCCCGACTGGCGAAGCCGACTGCTCTCTATCATCAGCAATCCCAACGTCGCCTACATCCTCATGCTGGTCGGCATCTACGGCCTGATCTACGAGTTTGCCAATCCCGGCGCCCTCTTGCCGGGGACGGCGGGCGCCATCGCCCTGCTGCTGGCCCTCTATGCCTTCCATATACTGCCGGTCAACTACGCCGGCGTCGCCCTGATCATACTGGCCATTGCCTTGATGATGGCCGAAGCCTTCGTTCCCAGCTTTGGTGCTCTGGGGGTCGGTGGCGTCATCGCCTTTGTCTTCGGTTCACTGATCCTCATCGATACCGATCTGCCCGGTTATGGCATCTCTCTGCCGCTGATCTTCACCGTGGCAGTGGCCAGTGCCGTGCTCTTGGTGGTGGTAGTGGGCATGGCTCTGGAGTCACGGCGCCGGCCGGTGGTGAGTGGCGGCGAGGAGTTACTGGGCGCCACCGGGAGTGTCATCGCTGACTTTACCGACCAGGGTGAGGTGCGGGTACATGGCGAGATCTGGGCAGCGCGAGCGGACTGCTCCCTGCATAAACATCAACGGGTACGGGTCACCGGCCGGGATGGGCTGGTACTGCAAGTCACGCCAATAGAGGAGAAAGTATCATGATGCTGCAAATCTGGGGGATCATCGCTGTTCTGGTTATACTCTTTCTCGTCTCTGCACTGAAGATACTGCGCGAGTATCAGCGCGGGGTGGTCTTTTTGCTTGGGCGCTTCTGGCAAGTGAAGGGGCCCGGCCTGATCGTCATCATCCCGGTGATCCAGCAGATGGTGCGGGTGGACCTGCGCACCATCGTCTTGGACGTGCCGACCCAGGACGTCATCTCGCGCGACAACGTCTCGGTCAAGGTCAACGCGGTGGTCTACTTTCGGGTGCTCGATCCGGAGAAGGCCATCATCCAGGTGGAGGACTTCATGCTCGCCACCAGTGAACTGGCCCAGACCACCCTCCGTTCTGTCCTCGGCCAGCATGAGCTGGATGAGATGCTGGCCGAGCGGGAGCGGCTCAATGACGACGTGCGTGCCATCCTCGACGAACAGACCGATGCCTGGGGCATCAAGGTCTCCAACGTGGAGCTTAAGCATGTCGACCTGGACGACAGCATGATTCGCGCCATCGCCAGACAGGCCGAGGCGGAACGCTCCCGCCGCGCTAAGATCATCCACGCCCAGGGCGAACAGCAGGCGGCTGAAAAGTTGGTGGAGGCGGCCAGGATTCTGGCCGAGCAGCCCCAGGCCATCCAGCTGCGTTACCTCGAGACCTTAACCGAGATCGCAGGGGACAAGACCCACACCCTGGTATTTCCCCTACCCATGGATCTGATTAAACCACTGCTAAAAGCGAAGGACGAAAAGGGTGATTAGCAGGATGATTGGCTGCACTGCCCAGGTAAGAGGCAATTGTGTTAAGGGCTTTGACCCCTTTACTCATCCCGGTGCTATGGCAACCCATTCAAAATCCATAGAGTTATTGTCCTGCTCTATTCATGGTGAAAATTCATCTCGTTTAAGGGTGAACTATAGTCAAAGCCAACAAATTGAACGACAAGAGCTGCCTACAGCATGGATCCTCGCTAAGGCATTGAGCGGAGGCATGGCTTGGATCAACTGCCGGTACCGGCAACCTACATCATCGGTAGTGATGGAGTGATCCGGTACAGTTTCATTGATGCCGACTACACCCAACGAATGGAGCCTGCAGAGATCCTGAAACAGCTGGAGAGGCTTTAACTGCGAGCTTTAGTCGCGATCAACTGCAGGAAGCGCACTGAAGCCGCCCATGCCACGCAGCTCGGAGAGTGTGGTTATCCCTTGCGCCACCTTAGTCAGACCATCGTCCAAAAGAAATCGGTGGTTACGCTGGGCAAGATGACGATAGAGGGTACGGCGATCCGCCCCTTCGAGTATCATCTCATACTCATCGGGATCGCTACGCCAAACCTCAAAAACGCCCGTACGACCAAGGTAGCCCAACCCTTTGCAGCTACCACAGCCATTGGCGCGACTCACCCGCTCCGGCACCTCCCGCCCCAGCAGTTGCAACCACTGCCGCTCCTCCTCAGTGGGAGGCTCTTCGCTCTTACAGTGGGGACAGAGCATCCGCACCAGGCGTTGGGCCAAAACCAGCATCAGATTGGCCGAGATATCGTGACCGTTCAGCCCCATATTTCTCAGCGCATCAACCACCCCCACGGCATCACGGCTGTGTAGTGTGCTCATCAATGGATGGCCGCTGGCAGCCGCAGCAAGGGCGGCGTGTGCAGAAGCGGCATCACGGATCTCGCCCAGCATCAAATAGTCGGGGTCAAGCCGTAAAATTGCCTGCAGGCCACTGGCGAAATCCAATCCATGCTGTTGATCGACCTGCATATGGTTAATGCCGTCGATCTCATACTCCACAGGATCTTCGATTGTCACCACATTGATCTCATGCAGTCTTAACTGATGCAGTAGGGCGTAGAGTGTGGTGGTCTTTCCACTCCCTGCCGGACCGCACACCAACAGCATGCCACTGATATTACCAATCCACTCCTGCAGATCTTCAAGCGCCTTCTCGTGAAGACCGAGCTGATCCAACTGGTGAGGTGCCGGCTGGTGACGAAAAAGACGGACATTGATCTTGTTGCCGTTGAGGCAGGGAATTTCTGTCAAGCGCAGGCTTAGGCTCTCCCCATCAAGATCGTAGCCGGCCCGCCCCTCTTCCGGGAGAAAGTGGGTCACCGGGCTGAGTTGCACCATGCTCTTGAACTGGTTGATGAGACGGGTAGCCTGATCATGATTTAGCAGTGTGGCGTCCAGCACAATGCCGTCAATACGCATACGTACCAATAGTCCTTGACGGCGGGGGTCCAGATGAATATCGGTAGCGCCCTCACGCAATGCATCACGCAACAGTCCATCCACCTCCAGAGGGTAATCCTGCATCTCATCGGCCAGCTCCTCACGCTCCCGGATAATCTCCAAAAGCTCAGAGACCAGGTGTTGCCGCTGGGGGCGCACTCTAGCCTCAACGTCGGTCTTATCACCGTCGCGGGGAGTTTGATCGGTAGACTCATCTTCGGTCATGCGAATCTCCTGAAAACAGCTCGCTGCTGTTATCAGTCTAGCCGATTCATAGCGAACAGTAGCTCACGAATTCTCTACCTGAGGTTTTAGATCTCACACATGTAAAGGCAGTGATACTGTGAACCGGCTCCCCTTGCCAGTACAAGATCACCGTAGCGGCGTGTCAGCGACTGAGCGGTGGTCTCGCCCACTTCTCTGATACCCAAGGCGAAGAGGAAGCGACCGAGGGTAGTCGCCTTGCTCTTCGCCAGCGCTTGGATCAAATTAGATGCAGATTTCTCCCCCATCCGCTCCAGTGCTGACAGCTGAGACTGTTGCAGCTGATAGAGCTCAGCCGGTGTAGAGATAAAACCTATATCTAATGCACGGTACAGACCATACAAGGATCAAACGATCTCACGATATGTTGTACCGAGACAGGATCAACCTCCCCTTCCCTAACGGTTGCACCGACCAGCGCCTGCTCCAGCGCGCCGGGCGTTCCCCCTGCATCACGGGGTGAGAAGTTCCAGGTGGTGGGGGCAATGATCTGGTAGTTGAGAATGCGCCCCTTCTTGATCTTTATCCAGTGACCGAGACCACCCCGTGCCGCTTCCACCAGGCCGCAACCGACGGCATCCTTGGGCATGGGGGCGTTGTAGCAGAAAGGCTCTTTGGGTGTCAGTTCACGGCTCCACTGCTCCATGGCGATAACAAGCCGTGCGACCTCCAGCAGACGGGCAATGACCCGGTTGCGGACGTTGCCGCCACTCTGTTGAACCAGATCTCTTATCAGCGGATGACCGGCCACCTGCTGCCTTGCCAGCGCACCCACCTCCATCACTTCACCCGCCATTCGCGGTGCCTTACACCAGCTATATCCGCCCTCTGCTTCTGCATCCGGCAGGGTGATCCCTTCATAAGGGTGCTTGGGCTCGGCTTGATGGCGCATCCAGCTATGAGAAAGGTCTTCGGTTATCTGTTGGTGATCGACCTCACCCAGCCGCCCATCCCAACTGCCTTCAGCAAACAGTGGCTCTCCCTTGTGGTCGCGATAGGCACCGTAACTCATAAAGCGATCAGCGGCACGCCCCAGCCTCTCCAGACCAAGGGCCGCTGAGATATGAAGAAAGTGGCGGAAGTCGCTGCTTTGAGCTGTCCCCTCTGTGGTCCAGCTCTCCAATGCTGCAGATGAGTCGAGTGCCACTATCCGCTCCAGCGAATCACCAAACAAGGTTGACTCGAGAAATTGACGGAAGCTATAGAGTATTGCCTGAATCCTGGCCTTCTCCTGCACTTCAATCGGGCGGCTGCTGCCCCCCGGCTGAATAGCCAGACTATGCGGCCACTTACCGGCAAGCAGTCCCATCAGGTGCATAAACTCGGCTCTGGCCGGTAACAACTCTTTTATCGCACTCCCTTTGATCGCCTTAAAACGTTGTGCGGCCGCACCGCACCATGGCTCTTTGGCATATACGTCATTAACAAAGTCGGGCATAAAGAAGAGGTAGAAGTGGGTGAGGTGATCCGCCGCGTTCTCATTGGCCAGCAGCAGGTTGTGGGAGAGTGTACCGTTGGCCGGCATAGGCAACTTCTGGGCATCGGCAATCGCACGCGCCGATGCCACCGACTGGGATACCGAGCAGATACCGCAGATACGGGGGGTGTAGACCAAGGCATCCCTTGGTTCTTTACCCTGAAGAATCTGCTCAAAACCGCGATACATCGGCGACACCACCCAGGCATTTTTCACCTCGCCGTCACTGATCTCCAGTTGCACTTCCAGATCCCCCTCCACCCGATTGAAAGGCCCGACAATACGACGACTCATGGTTTATCCTTAGTCCGGTTAGTGGGAGGAACAACAATATGATCGGCCACCGCATTCTCTTTCAGGCGGGTCGGCGTCGCGGCTTTGGAGAGTGATGCCAGGGCGACAAACCACGCCTTCGGCATATCCGTCGGCAGGCCGATGGGGATACCGGCAATCTTGGGTGTCTCGGTAAAGCCGTGGCCCGGCTCTTCGAAGCCCGGTGCTGTACAGTTGATACAGGCGTAGCCGCCGCGCAGGCAAGAACCCTCACCGTTCCATAAGCGGGTATTACAGTCACCATGGGCCTGGGTGCCGAGACACCCCTGGTGCTCCATCAGACAACCCAGCTGTGATGGCAGCCCGGCGCTGGCCTTGAACTCGTAATATTCGTTACGTGGACAGCCGTGGTGTACCAGATGGTCAGCATAGCTTCTCGGCCTACCCAGTTCGTCGAGTGACGCTGCACTCATCTCCCCCCAGGCCATCTCCACCAGGGTTTCAGTCAGCCAATTGGGGTGAATTGGGCAACCGGCAATATTAATCACCGGCAATCCCTCGCTCCCCACAAACTCAGCGCCTAACAAGCCACCGGTTCTGCTCCCCTCATACTGCAGACCACAGGCTTCACCGGGATTACAACCACCGGCAGTGACGCCGCCATACGCCGCACAACTACCCACCGCCAGCACCTGACCCACTCTGGCGGCAAGCTGCTCTATCCAGACCATCATTGTCTTGTCGCTACCCGCCAGACGATGAAATGCACCACTACCGTCAGGGCCGCGTATTACCGAACCCTCAAGACAGAGAATATCCAGGGGGATCTCATCGTTAACAATCTGTTCCAACAGCCTGGGCACTTCACTACAGGAGGCTGCACTCAATGCCGGGTGCCAGAGCAGATCTATACCCACACTCGCCAGCGTTGTCAGCAAGTCAGGCGACTCCGCCCCCAATAGGGAGAGGGTACAGCCGCCGCAACCGCCCGATTGCAGCCATAGCAGATTTTTTCTGTCAGCCATCAGCCATCTCCTCTCCCGGCAGTTCGAGGATGAATTCAGCCCCCCCTTGAGGATGATTGCTAACCCGCAGGTCTCCACCCATCTCCTTGGCCAGACCATAGCTGATATAGAGCCCGAGGCCGGTTCCCTTGCCCACCGGCTTGGTGGTAAAGAAGGGATCGAACACCTCACTTAGACGGGCTTCAGGTATCCCAGGACCGTTATCTCTCACCTTGATCCAGACCCTGTTATCCTCATCAAAACCACAGCTGATCCAGAGTTTCGGTACAGCCTGATCCTCCATTACATCTGCAGCATTTTGTACCAGATTGACAATAATCTGATGAATCTTTCCCTTGCTACCGGTCAGTTCCACGCCCTCCGGTATTGTGTAGTCGATCTTCGGTTTCACCCGACACGCCTTGACCACCCACCGGGCGGCAGTCTCCACCACCTGTGATAAGTTAAAGCGGCTGGTGGCCTCGGGCTGACCACCGGAGTATCGGCGCAGATCCTGAACGATATCACTGACCCGCTCCGCCCCCTCCAGAGTGCCTTCGATCAGTGACTCCATGTCATTGAGAATACGATCCACCTTCAACTCTTTACGCAGCTTCAACAAGTGATCTGTTTTCACGGCCTGATCAACAGCGGTGAGGTATTGCGTTATACGTCCACCATAACGTTTGAGGGCGTGCATATTGCCAAAGACAAAGCTAATGGGGTTGTTCAGTTCGTGCGCGACACCGGCCACCAAGCGGCCCAAAGAGGCCATCTTCTCAGAATGAACCAGCTGCTGCTGAGTCTGCTTTAGTGCTTCATGGGCCTCATTGAGATCACCGTAGGCACGGCGCAACTCACCAATGGGACGGCCGATCAGTACCATGCCCAGCAAACGCCCTTCATGATCGTAGCGGGAGGAGCAATTCATCGCCAGAGGTGCTGCACGGCCATCGGCACCGATCAGGCTCACCTCGCAATCGACTATCGACTCCGATCCCAGCTTTTCAGGAAAGCGATCCACCAGGGCAAGAGACTCCTCACCAAATAATTGTGTGACCTGCTTTCCAAGTAGCGACTCCTCATCCTTCCCGGTCATTATCTCCAATGCCCGGTTGACCTGTTGAATCCGTCCCTGCAGATCGCAGACGATAAGCACATCGGTGATCGCAGCCAGTACACTGCGAATAAACTGCTGGGCCTCCTCCAGAGCGGAGTTTTTCTGCTCCAGCTCCACCTGGTAGTGAACCAGATCGGCATAGACCGCATCCATCTTCTGGATCACCTCGATCCAGGCGTGCTCGGTGGTTGGATTGAGGTCCAACGACTCGGTGACACCGGCCTGGTTGATCAGACTCTGTTTGGGTTTAGCCATGGTTGTCCTTGCTGCTTTATCAACATCTTTTCCTTCTTTTCATAGCACCAACACGGGTAGGAGCGAACCTGTTCGCGATGAACACGCACCGGAGCCGGTCGCGAACAAGTTCGCTCCTACACATGGGGAACCAGCTAATTCAGTGCCTTCTCATCCCCCACCTCGTGTATCTGCTCCACTTTCTCCAGGCCGTAACGCTCCAGTTTGCTGCGCAGACCTACGCGTGACAGCCCCAACTCTTTGGCGGCGCGGCTCTTGTTCCAGCGATGACGAATCAGGCTCTCTTTCAAAATTCGTGCTTCAAGGGATTCCACCCGCTCCTTGAGCGTACCGGCAACACCCGCCGGCAACTCAAGTACCGGTTCATCATCCAGCGGAGCCGCCCACAGCACTCTTGGCGAGAGCAGCTCAGCCCCCAGCCATTCACCATCCCCCATTACCAGCATGTGCTGCAGTTCGTTTTGCAGTTCACGCACGTTACCCGGCCAATGGTAGGCCTGCATACAGGCCAGAGCTTCATCCGTGAGGCCATTCACACGTTTTCCGAGGCTCTGCATTGCAGACTCCAACAAGCTGTTGGCCAGTATTGGAATATCTACGGCACGCACTCTTAGGGGTGGCAGCTGCACGGTGACCGTCGCAAGGCGATAGTAGAGATCCTCGCGGAAACGTCCGGCCCGCACCTCCTCTTCCAGATCCTTATTGGTGGCAGCCACCACCCGCACATTAATCTGCCGCGTGCGGCCACTGCCCAGAGGGCGAATCTCGCCCTCCTGCAACACCCGCAAAAGCTTCACCTGAAAGGATGCAGAGACCTCGCCGATCTCATCGAGAAAGACGGTGCCGCCATCGGCACGTTCGAACAGCCCGACACGATCCTCCACCGCGCCGGTGAATGCGCCCCGCTTGTAGCCAAACAGTTCACTCTCCAGCAACTCATCAGGAAGCGCACCACAGTTCTCTACCACAAACGGCTGTTCCCAGCGCAGGCTGTTGTAGTGGAGTGCACGCGCCGCCAGCTCCTTGCCGGTGCCTGACTCACCGGTCAACAGCACCGAAACATCGTAGGGTGAGATCCGGCGCAGCTTGTCGCAGACTCCGTTCATACAACTTTCGGCGGTGCGTACAATGCCATCCTCACACTGGTAACGATCACGCAGCGTCTCTCTTTTGACAGTCATCGCCGCTTCCAGGCGACCGGGTGTCTGTTTCAGTTCAACAGACAAAATCTCATTCTGCCGCTGCAGTTCTAACAGACGGGTAGCATTTTTGAGCGTGAGTATCAGGTTATCGGGGTGCCAGGGTTTAGTGATGTATTGGTAGATACCAGCTTCATTTACTGCACTTATAATATCTTCCGAGTCGGTATAGCCGGAGATAATCATGCGAATCACATCCGGCCACTGCTCTCGTACTTGCTTGAGAAATTCGACACCGGTCATCTCCGGCATACGTTGATCGCAAAGAATAATTTGTACCCACTCCTTGTTGAGTATCTCCTCCGCCTCCTGAACATTGAGTGCTGTCTTCACATCGAAGTCATCCTCAAGGATGCGCTCCAAGGTCTCCAGACTACGCACCTCATCGTCAACAACCAGCAGTGTGGGTAATGATGTCATGATCCTAGAATCCGTAGTTGGACAGCGTGAAGTGTGCGTTTGCGGTGGTGTAGGGCAAGGCACAACAACGCAGAATAGTTATTTATGTCCATGGATGGACGGTATGCAGAAAATGCAGGAGCAATTTTCTGTCTATTCCAAGGAGTTGTAACGCAGCCATACGCCACCGCAAGCGTGCAATTCACGCTGTAGCGTGGCTCACCCAGCAAGTGAAAGGGAAGGTTGAAGTCAATGGTGTTCATATCAGTCACTTAGCCTCAGAATGGAGCGGTCAACTGCGGAATCTAGGATGATCCCTCCTAACGATGTCTGACCGCCGTCTGTGTATAGCGATGGTCAGCGGGGTGCGGGACTTCGGCACCTTGTAAACGAAGTTATATCGCGCAATGTGATAGCTTGGATCGAAGCCATAAAAGTTGCGACGCATGTGCTCGAGCTCATCTTCGCGATAATTCTCCAGGGAGTTCAGCGCTTCGTCATTTCTGCGCTGCTCATTTTTCTGTTGCAGCAGATGCTGAAATTCGGATGACCCTGCCCAGGCACTTGCCCGATGTTTAATCGATTCGATAAAGCCCTGTGAGTCAGTCTGAAAAATAACATCCACCAGTCCCAAGCCACACGCCTCCTTAGTCCCCATGGGCAGGCGCGCCTGGGAGATAAGATGGGCGTTCTCTTCACCGGCATAGTGCGGCAGCAGATAGCTCCAGTACTCAGAGCCGTAGAGGTTGCCCATATCCTTGTAGTGGGGATTGAGAATGACACCCTCACGGGCCCACACCCGATCACAGGCGCGGGCGAGAAAGACACCACCGGCCCCTGCATTGCCCTGCAGCGCGGCGATAGTCATATGGCTATCGGTATTGATGATCTCCCTCGCCAGATCGTCTATGGCGTTGATGTTGCGCCAGGACTCGTCCGCCGGGCTCTCCGCCGCCTCAATCAAATTGAGGTGCATACCGTTGGACCAGAAATCGGGGCCGCCCATTAAAACGATGATACGGCTGTTCTGCTGCTTCGCCTCACGATAGGCCGTTAGCAGAGCGGCACATTGATTGCTGCCCATGGCACCATTGTAGAAGGGGAAATAGAGATAGCCCACCTCCCCCTCCTCTTCATACCAGATCTCACGGTAGCCGCTGGTTTCATCAGCAGAGACCTCCGGCAGCATGGTCACTTCCTCAGCCAATAGTCGGGTTGCCGGCAGCTTGAACGGGTGCCCACCCTTCTTATCACGCAGATGGCCGATCCATACCGCACCATCCACCGTTGCACGGCATATTGCCGGCCCACAGCGGGCGATCACCTGGCCGGGCTTACCGCCCAGTTTTCCTTCCGCTTTGGCATCGTAAAGAAAGAGGTCTTGGTCAAGTAGCTTGTCACGCACTCCGGGAAAACCATCGGCACAGCGAATCTTTCTCAGTACCGTCTCCGTATCATCCCTTTGCCAGTTGATCCTGCGATCATCCTGTTTCATCAGTGGACGCAGCTGTCCCCGCAGTGATGGGGCAGACTCATGGAGGGGTTGTGGCGTGTAGTCACCCTGCTCAAATCGCTCTACTGCCGTCAGCACTGCCGTCACCGCTGCTGCCGTCACCTCATGGCGGTAGAGACCCGCCTTGGTTGCACTGCACCTGGGAAACTCAGCCGAGGCCCAGACATCCCCACCATCCATCTCGGCGTTGGCCTGTAGTACAGTCACGCCCCAGGTGGATTCATTGTTTAGTACCGCCCAGTCCAGAGCGGAGGGGCCTCTGTCACCTATGATCCCGGGATGGACAACCAGACAAACGTAATTACCCCAGATGGATTCGGAGATGGCACGTTTGAGAAAGGGGGCGATAATCAGATCTGGCTGATAGAGCGCCACCGCCTCTTCCGCCACTGTATCGTTAATATCGAACTCAACAGAGACCTCATGGTTCTTCTCACGCAACTCAACAAACAGCCGCTGGGTTAGGCTGTTAAAGGCGTGAGTTAGAAACAGTATTTTCATGGTTTTAATCACTACACCTTTGGCTGTAAAGAGCTGCCTTTTACTCCCTCTCCCCACCGGGGAGAGGGCTGGGGTGAGGGGGAGTTGAAGAATCAATCATCAGCTGATTCTGAATATCATCAACAACTTCCTGCAGCTGTCCCAAAACCTCATTATTCCAATATCTGAGAAGTCGAAATCCCTTAGACTCCAAGTATGCTGTTCGCTTTTCATCGTAGGCTTTTTGCTCAGCGTGCTGACCACCATCCAGTTCAATAATCAGCCTCTCTGAAAGACAGGCAAAATCCACAATATATGGATGAACAGGAAACTGCCTTCTAAACTTGCATCCATTGAGCTGCCTCTTTCTCAGTTTGCTCCACAACAGCATCTCGGCATCGGTTTGGTTATGCCTTAACTCCCTGGCATTATTGATCAGGTCCATTTTATCTATTCACCCTCACCCTAGCCCTCTCCCTTATAGGAGGGTGTCGTAAAAGCACCAGTCCCTTCTCCCTACGAGGGAGAAGGTTAGGATGAGGGTGTATTAAGTCAATAAGTTATCTATTGATCCCCCTCACCCTAACCCTCTCCCCGGTGGGGAGAGGGGACTTTTGCGACACCCTCTATAGGGAAAGGGAACTGGTGCTCGCACTATCCATATCACTAAATTCAACAAATCCTCGGCAACTGCTCTCCCGCCAGCCAATCCACCACACGGCTGCCACCGAAGCTGGTCTCCATCTGCACGAAGCCGAGTTCATCTTCCACCACTTCTCCGATGATGGCGGCATCTGTGCCTAGTGGATGTTGCTTCATCACCGCCAGTAACGTTTCTGCATCACTCTGTTTACAAATACAGATCAGCTTGCCTTCATTGGCTACATAGAGGGGGTCTAGTCCAAGCAGCTCACAGGCGGCGGCTACCTGAGGTTTGATGGGAATAGCCGGCTCATTCAACTTCATGCCGACACCCGATTGTTGTGCAAGCTCGTTGAGGGTGCTGGCCAACCCACCGCGGGTCGGATCACGCAGGCAGTGAATAGCAGGTACCGCCGCCACCATATCGGCCACTAGGGTATGGAGGGCGGCGGAGTCAGACTCGATGGTGGTTTCAAACTCCAGATTCTCCCGGCTCGACATGATCGCCACACCGTGATCACCGAGGCTGCCGCTGACCAGAATTGCATCACCCTGACGGGCCAGATCACCGGAAATTTCAACACCTTCAGGCACCACGCCAATACCGGTGGTGGTGATAAAGATACCGTCACCCTTGCCCTTCTCAACCACCTTGGTGTCGCCGGTGACAATGGGTACGCCCGCTCTGTTGGCCGCAGCCCCCATACTGGCAACAATGCGATCCAGATCGGCCAGTGGAAAACCCTCTTCAAGAATAAACCCGGCGGCCAGATAGAGTGGCTTGGCGCCAGACATGGCGACATCGTTGACGGTGCCGTGAACCGAAAGAGAACCGATGTCTCCACCGGGGAAAAAGAGCGGTGAAATCACATGGCCATCGGTACTCATCACCATACGCCCGGCAGGCACATTGAAAGCCGCCTGGTCATTGGCCTGACGCAGCAGTTCATTATCCAGGTACTTGAAAAACAGCCCCTCGATAAGCTGGGCCATGGAACGACCGCCACTACCGTGGGTCATATCGACGGTGCCGCTTCTTGTACTGAAAGTGGTGTTGTGTCTTTTATTGCTCATTATATTTCTGTTCAATGCTGTCTGATCACCCCCTCTCCCCAATTGGGGAGAGGGTTGGGGTGAGGGGGATCAAAAGTTAACCCTTCAATTTCATTCACCCTCACCCTGGCCCTCCCCCTCATAGGGAGAGGGTATGCACTATTCAAGCTTCAGCGAAAATATATACCGAACTGTGTCCGGGAAGCCCAACCCACAAAGAGGTTGTTTTAAGGCATATAAGCTTTTCTCTACGTCCTCTGCGAAACCTCTGCGAAATCTCTGCGTTCTTCGCGTCCCGCTTTTCCAGAAACCTATCCCGCCTCACGAAAACGTCCGTAACTCCAGTACGCAGCGCAGGCCCCTTCGGAGGAGACCATACAGGAGCCCATGGGATTATCCGGTGTGCAGACGGTGCCAAACAGTTTGCAGTCGGTGGGCTTTTTTGCACCGCGCAGAATGGTGGGACACTCACACCCCTTAACATCGGCAGCTTCAACCGCCGGAATATCGAAACGTTTCTCGGCATCAAACTCGGCAAAAGAGGCTTTTATCTGTAGTGCGCTGTATGGCACCAATCCCAAACCGCGCCACTCGAAGGTTCGGCGCAGCTCCAGCACTTCGGCGACCAGTGCCTGTGCCTTGGTATTACCGTCTCTTGTCACCACCCGGGTATATTCATTCTCAACTTCGTGCCGTCCCTCATTAAGTTGGCGAATCAGCATCAGCGCCGACTGCATCACATCCAGCGGTTCAAAACCTGCGATTACCACCGGCCGTTGAAACTCTTCGGCAAAAAACTCATAGGGGCGACTGCCGATAACCGAGCTGACATGGGAAGGACCAAAAAAGCCATCAATGGAGACCGAGCCGATCTCCCGCACCTCGGGCGACTCGAGGATATTCTGAATCGCTGCAGGGGTAAGAACATGGTTACAGAAGACGCTGAAATTTTTCAGCCCTTGGGCCTTGGCCTGTTTGATAGCAACGGCGGTCGGTGGCGTTGTAGTCTCAAAGCCGATGGCAAAAAAAACTACTTGGCGTTCAGGATTATCGCGGGCGATCTTCAGGGCATCCTGGGTGGAGTAGACCATACGGATATCAGCCCCCGTGCCCTTCACCTTTAGCAGACTTTTACGCCCACTTGCCGGTACGCGTAACAGATCACCATAGGTGCAAAGAATCACGTTGTGGCGCTCTGCCAGATGGATGGCGTTATCGATACGACCGATGGGCAGCACGCAGACCGGACAGCCGGGGCCGTGGATAAAGTTGACGTTATCAGGCATCAGATCCTGCACACCATAACGAAAGATAGCGTGGGTGTGTCCGCCACAGAACTCCATCAGATTGTAATTTCTGCTGCTCTCCGCTTCTGCCCTTATTGCTGAAGCCAGCTTCGTCGCCAGTTCACCCGAGCGGAACTCATCGACGTATTTCACCCTGCAACCTCTGGTGCAAGACCTGCCTCGGCAAACAGCGCCAAGGTTTTTTCCGCCTCCTCTTCACTCACCTTATTGAGGGCGTAACCCACGTGAATGAGTACGTAATCACCCACCCGGGCGTCTTCCACCAGAGCGAGGGAGATCTCTTTCTTTACACCACCGAGTGAAGCGATGGCGTTGTCGGTTGTTTCGTCTATCTCAACGATTTGTGCGGGGAGTGCGAGGCACATTTGGTTTAGTCATCTCTTACTATATTTAACCATTCACTCCCTCCCCCCACCGGGGAGAAGGTTGAGGTGAGGGGGATTAGAACAAGCCAAGCACCTGCTCTCATTCACCCTCATCCTAGCCTTCTCCCTCGTAGGGAGAAGGAACTGGAGCTTTTATGACACCCTCCATAGGAAAAGGAGAAGTGCCTTTAATTAAGCTTTCATCAGAATCAGATAGACTGGATCGCTATCCCTCTATAAAAGCTTTTCTCTGCGTACTCTGTGCTTCTCTGCGTACTCTGCGTTCCGCTTTTATATTTTAAAAAGCTCATGGAGCCAAGTGACCAATCAACGCCACCTCACGAGTAGCCTTGATCCATTGCTGCCAACTCTCCATCCCCTCTCCCGTAGTGGCCGATAGTTGCAGCACCTTAATACCGGGATTGACTCGTCGGGCATACTCAATACACGTCTCCACATCAAAATCGAGATAGGGAAGTAGATCGATCTTGTTGAGGATCATCAGATCAGCGGCATGGAACATATCGGGATATTTAATCGGCTTGTCCTCACCCTCGGTGACCGAGAGTATGGCCACCTTATGGGCCTCTCCAAGATCAAAAGCCGCGGGGCAAACCAGATTGCCGACATTTTCTATAAATAGCACACTGCGATCATCCGGCTTCAAGGTCTCCAAAGCGTGGCCCACCATGTGGCCGTCGAGGTGGCACCCTTTGCCGGTGTTGATCTGTACCGCGTTGACTCCAGTCTCACGAATACGCTCGGCATCGTTGGTGGTCTGTTGGTCACCTTCGATCACTGCCAGGGCGAGATCGGCCTTGAGGTTATCAATGGTTCGTGTCAGCAGAGTAGTCTTTCCCGAGCCCGGGCTGGAGACCAGGTTTAAAGCCAGTATCCCCTGCTCGCTAAAGCGGCGACGGTTGGTTGCCGCATACTCGTTGTTCTTACTCAGAATATCCAGTTCGATCTTGACCATACGTGACTGACTAAGACCGGGGGCGTGAGCGTGAGCCGGACCCTGCCCATAATCGTGGGTGTGATCGTCGTGATGGTGGTGATGCCCGTGATCATGCCCATGGTGATGGGGGTGTTCATGGGTGTGCTCTTCTCCCTCAACTTGCGTCTCGCCTTCACCGCAACCGCATACGGTACACATCACTCCACCTCCAGCTCTTTAATCTGCATCTGGTCACCACCGGTGACCTGTAATTGATAACCACCACAATCCGGGCATTGATCGAAACGCTGCTTGACCTCAACAGATTTGGCACACTGCATACACCAGGCTTCACCGGGTAGTTGAAGAATCTCCAGCTTGGCCCCTTCAGCCAGCGACCCCCTCATGACGACATCAAAGCCAAAACGCATCGCCTCCACCTCAACGCCCGCAAGGACACCGATCTCCAGCCAGACCGTCTTTATGCTGGTAAAACCTTGGCTGTCGGCACTCTCTTCAAGCACCTGAAGGATACCTTCACACAGTGACATCTCATGCATGACCTAACTCTAACCCACCTTTCGTCACCTGATCACCTTAGAGATCATACTGTTGTCTTGGAAGAGCCACTCTCTCCCCTACGCACTGCAAGCAATATGCCACTTATGTGAGGTTAATGGAAAGAGGCTTACCATAGAGATTGATAACAGAGTACCAACCGATCAAAACCCGCCATATCGATCACCTTCTTTCCAGTATAGGATAATAATTGGAACTTATCTTTCCATGATGTCGATCTTATCTCCACCTAATTCATCTATTTATGCGCAGACTCAACCCTACATTCCACTAAATGGTTGTGTACAAAACTACTGTTCCACGCAGTTTATTCATGCGCAGATAGTGAGCAATGTGCCCGCCCTATCGCCTCGAGGGCGGGGCTCCTACACGCACTTATCCAGAAAGGCAGTGCCCCTCCCTTGTAGGAGCGGCTTTAGCCGCGATCAGTGCCAGATCGAAGCATGGATCGCGGCTAAAGCCGCTCCTACGGGTGCGATCACCGGGTGCTTATGCGATAGCTGAACATTCGTACTAATCAAGAAGGGAATTGGTATATGGACGTATATGAATCATGAAATTACTGAAAAAGCTCAGTCTTGCATATACAGTTTCGTGAGTGCCCTTGGTATCTTTGCGCCTTTGCGCGAGAAATCAGTCTTAAGTAAGGGCCATTGGGCTGTTACCCGGGTTGGTTTCCCTGAAAATTACCCCGCAGCAGATCGCGGCGACTGATCGATCTATCAGCCTCAACTTTCAGTGAAGGACATTGACATGCAGCCTCAGCCTCCTCTTCATCCAGCTGAATCTGTGCCATCTCATCACCCTGCAGAAAGCGGGAGAAGCGATCCCCCTCCTTATCACACTTGCCGTCCTCGACCTCAATCATGAGAAGATCCATAAAGGTGTTCGCCACTGAGAGCGCGTCTTGGTGGGTGGAAAATTCATGCATCGGAGAGTGAATCGGGTAAGTCTGGCAACGGCCCACTCCGTCAAACTCATTGACAGTGAACTCATAATCCCCGGCAGGGAAATGGTGGCTCTGCTTTTCGCCTATGGCAAGATCATCCCACTCACCCTCCCGTTCAGGAAAGAGCATCAGGTTCATAAACCAGGGAGTGATCAGAATACCGACACAACAGCCGTACCACTCCTGAAAAGCAACGGCTTCAACACCCATGGCGTAGTTAAGGATGGGGATATCCTTCATCTGCTCATTCTGGATGCGGGTAAAGGTCTCTTCGATATCAGCAGAAAGATATTCTGGGTTAATCATGGTTTTTCCTGTTGTTTAGATAGCGCCTCTCTTCGGCAGGATCGAGCTTGTTCGCGATGAACCTACTTCGGAGCCGATCGCGAACAAGTTCGCTCCTACAATCAGATCAGCGTGCTGCAACTCTGCCCAATAACTCCAACTCACTCATCGCTGCATTGATACTTTCGGCATCTTCCGGAGCCAGCACATCGCGGGCTGAGCCAAGAAAACTCACCACCCAAGTACCTACTGGCTGCGGGCCGACAAGCATCATATTTACACTCATCTCCTGACCATTACGATCACGACAGCGGGCGGTAAAATCATTCGATTCGACCACCTGAACCGGGGCGCCTATGCACATTTGCTCGCTTCCAGTTCAGCCTGCCGGGACCAGTAACCTTTGAGCGGGACTTTACGTTCACGCAACTCAAGCTCCAAACCTTCCAGCTCTTTGACCAGCATAGCCACCATGGGATCAATACCGACCTCTGCTTCAGGGCTCAAACCTAACTTATTGGTGAGAAAATGGGGCACCATACCGATGATAGTGACATGCTCCGGTGCTTCACCGGTAAGCGTTAACAGCGCCAGAAGATCAGAGAGGCCCAACTGGTGATTGGAGAGCTTGGTCTGAAAGAAGACCGGCACCTCACGATCAACTATTCGCACAAGCGTACCGTGGCGATCACCGGTATTCACCGCGTCGGTTACGATCAGATGTTTGATACCGCGCATCGGCTCCAACAGCTCGGTGCCGGTGGTACCACCATCCATCACCTCGATCTCATCGGGCAGGTGGTAGCGACACTCCAACTCCTCGACAACACGCACACCAATCCCCTCATCCTGCATCAGGATGTTGCCCATACCGAGTACCAGTATCTCTTTTTTATGCGCTTCCATCAGGAGAGACCTAAAGCCACACCTGCTGCTGCAACAGCAACACCGATGACGGCCAGCGCCCAGAGGGCACGCCCTCCGTTATATATGGCCCAGACTCCCACTGCCATTACCGCCAACAGACCGGCACCGCCGAGCAGGTGAAATTCATCGTGAAACAGGTCGTGGAGAAATCCGCTGTCCGTCGCTGTATGGGCATGGGTGATGGCGGGTATAAGCAGCGCCACCAAGGCCCAGGTAATCTTTGTAAAATTGATTCTGTTTTTCATTTTCAGCCTCGTTGTTTCTTTCATCAGCCACCCCCAAAATCACCAAAGAGTGTTGTGCGGTAGCAGCACATAACTTAAGAGCGATATGTACCTCCCCTGTCGAGGGTGTCTGCGGCAGGGATGCCGCAGTCAAGCCCCCATGGATGGGTTCACGGCGTCCCTCGACAGGGGAGGTACATATCGCCGCACCCACTAATTACCACCCCCCATCCCTCAAAACTCCGGAGGCGGATGCGGTGCCCCCTTCTCAGGACCTACAGCAGCAGGGATGCTGCTGTAAGCGTACATGGAGGTATTCACCGCGTGTCCTGAGAAGGGGGCACCGCACCCACCTTCCTCCCATCTCAAAGCGCCCTCACCTTCACAATCTCCTTCTGCTCTGTATCCACCATGTGGATGGCGCAGGCGATGCAGGGATCGAAGGAGTGAACGGTACGAAGCACCTCAAGGGGATTCTCGGGATCGGCCACCGGATTGCCTATCAGAGACGACTCGTAGGGGCCCGGCTCATCATTTTCATCACGAGCACCGGCATTCCAGGTACTGGGCACCACCGCCTGGTAGTTTTTAATCTTGGCATCCTCAATCACTACCCAGTGTGAGAGCGTCCCTCTGGGCGCTTCATGGAAACCGACTCCTCTGATCTCACCCTTGGGGAATACCGGGGCGTTGAAAGTGTCCACATCACCCGTGCCGACATTTGTTACTAACTTCTCCCACTGATCCTTCAATGTATCCATCATCACTGCACAGCGCACCGCACGGGCGGCGTGGCGACCAATGGTGGAGTGGAGCGCGGCAAGAGGAATATCCGGATTCTGGGAGACCGTTCTGAGCGTACCCATCGCCTGGTTCAGATATTTTGTATAGCGCTCATCGCCTCCGGCAACCGCTACCAGCACATTGGCCAACGGTCCCACCTCGGCACGCTTGCCGTAGAAGGTAGGTGCCTTGATCCACGAGTACTGACCCTCATCCTGGAAATCGGTGTACTGGGGTTCAGTTGTGCCGTCGAAGGGATGCAGAGTGGCGTCACCTTCATACCAGGCGTGCTTGGAACTCTCGGCCACACCCTCACGGAAGTAGGCATCGTTAAAGTTGGTGATCTTCTTCAGACTGGAGAGGTCGCCGTTCTCGATATAGCCACCGGGCAGATCAAACACCGTGCCCTTGCTGTCCTGGGGACAATCGGGGACGGAGAGGTAGTTCATCACGCCGCCACCATAACCGGCCCAGTCAAGATAGAAAGCGCCAATCGCCGGTACGTCGGTCATATAGGTGGACTTGACGAAGGGCTCCAGCTTGTCGATGAAGTTTTTGATCAGCATCAGCCGTTCAATATTGAGCACCGAAGGTGCATCGTGTCCGATGGAGTTACTGACCCCCCCCACCGCTACATTCTGGATATGTGGGCTCTTGCCGCCAAGAATGGCAACAATCTTATTGGCGTAGTTCTGTACCTCCAGCGCTTGTAGATAGTGGGCCACCGCCAGCAGATTCACCTCCGGCGGCAGTTTCATGGCGGGGTGTCCCCAGAAACCGCTGGCGAAGGGGCCGAGCTGTCCACTGCCGACGAACGCCTTGAGACGCTCCTGCACCGCCTTCATCTCATGGGGGCCGTTCAGAGGCCAGTCGGAGAGGCTCTCCGCCAGTTTGGAAGCGGCTACCGGATCGGCACTCAGTGCCGAAACCACATCCACCCAATCCACCGCTGACAGGTGATAGAAGTGGACGATATGATCCTGAATGGCGTGGGCGGTCTGAATGATGTTGCGGATCAGCTGGGCGTTAACCGGCACCTCCAGCTGCAGGGCGTTCTCTACCGCCCGCACGGAGGTGATGGCGTGAACCGTGGTGCAGACACCGCAGAAGCGCTGGGTATAGGTCCAGGCCTCACGTGGATCCATCCCCACCAGGATCTTCTCAATTCCCCGCCACATCTGGCCCGATGACCAGGCCTTGGTCACCAGACCGTCGTCTCCCACCTCCACATCGATGCGAAGGTGGCCCTCAATACGTGTAATAGGGTCAACAGTTATGCGTGTAGTCACAATTTATCTCCTAGAATTCTTATATTTTCACGCGTGCTCTTCGCGATGCAGCACAGGGAGTCTCTTAACCACTGCCAGATAGACCATCAGCTCCAGAGCAATAATGCCCAGGGTGATCATGATCTCCGGCACCGATGGGAAGTAGCTGAAACCTGGACCGGGATCGTAGGTGAAGAGGAAGGCGTTGAAGCGATAGAGAGAACCGGCAAAGAGCATGCAGACCGCGGCGATCAGCAGCGTGCCGCCACGGTTGCGCCGCTGGGGTGACAGCAGAATCACCAGCGGAATGATAAACAGCGCCAACTCCAGCAGGAACATCAGACTGGCGAAGTCACCAGTAAAGATCAGCCCCAGTTTTCCCTGCAGTGCCAGGATCACCAGGCGCGCCGCCAGAAACACAGCAATAAGTCCGACAATCACCTTTCCCAATCCCGCCAGCAGGTCTGTTTCAGAACTGCGGCGGAAACCAACAGTGGAGAATGAAGCCTCGAAAATAACAATGGAGAAACCCATGGTCAGTGCGGTCAGTATCGCCAGCAGCGGCTGGAAGTGCAGCGTCTGCCACAGTGGATGAACCTTATGTCCCATGGCGATCAGCAGCGATCCAAGAGAGGACTGGTGCATGGTCGGCAGCAATACTCCCAGTGCGATAAATAGGAAAAGCACCTTGTTAAGCACCTTGAGTAGCTTCTTCTGACCGATGCGTTCAAGAAATGCCGGAGCGAACTCAATGATCAGAATCAGAATGTAGGCGGCAACGCAGAGGCCCACTTCCAACATGACTGAGTTGAAGTTCCAGTTCCACGGCAGGAAGATCTCGTAGAACTGCCAGAAGCGTCCCATATCGAAGAAGGCGCCGAAACCACCCATGGCGTAGCCCAGCAGACTGGCCAGTACCGCCGGCCGTACCAGTGGATGGTACTTGCCCTTGTTGAATACGTAGACGGTAAAAGCCAGAGCATAGCCACCGCAGGCAAAGGCGGTACCGACAACGACGTCATAGACCACCCAGATACCCCAAGAGAAGCCACCGTTGAGGTTGCTTACCGCTCCCATACCCTCCATGAAACGCTGCACGCCGAAGTAGCCACCGATCAGCAGAATCAGCGCAAGAAAGAGAAATGGGGGGGTAATGATCCGGCTGTTGAGTGCTTTATGACCACTCATGACTCACCTCCTTCATGGTCGTCATCCTCAGTGTTGCGGCGTACCGCAAAGGTGAGTCCGGCAAGGGCAATGGCAGGCAGTGCCATGTAGTTATAGATCGTATGCTGAACACTCTCGGCAATGGAGGCGGCGGAGCGCTCCTCCAGCGGCGGCATACCCAGCCTGTCGAAAGGCACCGATGAGATGTGCATCACATTGGTGCCACCGGCCTCCTTCTCCCCCCATATATGGTTGCGGTAGTGAGGCACCGCCTTTTCGTGGGGATGGAAAGGATCACTGAGATTGCCCCGTGGATAGCTGTAGACCTCACCCGCTTGCAATGTCATGCGACGTTTCGCCTCGGCAAGAAGATCCTTGCGTGTGCCGAACAGCGTGGCGCCGGTGGGACAGACCTCGGCACAGCCGGTCATGCCGCCCTTGCTGATACGCTCGACCCCGGCCTGATTACACATCTGACACTTATGGATTTGCCCAAACAGTTTGTTGTACTCAAACTGAGGGACGTTATAGGGGCAGGCCACCATGCAGTTACGGCAGCCGATACAGGCATCGGCATGATGAGTGACGATACCGGTGAGGCTGTCCCTGCGCATGGCGGTACAGGGGCAAGCGGAGACGCAGCCGGGATCGACACAGTGCATGCAGCTGCGCTTTTCGAAAGCGAAGCCGTCCACCACACTGTCCTTCACCCTGGCCGTACCGTCCTTGTAGATCTTGATGACATTGAGGGTCTCGCCGGAGAGATCGTGGGCGGAGTCCCAGGTGGTGTTATCACCCTCCATGGTGGGGGGCATGTCGTTCACCTCCTTACACTTTGAGACACATGCTTTGCATCCGATGCAAAGGGTGGAGTCATAGAGCATGCCGACGGCGTTCTCCGTCGGCTCCAGATTGGGTCGCGCCTCGGCGACACCGACGGTGCAGAGGGTAGTTGCCCCTCCCACCGCCGCCTTGAGAAAGTCTCTTCGTTTCATCTCGCCCCCCTAGCCTTGGCCATCATCAGAGGAGGCTTCTTTCTCGCCCAGCTTCTTCGCCGCCATGGCGGTAGCGCCAATGGCCGCACCCACGGCGGCACCGGCAACCGCCGCCGCACCCGTTGTCATGCCACCGGCTCCTCCGCGGTCTTCAATTGTCGGGAAGGCGTTAGGTGGCGTATGGGTCTTCACATCAGCAAGACTGAAGAGCGGCTTATTGAAACCGACGCCCCCCTCGGAGCAACCGAAACAGGGGTGGCCGACACCGACAGGCCAGACACCACCACCAATATTGTTGTACTCCAGGCTGGGGCAGTTGTTGTAAGTCTCCGGCCCCTTGCAACCGAGCTTGTAGAGACACCAGCCTTTGCGGTGCCCGTCATCGCCAAACTCTTCAGCAAAGCGCCCGGCATCGAAGTGGGGGCGGCGATAGCAGTTTTCGTGGATCAGACGACCATAGGCCCACTTGGGGCGACCCAGATGATCGATCGGCGGCAGCTTGCCGTAGGTAACAAAATAGAGAACGGTGCCGATAAAGTTTGCCGGGTTGGGCGGACAACCGGGAATGGTCACCACCGTCTTGTCCGTCAACACATCAGGGGCACCCTTGGCACCAGTGGGATTGATGCCCGCAGAAGGAACACCTCCCCAGCTGGCGCAGGAACCAATCGCGACGATCGCCGCCGCATGTTCCGCCGCCTCTTTGGTGGCGTGGAGCATGGTCTCACCACCGATTTTGCAGTAGATGCCGTCATCCTTCACCGGAATAGCGCCCTCGATCACCAGCAGGTACTTACCCTTGTTGGCCTCCATCGACTTGCGCTTGATCTCCTCAACATGGTGACCGGCACCGGCATCCAGAGTCTGGTGATAGTCAAGAGAGATAAGATCGAGAATCAGATGATCCAGAGAGGGCTGCTCGGAGCGCAGCAGCGCCTCTGTAGGACCGGTACACTCCTGGCCGTGGAGCCAAATCACCGGCGGGCGTTTTTTCGGGTCCGCCACCGCAGCGGCCATGGCTGTTGCCGCGTGGGTGGAGAGCCCCATAGAGGCCGCCACGCCGGAGCAGAACTTGAGAAATGTCCTTCGTGACACCCCCAGCCGCTTCTCCAGCAGTGAAAAGTTGGTCTCGCTTTCGCTCATATCAGCGCTCATCTGAGTTCCTCCGGTTGCACAGGTGGTTGGCGCAGTTTCTGATTTATAGGCGCGCCTCTTTGGGGAGGGGATAGTGCAATAGATGGGCCAGATAGAACTTATCTTATGATTTCAAACAAATAGAGCACGACCAGGGATTCCGAAAAACTGAGAGTGGATAGTTGATGAGAATTTTATTTTTATAGTGGATAGTTAATTTCCACTTCCATCTCATTGGCCGCAAATAAGTGCATATGAACGCAAATAGTTGGACTACCCCATATTGCAAAGTATCTGAACAAGCTCATGGTGGTTATTGACACCCATTACCCCGACCATTTACCCGCGAAGAGTAAATTAAGTGTCATATTCGCGTTTATTCGCGTTCATTTCCGGCTGAGTTTCAGGGGTAATCAGGTTACATAAACGTTCTCTATGCTCTGACAGACCACTCAGGTACCCTTAGCCCACCATGGGATTAATTCATAAAAGCGCCCTCCTCTCTCTACTACGACTGCGTCTGGAGCAGGAACGTACGGCCGACTGGCAGACGCTCCATATCCGTGACCGGGAGTGGTACCTGGAGCAGCATGAAAGGGGTCAATGGGGGCAGCTGAGGGGATGGCTTGAGTATTTCGGCGAGAGAGATGGAGAGCCTTTCTCTCTGCTGTCATCCATTATCAGCGCTATCGGCCTGATCACCGGTTTCCTCCTGATAGCGGGTCTTTTGGAGTTCCACACCTTTGAGAGAATCAACCTGCTGCTACTGCTGCTCTTTGCCGTAATTATTCCTCTCCTGGTATGGGTGATCGGTCTGATGCTCTCTACAGACAGCGCCCCCCTCCTGCCACTGATAAAACGCCGACTGCCCCAATGGCCAGGTGGCCCCACGGCAGGCTCCACCCTCCAGCCACTGTTGCGGCAAACAGCTCTGCTCCTCGGTCAACAGTTCTCCCTTCTGTTTGCCATCGGTATGGTGCTGGGGATGCTGCTCTATATCCTACTGACCGACCTCGCCTTTGGTTGGTCCTCGACCCTTGACCTGTCACCCGATTCGCTACTGGCAGTGACCTCCATCATCGCCTGGCCCTGGCAGTGGCTCTGGCCCGATGCCGCCCCCACACTGACCCTCATCGAGCAGACTCAATACTTTCGCAGTGCACCAATGGCAGTGAATGATGCCGCTGTGCTTGGCCAGTGGTGGCGATTCCTGCTGATGTCTCTGCTGACCTATCTGTTACTGCCGCGTCTACTGAGCTACGGCTTCCACTACCGTAAACTGAGAGTAATGCAGAGAAGGCTTCTCGACAGTGATGCCCTGATCACCGGTCTGTGGCAACGCATGACAACGGAGGTGGTAAATCAAGAGGCTGATAACGTGGAGCAGCTTCACGATGGTGAAGAGGCGGCGATCAATAGTGGCGGCCTCCCCGTCTGCAAACGCATACTGCGCTGGGGCGTTTGGCCGCCATCAGAGTGGCTGGATATAGAGACGCAACTGCAAAAGGTTATGCCGGAAGTCCTCTGGCAGCCACTGGAGGAGGAGGCACAGTTAGTCCAGGCTGTCGCCGCATCGTCAGTAGAGACGCTGTTGATCTGCAAGGGGTGGGAGCCCCCTACCGGTGAACTGGCCGACTTCTGCCAACTGATCAGCTCAGCTCCCGGCAGCCACTTTATCTGGCCGGTTGCTCTGAGCGGCATGAGCAGTGAGCGTACCGAGCAGCTCAACCACTCCTGGCGCGCCTTTATGCCCCAACTGCCGGAGAGCTTCAACCTGCTGTCGGGGCGTGCTGTAAAAGTTCCAGTTCCCTCCCCTACGGAGGGTGTCGTAAAAGCACCAGTCCCTTCTCCCTACGAGGGAGAAGGTTAGGATGAGGGTGAATTCAGTCAATGGATTAGCTATTGATCCCCCTCACCTTCTCCCTCGTAGGGAGAGGGGATTTTTGCAACACCCTCTGTCGGGAGAACGGCATGGTTAAACACCCTGTATTTGCCGTGGTCGGCCACCCCAACAAGGGCAAGTCATCAGTGGTGGCGGCACTGACCCAGAACGACCAGGTGGAGATCTCACCCCTCTCCGGCACCACCCGTGTCGCCCAACACTTCACCCTCAAGCTGGACCAGCGGGTAGTGTTCGAACTGGTGGACACTCCCGGCTTTCAACGTGCACGCAGCTGTTTAAGCTGGCTTACACAAGAAGAGGTTCCCGCCGACAGAAAGCCCCAGCGGATAAAACAGTTTGTCGATGCCTTCACCCTCAGCGACCGTTTCAAGGACGAGGTGGAGCTACTCACCCCTATTGTCAGCGGGGCGGGCATCATCTATGTGGTTGACGGCTCCCTCCCCTATAGTCCCGAGTACGAAACCGAGATGGAGATTCTGCGCTGGAGTGGCTCTCCCCGTCTTGCTCTGATCAATCCCATCGGCGGCAACGACTACGTCGAACAGTGGCAGAGCGCCCTCAACCAGTACTTCAGTCTGGTACGCCTGTTCGACCCAATGAACGCCGGCTTTGATCAGCACCTGCAACTACTACAGACCTTCGGACAGCTCGATAGCGATAACCAACAGCGCTTCGACCAGGCGATTGCCGAACTGGAGCAGTACCGGGAGTTGAAACTACAGCAGGCCGCCCGGATCATCATCGAAAATCTCTATCGCCTGCTCACCTGGCAGATGACCCGTCTGCAACCTGAGGGGAGCATAGAGGTGTTGCAGCAGCTACTCCCCGACGAAGTGGTGAGCTTCAACCGTCAGCTCAACCAGATGGAGAGTGAGAACCGAAAGCAACTTGAGGCGCTGTTTCTATACCACCATATCGAATCGGAGATGACCGAGATACGGCTGCAGCAGGGCGAGCTGATGGACCGCGAGCAGTGGTCTATGTGGGGGCTGAGTCGGGGACAACTGGTTCTGGTCAGCACAGGTACCGGTGCCGCCATCGGCCTTGCCGCCGATGCCGGACTGGGGGGAACAACGCTTATGACCGGCACGGTGAGCGGCGGCCTGCTGGGCGGTCTCTCCGGCTGGCTGGGTGCGGACTGGGTAAAAGAGAGACTGCCCCCGTGGCTCAGGATCAGTGCCAACAAATCGGTGATCGGTCCGGTTAAAGATCCCAACTTTGCCTTCGTTATCCTCGGCCGTGCGCTCAACCACGCCCGTGCAATGCTGATGAGAAGCCACGCCTCACGGGAGTCGATGTCGATACCCGAGGAACATTTTGCCGGGATGCACGAACTGGATACCAAGAGCCAGATCCGCCTGCTGAAACAGTGCCGGAGCCTGCAGAAGAACGGTCTGCAGTGCCATGCTGCAGGAGAGTTGCAGAGGTGGGTCTACCAGGCACTCAAGAAAAGTTAATACAGTGAGTTTGCGAACTGCATCAGATCTTTTCCAACATTCTCACCAGATCGCTTAGCTTCTCATCCTCTTCAAGCGCCCCTTCCCAGAAGGGGTAATGGGTCTCCTCCCCTTCACCGCCAATCACCAGATGGACGGCAAAGGCCTCACCGCCCCCGGGAACGGGATGCGGAGCGGGAATACCCAGCGCCTTGATCGCCCCGATCAGCATCTCCTCTTGCGATTCGCTGAGTTGTCCCTTGCGCGGAGGGTGGCTGGTATAGGTACCGGTGTTAACCACGAAGTCGCCGGGCCCTGAAATTTCGATTGAAAAAGTGTAATCCTCTTCACCTACTACCTGGTATCTAAGCGGAATCATCTATCGTCACCTCCTCTGTTCACTGCGGATCAACCACAGTATAGAGGGTTACCGGAAAAGGCCGCTGAAATGAGCGTTTCAAATAAAGAGATGTGATGGTGGTGTCTTAATCCTTACCCGACAAAGGTAGAGGGATAGAAGTAGTAGTGGTAACTCGGTAAAAAAAGAGGACAGACTTCCCTGTCTGCCTGAACCCCACGGAGAGGGTTACAAGAGGAGGTTAATTACTTACACACAAAATTCACTTTCAACCTTTCAGTGGCTATGCCGGGTATTAAACGGCACATGCCACTCAAAACTGAGATGCTTTTTCAGCTGACTGCCAAGCCCGGTCAACAGCTGAAATATCTTCTCTGTGCGGAGCCTACGGGCCTCCACAATATAGAAATCAATATCGACTTCGCCGTTGCTTTTGATCAGCAAGCCGGAGTCATTAACCCGGTTCATCACGCTCTCCTTGAAAAAACCACAACCACCTTCTACTACCGACCTGTTACAAGCTGTCTTTAGGATACGGGCAGGAACCAAAGTGCCTTTGTATCACCTGCCCCCCCAATCTATGAACCACTCTGCAACCGATCATCTGAGATGAATAGTAGTCACGTTTGCGCAAAGGAACAAACGATAGTTTTTCATGCTATAGTTGAATTTATTTCATCTATTGAGAGATTAACGTGAGACATCTTCCTCCGCTCAACGCTCTGCGTAGTTTTGAAGCCGCCGCCCGACTTGGAAGCTTTAACCTGGCGTCGGAAGAACTTTACGTCACACCCTCCGCTGTTAGCCATCAGATCAAATCTCTTGAAGAATTTCTCAACATAAAACTATTTCGTCGCGAGAAGCGACAGGCGCTGCTTACCTCCTCCGGCGAGAGATATTTAAGCGCTATCGAACATGCGTTGGATGAGATCGACCTGGCAACCCGCCGCCTACTTACCACCCCCAACGTCAGCGCCATCAACCTCAGTGTGGTGCCGGCCTTTCTATCTCGCTGGTTGGTGCCTCGAATCAGAGACTTTCAGGAGAGCCATCCGGATGTGGAACTGCGTCTCAGCGCCGCTACCGGCCTCACCGACTTCACCCGTTCCGACACCGACATGGCGATCTATTTTGGCCGCAATGACTGGACTGGAGTCGAATCACACCACCTCAAGGCGGTCACCCTGCTACCGGTCTGTAGTCCCAGCCTCCTGGAGAGCGGCAAACCGTTGAAACAAACGGAAGACCTTCTTCACCACACACTGCTGCATGTCACCAACCGCTCCAACGAGTGGGATCAACTTCTGGATGATGCAGGAGTTGACCATCCCGCCATTAAAAAGGGACTGACCTTCTCCAGTACTTCCCTGGCGATCAATGCCGCAATAGAGGGTGTGGGTATCGCCCTCGCCGACCGGATGCTGGTCGAGCGCGAGGTACGTTACGGTCAACTGGTGATCCCCCTGGAGGTTAAACTGAACTCACACAGGGACTTCTATCTGGTCCACCAAAGAGGTCGGCAGCTCACATCCGCCATGCGGGATTTTATCGACTGGCTGCTTGCTGAGCTGAACCAGGATCAATCGGGTAGAGAAAATCCAAAAAGCCAATAAAATCTTTTCAAGCTGAGCTTCGCGTTCCATAAAAACCCACTGTTTTACCCCATAAGTTCTACTCAACACCTATAATCCCAGTAGGATTAGGCTGTTAGCTGTAGGACAGAATGCGGATCTCACACACCAATGAAGATGCCAAACTGTTAGAACTCAATCGCCCGGCAGAAACAAGAGGCGCAGAGACACGACCGGTAACGGCACTGGAGGAGACGGCACGCCCATCACCCCTCGCTGAACTTCGCGAACACGATACACGATACACGGAACAGCGCCGTCACAAACAACGGCGCAAACAGCAGCAGAAGATACAGCTCGATACCCGAGACCACCACGAACGGCGTACTCTCAAACGAAGAGAAGAAGACCGGAAACAGACAGCAGAGGATAAGAAGCCGATAACACAGGGTATTGATATCACTGCCTGAGATAGGGCCGGGCTGAATGCTCTCGCTCGACACAAAGCCGATAGCAACTTGCAGTACCCGCCTATTTTATCCGGTCGCCCATGGGCTGACATCGATACCTATCTACTCCGGATTAAGTGGGTTTAGAATTGGACGCCGGCCTCCAGGCGGTCGCTCTGGATGATATAGGGTTAATAACAAACCAGCTGTTAGAACTCAAGTTTCGGAGTTCGTTAGCCCCCTCTCCCTCAGGGAAAGGGTTGGGGTGAGGGGAGTTGAAAAGTTAATGCTTTGATTTTTCTGATTTCCCTCATCCTGCCCTTCTCCCTGAGGGAGAAGGAACGGTCTATTTAAGACTTTTACGTCATTTGAACTCCGGAGCTTGAGTTAGAATAGTGATCTCACTCAACCCACAGGAAAGAGCTCCATGGCCCACGGCTCCACCAAGGCGGTGATTACCGCCATTATCTCCAACAGCATCGTTACAGTAATCAAGTTTATCGCCGCCACAGTCAGTGGCTCGGCTGCAATGATGAACGAGGCAGTCCACTCTTTGATGGATACCCTCAACCAGAGCTTTCTGTTTCTAGGGTTACGTGAAGGCGACCGCCCTGCCGACAGCGCCTACGCCTTTGGCCATGGGCAGAAGAAGTATCTGTGGAACCTCTGGAGCGCCATTGGGCTCTTCTCAATTGGCGCAGGCCTTGGCCTCTCCCACGCCTGGCACTCATGGCACAATATGGGGCACGCCGAAGAGGCCGCACCACTACAGCTGCTTGGCCTCTCCATCGATCCACTGACTCTTAACCTGCTGGTGCTGGCTATCGCCTTTGTTCTTGAGGGCTACTCGTTTCTGGTAGCTCTGAAGGAGTTCCTGGCGGCGATGAAGCGTAGCGGCCATAGCAACCCCTTCGGTTACCTGCTGAAGTCTGATGATCCCACCCTGGTGGCTGTGGTGTTGGAAGACGCCGTCGCCATGATCGGCCTAGCCTTTGCCGCATTGGGTATCGGTCTCTCGGCTGTCACCGGCAATCCCGCCTGGGATATTCTCTTCTCCGCCGCTATCGCGGTTATGCTTGGTCTGATCGCCTTCTATCTCGGCTATACCAACATGCGTTTTCTAGTCGATATGCGCGACAATAAAGCGGAGAGCACCTTCATGAAGGTGGTCGATGAACACAATGAGGTGGAACGCTACCACGACCTGCGCTCCATTATCATTGATGAAAACAATACAGTGCTTGTTGCCGAAATTGAGCTGAGTGAATAGCAGGTAATTTCGGGGCTATTCGAGATAATGGAGGAGATACAGGATAAGATACACGAGAGTCTCTCTCCTGAGCAGACGATGGAGAAGGAGGCAACGTGTTATATAGCTGCCAACGCTGCCGCTCAGGCCACCCTCACTCGCACCGAGCAGATCATCGACGAGTTGGAGGCGCACGTAAAGAGACTCGCCCCACAGGTAAGTCACGTCACCCTTGAAGTAGAGGGCATTGCACCACCCCCAAAACCTTGGGCGCCGGATCAAGCGTGAGCAGATCCAGAATAGACTCCCGGTAAAACAGAGAGAGAAAAGCCGATGAAACTTCTACTCAAATCTATCTGCCTGTTACTGTCGGCCGGCTTATCGCCACTTGCCACGGCGGAAGTACCTTTGGAAGTGCAAAAGGTAAGCGAAAATGTCTACGCCATTGTCGGTGAACTGGTGCAGCGCAGGCCGGAAAACCTTGCCAATAACTCAACACACGGCGTAGTGGTTACCGATGAGGGTGTGCTGCTTGTTGATCCGGGCGGCAGCTACAAAGGGGCGGAACAGATTGACCGGGCAATCCGCACCATCACCGACAAACCAGTCAAGATTGTGATCAACAGCGGCGGACAGGATCACCGCTGGCTTGGCAATAGCTACTTCAAGGCCAGGGGCGCTCGTATCATTGCCGCCGAAGCGACTGTTGCCGATCAGCGCAGTCGCACCAACGATCACTTTTCCCGCCTCGGGCAATTATTGGGTAAAGCACTTGGGGGAACCGACGAATATTATACGGATGAGACCTTTGAAGAGCGCATGAACCTCAAATTCGGCGGCTTTGACTTTGAGCTGATATATGCAGGACCCGCTCACACTGATGGCGATATCTACATCTGGATACCACAACAGAGCGTCATGTTCACCGGTGATATCGTATTCACAGAGCGCGCCCTCGGTACAGGCCCAGCGCAGAATACAGCGAGTTGGGTAAAGGTACTTGAAGAGATGATGAGCTACAAACCAAAGCACGTCATTCCCGGCCATGGCCACGCCACTACACTGGAGAGAGCCAAAGCGGACACCTACGACTACCTCATCTTCCTTCGCCATGAAATAGGTAAACTAATCGAGAATGACGGTGATGTACTCGAGGCTGTCAAGATCGATCAGTCCCGCTTCAGTTACCTTGAAGTCTTTGAGCAGATCGCCGGCCGCAACGCTCAGGCCGTCTTTACTCAGATGGAGTTTGAATAGTTCCAACACTCCCTCGGTGAAGACGGCTGGATGACCGCAGAAGAGGCCTGAAAATCACTACTGAAGTTCTACGAATTTAATGTGAAACAAAAAACCCGGCCGCAAGGGCCGGGTTTTGTGTTTGGTAGGCGCGATCGGATTCGAACCAACGACCCCTACCATGTCAAGGTAGTGCTCTAACCAACTGAGCTACGCGCCTAATGAGGGGCCGAATAATACACAGCCACCGACCTGAGGGCAATAGCTCGGGCTATTTTTTTCAGTTGACGGATCAAGCACCCAAATGGTGTAGGCGTCTATACTCATTAGGTAGGTGAAGTTAAGTCGTGCTTGTGTCATCTAAGTGGTTTTCGTTTTTACCGTAGGAGCGTCTTTAGTCGCGACCGGTGTGACAGCAAAATTTGATATTGTGCCAAACTCCATCGCGACTAAAGTCGCTCCAACAGAAAACCACTAATAACTTCCCTGTGAGGCAAGATTCGATCCTAACCAAGGATATCCAAGGAACATTTTATGGCCCGTAGACCAAAGCTTTTAATTATCTTCCTGCTGCTGGGCTGTGGTCTGGCTGCCGCCATCTGGTACAGCAGTCGGGAGAAACCCATCACGGTTGTGGTGGAGGCGGTCGAGAAAGGAGTTGTAGAGGAGACAGTGGCAAATACCCGCGCGGGTACGGTGAAGGCGTGTCGTCGTGCCAGACTATCACCCGGTATTGGCGGCCAGATTGCGGAGCTGAACGTCCACGAAGGTGATCGGGTAAAAACAGGCAGGCTGCTGCTGGCCCTCTGGAACAATGATCTGATGGCGGAGATCGAGCTCAATAAAGCCGAGTCGATGTCAGCCGGCGCCAACGCCCGTAGCGCCTGTCTCCAAGCGGACGTGGCCCGCCGTGAGGCTAACCGGCTGGCGCGGCTGCGCAAGAGCGGCGCTATCTCAGAAGAGGCGGTGGATAAGGTGGAGACAGAGGCGAAGGCGATGCTGGCGGCTTGTGAATCGGCCAACGCCGGTCATCGGGTCTCGACCTCCCGCGTAGAGGTGATACGTGCCCAGCTTGAACGTACCCGTCTGATTGCTCCGTTTGACGGTATCGTGGCAGAGGTCAACGGCGAACTGAGTGAGTATGTCACCCCCTCCCCTCCCGGTATTCCCACGCCCCCTGCGGTGGATCTGATCGACACCACCTGCTTCTATGTTGCCGCACCGATCGACGAGGTGGATGCACCTAAGATCAGCGTCGGCCAGACCGCCCGTGTCAACCTGGATGCCTTTGATGATCGGCGTTTCCCCGGCACCGTGCGACGTATTGCTCCTTATGTGCTTGATCTGGAAAAACAGGCCCGCACAGTAGAGGTGGAGGTGGAGTTCACCAATCCCAAAGATATCGAGGAGTTGTTGGCCGGCTACTCTGCCGATGTAGAGGTTATTCTCGACCTGCGCAAGGATACCCCGCGCATCCCCACTGAAGCGGTGCTGGAGGGAGACAAGGTTTATCTATTTCTCCCTGATGAAGGTGTGCTTGAGCTGCGTGAGATCAAGGCCGGCATGTCGAACTGGGATGCTACAGAGGTGCTGGAGGGGCTGGCCGTGGGTGACCTGGTGGTCACCTCGGTTGACCGGGACGGCGTAGAGGATGGCGCTCTGGCGGAACTGGAGAGTGACAAAGCACAATGATCCGGCTTGAGGGCATCAATCGAGAGTTCCAGGTGGGGGATGAGACCGTCCACGCCCTGAAAGCGGTTGATCTTGAGCTGGAGGCCGGTAGTTACCTCTCCATCATGGGACCGTCGGGCTCGGGCAAGTCAACCCTGCTGCATATTCTTGGCCTGCTGGATCGCCCCGATAGCGGCAGTTATCTGCTTGACGGGACCGACACCACCAGCCTCTCTGAACAGCAGTTGGCTAAAGCGCGACGCGACCGCATCGGCTTTGTTTTTCAGGCGTTTCATCTGATTCCACGTTTGACGGCAGCGCAGAATATCGGCCTGCCATTGGTGCTGGCCGGAGTAGAAAGCGAGGAGCGTGAGCGGCGCATCACCAAAGCCCTTGATGAGCTTGGATTGAGAGATCGCGGATCGCACCGCCCCGATCAGCTCTCCGGCGGTCAGCGCCAGCGCGTAGCCATTGCCCGGGCCACCATTATGGAACCGGTGATCCTGTTGGCGGACGAACCCACCGGCAACCTGGACAAATCATCAGGTGATGATGTGGTAAAGACCCTTGAAGCACTCAACAGTAGCGGAATTACTCTGTTGGTGGTGACCCATGACCCGGAGATTGGTGAGCGGGCGAGACGCCGCATTCACATGGTGGATGGGGCGATTGTGAGGGATGGGTAGCGTGTTTGGCAAAGTGCGTGCGAAGTTCATCGCGGCGAGGGCGCCGCTCCTACAAAGAGCGGTGTAGAAGCCCCGCCCTAGGGGCGATAGAACAAAGAGCGGTGTAGAAGCCCCGCCCTCGGAGCGATAGAACAAAGAGCGGTGTAGGAGCCCCGCCCTCGGGGCGATGGAACAAAGAGCGGTGTAGAAGCCCCGCCCTAGGGGCGATAGAACAAAGAGCGGTGTAGAAGCCCCGCCCTAGGGGCGATAGAACAAAGAGCGGTGTAGAAGCCCCGCCCTCGGAGCGATAGAACAAAGAGCGGTGTAGGAGCCCCGCCCTCGGGGCGATGGAATATGGCAGAGGGAGTAATTTGAGTTAATCCAATAATGCTAACTGAAGACACACTAAAATTTGCCGGCAATGCTTTGACAGGGGCGCGGGTGCGCACCTGGCTAATGCTGTTGGCAATGGCCATCGGCATCGGCTCGGTGGTGGTGCTTACCGCCTTGGGTGAGGGGGCTCGGCGCTATGTCAGCAATGAGTTCTCCGGCCTAGGAACCCATCTTCTTGTGGTGATGCCCGGGCGCACCGAAACCACCGGCGCCGCACCTCCACTGGTGGGCGGCACACCTGAACAACTCACTCTGGGTGATGCCCTGGCACTGAAACGCAGTAGTGCTGTGCGTCTGGTGGCACCTATTGTTATCGGTTCCGCCCCGGTCTCTTACCGACAGCTGGAGCGGGAGATCACCGTTATGGGTTCCACCGCCGAGTTGCTGCCGGTACGCAACTTGGAAATGGCGCTGGGGGAGTTTCTGCCTCAAGAGGAACCGACCCGTGGCAGTGCCGTAGCCGTCATCGGCATCACTTTGCGGCAGGAGCTGTTCGGCAATAAGCGGGTGCTGGGCCAATGGATTAGAATTCACGATAGCCGCTTTCGAGTGATCGGTGTGCTCAAGCCCATGGGCGAGTCACTGGGGATGGATGTGGGTGATCTGGCGATCATTCCGGTCTCCCGGGCACAGAGCCTGTTCAATACCGAATCGCTGTTCCGGGTGTTGATCCAGGCCAACGGCCGGGAGGCGATTCCAAAGGCCAAGCAGGCGGCTACCGATATTTTGCGGATACGGCACAACGGTGAGGAGGATGTCACTGTTATCGCGCAAGATGCCCTCCTCTCCACCTTCGATGAGATCTTTCAGGCGCTCACCTTCACCGTCAGCGGTATCGCCGCCATCAGCCTGGGAGTGGCGGGCATCCTGATCATGAATGTGATGCTGGTGGCGGTATCACAGCGTACTGCGGAGATCGGGCTGCTGAAGGCGCTGGGGGGTTCACAGCGACAGATTCTCGGACTCTTTCTGATGGAGGCGGGACTGCTCTCCACTCTGGGTGCGCTGGTGGGGATCGCCATCGCCTATGGCGGTGTCTGGGGACTGAACCAGCTGTTTCCCGACTTCCCACTCAGTGTCCCGCTGTGGGCACTGGCGGCCGCCCTGGTGGTGGCACTGTTCACCGGCCTGCTGTTTGGTGTGCTGCCCGCAAAACGGGCCGCCCGGCTCGATCCAATCCAGGCACTGTCGGGACAATAGGCCCTACCCATGCTGATAGATGACTTCATCAGACTCTCACTCGGTTCGGTCATCGCCCACCGCATGCGCAGCTTTCTCACCGCCCTCGGTATCGCCGTGGGTATTGCCGCTGTGGTACTGCTCACCTCCATTGGAGAAGGGGTTCATAAATTTGTACTGGGGGAGTTTACCCAGTTCGGCACCCATCTTATCGCCATCGCTCCGGGCAAGGCCGGCACCTTCGGCGTCTCCGGCGCCATCGTCAACAATGTGCGCCCCCTGAGCCTGGATGATGCCGAGGCGCTGGGGCGTCTCGCACGCATTCAGGCGGTGGTGCCGATGATCCAGGGCAATGCCGCCGTGGAGTACGGCAAGCACACACGCCGCGCCATGATCCTCGGCGTCGGCTCCGAGGTACCAAGCGTCTGGAGTATGAAACCGACACTGGGGCGTTTTCTGCCAAAGGATGACTCCGCCCACCCCCGCCCCTTCGTGGTGCTGGGTAGCAAGATGCGCCAGGAGTTGCTCGGACCGGGCAACCCCCTGGGGAAACGGGTGCGCATCGGTGGGGAGACCTATCGGGTGTTGGGAGTAATGGAATCAAAGGGGCAGTTGCTGGGCTTTGATATGGATGACACCGCCTACATCCCCACCCAAAAAGCGATGGCGATGTTCAACCAGGACAGCCTGATGGAGATAGATCTGCTCTACAGTCCTGGCAGCGACAGCGAGGTTTTGGCCGAACGAATCCGTGAGCTGTTGAAGCAGCGTCACGGCAGTGAGGACTTCACCATCATCACCCAGGATCAGATGCTCAATACCCTGGGGGATGTGCTCAACATACTGACCCTGGCGGTCGGTGCTCTGGGAGGTATCTCCCTGCTGGTGGGCGGCGTCGGCATTATGACCATAATGACCATTTCTGTGACCGAGCGGCAATCCGAGGTGGGGCTGCTACGCGCCATTGGCGCCCGCAAAGGCGATATTCTCTGGCTCTTTATGGGTGAGGCGGTGGTGCTGGCAAGCCTCGGTGGTCTGGCAGGATTGATCATCGGCGCCGGTGGTGCCTGGCTGCTGGGGGTAGCCGTTCCCGCCCTGCCCATTCACACACCCTGGAGTTACGTATTGCTGGCAGAAGGAGTTGCCGCCGGTATCGGTCTGATCTCGGGCGTGGTGCCGGCATGGCAGGCTGCAAGGTTAAATCCGGTGGATTCATTGCGGGCGGAGTAGAGATAAAAAGTGGGACGCAGAGGTCGCGGAGACGGCACAGAGAACGCAGAGGTTAATTGGTTACACCATAAAGTTCCTTCTCCCCACCGAGGTGTTGTAAAAGCCCCCTCTCCCCATTGGGGAGAGGGTTGGGGTTAGGAGGATCAATAGGCAACTTGTTGATTTAATACACCCTCATCCTAACCTTCTCCCTCGTGGGGAGAAGGAACTGGAGCTTTTCTCTGCGTTCACTGCATCTCCTCTGCGCACTCTGCGTCCCGCTTTTAGTAAACACTCAAGCCAGCAACCCACTCGCCTGTAGTTTATGGATCTGGTCGCGTACTCGGGCAGCCTCCTCGAACTCCAGATCACGGGCATGCTGGTACATCTCTTTCTCCAGCGCTTTAATCCGTTTTGCCATCTGCGCCGGGGTGAGTGCGGCATACTCCGCCTCCTCCTCTGCCACCTTGGCATATTGCTTGGCCGACATGGGAGCACCGGGACGTGCGCCTTCCATAATATCGGCAACCGCCTTGCGGATCGTCTGGGGGGTGATGCCGTTGGCTTCGTTGTGAGCCATCTGCTTGGCCCGGCGGCGCTCGGTCTCGTCGATAGCACGGCGCATTGAGCCTGTGATCTTGTCGGCGTAGAGAATCGCTTTGCCACTGGCATTACGCGCAGCACGACCAATGGTCTGGATCAGCGCCCCCTCTGAACGCAGAAAACCCTCCTTGTCGGCATCGAGTATCGCTACCAGGGTGACCTCAGGCATATCCAAACCCTCACGCAGCAGGTTGATGCCCACCAGCACATCAAACACACCCAGGCGTAGATCACGGATAATCTCCACCCGCTCGACAGTCTCTATATCCGAGTGGAGGTAGCGCACACGGATGCCGTGATCATTGAGGTAGTCGGTCAGATCCTCCGACATCCGTTTGGTGAGGGTGGTGACCAGTACCCGCTCTTCCTTCTCCACCCGCAGGTTGATCTCGGAGAGCAGATCATCCACTTGAGTACCGGCGGGCCGCACCTCCAGCTCGGGATCAAGAAGACCGGTAGGACGAACCACCTGTTCGATCACCGCCCCTGAGTGCTCCAGTTCATACGCACGAGGGGTGGCGGAGACGTAGATAGTCTGGGGTGTCTTTAGCTCAAACTCCTCAAAGCGCAGGGGACGGTTGTCGAGAGCTGACGGCAGACGAAAACCGTACTCCACCAGCGTCTCCTTGCGGGAACGGTCACCCCGGTACATCCCACCCACCTGGGGAATGGAGACGTGGCTCTCATCCGCCACCAACAGCGCATTCTCCGGCAGGTAATCGAGCAGGGTCGGCGGTGCCTCTCCCGACTTGCGCCCGGAGAGGTAGCGGGAGTAGTTCTCAATCCCTGAGCAGTAGCCCAGCTCTATGATCATCTCGATATCGTAACGGGTGCGCTGTTCCAGGCGCTGAGCCTCCACTAGTTTATTGACGCTGTAGAGCTGTTCCAGCCGCTCCTTCAGCTCCACCTTGATCTTCTCTACCGCCTGCAGAAGTTTCTCCCGGGGGGTGACATAGTGAGACTTGGGGAAGATGGTAAAGCGCGGCACCTTGCGCAGCACCTCGCCTGTGAGTGGATCAAACAGGGAGATTGCCTCCACCTCACCGTCGAACAGCTCCAGGCGCACCGCCTCACCATCGGACTCCGCCGGATAGATATCGATCAGTTCGCCGCGTACCCGGTAGGTGGCGCGGTGCAGTTCCACATCGTTGCGGCTGTACTGCAGTTCAGCGAGGCGGCGAATGATATCGCGCTGATCGAGGATCTCCCCACGCGACAGGTGCAGCACCATATTTAGGTAGGAGCGGGGGTCGCCAAGGCCGTAGATACAGGAGACGGTAGCGACGATTATAGTGTCCGATCGCTCCAGCAACGCCTTGGTAGCGGAGAGGCGCATCTGCTCGATATGCTCATTGACCGAGGCGTCTTTGTCGATAAAGGTATCGGACGAGGGGACATAGGCCTCTGGCTGATAGTAGTCGTAGTAGGAGACGAAGTACTCTACCGCGTTATTGGGGAAAAACGCCTTCATCTCACCGTAGAGCTGGGCAGCCAGTGTCTTGTTGTGGGCCAGAATCAAAGTCGGTCGCTGCAGATCCTGGATCACATTAGCAATGGTGAAGGTCTTGCCTGAGCCAGTCACCCCCAGCAGAGTGAGCCCTGCCTCGCCATCATTGAGCCCCTCCAGCAATTGTCGGATCGCCTCCGGCTGGTCTCCTGCAGGGGAAAAATCTGACTCGAGCTGAAATTCTTTAGCCATGGGTATTCTGCTGCTTCGATGAATTGGTTATTATTACAGGTCGCGACCACCGATACACCTGATAGAATGGGTCAAAATTCGTAAGCTATGTGTGGTTTGCCCAGCCAGGCATTATCGTAGTAAAAAATGAGCCCCTGAATCGGCGATTTTCTGAGCACCGTCTCAGTCTGCCATTCCCAGGCTTCCGACTATCATAAATTCAAATCGAGATTTGAGAACAATGAGTAGCAAACTTTCAGCCCGCGTACAGGCAGTCAAGCCCTCACTCACCCTGGCGATAACCGCCCGCGCTAAAGAGATGCGTGCTGCAGGAAAAGACATTATCGGCCTCGGCGCCGGTGAACCGGACTTTGATACCCCCGACCACATCAAACAGGCCGCCATTGAGGCGATCAACAACGGCTTTACCAAATACACTGCGGTGGATGGTACGCCTGAGCTGAAGAAAGCGATTATTGAAAAATTCAAACGCGACAACGGCTTTGACTATCAAATGGATGAGATTCTGGTATCCAGTGGTGGCAAGCAGAGCTTCTTCAACATGGCACAGGCGATTCTTGACCCTGGTGACGAGGTGGTGATACCCGCCCCCTACTGGGTCTCCTATCCGGATATGGCCCTCCTGGCGGGTGGCATCCCGGTACTGGCCAACGCCGGTCCGGAACAGAACTTCAAAATCACCCCGAGTCAGTTGGCGGCGGCGATCACAGACAAAACCCGACTGTTTGTAATCAACAGTCCCTCCAACCCTACCGGTATGTCCTACAGTCGAGAAGAGTTAGTGGCACTGGGTGAGGTGCTGGAGGAGTACCCCCGAGTGATCGTTGCCAGTGATGATATGTACGAGCATATCCGCTGGGTGGATGAACCCTTCGTCAATATCCTCAACGCCTGCCCGCAGCTGCGCGACCGCTGCATGGTGCTTAACGGAGTCTCCAAAGCCTACTCTATGACCGGCTGGCGCATCGGTTATGCCGCCGGACCTGCAGATATCATCAAGGCGATGAAGAAGGTCCAATCCCAGAGTACCTCCAACCCGGCTTCGATCTCTCAAGTGGCGGCTCAGGCTGCACTGGAGGGACCTCAGGAGTGCATAGGTGAAATGCTGGTGGCTTTCAAGGAGCGCCATGACTATGTTGTGGACCGCCTCAACAAAATCCCTGGGGTGAACTGCCTACCCACCGATGGCACCTTCTACTTGCTGCCTGGAGTACAAGAGGCGATCGAGAGAATCGACGGCGTCAGTAATGATCTGGATCTGGCCGAACACCTGATCGAAAAGGCGGGGGTTGCCCTGGTGCCGGGATCAGCTTTCGGTATCCCCGGCCATATTCGTATCTCCATCGCCACCAGCATGGAGAACCTCACCAGTGCACTGGATCGGCTTGAGAAAGCCCTTGGCTAATTAAGACCTCACGTTTCGGAGTTCATTAGCCCCCTCTTCCTCAGAAGGGTGTCGTAAAAGCACCAGTCCCTTCTCCCTACGAGGGAGAAGGTTAGGATGAGGGTGTATTTAATCAATAAGTTACCTTAAGCGAGTCTTCGATTTCGTGATGCAAAACGGGACATCCGAGTCCCCCTTTTGCACTCAATCTTCGACAGCCTATTATTGCCCCGGCCGTCCCGGTCTCCAGCACTACGCAATAACATCGCAAGCTCGTTACTGCTTCGTCGCTGACTCCCGAGATGACTTGACGTCGCGTTCGTATGCGATCTTTGGATTCCCTCTGGCGCTATGCGCACGCCGGGCATCCAGTATCGCCTCGCGACTACCGAGGGACTAACCGCCTCGGCTTTCAGCCTTCCTTGGCGGTCAGCGATTGATCCCCCTCACCCTAGCCCTCTCCCCGGTGGGGAGAGGGGACAGTCTATCCAAGCCTTTCACGTCATTTGAACGCCGAAACTTGAGATTAAGACAATAATCGCCGTCACCACTGAGTTCATCAGGGTGGCGGTGATTCTATGTTTATAGCCCTCACTTTGGGCCCCCCATTCGCTACATCATCTCCCCCCAACCACTTTCCCTCGTCAGTCTGACGTGACAATAGCGATCGCATCATAGGAATATTTTGACTAAGTCAGAAAATTCCTACTCTCCCTTCAGATATATCTCATGAACTGAGCACGACCACAGAGTAGTATTTAAAGTCATATCACACTGGAATACTAATATAGTTGAGTAGAGTTACAGCCATAAAAATCACAGGGTGTACGGAAAACGCCCTTCCTATGCAAGGAGTGCAGCTATGGGAATCTTTCCCCAACAAAAGCTCTGCCGTCTCTACGGTATCACCCTGATTGAGTTGTTGATCGTTTTGGCGATCAGCGGCATCCTTTTCGCCTCTGCAGGCCCCGCCTTCTTTACCCTGATAGGAAGCACAGCGGTCACCACTGCAGTTAACGATATGGTGGGACGCCTGCATCTGGCCCGTAGCGAGGCGGTAAAACGTCGGATCAAAGTGACCCTCTGCCCCAGCGATGACAAGATCACCTGCCTCAAGACCACCGAGTGGCACCACGGCTTTATCATCTTCTCAAATGAGAACGGCAACGGTGTAGTCGATGGAGAAGATCAACTGCTGCGAACCTATCAGCCCGGCAGCAGTCGTGTGGGAATATACTCAACACCGGGGCGCAAAAAGCTCTCCTACAAACCGGATGGCGGCGCCCGTGGAAGCAACGCCACCCTTGCTGTATGTGACACAGGCGGAGAGCTACCTCCTCGCTATGTTATCGTCTCTGGAACCGGCCGTCCTCGGTCATCCGAGACCAAGCCCCATGGCAGCCCAATAAGCTGTGGATAGTATTTTTTTCCCTTCAGCTATTGACCATCCGATGCGGGGTGATTAGTATACGCGCCTCGACACATTCCTCGGTAGCTCAGTTGGTAGAGCGGGTGACTGTTAATCACTAGGTCGGCGGTTCGAGCCCGTCCCGAGGAGCCATATTAGAATCAAGGGGTTACGTTAATTCGTAGCCCCTTTTTTCATTCTTAAGTTTCACTTCACAGCAGAGAATCGAACCAACCAACTGAAACAGCCGCCATCCCGGGGATCATCGGGATGGCGGCTGTTTTTAGGTTTAAGTAGGTTCTATCCAGATCAGAGTGTCTTGCTTAGTGTAAAGACACCACGAATGTCACCGGCTTTGAGGCCGCGCGCCTTGTCGTAAGGGTAGAGTGCGTCAAGCTTCTGGGTGACCTGAGGCTTGATCTCTGAGCCGTGGCAGCCAAGACAGAGTTCAGCCGTCGGAATCGCCTTCATGTAGCGGAAGGTCTTCTCTCCGGCTACCTCGACCACCTCTGAGTGATCGATCTTTTTATCATTCAGCCTGTCTCTAACGTACCGGCGGTATAACTCACGGGTTTTCCTGGGTACTCCAGGCAGTATTACCGTCCATCCACCGCAGGCACAACCAGTACCATAGAGTGATGGGAATCATCATTGCAAACCAGCTCCAGTCATCGATCAGGAACAGGGTTTCAACCAGCTCACTGCCGCTGATCAGGTTGACCCAGGGTACGCAGTAGAGGGTAAAAACCAGGCAGCTCCAGATGAGTATCATCGCCCCCTTACGGGTCTCGATAGCTGAGAACGCCAGAAACACCCACAGAGGTATCTTATCCGTTTTTTCCATCGTTAAGTTCCTTTATCAATAGTCCTATTACACTCACGGAGCACCAGGGATGTGTAAGGTATTTACCAACACATAGAAGCTGATTCTAAAGGAAAATAGAGGCATCACAAAGCACTCATATTCAGAAGAATTTTCCCATGGAATGAATATCCAACGGTGCACTACCAAAACACTCCACATGGGTTGATATTCAACTAGACTTGAAGGCAGACCGGAAAGTTGAAGTAGCGATAAGGATGGAAGCAGGAGAACACCCCGGGAAATATAAGATGCAGGTCCCCAGCGGATTCAACAGGTTGAGTGTAAGGGCCTACAGCTTTCTGCTGGCCGCTGCCCTACTGATGTCGCTCACCCTTTATCTGCTGATCGTGGAGAGTGTAAAGGAGAGTACCTTTGCCCTTGAGAATGAGTATGCTCAAGCATTGGTAAGGGGAATTGAGCTTGACTTGGAGAGTAACGGTGTCTGGCTTAAGCATTATAATGAGTCAGAGAAGGGGCGCCGCATAGATCAACTAAGAAATATGATTGATGCCGCACGCAGCATCATAAAACGACAACATGAAAACCAGGAAGAGTATGGCCATACCACAGAGGAAGAGTCCAAATTTCACAGCCTGCAGCTGATCAGCAACCTGATATTCAACAAAAATGACTACGTCTGGGTCATCGATACCAAAGGTATCACCCTCACACACCCCAACCCAAAACTGGTTGGCCGAGATGTCAGTGATCTGAAGGATCCTACGGGTAAATTCGTCATCCGCCCTTTCCTCGAGCAACTGAAGCACCAGGAAGAGGCGATCAACCACTACCTCTTTCCCCGTGCCGGCTCCGACCTCCCTGTCGAGAAGGTCTCTTACGCAAAAATGTACAGACCCTGGGGCTGGATCGTCGGTAGCGGCGTCTATCTGGATGATGTGCGTCAGGAGGTGGCGCTCGCTAAAACTGCACTGGAAGATCGCTTACGCAGACAGCTACAGGAGGTCACCTTCGGCAGCACAGGCTATGGCTACATCTTCTCAGGTGAAAAGCGGATGATTATTCACCCGGACAAAAAACTGGAAGGTGTTGATCTGAGCCGAATACCCAATCCTTCCTCGGATAAGCCCCTTGTGGATGAGATGATCGAAGCCTACAAGCGTGGAGAGAGATCTTACACCTACCTATGGAACCACCCCAATAATCCGGACAACCACAGACACGAGAAAATCGCCTGGCTAGGCTACGCTCCCTCCCTGGATTGGTATATCGCCACTTCCATCTATCCTCAGGAGATCAGCGACAAGGCTGATGCCATTGCCCGCAGAATCACCCTGATTGCCGGTCTGACCATCCTCTTTCTCGCCTCCCTTGCCGCTATCGCGATCCAGAGAGGCTTTGCTCCCCTCAACCGGTTGGCTGAAATTGCCAGAGAGGTGAGCCTGGGCAGATACCATCACCAGATCGATATCCACAGGAATGATGAGATCGGCCTGCTGGCCCATACCTTCAATAGCATGCTGGCCCATATTCGTCAGGATATCGATAAGCTCACCGACAAGAGTGACCACCTGCAGGAGGAGAAGGATGCGGCGGAGGCATCGGAGCAGGCAAAGGATGCGTTACTGCAACAGATTGAGCGCTCCCGGAAGGAGCTCAGCCATCTGGCCAACCATGACCCCCTCACCGGTTTGCCCAATCGCCACCTGTTCCAGCTGCGGCTGGAGAAAGCCATCACTAAAGAATCTAAGCTGGCACTGCTGTTCATCGACCTCGACCGCTTCAAAAACATCAATGACAGCCTGGGACATCCCGTAGGTGATGAGTTGCTCTGTGCCGTCACTAAACGCTTCCAACTACGCCTGCGCCGTGAAGATCTGCTGGCCCGCCTTGGCGGCGATGAGTTTATTGTCTTGATCAACCACCAAATAAGCCATGAAGAGGCAATAGCTGTGGCTACAGCATTAATCGATTGCCTCAAGGAGTCGTTTATCCTATCGCAAAATCATGGCCTGTTTGTAGGCGCCAGTATCGGTATCAGCTTCTACCCTGACGATGGTGATGAGGCGCACCAGTTGATCAAGAATGCTGATGTCGCCATGTACAAGGCAAAGGAGCGTGGTCGTGGACGTTTCCACTTCTACTCCCGTGAACTTACCAGTGATGTCTCCCTGCGTCTGAATATGGAGACACGGCTACGCAATGCCCTGGATCAGAATGAGCTGACACTGGTTTATCAACCACAGTATGACCTTGCCGAGGAGCGCATCATCGGTGTCGAAGCACTGGCTCGATGGCATGATCAGGAGCTGGGAGAAGTATCTCCAGCAGTGTTCATTCCCCTTGCCGAGGAGTGTGGATTGATAGCTAGGGTTGGCCAATGGGTTGTAGGTGAGGCGTCCCAGCAGCTCGCTCTATGGCGTGAGAACGGGATCGAGGGCATTACCATGGCATTCAACCTTTCAGCTATGGAACTGCGTCAGAGTGACCTGGTGGAGCGTACAGTCTCGGCAGTCGGATCACTCGATCTCTCTCCCGATCAGTTTGAGATTGAGATCACAGAATCTGCATTGATGCAGGATGTCGAAAAGTCACTTACAACGCTTGAGTCTCTTGCGCAACTGGGCTTCTCATTGGCAGTTGATGACTTTGGCACCGGCTACTCCTCCCTCGCCTACCTGAAACGGCTCTCAATACATAAACTTAAAATTGATCAGGGCTTCATAGCGGACATTCCGCAGGACAAGGATGACATGAAGATAGCCGCCACCATTATTGCCATGGCCAGACAGCTTCATCTGAAGGTAATCGCGGAAGGCGTGGAGACAGCCAACAGGAGGCATTTCTTAAGGCATACGGCTGCGACGAAGCCCAGGGCTTCTACTTCAGTCGCCCGCTGACAGCAGAGGCACTACTTGCGCTATTGCGTGGGTAGGAGCGAACTATAATCCTAGAATCCGCAGTTGTACGGGGTGAAGTGTTTGTTTGCGGTGGTGCAGGGCAAGGCACAACGACGCGTAATAGTTAATCTATTGCAAGGAGTTGTAACGCCGCCATGCGCCACCGCAAGCGTGCAATTCACTCCGTAGCGTGGCTCACCCAGCGGGTGAAAGCATAAATTGATGTCAATGCTCTTCATATCAGTCACTTAGCCTCAGAATGGAGCGGTCAACTGCGGAATCTAGGATAATCAATCCAACGAAGGATAAATTGGCTAATCGCTTCGGCATCGTTGATATCAAGCTGTGGCAACTCAGTCTGAGCACCCAGGTCACCATCGGCTGCCACTGCGATAATCTCAGCGTCTTGAGGGAAAATAAGGGGTTTATTTCTGCTCGGCCGGTGCAGCTCGATCTTGGGCAGCCGCTCATGCTTGAACCCCTCGACCAAAATCAGATCGAGGTTTCTCTGATCCAAATGCTCAATCATATCCTGCAGCACCGGATCACCCGTCTTTCCGGTCTCCACCATCAGCGCCCAGCGCTTGCCGGAGGCGACTAACATCTCATCCGCCCCGGCTTTACGCAGTTCATAGCTATCCTTCCCCGGTTTATCGATATCAAAGTCGTGATGGGTGTGCTTCACCATACCGATACGCAAACCTCGACTTTTCAACAGGGGTAGAAGCTTTCTCAACAGGGTGGTTTTACCGGTGCCGCTATAGGCGGCGAAACCGAGAATGGGCACCTGTGCCGTTACTTTTTCTCTATCTTCCATTACTTCCAAATACGCTTTTCAACAGGTCCGTGGTGCGGGCAACAGGATCTTTACGAATCATACGCTCCTGCTCAGCAAGTTTAATGAACAGTCCATCCAGTGCCTTGGCGGTGACATGTTTGTCCAGATCAAGGCTGCTCATATCAACATAGGAGCTGAGAAAACCGGCACGACCCACCAGTTGCTTATAAGCCGATGTCACCCCCGCCTCACGGGTCGCCTGCTGTATGATCGGCAGTATGGCGGCTGTGAGTCGCCCGCTGCTCTTACTTTTGAAGTAGTCGGTGGCCGCGCTGTCACCACCGTTGAGTATGCCCCTTGCATCGTCAAGACTCATCTCTCTGACCGCCTGACTAAAAATGGTAAGTGTCTCTGGTACCGCCCGTTCAGCAGCACGGTTCATGGTCTCTTCAAACTCATCTACCAGAGCACCCTGCCCCAACGAACGCGCACCTTTTGCTACGCTCTTTAACATTCCCGGCATAGGAATTCTTACCTGCCCATCATTAAGATAACCGCCATCACGACTCAAAAGTTCGATCGCTTTCTCTGCACCGATACTCAGCGCCTCCTTGAGACCACGAATCACCTGATCATCTGAGAGTGATGACGTTATAGAAGGAGTGGACTTCTGTTCACCCAGCACTTCACCCGCCGACTTGAGGAGATCCTGCCAGCCACCCTGAGCAGCGCCGGCCATAAGCAGACAGGCAACTGAGAATGCAGTGTATAGTTTGGTTGAGCTTTTCATAGTTAACTACCCTGTTTCTAAACAAATCATACGGTTCAGCCACGAATGCAGTGGACAGTCACATATTATAGGACAACACCACTCCCAGAATTACCCTTAATAGAGGTGCAGTAACAGGGGGACTCTCATTCAGGAGTGCTGGCATTTTTCAAGGGTGGCGCGGGAGGGATGGTAGTATCTCAAATATCTGACTGCCCTTTCTCACCATGCAGCATATACACCAGGTCAGCCTCACTACGACTCAAGCCTAACTCCTCTTCAAGTCGCTCTACAGTAGCACCCTGGTGTACCAGCCTGATCGCCTCTGCATAGGGACGTTCGGCATATTGCTGGCTCTCCATCGACTCCTGGCGATGTGCAAGATCACGGCCTCGGCGCTCCAGACTATTGACACGCTGATCGACACCGACTGCACCGGAGCAGAGTGCATTAAGGTTTTCTGACAAAGAATTTAGCCTACTCTCAGTATCAGACAGTTTCTGATTGAGCAACTTAAGCCTACCCCACTGAACGACAACCAGCAGTAGCAGAAGAAGCCCACCCACTCCGACGATAGACCATATAACTATATCAATTGAATCGCTACTCATGCGTAATCATCAATTTTAGGGCGACCATTCTTATGCTGGTCACTTGTATCTGATGATACTCCTTCACTCTCACTCTCTTTCCCTTCATCGTCTTCTTCCGGCTTCCGCCGTCCCTTGTGCGGGTCAGGACGTGAAGGCCAGACCGGTTTGATCGGTGTTGGCTGATTGATTTCAGACATAGGGGACCTCTGAAGAAACCTTTGCTATTTGAGTCACGCTTAACATATGCAAGATCAAAAAAATTGTTGCTGAAAGCCGACTACCACCAATATTTTCAACACGGACACTGTGTCTCTAAATTACATGGTAATCGCTCATGCCTTTTCAGTGGCCCCTATACCTATACTTTACCGACCTCAACCCACTCATCATCAGTCAGCAACTTGTTCAGATCGACCAGAATAAGTAATCTGTTATTCACTGTCGCCACACCCTGAATGTACTTGGAGCTCTCCTGGTTGCCAACATTAGGAGCCGGTTCCACTTCTGAAAGATGCAGATCAATCACCTCCGCAACACTGTCAACCAGAATACCAACAACCTGTTTCTCTGCTTCGATAATAACGATACGGCTGCTATTGCTGATCTCACCGGGGTTGAGGCCAAAGCGACTGCGTGTATCTATCACGGTCACTACGTTGCCTCGCAAGTTAATGATCCCCAAGACGTAGGATGGCGCACCGGGGACCGGAGCAATCTCCGATAACCGCAATACCTCCTGCACCTGCATCACATTAATACCGTAGATTTCATCCTGCAGAAGGAAAGTGACAAGTTGGATGACCGGGTCATTGACTGCACCTTCTAATTCAGCTTCAGTCATCTAGGCTCCTCATTTTATGATTAGTCGATTCAGCCGCAAATGAACGCGAATATTGAAGTAACCAATCATTTCTGTTTTTAGTGGCCAATTATTCCTACCCTGAACTATCTATTCCTGATCAGGCATTCAGCGCAAACCACCCGATGTCCAACTTGCCCGCTCATTACGCGCCGCCATAATGATAATAGCAACCCGACGGTTTTTCTGTTTTCCTGCTTCAGTGGCATTGTCCGCCAGCGGCTGAAATTCACCATACCCGATGGCGGCCATGCGACTCGGTTTCACTCCCAATTTCCCAAAAAAGTGAACCACACTGGCGGCCCGCGCCGCAGAAAGCTCCCAGTTCGAGGGGAAGGCGATGGTCCTGATCGGCAGATTGTCTGTATGACCCTCTACATGAATACGGTTGGGCAGCGGCTTGACAATTTTGGCCACGTCTCGCAGTGCATTAAGCGCTTCCCTTGAAAGATTAGAGCTACCGAGACCGAACAGCATCTTGCTCTTCATCTCCACCTCTATACCCTTATCCGTCTGGGTGACATTAACCAGATCCTGGTCGACAAACTGACTTAGTGACTGGTTAAGAGCATTCTCAATCTCGGGAAGAATCATCGGTGGTGCTTCGTAAGGCTCATCAACCTCGGGTTCCACCACTTCTTCCGGGGGAGGCTCTACCGCCCCTTCCGCCGGGGCAAACTCCCCCTCTATCGGCGCAAGACTCCTCGCCTCCTCACCCACCTGTATTGGGTCAGCACTTTGAGCAGGTGTCTGAAAGGCATCCGTCAGGGTATCGGAGAGAACGCGATACTTACCATCGTTGACTGAAGAGATCGAATACATCACCACGAAAAAAGCAAATAGCAGCGTAATAAAGTCGGCGTATGATACCAACCACCGCTCATAGTTTTCGTGCTCATCTTCCCGTTTTCTACGTGCCATGACGAGTAGCTCTCTAGGTGCCTCTAATTTAAATATCCCTGTAGTTTGGATTCAATATTTCGTGGGTTCTCACCCTCAGCAATTGAAACAATGCCCTCAATGATCATCTCACGGTAGTGGGACTTGGCCAGAGCCAGCGTCTTCAATTTGTTACCGAAAGGCAACAAAAACAGATTAGCCAGACCCACACCATAGATGGTTGCTACAAATGCAGTGGCAATACCTGAACCGAGTTTGCTTGGGTCGGCAAGATTCTGCATTACATGGATCAACCCCATGACGGCGCCGATAATACCGATAGTAGGGGAGTATCCTCCCATCGACTCAAACATTTTGGCCGCTTGCATATCATGGTGTTCGGAAATATCCAGCTCAACGTCCATGATAGCGCGGATCACTTCCGGCTCACTGCCATCCACCAGTAACTGCATCCCCTTGCGTATAAATAGATCGGGCTCTTTCTCCGCTATTGTCTCAAGACCCAGCAACCCCTCCTTGCGGGCAACATTACTCCACTGAACCATTTTCTTGATCGCCGGCCGTATCATATGCTTTGGCGGTACAAACACTGATCCCGCTTGGCGCAAGGCATGAATGAAAAGTGGCATTGGCGTCTGCAAGAGAATGGCGCCTATGGTACCGCCGAATACAATTACCAGTGCAGGCCCGTTCAACAGGGCATCAATGTGCCCACCCTCAAGGGCGTTACCACCAATAATGGCGGCAAGTGCAATTATCACACCGAGAATACTGAAATAATCCATTCTAAACCGCCTTACTCAGCATAGGGGCAATCTCATCCAAGGGCAGAACTCTGTCAGAGAGTCCCGCTTTTTCCACTGCACGTGGCATCCCAAATACGACACAGCTCTCCTCACTCTGTGACCAGATCGTTGAACCACCCTGTTTCAGCAGTTTCGCCGCCAGCATCCCATCCGCACCCATTCCGGTCAGAACAATCGCCAGTATACTGTCTGGATAAATCCGTGCCGCAGATCCAAGACTGATATCAACACTGGGTTTATACACCAGCCCGTCCGTATTCTCCTTGACCCTTATTATAGTTCTACTTCCATACCTCTCCAGTATCATCTGCATCCCACCGGGAGCAAGGTATGCGTGAGAGGGCTTGAGGATATCTCCCTCAGCAGCCTCTTTAACACTAATTCGGCACTGCTGATTAAGCCGCTCTGCAAACGCCGCAGTAAAGTTTGCCGGCATATGCACCACAATCAATATCGGCAAGGGGAAGTTTACAGCAAGTGCCGATAACAGCTGTTTTATGGCAACCGGCCCACCGGTAGAAGCCCCTATGGCTATAAGTTTATAACTCCCCCTCTCCAGATAGGCAATGGGAGATGGCTTAACCACAGGCGTCGTCTGTACCTGGGTGATTTGTGCCGAAAGGTGTTTGACCGCATCACCTGTACCTATCGCCCGAATACGCCTCAATAAGGTTTCCGTCGTTGCACCCTTGCTACCGCCGGTATCAAACTGTTTTGGTAAGAAATCTGCTGCACCGGCCTCCAGTGCATCCAATGTCGCTTTAGCCCCCTGGTAGGTCAGCGACGAAAACATGAGAATCGCTGTCGGACACTCCTTCATAATCCTTTTCACAGCGCCTATACCATCAAGCCGCGGCATCTCCACATCCATGGTGACAACATCAGGCCGTAGCCGCTTCACCTCTTCTACAGCACCTAGGCCGTCAGCAGCCTGTCCGACAACTTCAATTGCCGGGTCACTTTTCAGAATCTCCTCGATACGCCGCCGGAAAAAAGCGGAGTCATCAACTATCAGTACACGAGTCCTTACGCTCACAATCAAGCCACCATCCAGTTGAGGTTGGTGATATAAACCACAATCGTCAGTACTCTTTTGATCTGCACACGCCTCACCTAAACCGCCCCTTAATGCCTACGTGCATATTTTTGTACCAATCCAGGCACATCCAGTATCAATGCAATGCTGCCGTCACCTGTTATGGTCGCACCTGCCATGCCACCCAGCCCCTGAAGCAGTGCGCCAAGGGGTTTGATCACAACCTCCTCCTGCCCGACGAGGCCGTCAACCACCAGCCCCACCTGTTTTTCAGCCACATTGACTACCACAACATGACCTGAACTCTCACTGACTTCATCAGATTTTGTACCTGCCAACCATTCACTCAGATAGAACAGTGGCAGTGCCCGGTCACGAACCAGAAGGGTCAGTTGCCCATCGATAGTATTGGAGTGAGTCAGGTCAAGATTGAATATTTCAACCACGTTGGCTAGCGGTAGAGCAAACGGCTGTCCCGCCAGCATAACCATCAGCGTAGGCAGAATAGCCAGAGTCAACGGCAGGCGGATAATAATGGTACTTCCTTTCCCCTTCTCCGACTCGATATCCACCGATCCATTCATCTGGGTGATACGAGTCTTGACCACATCCATGCCAACACCCCGACCGGAGACATCAGAGATCTCGGTTTTGGTAGAGAAACCGGCTTGGAAGATCAGGTTGTAACACTCTTTATCACTCAGCCTGGTCGCCTCATCCTCGCTCATCATGCCATTGGCAACTGCCTTTTTACGCAACTGCTCGGGGTCCATCCCCCTACCGTCATCGGCAATCGAGAGTATGATGTGGTCACCCTTCTGGGCGGCGGACAATACCACTTTTCCACGCCGTGACTTACCGGACCATTCACGATCATCCGGTGACTCGATACCATGGTCCACTGCATTGCGCACCAGATGCACCATAGGGTCGGCGAGCGCCTCCACCAAATTCTTATCGAGGTCGGTCTCCTCACCATTGAGTTCAAGGTCGATCTCTTTTTTCAGACTCCGTGCCATATCCCTAATGACCCGGGGAAACCTGCCAAATACTTTTTTCACCGGCTGCATGCGGGTTTTCATCACCGAGTCCTGAAGATCTGATGTCACCACATCTAAGTTGGCGACAGCATTTGCCACCTCTCCATCACCCAGTTTATCTTTCAGATTTTCAAGCCGGTTGCGTACTAGTACCAACTCACCGACCATGTTCATGATACTGTCGAGCCGTGCAGTTTCTACCCGAATAGTGTTATCTGCCGCCGCAGGTGACCGTCCTGTTTCCCCACCTCCCGGTGCACTCCTTACCACCTCTTTATCTGCTAATCCGGAGGCTACAGCAGGTTCTGCTTTTTGTCTCTTGGGAGCAGCGGATTGGGGTGGGATTTGCCTGGTTATTTCCGATGCCTTGACACTGGGCACACCGATAAACTTACCCTTACCATGCAGCTCATCAAGGAGCGCTTCAAACTCATCTTCGGTAATCTCATCTGCAGCCACTTCAGTATTTTTCTTCTCCGCCTTCTTTTTTACCGTAGTGGCGGTGGCTGTTTTGGGCTTTGGCCTTGCTTTTGCTTTTGCTTTTGCTTTTGCTCTCGGTGCTCGCTTTTTCTTTGGCGGTGGCTTTTTATCACTATCAGCTAAAGGTACAACCGGAACACCACCGTGCTTTCCCGCCCCGTGCAATTGATCCAACAGTGCATCGAACTCATCCTCGGTTATCTCATCACTTTCAGCCCCCGAGGGCTCAGTGGCTACAGGTTCAGCCAACTTGGCGTCATCAACCCCAGCTTCGGCGAATTGAGCGGATTCATCTTCTGTCGGTGGTTTTTCATCGGGAGCTTTGTCATCCGGCAATGATAGTGAAGCAAGAGTGTCAATAAGTTCCTGAGGAGCATGCTCAGGTTCGCTGCCTGATTTCACTGCAGCAAACATATCATTGACCAGATCAAGAACGCGTAACACCACATCCATCAGAGAGGGATCGATGCGACGTTGGCCCTGGCGTAGAGTATTAAAAACATCTTCGGCCCGATGACAGATCGTCACCATCGCATCGATATTGAGGAAGCCGGCACCACCCTTAATAGTATGAAAGCCGCGAAAGACAGCATTGAGCAGGTCGAAGTTACCCGGGTCCTGTTCCAGGTCGACCAGTTGTTCATTCAACTGTTCAAGAATATCTCCGGCCTCTGCCAGAAAGTCTTGAAGGATCTCGTCATCCATTCCAATGGCCACGCGCCACCTCTAAAAACCTAAACTTGAAAGCAAATCATCTACATCATCTTGATTTTCCACCACATCACCCTGGTCAATTCCCGGCACAAGCGGCCCTTCCAAATCATGTTTCGTCTCCTCTCTTTGAGGTGCTTTTGTACCGGAGATTCGAACCAACTGCACCAGTTTATCCTCTACATTACGCACCAGTGCGATCACCTGACGAATGATTTGACCAGTCAGATCTTGAAAATCCTGGGCTATGAGTATCTCCGTCAGCTTCTTGTGGAGCTCACTCGAATTACCTTTGACCAAGTGAAGAAACTCTTTCAGTTCATTATGAAATTGCTCCACCTCTTCTGAAGTAGCTCCGAGTTCATTCAACTTTTCAAGCCGGCGCGTAATAAATCTGGCTCGTGTCTCCAGTAGGTCCGCCAATGGAAGGCCCGTCTCCACTGCACTGAGCGAGGCATTAGCTGAATTCTCAGTCATGGTGATGACATAACTTAGCCGTTGACCCGCATCTGGTATCTCAATATGCGCCAAGGTGGAGATTTCGGCATTTAAAAGAAAGCTGTTGATCGCTTCATGCAGTTCCCGGGTCAGCCGTCCCACTTCCAGGAAGAGCTCATTCTCTCTGAAATTAGCCAGATCGGAGATAATCGCCTCCGCCTCTGCTTGATTACCGGCTTCAAGCTGTGCAACCAATTCTCGTGCACGACCAAGGCGCTGATCACTATTCATTCACTTCTCCGGCCATCAACCTCAAGCATCCACACGCTCAAATATTTTTGTGATCTTCTCCTCCAGGATGCCGGCAGTAAACGGCTTCACTACATAACCGTTTACACCTGCCTGGGCGGCCTCAATTATCTGTTCCCTCTTCGACTCGGCAGTCACCATCAACACAGGCAATTTAATCAGATCACTATCAGATCGCACCTCCTTGAGCAGGTCAATGCCGGTCATTCCCGGCATATTCCAGTCAGTCACGAGAAAATCAAAGTGGCCTGTTTTCAGCATTGGCAGGGCGGTTGTACCATCATCAGCCTCATGGGTATTGGTAAAGCCAAGATCCCGCAGCAGATTTTTAATAATACGCCGCATTGTGGAAAAATCATCCACAACTAGAATCTTCATATTTTTATCCAAGAAAACCTCCATACCCATCACTTCTATCACGCATCATATTTTGTCCGTATCGGCCAGCCAGTCTGACAGCCTGGATCTCAACCTGAGAGTGGCCTGACTATGTATCTGGCAAACCCTCGACTCACTGACACTCAAAACCTGTCCAATTTCACGAAGATTAAGCTCTTCTTCATAATAGAGGGCAATCACCAGTCGCTCTCTCTCCGGTAATCCGGCAATTGCATCTGCCAGTGCCTCCTTGAAAGCATCTTTTTCTATCCCTTCAAGCGGGCCGGGCAGCCCCTTACCGTTGTTGGTCTGAGGTAGTTCACCCACCGACTGCAAGTCTTCAATACTGAAAATACGGCAACCGGATGAGTCCTGCAGAATACGATGATACTCCGGCAGCGACATACCTAGGCTGTCGGCAACTTCGATATCCCGGGCATCCCTACCCTCATCGTTCTCGATCCGACGCATCGCATCGGCAACCATCCGTGCCTTGCGGTGTACTGAACGGGGTGTCCAGTCGCTACGACGTATCTCGTCGAGCATTGCTCCCCGAATACGGATACCTGCATAGGTTTCAAAACTGGCACCCTGACTTGGATCATAATTTCTGCTGGCTTCGAGCAGACCGATCATACCGGCCTGAATCAGATCATCCACCTGAACATTGGAAGGCAATCTATTCATCAAATGATAGGCAATACGCTTCACTAGTGCCGCATGCTTGTTTACAAGTGCATCGGCATTCTGCTCCTGGTTCGCGGTGTAGCTTGCCAGTCCGTTCAAACTCAGATCCCCCCACTCTGGCTAGAGTATTGAATTAACCGTTCAACGAAAAACTGAAGGTGCCCGGTGACACCTCCAGGTACAGGCCAGTTATCGGCCTTCTTGGCCAAATTCTTAAACGTTTGTGCAATGCGGCTGCGGGGATATGCATGAACCACCGGCTTCTGCGCCCTTACCGCTTTCAGTAGAGATTCATCGTAAGGGATACTTCCCATGTATGAAAGCATCACATCAAGATAACGATCCGTCACTCTGCATATCTTATTATAGAGGTTTCTCCCCTCTTGTGGATGACGCGTCATATTGGCGAGAATATGAAAGCGATCAACGCTATATTCCCGGTTCAATAGCTTAATCATAGCGTAGGCATCGGTAATGGAGGCCGGCTCATCACACACCACCACGATCAACTCCTGTACTGCCCGGCTAAAACTGATAACGGTATCGGAAATGCCGGCAGCAGTATCCACAATCAGAATATCTAGATCAGCGCCCACTTCACTGAAGGCACTGATCAGTCCCGCATGCTCGGCCTCACTCAACTCAGCCATCTGCTGTACACCGGAAGCGCCGGGCACCACCTTGATTCCCGACGGCCCATCAATAACCACCTCTTCCAGATTACGCTCACCGTTGAGTACATGTGAGAGATCGTATTCAGGATGCAGTCCCAACATCACATCGATATTGGCAAGCCCCAGGTCGGCATCCAGCAACATCACCCGCTTCCCTAAATCAGCAAGTGTCACGGCAAGATTAACCGATACGTTGGTCTTGCCGACCCCCCCCTTACCTCCGGTAACCGCAATCACACGTACCGGTTCTGGATTTATCATACGCCTAAGTCCAGCTGCTTGATCCGCTCCCGTGTCAGCCATGTGCGTCTACTCTTTCGCCTCCCATGGTAAGGGCGAGATATTCATCACTCATCGCCATACCCAGACTATCGCCGTACGCCGCAGCAATGCTCACAAGAGTGTTCGGCCGTGCCAGATGAATATCTTCCGGAACCTTTTGGCCATCGGTGGTGAAAGCCAGGGGCATACTGCTATGAATTAATGCTGAGAGCGCACCACCCAGTGATGCAGCCTCATCCACCTTGGTAAGGATGCAGCCCTCGGGCCGGGCAACACCGAAAGCCTTGATAGCCTGCTCCAGCGCCGCCTGCTCGGTGGCGGCGGAGAGTGTCAAAAAGCTGCGAATCTGTTTGCCCCCCACATCCAGTAACGACAACTGTTTGCTTAATTCTATATCACGCTGGCTCATACCTGCGGTGTCGATCATGATCAAGCGCTTGTCTGCCAGGGTATTCAGCACCGATATCAACTCATCGGTGGTAGCGGCTGAGCGCACCGGCACGTCGAGTATCCGTGCATAGGTGTTGAGCTGCTCCTTGGCACCGATGCGATAGCTATCGGCGGATACCAGGGCCACATGTCGATTGCCGTGACGAAGAGCAAAACGTGCAGCCAACTTGGCTGCGGTCGTCGTTTTTCCGACGCCGGTGGGACCAATCAGTGCCACCACCCCCCCTCTTTCAAGCAGGTTTTCATCGACTGTTGCCACCTCACCCGCCAGTGAGTGGAGCACCTTTTTCCATGCTTGGTCAGCCACCTCAAAACTACCCACCTGCTCCACCAACCTACCACAGACATCCGGTGATAGACCAAGCCCGATGAGTCGTCGGTAGAGCTCTTGAACCTGTGGATCACGCACTGACATATCACGCCAGGTCAAACCGGAGAGTTCATTCTCCATCATTCGCCGTAGTGCCTTCATCTCCTTGCGCATTTCAACCAGCACCGGGTCCTGGCTCCACTCGATTCGTGCGGCAGGTCGCCTTTCGTTCTGTGCTGGTGAGTCGATACTCCTCACCGCCTGCGGCCTCTCTTGTTCCCGGTGGAGCGGAATTGTTGATGGTGCAGCAGAGGGTGAGGATGGAACCTCCTGCGGCGAGCTGAATTCCGATTCGTCATAATCCATGGCAGCCACCAACTCTATTCCCCCTTCGACTGATTTGTTCGAAAGGATGACAGCATCAGGCCCCAGGACTTCCCGCACCTGACGTAGCGCTTGTCGGATATCTTCAGCAAAAAATCTTTTAATTTTCATCTCTGCGTTCCCAGTAATCAACCTGTTGGCTGTATACCCCAAGGGTCACTTCTCACCTCTGTTGACCGCACTCACTTTTACGCATCCGGTTTACCCACGGTTGCAACCACTTTGATCTGTCGGTTGTCCGGGACCTCATTATAAGAGAGGACATGCATCCCCGGGACACTGTGCTTCACGAACCTGGCCATCCAGGACCGGAGCGGTGCAGCTACCAACAGAATACTTTCCTGACCTGCCATCTCCTGTTGACTGGCGGTTTCCACCAGTGCTTTCTGCAACTGTTCCGCCAGTCCGGGCTCAAAGCCCACCCCCCCTTCCTCGGGGGGCTGTAATGTCTGCTGCAATATCTGTTCCAGACTTGGATCAAGTACAACAACAGGAATTTCTTCTGTAGATCCAGCCAGTTGCTGGACAATCGAGCGAGAAAGCGCAACCCGTGCATAACCGGTGAGAACGCCGAGGTCTTGACTCTGGGTACCGTATTCCGCCAATGTTTCGGCAATGGTGCGAATATCCCGTACCGGCACATTCTCCTCCAGCAGGTTCTGCAGAATCTTCAACAGTTGCCCCAGAGAGAGAATCTTGGGTACCAGATCCTCAACCAGCTTCGGCGCACTTCTGGCCAGTGCGTCCATCAACTGCTGCACGTCCTCATGACCGAGCAACTCTTGTGCATGTGACTGCAGGATTTCACTCATGTGGGTCGCGACTACCGTACTGGCATCAACTACCGTATAACCCAGTGTCTGAGCATGATCGCGTTGAGCCGCCTCTATCCACACTGCGTCGAGACCAAAAGCGGGATCTTTGGTTGCCAAACCCTGGAGGTTTCCGAACACCTGTCCCGGATTGATCGCCAACACCCGATCCGGGTGTATCTCTGCCTCAGCGATCTCCACACCATGGAGAGAGATGCGGTAAGCAGTGGGTGGTAGATCGAGGTTGTCCCGGATATGCACCGGCTGAATCAGGAAGCCAAGCTCCTGAGAGAGTTTCTTACGCACCCCTTTGATCCGCGTCATCAACTGTCCGCCCTGATTTCTGTCGACCAGGGGTATCAGTCGATAACCCACCTCAAGGCCAATGATATCCACTGGCTGGACATCATCCCAAGTGAGTTCCTTCTGCTCTGCAGGAACTTCCGGGATGGGAGGGGGTGCCGCCGCAGCCGCCACCGCTTCTGCTTCATTGCGCTGATATATCCACCAGGCACCTGCACCCGAGAGGAGGGCCAAGGTGAGAAAGGCAAAATTGGGCATCCCCGGGATAATACCCATCAGTCCCAGCACCATTGAAGTGATCCCCAGCGCCTTGGGATTATCCAGAAGCTGGGCTACCACCTGCCCCCCCACGTCCTGAGAGGCGGCCACACGGGTAACAATAATAGCTGCAGAGGTAGAGAGCAGCAGAGAGGGGATCTGTGCCACCAGACCATCACCGATAGTGAGCAAAGCATAGAAGCGCAATGCGGTTGAGAGATCCAGATCGTGCTGCAGCATACCGATGGAAAGCCCACCGAGGATGTTGATAAAGAGGATCAGGAGACCGGCGATGGCATCACCACGAACGAACTTGCTGGCACCGTCCATCGCGCCGTAGAAGTCAGCCTCCTGGGCCACCTCCTCGCGACGCATTTTCGCCTCGTCCTGATTGATCAGCCCGGAGTTGAGGTCGGCATCTATGGCCATCTGCTTGCCTGGCATGGCATCGAGGGTGAAACGGGCGCTCACTTCGGAAACACGCCCCGCACCCTTGGTAACGACGACAAAATTGATGATGACGAGAATAGCGAATACCACCAGGCCTACCGCATAGTTGCCTCCAATAACAAAGGCACCAAACGCTTCAATCACTTTTCCTGCAGCATCCCCCCCCTGATGGCCTTCCAGGAGTACCACTCGAGTGGAGGCCACATTCAGCGCCAGCCGCAACAGGGTTGCCACCAGCAGCAGACTGGGAAAGACGCTGAACTCCAGGGGCTTGATGGTGTATAGCACCACCAACAGCACCACCAGTGAAAGAGCAATATTGAAGGAGAAGAAAACATCCAGTGCCAGCGGTGGCATCGGTACCACTATCATTGCCAGCATCATGATCAGGATAACGGGTGCACCAAACCCCCGTAGCCCGAAAGACCTGACATTACTCAAAATTGCGGCTGCATCCATTATCCTAGAATCCGTAGTTGGACAGGGTGGATTGCACGCCGTAGCGAAGTTCACCCCGCAGGTAAAAACATAGGTTGATGGCAATGTTATTCATATCAGCTAATTAGCCTCATAATGGAGCGGTCAACTGCGGAATCCAGGATCACCAATCCTGCTCATCTGTCGATTCGGGCACCTGCAACTCTTCAGGCACCTCCAACTCGTCGGGAACCGTTGGCGGTTCACCACCCTCACTGCTATAGCTCTTGAGCTGGAATACATAGGCAAGTACCTTGGCTACCGCCAGGTAGAGGCCGGCGGGTATGGACTCTCCCAACTCAGTATGAAAATAGATGGCACGGGCCAGAGCCGGTGACTCCATTACCGGCACACCATGCTCTTCACCCACCTTGCGAATATTGGCCGCCACCAGCTCTACGCCCTTGGCCACCACCTTGGGTGCGATCATCTTCGACTGATCGTAGCGCAAGGCCACTGCATAGTGAGTCGGGTTGGTGACAATCACATCGGCCTTCGGTACCTCTTCCATCATCCGGCGTGTTGCCAGTTCGCGCTGGAGATTGCGTATCCGCCCCTTCACTTCAGGACGGCCTTCGGTATCCTTCAACTCCTCTTTCACCTCCTGCTTCGTCATTTTCAGCTGGCGCTTGTGATCCCAGATCTGGAATGGCACATCCACAACCGCCACCAGGATCAATGTCGAGGCGATAAGCACGAAAGACCCGCCGATCAGCCCACTTAACTGCGATACCGCCGGCCCGAGAGTCATGCTGCTCAGTCCAATAAATTGATCAAGAAGCTGCCACAGCACCAGAGCAGTTGCGCCACCAACAAGAATAAACTTGATCATCGCCTTGAGTAGTTCAAGTAGCCCCTTCAGTGAAAAAAGACGGCCCATTCCCTTGATCGGATTGAGCTTGCTCAGCTTCGGCGCCATGGCCTGGCCACTAAAAGCGATACCACCAAGCGCAACAGAGCTAAGAATAGCCACCACCACCACCAAGGCAAAGAAGGGCGCAAGCAGGAGGGCAACCTGCTGAAGCGATGATGAGAGCCGCCGTACCATTGCCATCGGATCAAACATGTCAGCCCTGGGAACGGTGAAGCTTCCACCCATCATCTCAGCCATACCATTGCCAAGTTGCTCGCTCATCATCACCAGAGCCACACCCCCTATCAAGGTGATCATCATGGTGTTGAGTTCCCGCGAACGGGCTACCTGCCCCTTCTTCTTGGCATCCTGCAGTCGCTTCGCTGTCGGTTGTTCCGATTGCTCTTGGCCATCTTCATTTTCAGCCATGACTCAACTCCCAATTCTCAGTAGTTGACCGGCAAAGGCAAAGCCCTCTTCCAGCAACTCCTGAAAATTTCCCAGCACATTGGGCAGTGTCACCCAGACAAGGATGAAACCGATGATAATGGCAAATGGGAAACCGACTGCAAAAATATTGAGCTGTGGCGCCGCTCGACCGATCAGACCGAGGCCAAGATTGACCAGCAGCAGCGCCGCCATTACCGGCAATGCCATCAACAGTCCGGCGCTAAACATACGGCTGCCCCAGCCAACGATATCGTAGAGGCTGTTTCTGCTCAGGCCATCCATCGATACAGGAAAGGTGTGGAAGCTCTGGGCCAACATCTCAATCAATACCAGGTGAGCATCTATAGTAACAAACAGGAGGGTTGCCAGAATCAGGTAGAACTGGGAGACCACCGGCACTTGAACACCATTTTGGGGGTCCATCATGGCGGCAAAGCCCAAGCCCATACTATAGGCGAGCGCCTGGCCTCCAAATACCAGCGCAGCAAACACCATTTGGAGCACAAATCCTATAGCAAAGCCAATCAGCACCTGCTGCAGCACCATGATAAAGGCCTGATAGCTCAGCGGCTCCACTACAGGCGGCTGTGGGATAACCGGTATCAGTACCCAAGTAAGAATCAATGTGAGACCGATGCTGTAGATCTTCGGCGTCTGCCGTGAACTGAACACAGGCGCTGAAACCACCACAGCACCGACCCGTATCAACGGCCAGATAAAGGCTGCCATCCAAGCTGTCAGTTGCGCCTCTGTAAATGACATGGTTGTGCCGTTAGCCCGCCTCTTTTCATCCAATCAGTTCAGGTATGCTGGTGTAGAGCTCAAGGGTGAAATTCATAATCGTTTGCAACATCCAGGGACCTGCCGTCATCAGGACCAAGGCCACCACTATCAGCTTTGGGATAAAGCTCAGCGTCATTTCATTGATCTGGGTTGCCGCCTGAAACATAGCGACCACCAAACCCACCGCCAGCGCCGGCAACAGCAACAGAGCGCTCACTGCTACGGTGGTTTCCAGTGCCATTTGCCCCACATCAAGAACGATATCAGGTGTCATTTTTTCCCTTACTGCGTCACACCAGGAAACTCGTTGCCAAGGTGCCAAATACCAAAGCCCAGCCGTCGATCAGAACAAACAGCATGATCTTGAACGGCAACGATATGATCAGTGGCGACAGCATCATCATGCCCATCGACATCAGCACGCTGGCGACGACCAGATCGATTACGAGAAACGGGATAAAGATAAGGAAACCTATTTGAAAGCCGGTTTTTAGTTCAGAGGTGGCAAATGCCGGCAACAATACTGAAAAAGGGATCTGCTCGTGCGACTCAAATTCGCCAAAATTACCGATAGTGGAAAATAGTTCGAGGTCACTATCTCGGGTCTGAGCCAGCATGAACTGGCGCATCGGCTTGGCAACATTACCCAGAGCCTGAGTTGCCGTCATCTCCTCCTCAAGATAGGGTTTGACCCCGGTGTCGTAGGCCTCCTGAAACACCGGCATCATAATAAACAGCGTGAGGAAAAGAGCGAGGCCGACCAGAATCTGGTTGGATGGGGTGTTTTGAGTACCGAGAGCCTGACGCAATATCGCCAGGACGATAATGATACGTGCAAATGAGGTGGTCATCAGCAACGCACCCGGCAATAGGCTGAGGGCGGTCATGAAGAGCAGCACCTGGATACTCAAGGTGTAGGTTTGCCCTCCCGCTCCTGTCGGGGTTGTTGTGAAGGCATCAACCCCCGGAGCTGCAACAGTAGTCAACGGCATCAACAGCATCAAGGGTAACAAGAGGAGCAGTCTTCTCATTGCCCCTTCTCCTTCAACTCTCTGTTCAGCTCTCCAGAGAAATCATTCTCCACCGCCATCGCCGTCTCTTCAGTTTGCGGGACATCACCAATGACATGAAGGGTCTGCACCCGCCCGGGAGCCACACCCACCAATAGCCGCGTTTTTCCCACCTGTAGCAATACCGCACGCTCACGTGGACCCAGAGAGACACCGGAGAGAACAGTGACTTCTCCCTTGCCCGCCAGCGGAAGCCGACCATAGCGTTGCAGTAGTCGAGCGAGACCAAAGATCAACAAAAGTACGATAAGCAGGCCAGCCAGCGTCCCCAACAGGGCGCTGCCACCAATGGGAGAAACCGGTAGGTGAGCAGTTACGCTCATCTCCGTTTCCGCTGCAAACAGTGGGGCTGCTGACAACAGAATCGAAATGCCGGTTATTACGCGCCCCATCAGGTAAGCCTCTTCACCCGGTCCGCTGGACTGATGATATCGGTGAGACGAATACCGAACTTTTCGTTCACCACCACCACCTCTCCCTGGGCAATCAGGGTACCGTTAACCCGTACATCCATCGGCTCTCCCGCCAGTCGGTCCAACTCAAGAACCGAGCCCTGGGTGAGCTGTAACAGATTACGAATATTGATGCTTGTCCTGCCGATTTCCATAGAGATCGTCACGGGAACGTCAAGAATCGCATCCAGCTGAACCTCTTGTGACCCTCCCTCACCACCATCTTCATGGAGCTCCTGAAACTCAGCCGAGGTTGCATTCAGGTTATTGTCTGCTTCATTCATAATACATATCCTCTCTACAAACCCTCACTCCTGAGACTGATTAAGAATTACCTGCAAGCCTGTCTCTCGACTCTGTCCAATCCACTGCTCCACCTTCACTGCATATTTACCGTCTGAGACGCCCAACTGACCACGAAAGACCGGAACCTCTGATGCCTGCACCTCTACCATCTCTGGAATCTCCAGAGGAATAACATCGCCGACTTTAAGTTCAGCCAACTCCTGTACCGTGATCGTGGCTTCTGTTAGTTTGCTACTCAACTCCACTGAAGCACTCATCATCTGCTGCCTCAGCGAATGCAACCAGCGTTCATCACTGCCACCTCGATCACTCTGTATCCCGGCATCAAGCAGGTCACGGATAGGTTCGATCATGGAGTAGGGCATACAGATATGAAGGTCTCCGCCACCGGAGTCCATCTCTATGTGGAAGGTGGTAACCACAACCACTTCAGAAGGACTGACGATATTGGCAAACTGGGGATTAACCTCCGTGCCAATATACTCAAAATGGAGCTCCATGACCGGCTTCCACGCCTCCTGAAGATCCTGAAATGCCGAAGTGAGTAGAATCTGAGTCACACGGTTTTCCGTAGGAGTAAACTCCCGCCCTTCCAATTTGGCCTCAAAGCGACCGTTGCCACCAAAGTAGTTATCCACCACATTGAAGACCAGCTTGGGATCAAGTACGCAGAGCCCCTGGCCTCTGAGAGGTTTGACATGCATCAGATTAAGACTGGTTGGAACAAACAGGCTATGAACAAACTCGGAGAATTTAAGCATCTGCACACCGGAAATGTTGATAGTTGCAGATCTGCGCAATAAATTGAAAAGGGTTGTGCGGAAATAACGGGAGAAACGCTCGTTGATCATCTCCAGGGTAGGCAGACGTCCACGGACTATTCGGTCCTGGCTGGCAAAATCATAGGAGCGAATCTCTCCTTCATAGACTTCCTCTACCTCAGTCTCAACATCGCCGTCATCAACGCCGTGCAGCAGGGCATCGATCTCATCTTGGGATAGAAGGTCGTTTTCAGCCATGGTGTCACTGCATCACGAATGAGGTAAAGAATACAGCCTCTACCTCACCGGTGCCCTCCTGCTCCTTCACAATTTTATTCAGGCTGTTGAGTATTTCCGTCTGCAGCGCCTCTTTCCCTTTACGATCCCGTAGTTTTTCACTGTCCTGACTGCCAAATATATTGAGCAGTGTATGTCTGACCATCGGATCGTTAGCCGCTACCAAATCGATAACTGATTGGTCCCGTGACATCACCTGAATATTGAGTTGCATCATCCTCGCCTTACCCCCTGGCGGAAGATTAACGGTAAACTCCGGCTTCAGTGCGTGATAGATAGCAGGCGTCGGCGCCTCTACCACCTCCTCCTCGGCCTCTTCGCCACCTTCAGCCGATGGCTCTCCGCCGGCAAACAGGAAGTAGCTGATACCCACACCCGTCAGTAACAGCAGCAGGCCACCCACTGCCATGAGAATGATCATCTTTTTCGAGCCTGATTCCTTCTCTTCTCCTAGATCCAGGTTCTCATCTACTTTTTTATCAGCCATCTTCAGTTCACCTCGCGCTCATCCATATCCTGTCTATGCAAATAGCACACCATAATAATGGTGATTTGATTTATCATAATTATCAATATGTTATGTAGACTATTTTGAGGAAATGTCGAACTCTTGACTGAAATCTCAGCCCTTGAGGCAAAAAAATGGCGATTGCCAATCAGATCTATAGCTTCCCAAGCGCCACTGCCTGGCGCCTGCCTTCAGCCTCATCAACCCTCAGCAGCACCAGCACACCGGCGATAAAGAGTAGGGCGACGGAGAGGATGGAGAGCCTTGGGCTGCCTGTGAGCAGACTGACTCCCCCCATCAACAAGGGGCCAAGCACAGCAGCAAATTTTCCCAGCATGTTGTAAAAGCCGAAAAATTCCCCCGCCTTGTCGATCGGGATCAATCTGGCGTAAAAAGAGCGGCTAAGGGACTGAATACCCCCCTGAACCAATCCGATGATGAATGCCAGCACATAGAACTCCCACTCGCTCTCCATCTGATAGGCCCAAATGATTACCAGCAGATAGACCGCTATGGCAACCACAATCCCCTTTCGTGGCCCGTGACGCTCACCGAGGTGCCCGAACAGCAGAGCAGCAGGAAAACCAACAAACTGCGTAATCAACAGAGCCAGGATAAGGCTATTGGAGGCAAATCCAAGGGCAAGGCCGTAGTCCACTGCCATCCGTACAATCGTATCGACGCCGTCGATGTAGAGCCAATAGGCAAGAAGGAAAAGAAAAACTTGGCGCAATGCCCTTAGCTCACTCAGGGTAGTGCGAAGCTGAGAAATACCGCCACGCAGGTTGTCACGCCAGCTCGCTGATGGTGAGGGCGCCTCATCGACAAATAGCAGCAAGGGTATGGAGAAGAGTCCCCACCAGAGTGCCACCAAAATAAATGAGAGACGAACTGCGGCTGCAGTATCAGGCAGACCGAAAGCATCAGGATAGAGCGTCATCAACACATTAAGCGCAAACAGCAAGCCGCCACCAAGGTAGCCGAAAGCGAAACCGAGAGCCGATACATAATCAAACTCACGCTCTTTTGCCACGTTCAGCAGCAACGCATCGTAAAATATATTTCCACCCGAAAAGCCGACCACCGCCAACCCATAAAGTGCCAACGCCATCACCCAGCCGCCCTGCTCTACCATGTAAAGCGCACCGGTCATGACAATGCCCATCAAGGCGAAATAGAGTAGAAAACGTTTGCGGCTGCCGCCTCTGTCCGCAATCGCCCCCAATAGTGGCGCAAAACCTACGACCAGTATGCTGGCACAGGCATTGATACTACCTAACATAAAGGTACTGGTTGAACTATCCAGCCCTGCGGCCCAATACTGTTTAAAGAATAGAGGAAAGAAGCCCGCCATCACCGTTGTAGCAAAGGCCGAATTAGCCCAATCGTAGCAAGCCCATGAGAGTACCGGGGAGCGTTTCCAGGTGGGCTTTAGCATAAACAGAACCCGCTGGGTGTCTGTACGAGAATAGGCACCGTAGCGAGGGAAGCCCATTTTGAGTCATTTTTTTCGGTCATTGGAGGCGAATAGTTACTCTTAATTCAACGAGAATGAGCGGAAAAAAGGACCAAAATTGGATTTCCGCAGTAGGTGCCCTAATCTCGGATGGATTCCTAGGAGTCTGTACGAGAATAGGCACCGTAGCGAGGGAAGCCCATTTTGAGTCATTTTTTTCGGTCATTTGAGGCGAATAGTTACTCTTATTCAACGAAAATGAGCGGAAAAAAGGGCCAAAATGGGGTTTCCGCAGTAGGTGCCCTATTCTCGGACGGATTCCTAGAGATGTCCCTGCTCACAGATCACCTTCAGTTCCCTGCAAGCGATATCAAAGGCATCTCTGGTCTCATTATAACTGCTGGAGACCGCCTGCTGGTCACTCTCCCTTGCTGCATATTCCATCCTTTTAGCCAGCTCAGATAGCTGGATCGCACCCAGATTGGCACTCCCTGATTTGAGTGAGTGGGCAGCTCTCATGGTCTGCTGAAGATCCCCTTCCTGAATACCTGTTTCAATCTCATGAATCAATCCAGGGGAGGTTTTCAGGAAGGTCTCCAGCAACTCAAGGAAATCATCCTCCATGATCTCATACAGCTCACCGAGTATATCCCTGTCGATGGCTGCTCCATCTACAGCCTCTGCAGCGACTCTCCCGCCACTGAGGGCGGGCGGGGTTGTTTCACTCTCACTGACAATGGTCTTACCCGCTTTTTCCGCACCGGAAAGCAGCTCCACCGGAGATGATCTAACAGAAGATACCTGGGTAGACCCCCTCCCCATTTTCAACCACTTCTCCAGAGTACTCTTCAGTGTAGCCGAGAGTATCGGCTTGGAGAGATAGTCATCCATACCTGCGTTAAGACACTTTTGTCGGTCACCGGCCATGGCATTGGCTGTCATGGCAATGATCGGCAATCTTGTCAACTCACGCTTCACCTCCCTCATTCGTATAGCATGGGTTGCTTCGTAACCATCCATTATCGGCATCTGACAATCCATCAGTACCAAATCGTAATCACCGTGATCAACAGCCTTCAATGCCTGCAATCCATCCAGAGCCGCTTCACTCTCCAGACCCAGGCGTTGAAGTAACTTTCTCGCCACCCGCAAATTGACTGGATTATCTTCAACCACCAACACCCGTCCTGTCAGCTGCTTGGGTACTAGCTCAGACACAGCAAAATCGCCATCATCGCCCCACTGCCCATGTTCAACATCAGCTAACATGTGCCTGTTACCCTCTCTCAATCCGGTGGTATCAGTTGATGCCTCATGACTCTCACTCTCTACATCCATCACTCTGCACAGTAAGTGGTGCAGATCATTTTTCTGCACAGGCTTTGGTAGTATGCCGTCAATTTTATCCCGCCTAACCCCTTTGTAAGGTGAACCTATCACTACCAGCTTCAGGTCGGACAAGGCTGAAATCCGGGAAATATCCTTCATCAGCGCACCCATTTGACTTCCGAGCCGGCTGGCATCGGCTATTACCAGCTCATAGGCCCAGCTTTCACCCAGGTTGGCCGTCGTTGTCAGTTTGCCCATTGCATCCATGGGACTGTTTGCCGTCTGAAGAACCATATTCCACTGTTCGAGCATCGCTTTGCATCTCCCCTCCTCTTCACTGTCGCCACCAACAAGCAATGCACGAATACCCTGAAGAGAGTAGCGCTCCGGCGGTGCATCACGCAGAGACTTGCGCATCGACAGGGCAAAGTAGAATATCGAGCCGACTCCCTCTTCGGACTGCACTCCCATCCTGCCCCCCATCAGCTCTACCAGCCTTTTGCTGATGACGAGACCGAGCCCGGTACCACCATGTGTGCGGGTGGTCGATGCATCAGCCTGAGTGAAGGAGTGGAATAGCCTGGATTGAGTCTCTTGATCGAGGCCGATGCCGGTATCTTTTACTGAAAAGAGCAACTCGACCTCTTTTCTTCGAGTACCCCGCCGCGACACTTCGACGACAATACTCCCCTTCTTGGTGAATTTAACGGCGTTGCTCACCAGGTTAGTCAAAACCTGCCGCAGCCGAATCGGATCACCCCTGACAAAGCCAGGAACGCCGGGTTGAATCTTATAGCTCAAATCGAGCCCTCTACGCTCAGCACTCTTCGCCATCATCGCGGTGACTGACTCAACCAGCTCCTTAATTCTGATCTCTATAGACTCAAGCTCCAGCTTGCCCGCTTCTATTTTTGAAAAGTCGAGAATATCATCGATGATCGTTATCAGATGGAGCGATGAGTTATGCGCCGTTCTAACAAGCTGGCCCTGCTCTCCATTCAGCTGGGTCCCCCCGAGGATCTCAAGCAGTGGAACTATGCTGTTGAGGGGTGTCCTGATCTCATGACTCATGGTGGCAAGAAACTCGGTCTTCGCCATATTCGCCGATTCAGCCGCTTCTTTTGCCAGTACCAGCTCACGCTCCACATCACGCCGCCTCTCATTACCATCACTGAGCCGGCTATGCAGGCCATTCATCTTTTCACGGGCCTGGTACAGTTTTCCATGGACGTTGCGCTTACCTGCGCGAAGCCCGGCATTATTCTTAAGCAGCAGCGAAAGTACCGCTCCGGCAACAACTATGGCGATAATGGCGGTGAACAGCAGGATCAGCACCCTACCCGAGGGTGGAATACCAAAGTAGCCTGAGGTAACAGCAATGGATAACACCGCAGCGGCAAGAAAAACAGCAACCACTCTGCCTGAGGCCGCCAACAACATGACCGTCAACATCATGCCAACTGTAGACAGCAGAGTTGTCACCAGCGGGATATCAGCGGCATAGTGGGGCGAGTGGTATCCCACGGCCACGCCCCAGCCGATACCGGACATCAGCACCACCGGCAGGAGGAAGCTGATCCATTTTTCTGATGATGCCGGCTCAGGTGAGGAGCGCCGCCATAAGTACCAGAGAGTCGTATAGAGCAATGAAACCAACAACATCGTTCCACCCCACACGAGGCTGGGCAGTAGTGACACACCTCCATTCAGCCAAAGGACCACTGTAGAGAGCAGAAGTGTTCCCAGACCGGCTATCCCGATGCTGCTATAGAGCATCCTTGCCTGTTCAGCTTTGATCAACAGGTTTTTTGTTATTGTCGGTTCCGGCATTCGGCTTCTGTATACCTTAGGTAATATTTATCATGCCGTTCATCCTAACCTGTAGTAGCCGTAAAGAGTAAGCTTGATCATGATATTGAGTCATAAACCGTATGAATTCAGTGTGCTAATCGTAACTCCCAACCAACTGGAGGTGTCAAAAGAGGAAAATTATGTAAAACTTTGTGCACAAAGGAACCTCTGAACAAGCAATAAGACAATCACCTTGCACTCAGGCTCCTCAACAACTCTCTTCTAATGTCTCATCAGGCGTTATTCAGGGGGTTCTTTGCACCCTCACCATATAGCTGATGTGTTTGAGTTATGAATGAAGAGCTCATGTTTGATCAAGAGAAAAACAGGGAACTTAAGGACGCCTTCCTAAGCCACCTACCCGAACGAATCGCCAATTTTCAAAATGAGTGGCAGGGCCTCTGCAAAGGGGAGTGGAACCTATCAAAACTGGAACAGCTGTTTCAGAAAATACAGGAACTGTCCGGTACCAGTGGACGATTTGGTCTGATTCAGGTGAGTGAGAGCGCCTTCTCCCTGGAAGTCTATCTCAGCTCATTTCTTGAGAACAGTAGTTGTCCAAAAGTGGAGCATATCGAAAAATCTCTGGAGCTATTCAACCTCCTGAGCCAAGCGGTAAAAACAGCCAAGCCGCAAGAAAGTATCTTGAATCACGATACCAAGTCAGTTTTTTTCCTCCGCGCTTCAGACAATATAGCTCCCGGCCTCGTTGCCGCCCTTGAGGCTAACAGCTGTTCCATCCTCACTTTTTCGGATGTCAATGACACCGTCGGCGAACTCTCCAAACGGTTGCCGGACATACTCATCATAGATGGTGAATTTCTACCCTTGATAGGTGAACTAAGCCGTGTCCTGACCGCCGAAAAGGAGGAGCATGACAAACAGGTTGCCATTATCTGCATCAGCCAAACAAGAAGCCTTGAGCAGCGACTGCGAGCGCTTCGTATTGGTGTGGATGCTTATTACCTGCCCCCTGTGGATATCAGGGAGATTGTCGAAAAAACCATTGAGCTGACTGCTCCAAAAAGTGACCACTACCGCATACTGGTGGTCGAAGACGACCCGGCCCAAGCCAAATTCGCCACTTCTGTGCTTGAGAAGGGCGGTATGAAAACCCTCTCAATCACAGAGCCATTGAAAGTACTTGATGCTCTTGATGAGTTTCGCCCCGACCTCATCCTGATGGACCTCTATATGCCCAATGCCAGTGGTACTGAGCTTACCGCCATCATTAGAGAGCACCCGGACTTTGTTGCCACGCCGGTTGTTTTTCTCTCCGGAGAACAGGATGCCGACAAAAAGCTAGAGGCTCTCAGTACAGGCGGTGACGATTTTCTGACCAAGCCGATCCGTCCCCGCCACCTGATTAATACCATCACCAATAGAGTCCATCGAGCCAGGTCACTGGTCGGCCAGGGGCCGAAACAGGGATTACGTGATCCGGTCAGCGGGCTCTTTCACCGGCGGTATTTTTTCCAGCAGCTGGATAATGTCATTGCACGTAATCAGAGCCAACCTATCACCGGTGCCATACTCTACCTGACGATCCCAAACCTTAATGAAGTGGATGAGCATACCGAAGGGGGTGAAAAAGCAACACTTATCGCCGCGTTAGGAACTCTGATATCCGCTCAGCTCGAAGAGCAGGATATCGCTGCCAGGGTGGATGATGAGAACTTTGCCATTCTGGCGATACGTCCACATGATAAAAATATCCGATCGATGGCTGAAAAACTGGCTCAAACTATCAATAATTACAGCTTGCCGGGTGGTGATAACAACCATTTGACCTCCCATATCGGTATTGCTCCATTCAGCTCCGATAGCAGTGACGCTGCGGGAATGCTGACAAAAGCAGCAAAAGCTGTAAATAGGCTCGACCGACAGAGCAGTGGCATCGCACATCACAACACAAATGTAAGTGAGGAAAAACAGGGTGACCAACTGCAATCCCAGATAAAGGATGCTTGGGAAAAACAGAGTATTCAGGTGCTCTACCAACCACTAAACAATGAGAGTAATCCACTGCTTGAGCAGTATCACGTCTCATTACGCCTACTCACTACCCGCGGTACTGTCATACCTGAAAGTGAGTTCTACACTGCAGCCACCGAGGCTGGTCTGATGGTGTCAATCAACCAGTGGTTACTGGGACATGTGCTCAACTCCCTTGCCGAAAAACGATCAGAAGGAAGACAGGCAAGTTTTTTTATTGGCCAAACAATTTCGACGGCGGAACAGCAGAATAGCTGTCTAAGCTGGCTGACCGGCCAGCTGCGCAGTCGCCAGATGGTTGGCTCGGGTTTGGTGTTTCAATACCGCATTGCTGAGCTGGGATCAGACATTAAGAGTTCTAAACGTTTCCTCACCAAACTGCAGGAGCTGGGAATCCAAATATCTCTCTCACGCTTTGGCGCAAACAAGGCAGCCCTCACCGTACTGCAGTACCTGAAAGCAGATTTTGCCTGCCTTGCTGAACCGCTGTTGAAGGCGAATCCAGAAACAGCTGAGCGTGTAGCGGCACAAATACACCAAGCGGGAGCAAAGGTGATCATCCCAATACCGAAAAACCTAACAGTGCTGCCGAACCATTGGATCAAACAGGCCGACCTGATCCCAACTAAGAGTTAAGGAGCCTCTGCGGTATCAACATCACCGGGCCATGCGGTTATCATTGCCTGCACAAGTGTTGCCAACGGGATTGCGAAAAAGACACCCCACAGCCCCCAAAGACCACCGAATACCAAGATCGCGACGATAATGGCTACAGGATGCAAGTTGACCACCTCAGAGAAAAGCAGTGGCACCAACACATTTCCATCCAGTGCCTGAATAATAAAATAGGCGACGGACAACCCGATAAAGTCACCACCCCAGCCCCACTGAAACCAGGCGATCAGCAAAACCGGGAAAGTAACTACTGCCGCACCGATATAGGGAATGATCACAGAGAGACCAACCAGCACCCCGAGCAGCACAGCATACTGCAACCCCATAAAGGTAAAGGTAACAAAGCTTGTCGCACCAACAATAATGATTTCCCAGAACTTGCCTCGCACATAGTTAGCAATCTGCCTATCCACATCCTGCCACACGGTATCGGCAAACTCTCTTTTACTGGGGAGAAAACCAACTACCCAATCCAGAATAAGTCGCTTATCCTTAAGAAAAAAGAATACTAACAGCGGCATCAAGATGAGGTAGACCAGCACCGTAATCACTCCCACCACCGATGACAGTGACAGCGACAATACGCTCTGCCCCATCACTGTAATCTCCCGGCGAAGCACTCCGATAATCTCCTGTATCTGGGCTACGGAGATCACCTCAGGGTAGCGCTCAGGCAGTCGCATTAATATCGCCTGTCCTTCTGTAATCATCGAGGGAATCTGCTGAAACAGTTGCGTCAGCTGCCGGGAGAGTTGAGGCAGCAATCCAAATAGAGTGAGGACAAGAAATAGCAGAAAGGCGATAAAGACGATAAGCACTGCGGCCAAGCGGGGTACCCCGCGCCTCTCGGTAAGACTGACAACACCTTCCAACAGATAGGCGATCACCAGACTGGCTAGAACCGGCGCCAGCATATCCCCCATGGTGATAACCACGGCGAAACCACCTATCAGGAGGAGCGCCAGGAAGATCACTTCCGGATCAGAGAAGTAACGTTTGAACCAGTCCGTCAGAAGCTGCATCAGCTCTGGCCCTTTATATGCTCTTCATAATGGCGGACAAAGAGGGTTTCCAGCTCATCAATCACATCAGAAGCCGGCCGACCATGCATGATATGGGCGGTCATCAGGGAAGATGTCTCCGTCAGCAACGCCGACCTGTCCAGCATCGGGTAGCAGGCCGTGAGGCGTTTGATTCCAGCGACGACCGATTCACCCTGAGGGCGAGGGATCTTCTTAACTTCGACTTTTATAGTCGTAGCCTCTACCTGCTCACCACCCCGTTGGAGCAGAAACTCAGCAAAGGCAAGAAGAGTCTCCCTCTCCTCAGCAGCCAGAGCCTTGTAAAGTTTTAACAACCTGCGCTGATCCTTTGGCAGATTCAGTTTTTGAGGTAACAAGGTGAAGTTCCTTTAGGTGCGCCTCTGCCTACGCCAGGGCGTCATCCTTATGCTCTTCACAGTATCGCTGAGCGAACTCAAGAAGCTCTTCCATCACCCTTGCGCGGAACTTCTGTTTCTGATGAACGAAGGAGAACGGTCTCTCCAGTACAGGATCAAGGTTAATTGCCACCAGTGTGCCAAGCTTGAGCTCTTTCTGGATGGTTGCGCGGGAGACAACCGAAATTCCCATGCCGGCTTCAACTGCACCCTTCACCGCCTCCGGGCTACCCAGTTCCATCACCAGCTTCAACGCCTCCTTGCCACTAGTGGAGATACTCAGGTATTCGTTAATCACTTCACGGGTACCCGAACCCTCTTCGCGACAGATAAAGGGGTATTTCACCAAGTCTGAGTAATTGAAGGCATCACGCTTTGCCTCTGGATGATTGGGAGGCACTATCGCTACCAGTTGATCCGGGCGACAAAGTGTTACCACTAGATTTTTATTGGCAACAGGCGCCTCAACTACACCTAGATCAATGGTATTGTTCTCAACCATCGACACAATTCCATCGGTATTGGAAACCTTGAGGTGTATATTGACCTCTGGGTACTTAACTTTAAAGTCACCCAATAGTGCAGGCAGCATGTACTCTGCGATAGTAGTACTGGCGCCGATGGTCAGAGTACCGCTGATGTCACCCGTCATCTCCTTGACTGAATTCTCCATTTCAGAATAGATTTCAAAGATCTTACTGGCATACCCGTAGACATGGGCACCCGCTTCGGTCAACCCAATTCGGTTATGTGTGCGGTCAAACAGCCGGGTATTAAAATACTCTTCCAGCTGCCTTACCTGAAAGGTAACGGCTGGTTGGGTCATATGTAGTGACTCGGCCGCCTTGGTAAAACTGAGCAACCGGGCTACGGTATGGAAAACTTGGAGTCTGCGATCTGCCATGAGTTCCCCTTGGCTTCGGGTTGGCGATAAACTGAGTTTATACCATAAAAACCCTTAATAAATCTACTATTTTTCATTCCCTGCCGCAGCATACAGCGCTCGTGTGATTGCCGCCGGGGCCTCACGGAGAGAGATAAAACTATGTTCGCCAACCATTTTGAGATCCGGAAAATTAACTCCAAGTCTAAATCGGGGATGCAGTGCAACCACCTTGCCTCGGTCCACCACAATTTCATAAGGCAGACGGGCTGTGTGGCGTAACGATGACCTGTCTACCGCAGCCATGATGGCCTCATCACTACTGAAGTCATAAGTCATCGCCACGCCGAATACAGTCACAGGCCTCCCGGGTGCATCGATGCGATAAACAGCATGCACTCCACCCGCATGACGGTCCAGCGCCCCCTGAACGACACGCACTGCAGAATCCTGATCAGGGTACTCCGCAAGCAGCAGTTGATCGTTAAAATACTCCATGCCGTAAGAGTAGTGATAACTACGCAGCTTCTCAGCCGTCAGTCCCTTGGCGCCAAACGTCTCCTGACGCCCCAGCACCTCCTGCAACGCCTGGCGCACAGGCGCCAGACTGGTGTAGATCCGATATGCGCTCTGAAAGTAATCAGGATTCGTATAAGCCACCTGGATCCTGTCGTTCAGCCGGGTAACACTTACCCGCTGCCCCAGAGCGAACGCCAGATTGCCGTCATATTGCACCTGCTTTTTCAAGTATTCGTTGGTCACCACTATGATATGGGCATCGGCATAGGGGGTGTACTCTCCCGCCAACTCGAACCCACCGGCGACCAGCGCCTCTTTAACCTCAATAATGGTTTTTATAAAATCCCCCCTGGTATGCGATGAAAGCACATAGGGCCGTAACGGATCGGCTCCATAAGCTGCCCCTATGGAAGCCAGAAACCATATCAATAATGGCCAAAAAATACGGGGGTATCGTCTCAACACGCAAGGTTCTCCCATCAAACACTGTTGTTAATAAGGTTGTAAAGTGCTACTTTTCCACTCAGTTTATTCAAAAAAATAAGTCAGATTAAAGACTTGTGCAGTAAAAATACCTAACCGTTATTTTACGCACAGTGTCGCCCACGGAGGAATCACTAAATGAAAAAGATCGCTCTACTGTCGGCCCTGGCGCTAACAGTATCAAGCCCGCTGATGGCCGGCGGATACAAGTTGCCTGAAAATTCGATCAACGGCACCGCACTCTCAGCTGCCAATGTCGCCAATGCCCACGGCGCTGACGCCTCCTACTACAACCCTGCAGCCATGGTGTTCAGTGATGCGGGCGCCTCGTTCGAAGCGGCTGCCACACTGGTTCACCTGCCGGGAATTTCAGTAACGAGTACCAAAGCCACTATCGATAATGATGAGACTAAGGTAGAAAACATTCTGGTTCCCACCTTTCACTATGTCAGCCCCCTTATGGGCAACATGCGCTATGGTCTCTCCGTGGTCTCCCCAGGAGGGCTGAGCAAACGTTGGAAAGGGGATGGTCAAGCTTTCGCTGAAGAGTTCACCCTGAAGGCTGTGGAAATAAACCCCACTATCTCCTTCAAGATAAATGAAAAAGTTTCACTGGGTGGCGGCATCCGTGCGATCTACAGTGAAGGCATTGTCAAGAGTGACGATGGCGGTATTAACACCATCCACCCAACACTCAACTTCGCAAGGGACTTGGAAGGTGACTCCTGGGACTTTGGTTATAACCTCGCTCTCCACGTCAAAGCGACCGATGACCTTGACCTCACCGCCACTTACCGCTCCAAAGTGGAACTGACTGAGGACGGAACCGCCACCCTCACCGGTGCCGGCCCTGCCTATACTGGTGGAGCCTCAGTAATGGTGCCCATCCCAGCTACCCTGAGCCTTGCCGCCGCCTATGATGTCAACGATGACACCACCGTTGAAGTGGTATTGGAGCGTACCTATTGGTCCGCATACAAAGAGCTTGATTTCAACTATGCAAACCCAACAGCGGTAGCAACTGGTGGCTATACCGCTCTATTTGACAATCCCTCCCCCAAGAACTGGAAAGACGTCAACACCCTGCGCCTTGGCCTCACCCATCAGGTCAATCCAAAGTGGACCGTCATGGCTGGCTTTGCCTACGACAAGACCCCGGCACCAGAAGAGTACGTCGGCTTTGAACTACCCGACTCCGATGCCAAGATGATCTCCTTTGGTGCCCGCTATCAGCAGTCAGATAAGCTGACTATCGGCGGCGCTCTGCTTTACGACAAGAAGGATAAGCTGGTGGTCGATGATAGTGTCAGCTCAGTGCTGATCGGTGAAACACATACCTTCACCAACGCAGCTGCAATCCTGGCAACGGTAGGCATAGAGTACAAGTTCTAACTCTAAGCCAATCTAGCTGTGACCTCTACTCAGGTCACAGCACCAGCCAAAAAAATGCCGCTCCCTGATATCAGGGAGCGGCATTTTCCGTATAGCTGTTTCTACAGTATTAGATGTAGAGACAGATATCACTCTCTCCGGCAAACTCGAAGAAACGGGCTGCACCCGCGTACTCGACACCATCGATGAATTCAGCAGTGTTCATTTCGAACAGATCAACCGTCATCTGACAGGCGATCATACGAACCTCGGCCTCCTGGCAGAGGTCACGCAGCTCTTCCAGACTGGCAACACCCTTTTCCGCCATCTTCTTCTTCATCATCATGGTCATCATTGACTGCATGCCAGGCAAAGTCATACCCAAGACCGGGAACCACTTATCCATCCACATAGGCATCGGCATGCCGGGATTACCCAGCGGAGTCACTTGAAGGTCAAGCTTTTTGCGAAGCAGTTGCAGGCCGTAGAAGGTGAAGAAGACTTCGACATCATAACCTAGTGCTGACGCTGTGGACGACAGAATAAATGGAGGGTACGCCCAATCGAGCGAACCTTTGGTGGCAATAATTGCTAATTTTTTCTGTTCCATCTGAATCTCCTCCTAAACATTGTAGAGTGAGGTCTGATTCCGGTTCAGGAGGGCTTATGCTCTCTTGATCAGGAAATGAAATTTACCGCCTTCCTCTTTGGACTCCATCAACTCATTGCCAGTCTGCTTGGCAAAAGCTTCAAAATCCTTAACAGAACCAGGGTCAGTAGCAATGATGTGAAGTACCTGACCTGATTCCATACCCGCCAGGCTTTTCTTAGCGCGCAGGATGGGCAGTGGGCAGTTCAAACCGCTTGCGTCCAGTTCTTGATCAAAATCGGCCATGTGCAACCTCCAGAAAGTTTGCTTAGTGTTGTTGGGAAAATCAGCTGTATCTTATATTCCAACTGCACCTAAAACGCAAGTCAGTGAATGCTTATAGGGCTAAATATCTTTTTTTAAATGGCGCCAAATCATAGGTGATCACCGGTGATTCAGGCAGTTTTTTCCAGGCCATAAGTCACAATCTCTTTGCCGTTGCGCGCCCAGTCAATAATTCCACCACGCAGGTTGATTACATTCTCAATTCCTTGCTGCATCAGGAACATACAAGCGTGATATGAGCGTGCACCACTGCGACAATAGAGCACGACATCCCTATCTTTTGGAAAATCGTGTATTTTCATTGGAATCAACTGCATCGGCAGATGATCAGAGTTGGGCAGGACACCCCGAGCCACCTCCGCCTCACTACGAATATCCAGTAGTAACAGGCCGTCACCAGACGACATCCTGTCACTTAATTCCTGGGAATCAATCTCTTTAACCAGCATATATAATCTTGCCTTGTAATAACCTAGTTTTTTAGTATATTACTAATTTACTAATATATCTAGCCGACGATCTAGATCAAGGCCGATAAATCCAGAGACAGGATACTATGCGTTTTTGTTCCCTGATAGGTCGCGTGATAGAGTGCCGCCTCCTCCTGGCCGGTATCGAACTGAGTGGTATTAGGCCTGGTGACAATATTGATAACTGAGTGAGTCGACGATGGATTTCCTTCCAATTTTCTTAGACGTAAAAGATAAGCCGTGCTTGGTAGTAGGCGGCGGTGAAGTTGCCGACCGTAAAATCTCCCTGCTGCTGAAGGCTGGGGCAAAAGTACGTGTCATCTCACCACAACTTTGCAACAGTCTGACCAACTTAGCGGAAGACAAGCTGATAGAGCACCAACCGAGAGATTATCGGGAGGGAGATCTTGACGAATGCCACTTGGCGATTGCTGCTACAGACAGCAGCAGCGTTAACCAGCTGGTCTCTACTCATGCCCAGGCTGCACGTATCCCGGTCAATGTCGTTGACCAGCCGGAGCTGTGCAGTTATATAACCCCATCGATTATCGACCGCTCACCGGTAGTTGCCGCCGTATCTACTGGAGGCGCCTCCCCGGTATTGGCACGACTGATTCGCAGCAGGCTGGAGGCACTTATTCCCGCCGGCTATGGTCGCCTTGCAGAACTGGCCAACAATTTCCGTGAGCGAGTTAAAGAGAAGCTGAGCAAGCCCTCAGACCGTCTCCAGTTTTGGGAGAAGGTGCTCAAAGGAGGTGTTGCCGAGCGCGTCTTCTCCGGACACATGGAGGAGGCAAGCGTTGCCATGGAACATGCCCTCGACAACTACCAGACAAACACCGAAATGGGTGAGGTCTATCTGGTAGGCGGAGGCCCCGGGGACCCCGACTTGATCTCATTCCGCGCCCTGCGCCTGATGCAGCAGGCCGACGTCGTGGTCTATGACCGCCTGGTGGCACAGCCAATCCTGGAGATGACCCGTCGCGATGCCGAGCGTATCTATGTCGGTAAGGAACGCGATCATCACGCCATGCGCCAGGAGGAGATCAACCAACTCCTGGCCGATCTGGCCAAACAGGGGAAACGAGTGGTACGCCTCAAGGGCGGCGACCCCTTCATCTTCGGCCGGGGCGGAGAGGAGATCGATACCCTCTCTTCCCAAGGCGTACCATTCCAGGTGGTACCGGCGATCACCGCCGCCTCCGGCTGTGCCGCTTATGCAGGTATTCCTCTTACCCACCGGGATTACGCCCAATCGGTCACCTTTGTCACCGGCCACCTGAAGGATGGCAGCATGAACCTCAACTGGTCACAGCTGTCACAACCCCAGCAGACAGTAGTCTTTTATATGGGTCTGCTCGGCCTGCCTGTGATTATTAAAGAGCTGATCGCCCATGGCGTCGCTCCAGATATGCCGATTGCGCTGGTGCAGCAGGGAACGACAGAGAACCAGAAAGTATTTACCGGCACCCTTGAGAATATCGAAGAGATTGTGGCACGCGAGAAACCAAAACCACCGACCCTGATTATTGTCGGACGGGTTGTAGAGTTGCAGGAAAAACTGAGCTGGTACAAAGCGCCGGAAAGACCGGGAGTTGATACCACTTTTCCAAAAGCGTCTCTGAATAGTATCTGATGCAAGTTTGACAGTGAGTGAGCATATGAAAAATCCCATTAACCACCTGACACGGTCACCGCTACTGCCGAGACCGTTCGCACTGCCCTTTGGGCTGATACCCACGACCGCCCACAGCCGTGTACTGGTGACACTGCTGAACCGGATTTTCACTCCTGAACTGGCAGACGGTGAACTCGACTTCCTCGAGGGGCGGGTAATGCGGGTCGATGTGGTCGATGCCCGTCTTAGCTACCTTATCACCCTGGCGGATGGAAAACTCCAGGCAGCCGATAATCGCACTCCCCACGACCTGAGCATCGAGGGATCAATCTACGACTTCCTGCTGTTGGCTACCCGCCGTGAAGATGCAGACACCCTCTTCTTCAACCGCCGCCTACGACTTGGCGGTGATACAGAGCTGGGGCTCTACGTAAAGAACTTTCTCGATGCACTGGAGCTGGACGGACGCCTCGGTCCGGTCCTAAAGGTGCTCGACGGCGCCACTTCCATTATTGCCAGAATACCGGAACTTAAGCTGCCGTTAGGCAAGCCAAAGCCGGTCGAAAACAGTTATTGAAATTCTAGAACACGGAGTAACACAGAGCTCACAGAGGTTATTTAAGCTCTAATCTAATGTACCCTGTTTGAGCAAACTGAGATTGATACAGTTCATCTGACCTTCTCAAAGTGGCGTGAACGTCTCTGCGATATCTCTTGGTTTATCCTAGAATCCTCAGTTGGACAGGGTGGAGAGTGCACTTGGGTTGGTGCAGTACAAGGCACAACGACGGGTCATAGTTGCTCTATTCCAAGGAGTTGTAACGCCGTAATGCGCCAACCCAAGTGTGCTATCCGCCTTGTAGCGTAATTCACCCGGAGGGTGAAGTAGGCAATCGCAGTCAATGCAATTAAAGTCAACGCCTTATCCGTAGAATGGAGCGGTCAACTAAGGATTCCAGGTTTATGCGCTGTCTAAATGAGCACTTGGCCCGTAGAGGCAACAAAGGGGACAACTGCACCGGGAGATTTTAGGGAGGGCGTTTCAAAAGCCAGGCCCTACTGGATGAAGCAGCCCTTCTCAGGCAATATCCGGCAACCGTCCATAATCTGGCCATCCTGTGGCCAATCATCTACTGTCGGAGGTGCCCGTAGCGGTGGTTGTGGATCCCAGACACCTATGTGGCGCAGTATCTGTTCTATGACCGGCGCCTCCTCTAAGTTATATAAACTTCATGTTTAGCGAATAATTGAAATAGCTTCAGGCTTAACTTCCTCCAGGCCATCAAGATAAAAATAATCAAGATAATTTGGAACTTCAGTTCCCTCGGTTAGCTTACCTCTGATGTACCACTTCGCCTCGCTCTCTAGTGTTAGTAATAGAGATTGAGATAAAGAAATTTTAAAAATATAGCCGTCCCATAGTTTTTCTATCGGTTCTTTATCTATTTTCAGACGAGAGGCAATGATAGCGATAGATTCTTCCCGGTTGTCTTTGACAAACGCTTCAGCACTTACCAAAGCTTTGAGTATTCTTTTTAGTAACTCCGGATTATTTTCTATAAAATAGTTTTTTGAAATAAGATTAAATGTCGCCCCATATCCCACTTTGCTGGGCAGAAGGACAGCATTGTCACCAAGGATCTTATTCGCCTTATATATGTTTGGTTCCCAGGCAAAGATTGCGTCTACGTCACCATTTCTGATTGCATTGACCATTTGTTTGGGTTTTAGATTAACTATCTCAACACCCCCCATATCCATATTGTTAAGGACAAAAAATGTGGTCATGAAAAAATGTGCCGTTGTTCCTATGGTTGTTCCTATTTTTTTACCCATTAAATCTTTTGGAGTATTAATATTTCTATCTTTTCTAGCGAGCGCTTTTGCATGTTGGGCAGAGTCGAGGATAGTCGCAAAAATAGAAAAATCTTTTCGCTTAAAACTATTAGCTACAATGGGAGTGTCAGCGACTGTACCGACATCAATTTCCCCCTCAAGTGCGGCGGATAGAGCCGCTTTTCCAGTTGGGTAACCTTTAACTTCCACATCAATTCCTTGCTCTAAAAAAAATCCTTTTTCTTCTGCAATATGAACCAAAGAAGGAAGCAGACTAGTAGCGCTTATGCCCATGGTTACTTTTTCATAGGGCTTAGTATAGTTGGGTAACTCAGGTTGACTTTGCTTAAACCAAAGAAAAGCACTAATCATTAAAACGACTAAAATTAAGATAACTATTATCGGTGAAAATCCAGATTGTCGAAAATTTTCCATTTTAAACCTTGAACTTTGCATTTTTATGAGGAGGGAAAGGACACCCATCATTTGACATACAACAACGGCATGCTACAGTGTAGAGAACTTTAATAGAACCTATGGAGCGACGATTATCAAGATAGTTGTCCAATTCTCTACGCTGCTTCGTCTCTAATTCCAGCTCCTCTCGAGTCCTGATTCTCCGGGTTCAGCCATACTTCACCGACTGGCGTCCAGTTCCGTGTTTCTCTACTCCAACGCTCTGGGTTTCGTTGCTTTGCAGCTTCGTAGACCGTCTCCCGATTCGCAAGAATCGACAGCTCCACACCACTATGACGTTGGGCGGGTGTCACGAACTGAATCCCGCTGTGACGGTGCTCTTCGTTATACCAGCGAATGAAATTGTAAACCCAGTCACGCGCAGCATCTAAGCTCTCAAACGGTTTCGACGGAAATGCCGGTGTGTATTTCATTGTCCCAAACAAACTCTCCAGAATAGGGGTTGTCGTTGCTCACCGAAGGGCGACTGAATGACGGCACTACACCCAACTTTTGCAGTGTCGCCAGCATGGTTGCACCTTTCATCGGTGATCCATTATCAGAGTGAAGCACCAGCCCACGTTCATGGATACCCTCCGTCAGGCAGGCTTTACGGATCAACAGCGAGGCATTATCAGCTGTCTCATTTTCGTGGATTTCCCCACCCGACAATCTTGCGGCTGTAGATGTCCATCACTAGGTAAAGCCTGTAGAACATTCCGGTGATGGTCGTTGCCAAGAATGTGATATCCCAACTCCATACCTGATTCGGGGCTGTAGCCTTGTAAGCCGCTGGCTTGCTCACTCGCCTCGGTGCTTGCACTCTCCCACGGCGATGCAACTGATCTTCCTCCTTCAGTACCCTGTAAAAGCTGGACTCGGAAGCGATATAGGTGTCTTTGTCGGCCAGTGCCGGTACGATCTGTGATGGCGGTAGGCTTTGGTATGCTTCCTCATTACACGTCTCCAGGATCTGCTGTCGCTCCTCCGGTTTCAGTTTGTTCGCGGGCTCTGGGCGTTTAACATCCGGTCGGCCATCGGCATTGACCGCATCACCATCAGTCCAGCGCTTATAGGTGCGCAGACTGATCTCCAGTACCTCGCAGGCTTTTTGCGCTGATGCACCGGCACCTACCGCTTCTTCGATCAATTCAACAGCTCTACGGCGATCTGGGACATTGATCATTCTTCCTCTCCGTCCCCCCAGATCGCCTGGGCTTTTTTTCTCAGAACCAGTAGGGCTGCGGTTTCAGCTAGCGCTTTCTCTTTGCGGTTAAGATCTCGCTCCAACTCTTTGATCCGCTTCTCATCCACTTTACGGATATCCTTTAACCGCTTGTTCTGATTTCGATCCCAGTCATTCGCTTGTTCACAGGCTTCTCGCCACTCACCGATCTGTTCGGCATACAGTCCACGCTCACGACAGTAAGCGGATAGCTCAGCCTCATTCATTGGTGCAGTCTCAACAACCGCTGTGAACTTATCTGTGGCACTCCATCCGGTGGGAGTGCTGTCTCCATCAGGCATCAATCGCCCTTCAGCACGGGCTGCTTTTCTCCAGTTGTACAGCGTGCCTTCGCAGATCCCTTCCTCCTTGGATATCTCTGGTATCGTTTTATTGTTCGGCGGCAGCATCTTTTTCAGTACCGATTCTTTCCGCTCTTTTGGATAACCCATTTATTGCTCTCTATGCCCACTCTCATTGGTTATTGAAGTCCCATCCTACCGGGTGGACAACTATCCTGACAGAGGGGGAGTCAAGGATCGATATGCCAAAGCCAAGGAAAGCCCTCATCAGTCTCGACAGCACCCCCTACTACCACTGCATAAGTCGCTGTGTACGTCGCGCCTTTCTCTGCGGTGAAGACTCACTGACCGGCAAGAACTACGAGCACCGAAAGCAGTGGGTGGTTGATCGCCTGACAGAACTCTCAACCCTGTTTGCTATAGATATCGCCGCCTACAGTGTTCTCTCTAACCACTACCATATTATTTTACGTGTTGACCGGCAAACGGTTGATAACTGGTCAGAAACTGAGTTAATGGAGAGGTGGAAGCAGCTCTTCTCCCTACCTGTATTAGTCAGCAGGTATGCCTTGGGAGAAGCAACTACACAGGCCGAAATTGATACCGTTCATCAAATCTTCTCAGAGTGGCGTGAACGTCTCTGCGATATCTCCTGGTTTATGCGTTGCCTGAATGAGCATCTGGCCCGTAGAGGCAACAAAGAGGACAACTGCACCGGGAGATTCTGGGAGGGGCGTTTCAAAAGCCAGGCCCTCCTGGATGAAGCGGCCCTTCTCACCTGTATGGGGTATGTTGACCTCAACCCCATCCGGGCAAATATGGCATCAACCCCTGAAGAGAGTGATTACACCTCCATTCAGCAACGGATACGGGAAGCACTAAACCAATCCACTGCATCAGAGAGACAGCCTGCACTGATGCCCCTGGTGAAGCAGAAAGATGACAACCACCCCAATGCCATCGGTTTTACCACCCTCGACTACCTGGAGCTGGTCGACTGGGCCGGTAGAGCGGTCAGAGAGGGTAAGCGTGGCGCTATTCCCTCCGGCACACCCCCACTATTACAACGCATGGGACTGGAAGCTGATGCTTTTGTGAACTACCTGCGTGGTCACAGAGGCAGGCCCCACCCTGTTGCATTGGGGCCTGTAGAAAAAATAAGAGAGACCGCTAAACAGCTCGGTCAGCGTTTCATAAAAGGGATGGGGGAATCGAGAATGCTCTATAGCACTTAGGTTTTACACCCTCTTCTAACCAGCCCCCTTCATTTATACCTCATGGTATGAACCCGCTTGTTCCGATTTCAATAATTGCCTCGCTCCCTTCCCGATACACTTCGTTTCTGTTCCTTATACCGAACAACTATGAGCACTACTACTCATCTGCTTGCTCGGTTGGTGGTTGCTGTTGTCTTAGTGATGGGTGTCCCTGTTATTATTGTCATCCCTGTTATTGTCATGGGTGTCCCTGTTATTGGTGCAGTACAAGGCGTGACAAACCCAGTTGTAGCGATCCACGACATCTACTAATACGCCAATAAACGGCTCACAATCCGTATCATCCTCATATATTGCCTCGCGCCGGTCATCTCTTGACATGATGCGATACAAAGCACTGGCGAATCCAATTCGTAGCGGTCTAGCCATGCTCGAAGACTAGGTCATATTTGACAAGGTGCAGCATGGAGAAACTGACCCCATTTTTTCTCTTTGGTTGGCGTGCTTCCTCTGGTCCAACAAATGGAGAATGAGGGTGGGGAATGTGAGAAGTCTGTTGCGCGTGAACGCCTTGCCTGAGAGGCGATGGTTTTCTTGACCGGTTGGTCGTGGATTGCTTTATTCACATGGGTATGAGTATTTTTTAAATGCGCTTGGTTAGTGTTATTTTGTGGTCTCCTGATAGTTAATTTATAGTGCTTTATCACGTTATTATCTTATGATATTCAAGTAGTTAATGATTAATCTACCAGCATTGAAACTGACCCCATCTATTCGTTTTGCGGTTATATTGGTTGAAATTCCTATCACTCTAATGCGACCATTGTCGCGATTGGCAGTTGGAGGATGACGGGGCTGATGCATAATAATGCTCGGCTCGCTGGCAGAGCATGTGACCCGGCTCTGTCCGATTACCGTGGTTAAAGCAGAATAAAACAAAACCAAAGAGGAATGATCAGTATGTTCCTGGATAAGCTGTATTGTGATACGTATTTAAGATCAAGGCACACCCTTTTCCTGCTGGTTGGCATGGCGGCGGTCCTGCTGGCATTTCCCGTTTTCGCGGGAGATGGTAGCGGCGATGGTATCGGATGGAGTGTAATCAGCGTGAAGCTGTTCGGCGGTATCGCCCTCTTCCTCTCCGGTATGGACCAGGCGGCCAGTGCCTTGAGGGCGGTTGCCGGCGTGCGGATGAAGGGTATCCTGGCCAGGCTTACTCATAACCGTTTCATGGGGGCTACAACGGGCGCGTTTGTAACTGCCGTTGTTCAGTCCTCATCAGTGACCATCGTGCTGGTGGTTGGCTTCATTACCGCTGGCCTGATGTCCTTGTCACAATCAGTCGGTGTCATCATGGGCGCCAACATTGGCACCACCGTTACCGCCCAGATCGTGGCATTCAAGGTCACCGAGGCGTCGTTGCTGATGGTCGGCGTTGGTTTCACCATGCTGTTCGCCTTCAAGCAGGATCGGGTCAGGCAGTATGGTGCCCTGCTCATGGGATTGGGCCTGGTCTTCTTCGGCATGAGTGTGATGAGTGACGCCATGGTGCCGCTACGCAGCCACCAGCCCTTCCTGGATCTTATGGTTGGTTTGGAGAATCCCGCTATCGGCATTCTGGTGGCGGCGGTCTTAACCGGACTGATCCAGTCCTCGTCGGCCACCACCGGTATTGTGATCGTGATGGCGAGTCAGGGTTTTCTCACCCTGCCTGCCGGTATCGCCCTCGCATTCGGCGCCAATATAGGCACCTGCATAACTGCCATCCAAGTCTCTATCGGCAAACCGATGGAGGCGGTGCGGGCTGCTGTGGTACACGTGCTTTTCAACATAGCCGGAGTTCTACTGTGGATAATGTTTATTCCACAGCTGGCGGATTTTGTGGCCTGGTTTTCGCCTACCTACCCGGAACTCGAAGGTATGGATAGGGTGGCTGCGGAGGTACCCCGTCAGATCGCCAACGCACACACTGTCTTCAATGTGGCCAACACATTAATATTCATCTGGTTTTCGGTGCAGATCGCACACCTCGTGGAGCGACTTTTTCCGGACCGGGAGTTGGAGGAGGAGGTGCTCGTTTTCAGTGCCAAATACCTCGATGAAGAGCTATTGCAGACCCCCTCCCTGGCCCTGGACCAAGTGCGCCTGGAGGTACAGCATATGGGTAAACTGGTAAAGAAAATGCTTGATGACATCATGCCGGCCATCGTGAGCGGCAACCGGCGCTCCCTGGAGGCGGTCCGTCAGATGGATGATGAGGTGGATATCCTCTATGAACAGATCATCGACTACCTGGGGCGGATCAGCAAGCAGTCCCTGACGGAATCACAGATGGAGGAGTTTCTGAACCTGATGGAAGCGGTGGGCGACCTGGAGAATATCGGTGACACCATCGAAACCAATATGGTGGCACTAGGTCACGACCGCAACGATTCCGGCTTCTCCATCAGTGCGCCCACCAAAGAGGTGCTCAATGGATTCCAGTCGGTGGTAAAAAAGGCGGTAGATGCAGCCATTCAGGCGGTCTCCCAGCATGACAAGGAGGTGGCGCTCGCAGTCGTTGCCATGAAGCGTGAGATCACCGAACTGGCCAATTCGGCATCGTCCCATCAGGCAGAGCGGCTGGTGGCCGAGGAGCCTAACCGGATCGCTGCCTACACCATCGAAGTGGATATCATCGAAAAGCAGAAGCGCATCTACTATTTTGCCAGACGCATGGCCGAGACGGTAATCCTGCCTGGTGAGGTGGAGGAAGAGTAAGGACTAATGGGTGAGGGTTCCAGCGGTCAGGCAGAATCCCCATCAGGCCGGCGTCCGGTAAGGCCCTGTTTTCTACCCGTTTTTGACTGCATGGGTCTTGTTGCCGGAAGGATTGACTATGTGACGATTCTTGCTCATACTGGGCGGTGACTCGTGTATTATGAGACTGCTAGAGGGGATTTGATCTCTTTTCCCGAGGTTGGTTGGTTATCAGTAGCGCCTGATTACGCCATCAAGCTGATTTCATACGGATTTTTGTTTACATGCTTCCGCTGAATGGAAACACAGGTGAATGGAAGCACAGAGGATCTATTGAGTTGATTAGGGGTAGCAGTAAACAGTTGTAAGGAAAATAAGCATGCGAGAAGCATTAAAAGATTACTACACCCTGCTGGGAGTGCAGAAGCGCGCCAGTGACAAGGAGATCAAATTGGCATTCCGCAGGAAGGCCAAGGAGTACCATCCGGACACCAGCCGTCGAACAGATGCTGATGAGATGTTCAAACTACTGAACAAGGCCTATTCCGTGTTGAGGGACAGGAAAAAGCGGGAGGCCTATAACCACCAGCTTATGGGAGAGATTTTCGAGAAAGAGGTTGTAAGTCCAGCTCAGGAACGTTTTTCGCGGTTTGGCTACACCTCTGAAGTCTCCGAGGATGATTGGGGCTGGCGGGTTGGTTGAATCTGAGGAATAGGAATTTGCTTTTGCTAAGCGAAGAGAACGAAGCCACATCGCCCCACTGCCAGCCTCTGAATCCGTGCCACTTTTTCTCCTTCACTCGTCCATACAAATTGTGAGCCTATACTCATTCCTAAACACCTCCTCAGTCAACAACCGGCACATTTTCCCGTAAAACACCCCCTCTTTTCCGTCTCGAACACAAACAGCCCCCTCGCCTCGTCAAGCAATATCGGCAACGGTCCAGATGTGACGCCCTGTGTTCTATAATCCCGCAGAAAAATTTGGGTGCTGTTAATCACCATGCCCTAAAGACCCTGCGACAACCATTATGTTCGCCGCTTTCCATTGAGAGGGGGTTTGGGGATAGCGACTAAACCATCCCATTACCAGCAGCTTTCACAATATGAATTATCAGACAATCGTTTAAGTAACGGCTGTTTGAAGCTTGTTATTAATAATAACAAGCGGCTCTATATCACCCTCAGAGCAGTCTATATAGCTATAGGATACGGCCCGATTCCTGCCACGCATTTTGGCCTCGCGCATTAGCCCGGATACTTTGTGCATCAGCACCGATGAATCGGTTGATATTGTCAATTTGCTGTCAAAAAAAGTTTATTAGATGATTGATAGCCTCGTAGCTTTGCATCTTTTATAGGATACATCCATCAGTCAAATCACATAATTTATCGAACAGATGCTAAACCATCCCCTGGGCCGCCGCTTGGGCGCGGGACTCCATACCCGCCTCGCCGTGCCAATAGCCGTTACACGAGCCTACGGGTAGCAGCCGTTCAAGAAGGGCTTGCCCCTCTGCCGGTGCCAGTTCTCCACTGAGACAACGATGGAAGGTGTCAATCACTTTGATGGTCTGGTGTGATTGAGGACTGATTCTTACCACATCCACCTCCAGCTCTTTTATCCGATCCAGATCCCCCAGCAGATTGCAGGTGTGGGCCGACTGGGTCTGAATACCGTTGAGGGCGAGAAAGCGGGTGTCATCCTGGGCCGAAAGGGTGAGACCATCAGGATAATCGAGACAACGGTACTGACAGTCATCTTTTGGCAGATTGTGGGCGCGGGCGGTAAAACAGCGCGCCGAGTAGGCCAGAGGCAAGCGACCAAAGGCGAACAGTTCGGTCTCTACACCCTCCGGGCGTTGGGCCTGCATCTCCGCCAGGGTTTCATGAGAGAGTTCCACCGGAAAGACCCAGCGTTTCAGCCCCTTGGCGGCAAGAAATGCCAGGGTGCGATCATTATAGATATTGACACTGTGGCTGCAGGCGAAAGGCTTGCCCTGGAGCAGATGTACAGCCCCCATATCATTCGCCTCCACCATATAATCGTCGTTGTCGCAGATCCGTTTCAGGCGCTTCATCTCCGACTCCGCTTCCAGCAGCGCCAGGGTGGAGAAGACCACCTCCTTACCTGCTGCGGCCAGCCGCCCGGCAAGCTCAAACCAGTCATCGGTGCGCATCAGGGTACGCTTGGAGCAGACGGTCTCACCGAGATAGACGATATCCACCGCTGAGGCGGCGACCTCCTCATAGAATTCGAGCAGTTGATCTTTAGGCCAGTAGTAGAGCACCGGACCGAGGGATAATTTAGGTTGTTTACTCATAAGCTTCTTACCAGCACCTACTCATAGAGCTGTGGGTGTCTCGCACATAATTGTTCAACATTTTGGGATACTGGATCACAGAGCAGACAAAGAGACGCAGAGGCCACAGAGAAAATAAGCTTTTCTCTGTGTACTCTGTGCTCCTCCGTGTTCTCTGAGTTCCGCTTTCAGGGTGTTGCAGACCAATCACTGCCAAGGCCGACTGTAGGCACCCAGGGTGGTCTGGGTTCCCTCTGAGACCTTACCCAGCTCAGCCATCCATTCCGCTTTTGGTCGGTAGTTTTCCGGGTCTTTGGCACAGGCATCGATAGCGGCACGCCACACTCTGGCCACTTGGGCGACATAGACCGGGCTGCGCTGGCGACCCTCGATCTTGATCGCCGCCACACCCGCTTTCTGCAGATCCGGCAGCAGTTCCAGGGTATTGAGGCTGGTAGGCTCTTCCAAAGCATGGAAGGTATTGCCGCCAACGCTGAAACTCCCCTTGCAGAGGGTCGGATAGCCCGCTTTCTCCCCCTTTCCGGTACGCTCAATCAAGACACCACCGAGGTGAGTTTCCAACCCTTGGGGGGTCTCCTTCCACTCCACATGGCTGGCCGGAGAGCAGGCACCATAGGTATTGGGTGAGCGTCCAGTGGCGTAGGAGGAGAGGATACAGCGCCCCTCCACCATCACACAGAGGCTGCCGAAGCCAAACACCTCCACCTGCACCGGGCTATTCTCCACCACATGCTGTACTTGACCAAGAGAGAGCACTCGCGGCAATACAGCCCGACGTATACCGAAGTTATCCCTATAGAACTCCAGTGCCTCATAGTTGGTGGCAGAGCCCTGAACAGAGAGGTGAAGATTCAGCTCCGGGTAGTGTTCAGAGGCGTAGTCGAGAATCCCGATATCAGCGGCAATCATCGCATCCACCTGAAGATCAGCCGCCTGATCCACCGCACGCTGCCAACGTGACCAACCACTGGGCTGGGGATAGGTATTAAGGGCAAGAAACACCTTCACACCTCGTTGACGGGCGTAGCGAATCCCCTCGGCAATCTTCGCAGGGCCAAAGTTAAGCCCGGCAAAATGACGGGCATTGGTATCGTCACGAAAGCCGAAGTAGACCGCATCGGCGCCGTTATCCACAGCCGCCTTGAGAGATGGCAGATTACCTGCCGGACATACGAGTTCCATCGATACAACCACTCATACTGTTTGTTGTTAAATGATCAAGACCACTGTCTGATCGCCCTGAGAGCCGCGACCCCTGACGACTACCGCGTCGGGAAAGCTCTGCTTCTATACCGTTGAGCACCGCCCATTTTTTTGCACACCAGGCGGGGGCGAGAAGAATATCTGATGAAGCGGTACCTGTGGCCCGGTGATAAATCACCTCCCCAGGGGTGCGTTCAATCATATCCACCGCAATGGAGATGTACTCTTCCATGGAGAGAGGCTGATACTCTCCCCTTCGCCACTGATTAGCCAATTGCGTACCCTTGACTACATGCAAAGGGTGTAGCTTGAGCGCCTCGGTACCCAGTTCCAGCACCTGCTCCAAACTTGAGAGCGCCTCAGCCCTACCCTCGCCGGGCATACCCACAATCAGATGGGTACAGATTGGCAACCCACGGAGATGGGCTGCTCTCACCGCTTGACGATATTCAGCAAAACCATGACCACGATTGACCCTTTCCAGGGCGGCATCGGAGGCCGACTGCAGACCCAACTCAAGCCAAACCTCATGCCCTTCAGACTTGATGCCGGCAAGAAGGTCCAGCACCTCGTCGGGAACACAGTCGGGGCGAGTACCTACCGAGATACCGACCACATCCGGTTCAGCAAGCGCTTCCCGATAGAGGCCGGAGAGATACTCCACATCTGCATATGTGTTGGTATATGCCTGAAAGTAGGAGATAAAACGACGGGCACCCGTGCGTTTCAGCAATACCTGCCTGCCTGCCTCAATCTGCTCAGCAACACCGGGAGACTCTCTGGAGGTGGGGTTGAAGGAGGCGTTGTTACAGAAGGTACAGCCACCCTGCCCCTTGCTTCCATCACGGTTGGGACAGGTAAAACCGGCGTTTATCGCCAGCTTGTGAACCCGCTCACCGTAACGGTTAAGCAGGTCCTGTCCAAACGTATTGATGAAATCGGATAGCGCCACAGACCCTTCACACTCTAGTCACCCCGACAGATAGCCTGCACGGGGACAATACCTAGTACCAAAAGGGTGATTTTACCATGAAGAGCGCACGATCCCCTATTCCAGCCACAATCAGAACCTCTATATGGCGATAAGCTTGGTAAATCATGACTGAAAGAGGCGTCATGGACGCTATTCGTTGTCCGCGGTATCCTTGCCGCGTTTTTTCACTATTTTTCGTGGCAAAAGAGGCCCCATGCTCTACTACTGGATAAAAAACGCCCATGTCGCCACCGTCGTGTTCAATATCGCCTTCTTCACCCTGCGTTACTACTGGATGTTGCGTCGCAACGGCCTGGTAAACAGAAAGATCGTCAGGCAGATCTCCCAGTTCAACGACACCCTGCTGCTTATCGCCGGCATCGCTCTGGCACTGCAAATCCACCAATACCCTTTTCAGGCCCAGTGGCTCACTGTTAAATTGGTGGGGCTGTTGCTATACATCATCTTCGGCACTCTGGCACTGAAAAGAGGAAAAAGCAGAAAAACACGCAAAATCTACGGCATCCTGGCACTACTGACCGTAGGCTATATGGTCACCGTTGCTCTGAGCAGAACACCCAAATCCTGGATATTACTGGGGAATTTCTGAGCTATCCCTGTTGAAAAAATCAGAGGGACGCGGAGTACGCTGATATGTCCCAAAGAGCGCGGAGAAATGCGATTTAAAATTCTCTGCGTCCTCTGCTGTTCTCCGTGTTCTCTGCGTTCCGCTTTTCTGTTTATGGCGATTACTCAATCCCAGCCATGATTACGGCGCCGCCCCAACTCCTCGGCATCAGCACTCAACACCTGCTCCAGCTCCTCCCTCGCTTGGCGAGTGATGGAGATATGTTTCTCCAGGGCATCTGCTTCATAGAGGGCGTCACACAGCGAGCGGTCATGATCACGGAAGGCGTGGGCAGCCTTCTTTGCCCGATAAGCCCCAAAGCCAAGCTGCTTCAGCGCATCTTCACCCAGCAACAGGGCAGACTCCAGCAACTCACGCTGGAACAGCTCGACACCCCGGCGTTGCAGCTCGAAGGCGTGGTCCATATCCTGGGCGCGGGCAAGTATCCTTAGTTTTGGAAAGTGCTTCCTGGTGGTCTCGACTACCTGGAGGGTGATAGCGGGATCATCCACTGTCACGATCAACAGCTTCGCCTTTGCCGCCCCTGCTGCATGGAGGGTGGCGTGACGAGTGGCATTGCCATAGTAGACCTTATAGTCAAACTTCCTCACCATCTCAATACGGTCCGGATCGTGATCAAGGATGGTGGTGGGTATGCGGTTGGCGGTGAGCAGACGACCGACAACCCGGCCAAAGCGACCAAAACCGGCAATGATCACCGGATTACCCTCCTCCTCAACGGTGTCATCCTCCTGTTCCTCACTCATATCGGCGAAACGTGGAGCAATAGTACGCTCATAGAGAATCAGCAGCAGTGGTGTGGTGACCATGGAGAGTGCCACGACAACAAAGAGTGGATCGGCCAACCTGGTTTCTAATGCACCCGCCCCGCGGGCCACTGAGAAGAGAACAAAGGCAAACTCCCCCCCTTGACAGAGAAGAAAGGCAAAAAGGGGGCGCTGACTCAAAGGGATAGGTTCTTTACAGCCGGAAGATATACCCCAGAGTACCGCCAGTTTGATCAGCACCAATCCTATGACCAGCCCAATAATTAACAGCGGCCTCTCCAACAATATACCAAAGTCGATGGACATACCGACAGAGATAAAGAAAAGCCCCAGCAGCAGCCCCTTGAAGGGAGCGATCTCAGCCTCCAGTTCATGGCGATACTCAGACTCCGCCAGCAACACACCGGCCAAAAAAGTGCCCAATGCCATGGAGAGATCGACAGCCACCATCAGCAGTGCGATACCGATCACCAATAGCAGAGCAAAGGCGGTAAAAATCTCCGGCAACCGGGTCTGAGCAATATAGTGGAATATGGGGCGGGTGAGATAGTGACCGAGGATAACAATACCCCCAATGGCAGCAATCACCTTGAGCAGACCGCTTACAGGATCACCACCACTTGTGGCCGCCACACCCAACAATGGAATCAGTGCCATCATCGGAATCACCGCAATATCCTGGAACAGCAGGACCGAAAAGGCGGAGCGCCCTGCATGGGTACTCAGTAAATTCTTCTCCGTTAGCGTCTGCAGAGCGATGGCGGTTGATGAGAGGGAGAGTCCCATGGCGACCACCAGAGCCGCCCCTGCCGGCAGCCCCAACAACCAACCGCAAAGAGAGAGTACCAAGGTGGTCAACGCCACCTGCATACCGCCCATACCGAATATCGGTTGGCGCATGGCCCAGAGTCTTTTTGGATTGAGTTCGAGGCCGATAAGAAAGAGTAGCAGCACCACACCAAACTCGGCAAAGTGGAGAATATCATCCACATTGGCAATGAGTGAAAGCCCCCAGGGACCGATAACGATACCGGCCATCAGGTAACCTAGCACCGAGCCAAGCCCCAACCGTTTCGCCAGGGGTACCGCCACCACTGCAGCCCCCAGATAAGTTATCGCATTAACCAGTAGTGAGTGATCAGCCACCGCTACCCTCCACTCTGAGCCTTTGAATTAGATCGCTGTAGGCTTCAGCCCCCTCTTCGATCTCTTTTGCTGTGAGCTTGTCGGCACCATGTAGAGCCCAGGGTTTGCAGTAGTGCATACCGCAGTGGCGTGCAAGCTGTGCAAATGGACGAAGCACCTCTGCAATGGTCGCCCCGTCATACCCATCCTCGGAGTATGCTGTGGCACTATGACCTGTAGTGATTACGGACTGCAGTGACTTACCATGAAGTGCATCACCCTCCTTACCGTAGGCAAAGCCGTACTCCAACACCTCCTCTTGCCACTGATGCAACAAAGCCGGCGCACTGTACCAATAGATAGGATGATGAAACACCACCACATCTGCCGCACGAAGCAGTGCCTGCTCATACTCGGTATCGATATGAAAATTAGGATAATTTTGATAGAGGTCATTCACCACAACGCCATCAACCCCCTTTACCTTCTCGATAAGACAACGATTCACCCTGGAGCGATGGGGGTAGGGATGGGCAAAGAGAATCAGCACCGAACTTTGCAGTACATTTGATGACTGTCCTTCATTTTTGACTGGTCCCATAGGACAACAGTATAAGCATTGCGCTGAAAATTTTCTGCTATCGACCTCGGATCACCCAGTAAAAAGTCGTTACCACCGCCTGAAAAACATCAAATTCAAGAGTGCAACTCATCTTGCGCAAAACAAAACCTGATTACCCATGAGATTTAGCTCGTAATTGTTTAGATAGCAATCGACAAATATGCCGGGGATTGACGCGAACACACGCAAATAGGACGATCTTTATTACTTTTTACGCGCAACAGAGTGTCCGCTGCATACCACCTCTAACTGCCTAATCGGGATGACATATTTCTAATTTTCGCGTTCATTCGCGGTTAATGAAGACCAGTGTTTTCTACTATGAACTGAGTATCATGGGTAACCAGAGAAGGAAAAGCAGGCAAAAGCGATAGGCTCCACTAATATATAGAGAGAAAGCCCAATGGATACAGCCTATGGTTGAGACACAACGCCCCCTGCGCAATGCCGGTCTGAGATCCGCGGGACAGCCCCGCAGGCGGTTCAAGAGCGGAGAAGAGTATTCAGCGCGCCACTGGAAGTGCGTGCTCAAGGGAGCCGATTCGAAATCACCGGTACCCGAGCTTCATGGGTTGTTTATCGTTTGGTGCTAACTGGCCCAGGTCTGTATATCTATGCCCAAAAAACAAAGAATCTTAATAGTCGATGATGTCCCGGATAATATCCATGTGCTCATGGATATTTTGGGGGGTGACTACGTGCTGCAAGCTGCGACAAACGGTATTAAAGCCCTTGAATTCGCCCAGCAAAAAGCCAGGCCTGACCTTGTACTGCTCGATATCAAGATGCCGGAAATGGATGGGTTTGAAGTTCTTAAACGACTGAAGGCGAATAAAGAAACAGAAACAATACCTGTTATTTTTGTCACTGCACTCACAGATGTCTTTGATGAGACAATAGGGCTGGAGCTGGGGGCTGTTGATTACATAACCAAACCGATCAGTGCCCCTGTGATTAAAGCCCGTGTAAAGACCCATCTTGAGCTGTTTGCCCATAAGCAGGCCCTTGAGATGAAAGTGAAAGAGCTATCACTCACTGAAGATGAGCTGCGCAAAGCAAATGAGCGTCTCAAGGAGCTGGACAAACTCAAGTCAATGTTTATCGCCTCTATGTCCCATGAGTTGCGTACACCGCTTAACTCCATCATCGGTTTCACCGGCATGATGCTACAGGGAGTATCCGGGGAACTGAATGAGGAGCAGGAGGACAACCTCAATCGCGTCTATCGCTCTGGACAACACCTGTTGGGTCTGATTAGCGATGTCATCGATATTTCCAAAATCGAGGCCGGGCGGATTGAGGTGTTTCCGCAGCACTTTGACCTCAAGGAGTTAATCGGTGAGGCGCTGGAGCTGATTCAGCCCCAGGCAGATAAAAAGCACCTTGTGCTGGACCTTACGGCCTCGTCATGGCCTGAAATGTTTACCGACCGCAAGCGATTGCTGCAGTGCCTGCTCAACTACCTCAGTAATGCCGTAAAGTTTACAGAGCAGGGGACTGTTAGGGTAATTATTCAAGAGCTGAACGGGGATGTCGAAATTGCGGTAAGTGATACCGGCATAGGTATTGCGGAAGATGGGATTCCAAAACTGTTCGAGGCATTTGAGCGCCTTGAGTCTCACCTGCAGATCAAGGCCGGCGGTAGTGGCCTGGGGCTATATTTAACCAAAAAGATCGCCCACGATTTATTGCAAGGTGATGTTCAGGTGGTCAGTGAGGTAAAAAAGGGTAGCACCTTCTCCATCAGAATTCCCAAAGCAGTTAGGCTCTCAAGTGAAGATACAGAGGTGATATCATCATGACTACCGCACTGGTTATTGAGGATAATGAAGACAACATGGTCTTGATTACCCGACTGTTGAAGAGTGCGGGCTATCAGACTCTGGAGGCCATGACCGGGCTCGCGGGATTGGAACTTGCCATTGCAGAACAACCTGATTTCATCCTGCTCGATATCCAGCTTCCTGATATCGAGGGGACCGAGGTAGTGAGCAGGCTGCGGACCACCACTGAGGGTAAGGATATTCCAGTAATTGCTGTTACCTCCTATGCCATGGCCGGTGACCGTGAGCGCCTGTTAGCGGCCGGCTGTAGTGGCTATATTGAAAAGCCCATCAATCCGATGCTGGTCATCGATCAGATCAAGAGAATTACCGGCGAATGAACGAAAAATTATTGATTGTGGAAGATAACGAGGATTCCCTCGTCTTTCTCTCTCGTGCACTTAGCGCCAGCGGCTTTCAAGTGGTAGCCACGGCCAACGGTGTCGAGGCCCTGGTAGCTGCCAGAGAGAATAGACCGGACCTGGTCATCTCCGACATCATGATGCCGAAGATGGATGGCTTTGAGCTGTGCCGCAGGCTTAAGGCAGACGATGAATTAAGTACGATACCCTTAATCTTCTATACCGCCACCTATCTTGAAGAGGCCAACAGAGAGTTGGGGCTCTCTATCGGCGCAGCCCGTTACCTCACCAAGCCGATGGAGCTACCGCAACTACTGGCTGCAATCAAGGAGGTAGTTCGACAACACAAAGCGGGCGAGCTTCCTGTATATGTTCCCTCTGCCGCAGAGAGCAAGGAGGTGGATGCCCAATATCAACAGACCATCGCCAGAAAGCTCGATAAGAAGGTCGCCGAGCTGGAACGTACACATAACTACCTGCGCAACGTATTTGACTATATGCCCTCGCTTCTCATCGGTGTCAACCGTAATGGTAGTGTAGAAGAGTTGAACGGAGAGGCTGAGAGTCGTCTTGGCATCACGATAGAGCAGGCGCTAGGAAAACCGGTGTGGCTACTCTTTCCCGCCCTCGAGGCATACAGCTCCCGAATCAAAGAGTCATTAGAGAAGCAGCAACCCCTGAACCTCTCCCGCCGCAAGTTTACTCAGGAGAAAACGAGTGGTTATATCGACATAGTGGTCTATCCATTGCGGGGTGATTCGGCAGAGGGGGCGGTAATACGGATCGACGATATCTCTGAACGTGTCCGCATGGAGGAGAGCATGATCCAGAGCGAAAAAATGCTCTCAATCGGTATGCTGGCCGCCGGCATGGCCCATGAGATCAACAATCCTCTGGCTGGAATAACACTTAGTCTGCAGAATATCCTACGCCGCATCGATCCCGGCCTGAACAAGAATGTCGAGGCTGCCAGGAAACAAGGATTGGAACTGGAGGCTATGAACGCCTACCTGAAAGAGCGCAAGGTCATCGATATGTTAGAAGGCATCAGAGATGCTGCTGCGCATACCGGTGTTATCGTCGATAATATGTTGCACTTCAGTCGTAACTCCACTGCGGAGTTTGAATTGATTGATCTCGCAGAGATTCTTGATCAGACGCTGGAAATGGCGGCACTCGATTATGACCTGAAATCACAATACGACTTTCGCAATATACGCATCACGAAAAGCTATGCTCCTGATTTAGCCCCGGTTCCTTGTATCGCCTCGGAGATCAAACAGGTTCTGTTGAACCTGTTTTCCAATGCCGGCCAGGCCATGCAGGAGACGGCTAGCAAAGAGAACATCCCCACACTACTGGTTTCGACCTATAGGCGTGGTGACTCTGCCATCATCGAGTTGGCAGATAACGGCCCGGGCATGGATCAGGAGATGCAAGACAAGATATTCGATCCCTTTTACACAACAAAAACCGTGGGACGTGGTACCGGACTTGGATTGTTTATTGCCTACTTCATTGTCACTGACACTCATGGCGGCCGCATTACGGTTGAGTCTGAACCGAGCCATGGCGCAAAATTTGTTATCGAGTTGCCATTGGACCGACAGCTTTAGTGATGAAAAAAACTCCATCGGCATCAGCTGCAGCGGGATCGACCGTTATGCCGCGGCTTTGATAGACGTCAAGTGAGCTCCTCATCCTCCTCCTGCCTAGTGGGCCATGCCAATCACCAACAGCAGAACAAAGGCGGTGAAAATCACCGCTACTCCCTCGTTTCCATGCAGAGCATCAGAACCAGAAATTCTGGCTGTTAGTGATTTTTATGGATGCTAAAAGGTCAGATTATGAGTGCAGCTGATCTAACGCAAAACGAATAGCAAGCAAAAGCTATAGACTCCACTAATATAGATAGTGAGATAACCCGATGAGTGTCACCTATGGATGAGACATTACAACGTCTGCTCGATGCCGAGTTGAGAGCCGAACGGATTGCCCGTCAGGCGGATGAAGAGCGCGAAAAGATCATACAGGGCGCTCTGCTGGAGGCGCGAGCGGAAGAGAGTCGATTTGAGGCGCGGATACCCGAGCTTCATACCTCCTTTATCGAAAAGGCTGAGAGTCGGGCTCAGCAGACAATCAGTGAGATTAAGCGTCGTTATGACGAACGTCACGGCCATCTCCGGAGTCTTGCTGAAGAGCGTGAAGAGGAGGCATTGGTCGCCGCTTTCCAATTACTGATTGACTCTGAGGTTGACGACTAAAGGGCCGGGCCTGCTATGAGCGCCGCTACCACTCACACCTACCTCAAAACCCGGACTTCAGTAATGTCCGGTAGGCTGATCTCCGATAGTGACCTGGAAAAGTTGCTGCTACAACCGGTGGCGGAACTGGGAAAGGCCTTCAGCCTCACCGACCTTCTCGACAGCGGCGTTTCTGAGATCACACTCAACCGGGCGGCGGAGCAAGCGTTGATTCACACATTAATGAGTGAACTATCGGTACTGCTTCGTCCCCTCGACGGTACTTCCCGCAGTGTACTCACCCACTGGGCACGCAAGTTCGAACTTTATAATCTGAAGGCACTGATTCGCGGCAAGATACAGGGGCTCTCCTATGAACAGCTGCAGGATAATCTACGGGATCTACCGGCATTGATCAGTCTGCCCCATGAGCAGCTGCTGCGCACAGAGACTATTCCCGAACTGCTGAGTCTGCTGGAGAAGACACCCTATGGCGACATCGCTCAACAGGCCCGGCGGGTCTACGAAGAGAAAAATGAGCCCTTCTCTCTTGATGCCACGATTGACCAACGCTACTACACGGGTCTGATAAAGCGCAGCAGAGCGGTAGCCGACAGAGACCGGGAGCCCCTCGCCAGGCTGATCGGCAGCCTGATCGATCAGCAGAACCTCCCCTGGCTTCTGCGCTACCGTTTCAACTACGAACTCTCACCGACAAAAACCTATTACCTGCTCGCTCCCTCCGGTAGGCACCTACAGTCGGATCGTCTGAAACGGATGGTCAATATGGAGAGCGCCGAGCAGGTTCTAGAGGCACTTCCAGATCACCTCAAGGAACGGCTGGCAGACACCTCTGATCCGATGGCTACAGAGCAGAAGATGGCCTCTGAAACCGCCTACCAGGCAAGGAAGCTGTTGCAGCACAGTGATTCAGCGGTGACACGGGGTCTCGCCTACCTGATGCTGCGTGAGATCGACCTGCGTCGAGTCTACGCCATTGTCCAGGGACGAATCCTTGGACTCGATGAGTCTTTGATCCGACAGGCGGCAGATATTCTGCCTATATCCAATAGCTCATCCAGGGGTGATCACTAGCATGTTCAAACCTCTTCTGATGAAGCATGTAATGCTCCAGGTACTCACCGAAGACTTGCCGCTGGTCTCGCTGACACTGGCTGAGAAGGGCGTATTCAGTCCCGACTATCGCATCTGCTATGCAGAGAGCTTCCCCGATATCCCAGGCACTCATTATCGTGAAATCTACCACCAGGCCTGCTCCCGCCTGCAGAAGATCGAGGGGCAAATCAGCCTGTCGGAAAAAACAGATATCAGCCACTTGCATGTCGTTTCAGAAGATCAACTAACCAAAACCAATGACTGGCTTGGAGAGGTATGGAAGCGCTGCTCGGCCTATGAGGAGAATTTTCGTCGCCTGGGTGATGATGAGCGCATGGTGAACCAGCTCAGCTTGGCCTTGGATAACTTCGTCGCCCTCAATATTGACCTCAGCCTTTTGCAGGGAGAGAAGCTGTTTCTCGATATCCATGTCGGTATGCTGCCACGAGAAAATGTCGCCCAACTGAAAGAGGCCATCAGCCTCGCAGATTACCTGCTGTTTACCTATATGGAGCAAGAGGGGAACGCTCATATCATCGTCCTCGGACTCAAGGGTGAGCGTGTGCAGGAGATGAACTCGGTGCTGGATACCGCAGGCTTCCGTCCCCTGCCAATACCCCCCGAACTACGTAATGAACCAGATAAAGTGAGGGCCGACCTGGAGGACCGCCGCAAGAAAATCACCGAGGAGTGGCGTAGAGAGACAGAGGATATGATCAGTTGCGGCAATGAGCTGCGACAGATGCTGGAAGAGGCAAAACAGACACTGGTGATGTCAGAGCCTTTCGTTGACATGGAGAACGCGGCCCGCAGCTCCGGCCACCTCTCCATCATCTCAGGGTGGATACCTGCCCGGGAGATAGCACCGATTGAAGCCACACTGAAGAAAATACTGGAGAACCCCTTTCAGCTCAACGCAAGAGCCCCCTCGCGTGAGGAGTACCATCTGGTTCCCAGCTTTATGCCGAAAAGCCGCCTGATGAGCCCCTTTGCCACGCTGGTCAAACAGTATGGCATCCCCCGTTATGGTGAGATCGATCCGACGATCATCTTCGCCCTCACCTTCGTTGCCATGTTCGGCATGATGTTTGGTGATATTGGCCACGGCCTGGTTATCACTTTTGCTGCTTGGGCCGCCCGAAAAAAGCTGAAAAAATTCACTCTCTTCGCCGTTGCCGCCGGTATCTCCGCCTCACTCTTCGGGCTGCTCTATGGCAGTATTTTCGGCTATGAACATCTGTTCCACGCTGTCTGGATCCCACCACTATCGGATCCCATCTACATGTTATCGATGGCCCTTGGCTGGGGTGTGGGTTTTCTCGTCATCATCACTCTGCTGTCAATTCACAACCGTTTGGTCTCGGGTGACCTCAATAGTGCCATCTTTGAAACCAACGGTGTGGTGAGCATTATCCTCTATCTCAGCATACTTAGCGGCACGTTCAACCTTTATAAAAATGGTGATTTCGGCATTCTGCCGGCTTTTCTCAGCATACTCAGCCTACTGACCCTCCTCGCCTACAAACTGATCGAAACCAAAGCTTCACCGGGCGAGCGGATGATGGTGGCAACAATTGAAACTTTTGAGACCCTTACCGGCTATATCTCCAATACCCTCTCTTTTCTGCGTATCGCTGCATTCAGCCTCAACCATGTTGCACTGGCGGTGGCGGTATTCACCCTCGCCGATATGACGGAGGGCACCGGGCACTGGTTGATGGTGATCGGAGGTAATATCTTTATTCTTGTACTTGAGGGGGCCATTGTTACCATTCAGGTTTTGCGACTCGAATATTACGAGGGCTTCTCCCGCTTTTATGCCGGTGACGGTCGAGAGTTCAAACCGTTAATATTGAATAGTGGAGGTACAAAATGAGCTATTCAAATTACAGCACTTTCAACGGCGGAAAAGAGAAAACTGCTGACAACATCCAACCATTCCACCCATCATCAAGGAGCACTGTATGTACTGGCTGATCATGCTAATGACATTAGGTATTGCCGGCCTCATAGCCACCGGCATCTACATTGAACTGCGCCCGGAAAAAAGTCCCGCTGCGGGTCGTAGGCAGAAGCAGGCAATCGGCATCAACCTGCTACTGTTTGTCGGTGCCCAAGCGGCGCTGATCTTTATGGGCATAGAGGAGGTTATGGCTGCCACACCGGTAGCTGCTGAAGGAGCAAAAGAGATCTCTCTTGGCATGGGCCTGGCGATCATCGGTGTAGGTATTCCTACCGCCATAAGTACCATCGCCGCCGGTATTGCAGTAGGCCCCATCGGGGCAGCCTCTCTTGCCGTACTGGCAGAGAAACCTGAGATTTTTGGACGCACCCTCATCTATCTTGGACTGGCTGAGGGTATTGCCATCTATGGTCTGGTGATGAGCATCCTGTTGCTGGATAAACTGTGAGCAGAGAATGAGTGACCAAGCACCAACACGGATGCTGTTTATGGGTGACGCCTCCCTCACCGATGGCTTCCAGCTGATCGGCTTTGAGACCTGGCCTGATCCGACAACAGCAGAGCTGGATCAGGTGTTGAAACAGTTGGTGGAGAGCAAACAGAATGCTTTTATTATTATTGATAGCGCGCTCTCCCGGCGAAATCCAATAATGCTGAGGCAGATTCGTGAAGAGGGAGGACGCATTGTGGTCACCGAAGTACCACCACTAAACGATCCGGAAAACTGTCATTGCATCGTCGACACCCAAATTCAGGCGCTGCTGGGTAACCCTCCGGAAAGTGAGGATTGATTGTGGATCAAGTTAACGAACTCGAATTGGCCATACTGAGCCGCGCCAACCGTCTGGCGGTTGAATATCGTGAGAGGGCGGAGCACAGCCGCGACAATATTCTGCGCGACGCCCATGAAAAGCTCCATCTGCGAGAGGAGCGAGAAGTACTGATCGCAAAATCGAAGGCCGAACGCAGCTACCGTCGCCAGGTTCAGTCGAACGAACTGAAGCTGCACAAGGAGATGGATCATCTGCGCTGGAATCTGGTGGAGGGAGTACTGGAGCGGCTAACCGATAGAATGCAGGCGCTGGCCGACAAGGAGCAAGAGTATCTGCCACTACTCAAAGCGTTCATCCATAAGGGGACGCGAGAATTCGAGCAAAGAGAGCTTGTTGTGGAGGTCAACGCCAGGGATCTGGAGCGACTACAATCGATCTGGGAGAACTTCGCCCAAGAGGCGGCTCCTGATAAGCAGCTGACTCTCAGCACCACGCCCACAGAAACCCTTGGCGGTGTACTGATACGTACCGAGGATAACCGTATTCGTCTAAACAACACTTATGAAGGGCGGCTGGAGCGGCTGAGCGACCATCTGCACCAGGTAATTATTGAACGACTGCTACCCGCAGGTCTGGCACAAGAGAGCAGGGAAACGGCAGTATGAGTGAAAACAGAATAGGCACCATCCGTGAGATCAACGGTCCCATCGTTACTATCCGTATGCCGGGTGTACGCAACGGTGAACAGGTAAAAATCGGTGAGATGGGGCTCTACGGTGAGGTGATCAGCCTTAAAGGCGACAACGCCCTGGTCCAGTCCTACGAACCGACCGAAGGCATTCGCCCGGGCGGACCGGTGGAAGGATTGGGCTGGCCCCTCTCGGTGGAACTCGGTCCGGGACTGCTTGGCAGTATCTTCGATGGTGTTCAAAGACCACTGGAGAAAATATTCAACACCGCCGGTGACCATATTCCCCGCGGCTTGAGCCTCCCCTCCCTCGACCGCGAGAAAGAGTGGCGATTCAAGCCGGCGGAAACAGTTGAGCGCGGTGCCTGGATCAATGCCGGCACCCTTCTGGGGACGGTCCAGGAGACACATCTGATTGAACATCGCATTATGGTACCGGCCCACTTCCAGCGCGGTGAGTTGATTGAGCTGGCCCCAGAGGGTGACTATCGATTAGAGGACACTATCGGCCGCATCCGCACACCCCAGGGTCAGATTCGTAAGCTGAGGCTGTTCCACCGCTGGCCGGTGCGCACCCCCCGCCCCTACCTGCGACGTGATCACGGTGTCGCCCCCCTGATCACCGGGCAACGCATACTCGATACCTTCTTCCCTCTCCTGAAAGGGGGCAAAGGTGCGGTTCCCGGCCCCTTTGGCGCGGGGAAGACGGTGGTACAGCAGCAGATTGCTCGCTGGTCCAACGCCGATATCGTCATCTATGTCGGTTGTGGTGAGCGTGGTAATGAGTTGGTTGATGTATTGGAGACTTTTCCCCAACTCCAGGACCCCTACTCCGGGCACAAGTTGATGGAGCGCACCCTGTTGGTCGCCAACACTTCCAATATGCCGGTGGTGGCACGTGAGGCATCGATCTACGTCGGTATGACCATGGCCGAGTACTATCGTGACCAGGGCTATGACGTGGTGATGCTGGCCGACTCCACCAGCCGCTGGGCTGAGGCGTTGCGCGAGGTCTCCGGCCGACTCGGACAGATGCCGGTAGAGGACGGTTACCCCGCCTATCTCGCCTCCCGTCTTGCCGCCCTCTATGAGCGGGCCGGTCGGGTTGAGAGCTTCAGTTGCGGCAAGGGCTCGGTGAGCCTGATCGGTGCGGTATCACCACCGGGTGGGGATTTTTCCGAGCCGGTGACAGCCCATACCAAAGAGATCATCCAGACCTTCTGGGCACTATCGAAAGAGCTTGCCGACGCTCGCCACTATCCCGCTATCGACTGGGTCGACAGCTTCTCCGAACACGTCGATACCGCCGCAGAGTGGTGGCACAAGGAGGTCGACCCCACTTGGCGGGCACGGCGCGGCCAGGCCCTGGCCCTGTTGGCACGCGATGCCGAGCTCTCACGTATTGTCAATCTTGTTGGTCCGGAAGCGCTCTCCTCTGCTCAGCGCTGGGAGCTCGAAGGTGCCGCGCTGATCAAGGAGGGGGTACTGCAGCAGAGCGCCCTTGATCAGGTGGACACCTTCTCATCACCGGAGAAGCAGTTTGTTCTACTCGACATGGCGCTCATCATCCTCGAAAAGGGGGCTGAATTGATCGAGCTGGGAGTACCGGTCCAGGAACTGACCGCGCTACCGATGCTGACCAAAGCACGCCGGGCCAAGCAGAAGTACAACAGCGAAGAGGTGGAGAAAATACGCGAAATGGTGGAAGAGTTTCTCCAGGAGTTTCACGACATCCGGCTTGAGTATGCCAAGTTCAAGGAGCACGCAGAATGAGTGCCAAGGAGTACCGATCCGTATCCTCCGCCCAGGGCGGCCTGCTGACCGTTTCCGGTGTAGCTCACGTCGCCTTCGGTGACCGCGTCACTATACGCGACCACCAGAACAACCTCCGTAATGGGCAGGTAATTCGTAGCTCAGGAGACGAGGTACTGATTCAGGTATTTGAGGGTACCGACGGCCTTGATCTGGAGAGTACCTGGGTACGTTTTCTTGACCAGCCGTTGGAAATCAGCCTCTCCCCGGAGCTGCTGGGCAGGGTTTTTACCGGTATTGGTAATCCCAAGGACGGCCGCCCTCCCATCGTATCCAATATCCGCCGCAGTGTCAGCGGCTCCGCAATCAATCCGGCGGCCCGCACCTATCCCCGGGAGTTTATCCAGACCGGCATCTCCACTATTGATGGCCTCAACTCTCTGGTGCGGGGGCAGAAGTTACCAATCTTCTCAGCCTCGGGCCTACCCCACAACCGGCTTACCGCACAGATTGTACGTCAGGCACGGCTGGTTGATGAGGAGAGTAGCTTCTCCATCGTCTTTGCCGCCATGGGCGTCTCCTACAGCGATGCCCGTTTTTTCCAGGAGGAGTTCGCCTCTTCCGGTGTCCTGGGTAATGTGGTGATGTATATCAATCTGGCGGATGACCCACCGGTGGAACGACTGGCCCTGCCAAGGGTAGCCCTCACCGCCGCTGAGTATCTGGCATTCGATCTCGACCGCCATGTATTGGTAGTGATGACCGATCTCACCAACTACGCCGAGGCACTGCGGGAGGTGGCCACCGCCAAGGGGGATGTTCCCTCACGCAAGGGGTATCCGGGATACCTCTACTCCGACCTGGCGGAGATCTACGAGCGTTCCGGGCGCATCAAAGATCGTCACGGCTCCATCACCATGGTGCCGGTGTTGACCATGCCCTCCGATGACATCACCCACCCGATCCCCGACCTGACCGGATATATCACCGAGGGGCAGATCGTACTCAGCCGTGACCTTAACAGTCGGGGAATCTATCCCCCTGTCCACATTTCGCCCTCACTGTCGCGCCTGATGAAGGACGGTATCGGCAAGGACGATACCCGGGAAGATCATCCGCGTGTCGCCAACCAGCTCTACGCGCTCTATGCCAGAGCTCAGGAGACCCGTAATCTCGCCTCTATCATTGGAGCCGATGAGTTGTCGGAACGTGACCGTCGCTATCTGCGCTTTGCTGACGAGTTCGATAAAAACTTCGTCGGCCAGGGGGAGGATGAGGATCGCACCATTATCGAAACGCTCAACCTTGCCTGGGAGTTACTGAGCATGTTCCCCAAGGATTCCCTCACCCGAGTGAATGAAACCGACTTGGCTAAATACCATCATTTGGGGGAGTAATAAAAGGTGGCACAGCAGCGACTCATCAAAGCCCCCCCCACCAAGAGCACACTGCTCAATCTGAAGCGGCAGATACAGTTCCTGGAAGAAGGTCATACGTTGCTGGAGCGTAAGCGCGAACTGCTTACACGGTTGCTATACGAGCGTATTGGGGAGTACAAGAAGCAGCGCAAGCACGCTCGCTTGGCTCTGAAACAAGCGTATCACTGGCTCAGTGTCGCCCATCTGCGTATGGGCAGCCGTTCGTTGCAACAGGCGGGGCTGGGTACCTCAGCCACCCTGGAGATCGGCATTATTCCCCGGCGCAGCCTGGGGGTCGAGTACCCCGCGGTTTCGGCAAAGAAACTGACGATGGAGCCCGTCGGCCTGCTCGGCACCGACGCCAGCTTTGATGAAACACGCAAAGAGTTAACAGAAGCCGCACTGCTATTGGCAAGAATGGGAGAGACTCAGATTGCCCTCAGCCGTCTCATTGCAGAACAGCGCAAAGCACAGAAACGGGTTAACGCCCTCAAGTACAACATCATCCCCCGCTACCGCAAAACCATCCGCTATATCGAATCACTGCTGGAGGAAGAGGAGCGCAATACCCTGTTTCAGATCAAAGTGTTAAGGAGCGCAAGCCAGTAGTTTTAAATTCCCGGACGCACTAACTCGTGTCTAGTCAGAAACAGGCTTTTTGGATGCGTGACTGGGTGGATGCAGGTGGTAGTGTAACGCAAGAAGCCAAAGCCGAGGGGGCATAAAGGGAAGCGGAATATGCAGAGGTTACCATTAGTAATTCAGACCAGATCTGACAGATACCAGGGTGTACTTGATGCTATTGATGATGCCGGGAAAAAGGGCGATGTGTTATTGATCTGCTTTGATGCTGAGCCAATTTTTCTGGAATTGATTCCACAGGGTGTTCTTTTCGATGCCGCTATGCAACAGCCATACTTGATGGGGGCGGAGGCGGCTCGTGTGATGGATAGGCACCTGCATGACCGGAAGGTTGAGAAAAAAGTACGTTTGGATATCCTGGCCATTTCTGCAGAAAGCATAGAAGAGAAACCTTCTATCATTCATGAAAATGTTCTCGGTATAGAGAGGCGGTAACATTTAGCATGGTACTGCAATGAAAGTGAATCTTCGTAAGTCATCCCTTTATTTCACCCTCGTGGGGGTGATTGTCGCAACAGTTGTTATCGTGATGGCTGTAAATGCGGCATATAACTATAAGACGACAAGGGATGAACTTGTAGCTGACATGACAAGGAAGTCCGATATCAGCATTGCCTCACTACAGAATAATATTGCTGGATTAATAGAGTCCTACGCTGTTAATGAGTATGCAAAACTGGTGCTGACAGAGATAGAGCAGCGGTCTCATTTTGCTATTATTGTAGAAGATTACAATATGGGAAATATTCTTGGGACAGGTTCATATGTTAGCGGAAAGACAAGAGATAACGATGGTCGCATTACAGATTATGATCCAGAAAATATAAAGCAGGCACACAAACTCGAAGCGTGTTACTACTCGGACAAATCAAAAATCCTCAGTTCATCAGGCGACCAGCTTGGTTCAATCACCATCTACATAACAGACCAGGCGATGCGTACGGAGTTGAATGAAATAATCATAAACAACCTGATAAATACCATTGCTTTCTCCTTATTGCTTATTGTCTCGTTGTTTATTTCTATACGGCGTTTTGTCACGAGCCCCCTGTCGAATGTCATCGATAGCCTTGACCACGGCGACAAGGATGGCATTCCTCTTTCACCTGTTCCCGAAGAGGGACCAGATGAAATAAAGAGGCTTTCCGGTACCATGAATCGAATGATAGGTTCCATCAAAGATTCAAGGTTGGAGTTGCATGAACAGCAAAAAGAATTAGAAGAAGAAAAAAATCGCTTTCAGTTGGCAATCGAAGGAACTCATGACGGATTATGGGATTGGGATCTGAAAACTGATGTGGTTTTCCGATCCGCCCAGTTCGAAACGATGCTGGGCTATGAAGAGGGAGAGCTGCCGGACACTATTGAGTGTTGGTCTACTCTATTGCATCCGGATGACGCCAAAAGCGCCCACAAAAAAGTCGAAGATTACCTCGATAGCAAGGGGGAGTATCCATATGAAAATACCTTCAGAATGCGCACAAAAACGGGCCAATGGCGCTGGATTACCGGACGAGGCAAGGCGCTCTTTGCAGATAATGGGACACCTTTGCGTTTTGTTGGCTTTAATAGCGATGTCACGGGCCAGATCAGACACCAGGAGGAGCTGAAGTTCAGTGCGACACATGACAGTTTGACGGGTCTTCCCAACCGTTTTCTATTCAATGAACTGATACAAAATACCATGTATCACTGCAGTCGCAACAATAAGCTGCTTGCACTCTTATATATTGATCTTGATAGCTTTAAGGGTATAAATGATTCCTATGGGCATGAAAAGGGGGATGCCGTACTGGTTAAAGCAGCAAGACGAATGCAGGAAGTACTTCGTCAAGAAGATGTTGTTGCCAGGCTGGGAGGTGATGAATTTATCATTGCCATCTCCGACCTTTCGCACGTCGATGAAATCACTCCTTTACTTCAGCGCCTGTTAGATGATCTCAATGAGCCTATCATTCTCCATGAAGACGTTGTCTATAAGTTGCAGGTATCTGCCAGCATCGGCGTGACTCTCTATCCACAAAGTGAGGACCTTGGCCCGGAGGCATTATTACGTCAAGCTGACCAAGCGATGTACAAAGCCAAATCATCGGGGAAGAATCAGTATTGCTTTTTCGATATTGATTCAAACAGTTCGTTGAAAAAACAACAACAATGTGTAGATGAGCTTGGGCGAGCCATTGAAGATGAACAGCTAGAGCTGCATTATCAGCCGAAAGTCGATATGTCCAATGCCAAAGTACTAGGTTTTGAAGGGCTGCTACGCTGGAACCATCCTGAAAAAGGATTGCTTTACCCCGACAGTTTTTTACCGCTGGTGCATCATGAGAGAAAGCTGATGCTCGCTCTGGGTAAGTGGGTCATTGGCAGTGCGTTGAGGCAGCTTTCAGAGTGGGTGGTGGCAGGATACGATTTTGATGTGGCGATCAATATCAGCGCCCATGAATTCAATAATCCCGATACCTATGCTTTGCTCAAATCTTTACTCAAGCGTTATCCTGATGTTTCGCCAAACCATGTGGAGCTGGAGATTCTGGAAACCAGCGCACTCGACGATACTCATCAGGCAAAGCAGATGATAGAGGCATGCCAAAAGCTGGGAGTCCGGATTTCACTCGATGACTTTGGTACGGGATATTCGACGCTAAGTTATCTAAAAGATCTGCCGGTTAATACACTTAAGATCGATAAGAGCTTTGTGATGGACATGCTCGATGATAGTGCCAGTTTTTCTATCCTTTGTGCGGCGATGGGATTGGCTCAGGCTTTTAGGTGCCATGTTGTAGCTGAAGGTGTTGAGAGTGTTGAGCATGGTAAGCTGCTATTGCGCCTGGGCTGCCGTGTCGCGCAGGGCTATGTAATTGCAAAACCAATGTCGGTTGAAGAGGTTCTGCCATGGCTTAAAACGTATAAGGGGTATCCGACTTGGCGCAACATACGGCGGATTAATAACAAAGACTGGAGCATCCTTTACGCCATTGTTGAGCACCGTCACTGGCTAAAAAAGCTTAATAATTTTCATGAATCTCCAGCGCAATACAGCATTCCTGATCTGGATGATACGCGGTGCCAACTTGGGAAGTGGTTACGCGATAAAGCCGGATCGAATTACCGAAACGATGCTGTGTTGGAGGAGGTCATTACAACCCATTCTGCGCTACATAGACTGGCCTCTGAACTGGTTGAAAACAAGGCGGCATTGTCAAAGAGTGGCCAACTCGATGAGATCAATATATTGCATAAGAAAATGATGAATCAAATTGATAAGCTTATTTGATTCATCAATACATATTGGCCTTACGGACTGTTATGGGTCGATTTTGGTAGTTGGCGCTGGCCCCCAGAATATGTGCGTTGAAGTAGTCAAAACCACTCGCCATATGCGTTCCGTACTTCCACTTTTGGTCGGTTAGCGACTTTTGCTCCTCATATATCGCATTCTATTCCTCGGCGCTCTCTTATACGACCAAAGCAGACGTTAAGCACTGATTCGGACAACTTCCGCTGTTAGCTGATAGTGGACTCTCAGAATATCTGCAATGAGGGGGGCTATGTCTCACTAGCCGACCTCTGGCAATTTTAGGTAGACAGCCCCCGTATCAGAAAAGCAGACATCAAGTGCTTTAGTTTGCGTTTTATTTAAAATTTGTCGAGTTAACTGATCGATGTAACACCTTGTATTAGAAGGGTAATATATAATTCTTTTACAATAATTCCTGAATAACTTTCATCAGTTTTTTAATGACTATGGGCTTCGCTACTACGGCATTCATTCCGGCTCTAAGATAACGTTCTTCTTCATCTTTCATTACACTTGCCGTTACTCCTATAATTGGGACATTTCTTTCTTTTGTGCTTCCTTCTCGTATTGCCCGAGTGGCTGAAATACCATCCATTACTGGCATGCGTATGTCCATTAATATCACATCGAAAAATTGTAATTTTATTTTTTCAATGGCGATTTTTCCATTTTCTGCCTCCACAATTTTATGCCCCCTCTGTTCTAGTAATATGCGAGATGCAAAACGGTTAATCGGATTATCGTCAACCAGCAATATAGAAAGATTGCGATTAATTTTGAATATTTCTTCAGTATCTTCTAAGCCAAAGCGTTCTTTGGGTACTGATAGAATTGTAGAAAAAGTAAAACAGCTGCCTTTACCTAACTTGGAAGTAACCTGTAGGCTTCCGCCCATAATATCGGTTAGACGCTTACAAATGGCGAGACCTAAGCCTACACCAGTATTTGTAACGCGGTCTGTTTCTGGTTGATAAAAAGCTTCAAAAATATTTTTCAATTTATCATCAGCTATACCAACACCTGTATCTTTAACCGTAAAGTGCAAGTTAAATTGCTTTTCATTAATTAATTGGCCACCAATAGCTAATTTAACCTCGCCATTGTATGTCCATTTTGCTGCGTTACCAACTAGGTTTGCCACTATCTGAAGAAGTCGCACCGCATCGCCTTCTAAATGCGCAGGAAGATTCTTACTCACCTCAGTAGTGAAAACAGTTTTCTTATTTGAAAAAAGCGGTTCACTTAGATTTTGTATATCTGTTATCCAGCCAAAGGTCTCAAAAGGCTCTATGTCCAGAATCATTTTACCTGATTCGATTTTAGATAAATCAAGTAAGTCATCAATGAGTAACAACATGAGATTGCTAGAGCTATCGAGAGTTTCTATATAGAGTTTTTGTTCTTCGTTGAGGGGCGTGCCACGCAAAATCTCGATCATTCCCAGTACACCATTCATTGGCGTACGGATTTCATGGCTCACACTTGCCAGGAATAGACTCTTGGCATTATTAGCTTGCCGCGTTTGCTCTAGTGCTTTGTTAAGCTCAATATTTGCACTGGTTAGCTCTCCCGTTCTAACTTCTACCGTTAGGTTTAATTTTCGATTGCTCCATATTAGGAACAGAATTACGGCAAAAAAAGCGCCAGCTATTTGAAATATAAGTTTCCAGTCAGTCTGTTGTTGAATGGAAATCTCTGTCCATTTGTTAAAAATATCATTTAACTCTTGTTCTCCAATGCTTCTAAGCAACTTATCTATAATAGATATAATTTCACTAGGTATATCCTTGCGAATGGCAGAGTTATAACTGAATCTGGTGTTTGAGTAGTTGAAAAAGGGCGGCGTATCTGGTTGATTTGTTGTTGCGAGACATCAAAACAACCATTGGAGATACGCCACCATGAGTAAGAATAACGTTGTTAAGCTGGCAGGTCGAGATACGATTATCGATCCGCTGACAGAGTTGCTGAGAAGCGGTGCAGAGCAGTTGATCTACCAGGCGGTAGAGGCAGAGTTGCTGGAGCTGTTGGCGGAGCACACCGAGCGACGGACAGAGGATGGCAAGGCGGGTGTGGTGCGTAATGGTCATCTGCCAGCTCGTAAACTGCAGACAGGATTGGGGCCGGTCACGGTCGAGATCCCCAAAGTTCGAGCGAAGACCGGCGAGCCGGTGACGTTCCGATCAGCTCTGGTACCGCCGTATGTACGCAAGACGAAGTCACTGGAAGCGGCGCTGCCGTGGCTCTACCTGAAGGGGATTTCCAGTGGTGAGATGGGTGAGGCCCTGAAAGTGCTGGTGGGTCCGGATGCAACAGGCTTGTCGGCCAGCACGGTATCGCGTCTGAAGCAGGTCTGGGCAGAAGAATATCGGAGCTGGTGTGAGGAGCGCCTGGATAAGGAGCATTGGGTGTATGTGTGGGCAGACGGTGTCTACAGCGGACTGAGAGCAGAGCAGACGAAGCTGTGTGCCCTGGTGGTGATCGGTGTGAATGAGCGTGGTGAGAAGCATTTTCTGGCAATTGAGGATGGTGTGCGGGAGTCCACGCAGAGCTGGCGGGAGGTACTGTTGAAGCTGAAGTCACGCGGACTGAACCCGCCCAAATTGGCGATCGGTGACGGTGCCATGGGCTTCTGGGCTGCGCTGGAGGAAGTATATCCTGAGACGCGCCAGCAGCGCTGCTGGATGCACAAGACCATGAACGTGCTGAACTGCCTGCCAAAGACAGCTCAGCCGAAAGCGAAGCAGGCACTGCATAACATCTGGCAGGCGGAGACTCAGGCCGATGCGGAAAAGGCCTTTGATCTGTTTATCAAAACGTATGAGCCGAAGTATCCGAAGGCTGCCATCTGTCTGCACAAAGACCGAGAGGAACTGATGGCTTTCTATCACTTTCCGGCACAGCACTGGCAGAGCATTCGGACCAGCAATCCGATTGAATCAACCTTCGGGACAATCCGCCATCGAACCAAGCGTTCCAAGGGCTGCCTATCGCGTGACGGCATGCTACACATGATGTTCAAACTCGGCCTGTGTGCCGAGAAGAAGTGGAGACGATTACGGGGTTTCGGTTACCTGGCGAAGGTGATAACCGGAATCAAATTTAAAGATGGTGTTGAGGTAACAGGAGTCGATCAGGTCGCCGCTTGATTCAACTGGTTAAACACCAGATTTGACTATAACTCCGAATGGCAATTTTCAGGTGATAGATGTAATCAAGTTTTAGTGCTATTTTTAAATCAGAGAACCCCTTCTTTTCTATAAAATATTTGGCCGTAACTGTATTGATGGCAAATATATCAATCTTATTATTTCGTATAGAAGAGAACCCATCATTTGTCGTAGGAATATCTACGTACTCAAGCTCAGGGTGCTTTTCTTTGATGTATTGTCCCAAGCCACTACCTTTAACAACACCAATCATTTTACCTTTAAAGTCATTTTCAATATTTAGATAAACTGCTTTATCATCAAACCTCGTAATAAACACAGCAGGATATGAGTAAATATCCTTAGATGTAAAATTAAGATACCCTTCTCTGACGCTATTTTGAGTTATAGCACTGAACATGTCCGCTTTTCCGCTTTTAACAAGCGCCACTGACTCTTCCCATGTATCAGTGTTAATAGGCGTAAACTCTATACCCGACTTCTTATTAATAAGGCCTATAATGTCAGCGATAATGCCGGTGTGCTTGTCTATATCATTTTTCCATTCAAATGGAGCCCAGTCTGGGTCATAAACATAAGTAAGCGCCTGGTTCTTCTTCAACCACTTAAGTTCTTTAGACGTAAAAAGTGGCTCTATATTAAATTCAGAACTTGTATTAGCAGGTACATTTGATGAGGGTTCACTAGCAAGTAGCGCTAACGGGAACAGTGAGAGAGATGCAACTGAAATAATAAAAGACATCCCGTGTCTCACAAAAATATTTAGACGAATGAATAACTGTAAACGATTAGGTTGATGTTTAAACTTTAGAGGGTCCATAATTTATTCTGTATAAATAACTGTCGTATTAGGTACTCTTTGAGCCATACAGTTCACTACCAAGTCTGACAGACTTATAGCATTGATTAGAGGCGTTTATGCAAGTTCATGAATATTGCGGCGTTAACTGTCTCATCCAAACTAAACAATATTGGCACGACCCTTTAACTACTTCCTTATTAGCAGGTTGAAGCACAAACCAAGCATTTAGCCATTATGGCCACTTTAGGGTGTAAGGCGACCTCAGATGTCCCTCAACCCCCCCTATCATCGGTTCTCACCTCAACCACGTCTGTTATGAGGTGTGTAGCGGTCATAGTAGCCTATCTACATTGAGGTCGGGTACTGGCCGATAGCGGCAGTATAGCCAATCTTTCCTGATGACCGCTTTGTGCTGGAAGCTGACTAAAGCGATTCTACGCTAAATTGTCCGCTCCTGGCCGGTTAGCGACTTCAGCAGACGCTTGTGAGCCGAAAAATAAATCTGCCCCTCTTTCCTTTCCCTAAGAAGACTAACCATTCAACTCAAGTTGCTGCACTTGGCGGAAGCGGCAGGGTATATGTTAGCCTGAGGGCAAGAATTTTCTTGAAATAGATGTAAAGCAGGGAAATATTCAAGCGAGGGCGACAGAATGCAGCACGTTTTCGCATCGATCAGTGCGAAAAGCGAGGCGAACGGCTGTTCAATAACCGTGGGCTTTAGTGAACATGGTTTTTATTCGTCCTATACTCTCATCATCCTCACTATCTTCTGGATTTCATGATGAACCCGGATTCCTTGGTCCATATCGGTGCCCTCCTGATCTTTGGCTTTACCGGCGGGCAGATAGCCAATCATTTCAACTTCCCCCGTGTTAGCGGATACATCGTAACAGGGATGTTCCTCAGCCCTTCTGTAACCGGTTTCTTTCAGGAAAAGGTGGTCAGTGAAGAGCTTTCGATTGTCACCGATATCGCCCTCGGCATCATCGCCTTCTCGATTGGGGGCTCTCTTGTCCTGAAAAGCCTGAAAAAACTGTACGGTTCCATCCTGTGGATCAACTTTGCACAGTCATTCGGGGCCTTTCTTGTGACCACTCTGCTTATCTGCCTGATATCACCCTTCATAATCAATTCAGGGATAGTCCCTCACTCTTTCTGGCAGACATTCTTTCCCATGGCCTTAATAATAGGGGCTGTTTCAGCGGCCACTGCACCAGCGGCAGTGATGGCCATAGTTCATGAGTGCAGGGCTGCCGGTCCGTTTACCACCACACTGCTCGCTGTTGTAGCCCTTGACGATGCCACCGCCATTGTCTTTTTCTCGTTCGCCATCGTATTGGCCAACAGCCTTATTGATGCAGAGGCCCTTTCCTGGCAAATAATGCTCTCCCCGATCCTCTCGATATTAATCGCTCTTGTAATCGGTATCGTGTCTGGACTGATCTTCAGTAAGACGGCCCGTTTTGTCACACGGAGTGACGCCATGCTTGGGGTAGTCGGCGGTCTTATCCTGCTGATTTACGGTATCGCTGATAGTGTAGGTGTTTCACCTCTCATCGCTAACATGACCTTCGGTTTTATGGTGATCAACTTCGTGACGCACGCTCACGATATCTTCGACGCCGTTGAGGGTATCGAGGAGCTCATATTCAGCATGTTCTTTGTCCTGGCCGGCGCTCATCTGGACATTGCCGTCTTCAGCGTTTCCGGTTTCCTGCTGGCAGGGCTGATTGTATTGGGACGCTTCACTGGCAAGCTCTACGGGACACGTCTGGGCGCAGTAATCTCACATGCACCAAAAACAGTAAGAGAATATCTTGGACTTGCCCTTCTACCCAAGGCAGGTGTTACGGTCGGTCTGATACTGTTGGCGAAAGATACATTCAATTCGTCACTCCTTTCAGTCCTCATGGTGAATGCCGTTCTCCTCTCGGTTATCGTCAATGAGTTGATTGCCCCGCCGCTCGTCAGGTATGCCCTCATTCGAGCCGGAGAAACTAACGATGACTAGAGTAGAGAAGCAGGTGGAGGTTTAGGTGGAGATCAGGGAAATCGTTGAACTTGTAAAGGATAGGGAAGTGCCCATAGTTTCGGAAACATGTCCCCTTGAAGCCATGATGAATATCATGCATGGCTTCCAGCACAGCCGACTGGTCTATGTGGTGAACAAACAGAAGGAACTTATAGGCACTATCTCGCTCGATATGCTTGTAAGGCACATCCTCCCACACAAGTTTGAGCCCAGGATACATCCACGCAGGCTTTTAGAAATGGTTACCCATGAGATCGCAAGAGATATCATGCTGAAGAACCCTGTAACGGCAACGGAGGATGAGGACGTTGAACTGGTGCTCCAGAGGATGATTGATGCTAATGTCCAGGAGATTGCAATTCTGAGCTCTGGACGGAAAGTGATCATAGATCTTACAATGGTGGACCTATTGAAATCTTTGCCTAATTTGCATTAGCCGGCATTTTATCCTGACAGACAGTGTCAGTGGCTTTCAAGTTCTGAAAGACGGCTATCGCTGGACTCCAGCATTTAGATATTCGAGCCTGATGACTCCTATGGGTCGATTATGGTAGTTGACCTTGCTTCCCCGTAGACCTGCGTTTGGTTGTGCGGATACTCTCTGTTTTATGTGATCAGAACTTCCTCTACTGTCCACAGGCAAATGCTTGCGTTTAATTCCTAAGCATCATAGGTATCAGTTTCAATCGAAACTCAGTCAATACTGAAAGGGCAGTTCAAATTGGCCCCTTTGTTTCAATTTCCAACCGCCCCCGGCAAATAGGGACGACTCCCTGACTTTTGCCGTGGTTGAATCTTGACAGATGAATGCGAAACTTACCCCATGAACTTCATCAATAGCTATGCCAAGCTCCCTGAACACTTTTACGCCCACATCCGGACCGACTCCGCCCCCAAACCTGCATTGCTTGCCTGGAATGAGGATTTGGCTACACACCTCGGCCTGAATGATTTAGGTGCCGACAAAGCCGGATTGGCTCGCATTTTTGGTGGTAATGAACCTCTGCCCGGTGGCAAGACCATTGCTATGGTCTACGCCGGCCATCAGTTCGGCAACTTTGTGCCTCAGCTCGGCGATGGGCGGGCGGCACTGCTGGGGGAGGTTCTTAGCCCTATAGATGGGGGCCGTTACGATATCCAACTCAAGGGATCGGGGCAGACCCCCTTTTCCCGTCGTGGCGATGGCAAATCATCACTGGGACCGGTCATCCGCGAATATCTGCTCAGCGAGGCGATGCATAGGCTGGGTGTGCCAACCACACGGGCTCTTGCGGCAGTCAGCACCGGTGAGACAGTGATCCGTGAATCGGGCGAACCCGGTGGTATCCTTACACGGGTGGCTTCCAGTCATATCCGCGTGGGTACCTTTCAATTCTTCGCCACTCGGAATGATCGGGATGCATTGGTGGAACTCACCCACTACGCCATTGCCCGGCACTATCCTGACGCGGCGTCAAGCGACCGCCCGGTGTTGGCTTTTTTCTCAGAAGTGGTCAAAGCCCAGGCCAAACTGGTTGCCCACTGGATGGCCCTCGGATTCATCCACGGCGTAATGAATACTGACAACACCGCCATCTCCGGCGAAACTCTGGATTACGGCCCCTGCGCCTTCATGGATGAGTTCCATATCGATAAGGTTTTCAGCTCCATCGATCAATACGGTCGCTACGCTTACGGTCAGCAGGCCGGCATGGCGCAATGGAACCTGGCGCGGTTGGCCGAATGTCTGATGATGCTGGAAGGAGAACAGGATGAGTATGAGTCGGCACTGAAGCGGTTCCAATCGATTTTCGAAGCCCACTATTTTGCGTTGATGAGTGAAAAGCTCGGTCTTGCCAACCACAACGAGGGTAACACTGAGCTGGTCACTGACTGGCTGCAACATCTGCAGGAACATCAACTTGATTACAGCTTGAGCTTCCGGCAACTGGCCACGCGCATGAATAAAAATGATTCACCCGTTTTTGGTGATTTTGAGACCCGCTGGCTGCAGCGCATCGACAACCAGCCCGGTGGCCGTCAAAGCGCCGTCCAGCTGATGACATCCTCCAATCCCGTTGTCATCCCTCGCAACCATCAGATTGAACGGGCCATTCAGTCCGCCTTTCAGGGTGACTTCAGCGTATTCGACGAACTGCGGCTGGTACTTGCCGAGCCTTTTATCGAACACCCCGGTCTCGCACACTATTCAGAGCCACCCCTCGCAAGCGAACGTGTTGCGATGACCTTTTGCGGTACATAACACCCTGCATGCCTGTTTTCATACGGGCACTAAATTAGAGCAGGCGCTTTGCCGGATCAGCCATAATCATCTTGGTATCCCACTGCTCTCTCCCCTGGCGACACGAGAGCCCCTGACGAACCTCCTTTTGCCCATCGATGATCAGAATCTCCTGAAACTCCCTGCAGAACCGCTTATCTCCAAGTTTCAGTGTACGAATCGGCAAGAGCTCACCTTGGATTTTTCCATTATCACTTACCCATGCCACCACCTCGCCACTGGGGTTATGCTCAAATACACGATTCATCACCTGTTTGCTCTCAAGCAGCATCTCCTCCCGGGCGGTCTGAGCCAATATCATCTGCTGCTGCATGTGATATCCGGATGAGAAAAAACCAAGTGTGAATCCCAATGCCAATGTGGCAAATCCTGCTGCTAATGCAAGGTGTAAATAGCGATAACCTTGTTTAACATTTTCCTCCGGTGGCGGGGGAGATTGTTGTGCATGATTCTCTTTTAAGGCATACAACTTCGCTTCAAGATCACCCGGAGCAGAGCTATTGATCTCTTCATCGAGAGCGGCACCTGAGACCAGGTGAAAACGTCGTACCGCTCTCACATATTGAGCCGCCTCTTTGTCGTCGTTAAGCTCATGCTTAATCCGTTTCATCAGCCCGTGTTCCAACTCACCGTCGATATAGGCATTGAGCAGTGATTCGTCAAAACCGCCAATCTGATTGTCACCCTGCTGTGTCATAGACGCTGCACCTCCAAATCACCCTCATTCACGCTTCCGCCGTTAACCATCTGCACAACACTGTTCCGTGCCCTTGCCAGGCGACTGGTCACTGTTCCGACCGGAAGATCAAGAATATCCGCCGCCTCACGGTAAGAGAAGCCTTCCACTCCAATCAAAAGAATTACCGTGCGATGTTCCTCAGATAGTTCAAATAGGACGCTCTTCGCCTGATCCAGAGTTATCAGGGTTTCGACCACCTCGCTACCGTCTATATAGGGCGTATCATGGTCTACAAGATGACTCTGGTGGCGTTCTGCAACACTGTTTTTTCTCACCTGATCAATGTGAATATTACGAATAGTCCTGAACAACCAACGTTCAAAATAGGACTCTTTCTCTTTTAAGTCGGCGAGCAGGCGGGCACAGGCCTCCTGCACGAGGTCCTCGGCACTCTCTTTGGAACGAGTCAATCCATAAGCAAAGCGCCGTAGCTTTGGCAGCAGATCAATTATCTCCTGGTAGATATCAGAACTCACCCAGCACCTTTTTGTTGGTGGTTTAAACTGTACAACGTTCGAAAGGCTATTTTATTCCGAAGTTTCTTAAACCAGCCTTAATAGCTAAAAATTCAGACCTCGTCAGGTAGTAGATAAACAGAAAGTGATCGAGTAGTTCACCTTCCATTGATCCTGGTTGAAATGAACCACCTGAAGTCAGTATAGTCAGCCACAACACTCAGCTCTTTGTAACGTTTTAAACAAGCAGGACCTTATCTTCCTACCGTTATTATTTTTTATCGCGCAGGGATTAAAAGGCGGTCCAAACCGTTGACTAGGGTATAGAGAGAGATTATTGATTGGAGGCCAACTGTGCTAACACGATACATTTTCAGCAAACATCACCACAGCTCAACACCTGAAAATGAAAGATCGGCCCCCTCATTCAAACTCCTACATCTGTTAAGCGTAGCGATCCTGATTGTCGGACTTTTTTTCCCATACAAGATTGACACTTCAAACTTCACATTGGCGATCAACACTGCTTATGGTGACAATGGCGGTGACGGTGGTGATGGTGATGACGGCGGCGACGGCGATGACGGCGATGACGGTGACGACGGCGATGACGGTGACGACGGCGATGATGGTGACGACGGCGATGACGGTGACGACGGCGATGACGGCGATGATGGCGACGACGGCGATAACGGTGATGACGGCGGCGATGATGGCGGTGATGGCGGCGACAACAGTGATGGTGGTGGTAACAACGATGATGGTGACAATTTCACCTTTGGTAGCCTCGACCCCATTTCTGCAGACGAAGAGCAGCAACTACTCGGCACATGGGGTGATGAATAATCCTAGAATCCTCAGTTGGACAGGGTGGAGAGTGCACTTGCGCTGGTGCAGTACAAGGCACAACGACGTGGAATAGTTATCCTATTCCAAGGGGTTGTAACGCCGTAATGCGCCACCGCAAGTGTGCTATCCGCCCTGTAGCGTAATTCACCCGGGGGGTGACATAGGCAATCGCAGTCTATGCAATTAAAATCAATGCATTGCCCGTAGAATAGAGCGATTAACTGAGGATTCTAGGATAATAGAGCCTAGGGAGTCTTTGTACCCCCTTCCAACTCATCAATTCTGGATTTGAGTGCCACCAGCTTCCGCTCCTGCTGCCTGAATCGTCTCAGCAGTTCAGGCAGACGCCCCATAGCCGCCAATTCGTGTTTGGCTTTCGACATCGTCTTACCGGTAAAGCCCCATACTGATTCACCCGCTGCCACGTCGTGCGTCACCAGTGTAGATGCGCCGATCAGTGCGCCTTCGCCGATAGTGACATGATCCACCACTCCTGACTGACCGCCGAACATGGCCCTATCGCCCACGGTAACACTGCCTGAAATACCGACCTGACCAGTGATAATCACATCCTCACCAATATCACTATTGTGGCCAACATGTACATGGTTATCGATTTTTGTACCACGCCGGATATAAGTAACACCCAGGGCTGCCCTATCGACACAGCTGTTGCAGCCGACCTCTACATCATTCTCAATCGCTACCCGCCCAACCTGTGGAACTTTATGGTGGTGATCTTTAACCCAGACAAAACCAAAACCTTCACCACCAATGACCGCACCGGAGTGAATGATCACCCTATCTCCGATAACCACACCATCGAGTAGCGTAGCATTGGCTTCGATTCGGCAGCGTTCACCAATGACAACATCCGGACCGATATAGGCGCCGGACTGAACAACACTTCCGGCACCAATAGAGGCACCTGCACAGACCACAGCACAGGCACCGATGGTGATATCGCCGGCCAGGGTGACCGACTCATGCACCTTCGCTCCGGTGTCTATGCCGCCGGGTACCGGTTCGGGTAGAAACATCTCAACTGCATAGACAAACGAGAGTCTGGGCTGAGGCACCCGCAACAGATTCTTTCCTGCTATGGCTGGAAAACCCTCCCCGACGATCACAGCACCAGCCGCACCCTGTTCTATTCGGGCGAGAAAGCGCTCATCCTCTGCAAAAGTGATCTGCTCATCGGTTGCCGAATCGAGGGAAGCAATACCACTGATCAACTTTTCACCTTCACCCTCAAGGATGGCACCAAGCTGTCTGCTTATCTGTTCGAGGCTGTAATTCATCATTTCACGCTACTGTTTCACTTCAAGTTCATTAACCACCCAGCGAGAAGCGATCAACAACGCGGCGAAGGTGGCAACCGCCGCTACGGTGAATGCGACAGCCGGACCGGCATCATCCCAGAGAAAGCCGCTCACCAGGGTACCAAGGGCACCGCCAAATCCAAAACTGAGGCTGCTGTAGAGAGCCTGCCCCCTTCCCTGGTGTTTGCCGGTGAAGTAGTGGTGAACAAGATGGATTGCCGCGGCGTGAAAAGAGCCGAAACTGGCCGCATGAAGCAGCTGCGCCAAAAAGAGTATCTCCAGTGAGTGAGCAAAGTGACCTATCAGCAGCCAACGTACTATCGTCAGAAGAAGACTGACCAGCAGCACCTTACGCGCCCCATGGCCCTGCAGCAGGCGGTGCATAAAGAGAAAGATGATCACCTCTGCTACTACACCCAGCGCCCAAAGCAGGCCTATCACTGTCTTGCTGTAGCCGATATCCTCCATGTGGATGGAGTAAAAACCGTAGTAAGGCCCATGGCCTGCCTGAAGCAGAAAGCAGACTACAAAAAAGGCGATCACCGCAGGTCTCTTCAAGACTTCAAGAATCGAGACCTGTTCTGGTGGATGGGGCTGAACATCGGGATCTATGATCAACAGGCTGGAGAGCCAGATTGCCGCATACAGACCAAACAGGGCGGGTAGAATCACCAGCGGCCCCTGTAGATCGACGGCCACACCAAGAGCGATTACAGTAAAGATAAAACCGATAGAGCCCCAGAGACGGATACGGGCATAACGTGACACCCCCTCACCCAGGTAGTCGAGTACCACCGCCTCAAACTGGGGCAGTACCGCATTCCAGAAAAAGCTGAAAAGCACCATCGCCAGCCCCAGCTCCCAGAAACCCTGGAGCCAGAACACTGCAATAAAGATCAGACTGGTCAAGAGAGAACCCAGCCTGACAATGACCATTCGCCGGCCCAGGTGGTCACCGAGCCAGCCCCATACGTAGGGGGCGACAAACTTGGTAGCCATTGGTATGGCCATCAACTCGCCAATAGCGATAGCATCAAAGCCGAGACTCTTGAGATAGAGCCCCCAGTAGGGGATCAGCCCCCCGAGTGCAGCAAAGTAGAAGAAGTAGAAGCCTGACAGGCGCCAGTAAGGCATCAGTGACTACACCGGCAGTAGATCAATCTGCCGCAGCAGGTATCTGCGGCCCATTGTTGATTACATCCAGATTCTGCCCACGATGTCGCAGCAGCTGATCCATCAACACGATAGCCAGCATCGCCTCGACAATAGGAGTGGCACGTATGCCTACACAGGGATCATGACGCCCCTTGGTAACCACCTCCACCGGCTTACCGTCCATATTGATACTGCGCCCCGGTGTGAGGATGCTGGAGGTGGGTTTGAAAGCGACACTGGCCAGAATATCCTGGCCACTGGAGATCCCTCCCAGTACACCCCCGGCGTGATTACTTAGAAAACCCTCTGGAGTGATCTCATCCCGATGCTGGGTTCCCCGCTGGGCAACGCAGTCAAATCCGGCACCAACCTCCACCCCTTTGGCGGCATTGATGCTCATCAGTGCGTAAGCAATATCTGCATCAAGGCGATCAAAAATCGGCTCACCAAGACCTGCCGGCACACCGGATGCGACGACATTAATTTTGGCACCGACGGAGTCTCCCTCCTTGCGCAGGCGATCCATATACGCCTCCATCTCCGGCACTTTATCGGGATCGGGTGAGAAGAAGGCGTTCTTTTCCACCTCGCTCCACTCAAGTTTCTCTACCTTGATTGGGCCGAGTTGAGAGAGATAACCGCGTATCTCTATGCCGTGGCGCTGCTGCAGATAACGCTTGGCAATACCCCCCGCCGCCACACGCATGGCGGTTTCCCGTGCGGATGAGCGCCCCCCCCCACGGTAATCCCTGACACCATACTTACGGATATAGGTGTAATCGGCGTGGCCAGGGCGAAAACGATCCATGATTTCCGAGTAATCCTTGGAGCGTTGATCGGTGTTGTGGATTATCAGACCAATGGGAGTGCCGGTAGTCTTGCCCTCGAAGACGCCGGAGAGAATCTGTACCTCATCCGCCTCCCTTCGCTGTGTTGTGTGGCGTGAGGTACCTGGTTTACGGCGATCAAGATCTGCTTGTAGATCAGCCTCGGTCAACTCCAATCCCGGAGGGCAGCCGTCTACGATACAACCGATCGCAGGGCCGTGACTCTCGCCGAAAGAGGTGACGGTAAACAGTTTTCCAATGGTATTTCCAGACATCTTTGCTCGAATTAGGTTGTGGTTTATCTGTTAGCTCTTGCCGCTCCATGGAGAGGCAAGCAAGAGGTACTTTCGTTAAGTGGCTATGCGCAATAGTCCTGAAGCACTATCTTCATAGAAAAAAGTGCAACTGTAGGAGCGAATTTATTCGCGATCAGGCAACCGGGCATGTTCTTCGCGAACAAGTTCGCTCCTACGCCCGAAATTCAGATCATTGTGCAGTAGCATTTATTTCAATGCGTTATTCAACTGCTGGATATCATCTGCCGAAAGTGTCCCGGCAGCCTGTTTCAACTGCAGTCCACTGACGATATAGCTGTAACGAACCTTCGAGTAGTTGCTGCGGGCACGGAACAGGTCTCGCTGTGCATTAAGCACGTCAACCATGGTGCGGGTGCCGACTTCAAAACCAGCTTCGGTGGCCTCCAGCGCACTCTCAGCCGAAACAGTGCTTGCCTGCAGCGCTTCCACAGAGCTGATACTGGCGACAACACCGCGGTAAGCATCACGTACCTGCCGGTTTACCGATCTACGCTGCTTGTCGAGGTTCTCCTGGGCCACCTGATAGTCGAGGCGTGCCTGCCGGGTTAGAGAGTCGGTGGAGCCACCGTTATAGAGGGGCATACTCAACTGGATACCTATGGTGGTGGTATTGGAGTCGGTGCCAGTGGGTGATGCACTCAAGGCCAAGGCGTGTGAACCTACCAAGTCAACGGTCGGTGCATCCCCCGCCTGTTTCACCTCAATATTCTGTTTGGCAATCTCTGAACTGAGGCGTGCCGCCTGGATAGCCAGATTCTGCTGTTGGGCACCCTCGCCCCACTGGTCGATGCTCTCGGGCTTAGGAGGTGCCAAAGGCAGCTCATCTGTAACCGACGCCAATACATCCACCGGTTGATTGGTGATCTCACGCAACGCTTCCCAAGCGTTATCCAGCACGTTTTCCGCCTGGATCAGGTCTGCACGGGACTGATCGTAAGCAGCCTGAGCCTCATGAACAGAGGTAATAGCGATCAAGCCAACCTCAAACCGCTGTTTTGCCTGATCCAGTTGGCGCTCAATGGCCGCCGTCTCCGCCTGGGCAAACTCCAGTGCATCCTGAGCTGACAGGACGTCAAAATAGCTCTGTGCCACACGCACAATCAGCCCCTGCTTCTCAGCGGCATAGGTCACTTCGGCCTGGGCAACCTGCTTATCTGCCTGCTCCAACTGCACCGCATAGTCACGGTGATAGATTGGGTGGGATAGACTCAGAGTAAGGCTTGCTTTGTTGTAAGAGGTGGAGCTTGCACCGGATGATGAAGCATTGACGTTTGAAAAAACCCTATTGGCTGCAGTGGTCAGTGAGAGATTCGGCAATAGCTTTGCCTGTGCCTGGGGCTTGGCCTCGAATGCAGAGTCTCTGACAGCTTGAGCCGCACGCAGCTGTGCATCATTCATCTCCGCCAGCTGGTAGATCTTGACAAGATCCTCACCCAGGGCGGGCGCCCCGACCAACATGGATGAGATAAAGAGCGGGATTAGCGTTTTTTTCATCAAAGTGACTCGATTCCAGTGAGTTGATCCCGCTGCCCTAGGGACAAATGGGATTTCAAAATGCGATTATAGCCCCTATCGACAACATTTCATAAATTACAGAGGTTGCTTACTTGGGCATGGGTGGAACCAGCAACTGTGGATCCAACCGGTGTTTGTGGTAGTTCATGCGCCAGTCGAGATGGGCTCCGGTAACACGCCCCGTTGCCCCCACCTCGGCAATGATATCCCCCTGTCGAATCCGCTCACCTTTTTCCACCAGTATACGACTCAGGTGTAGAAAAGAAGAGGAGAGGTTGTGACCGTGATCAACTATCAGGGTACCACCGGAGAAGAACATATCGGGATGGGCCATTGTAACCACGCCGTCAGCGGGTGCCTTCACCGGGGTGCCGACAGGCATGGCGATATCCACACCGAAGTGGGGTCTGCGCGCTTCACCGTTAAGTATGCGCTGACTACCATAAACACCGGAAATACGACCGGTGACCGGCCAGATCCAGCCACCAAGAAAATCTGTTCTGGCATCATCAAGCCGACGGGCGCTCTTGGTCATCGCTGTCTCTTTGCGGATACGTTTAAGATCCAGCTTCTGCGGCGTCACCTTGCGTTTGGGCAGGCCGTCAATTCGCTGAATCTGGTACTCCCGCCGCCCCACCGTCAACAATTGCTGCTCCTGTCCACCATCGGCATAAGTAATCTGCAGACGGCTCTCCTTTCGGTGATCCCTGCCAAACCCCAACAGGAACACGCCATCAGGTGACACCCGAACACTCTCTTCATCCAATTTCACCAGAGCGCCAGGATCGGTTTGCCCCACCAACAACCCGCCCTGAATCTGTTTACCCTCAAGGGTGACGGCCGCCGCAACCGGTGACGACAGCAGCAGCGAAAAGATCAGCACCAAAGAAAGATGGTGAAAAAATTGGTGATGTATCATTTATGAAAAACCATTGAGTTGAGTCTGATGGGGTTAATCCTACCACTCCTTAATCGCTGCCACACACACAGCAAGGGCAAGCTATGCCGAAAAATGTTCCCTCATCCGTTACAATTGAGGATGCAGTCACTAAATTTTAGAATAATTGAGAGATGACCGAGCCCTTAACACCCCCATCGGAGACCCAAACTCTGCGCAGCCAACCCTACCGCTGGCGTGAGGTGATCGATATGATCCTCAGCCATCGACTGGAGCTGGTCAAAGCCAACATTATCGCCATCCTTGGTGCCGTGGTAGCGGTGCCCATTCCCTTGCTGATTCCTCTACTGGTGGATGAGGTGCTGCTAAAACAACCAGGGGCGGCAGTCGCGCTGATCGACTCCCTCTTTCCCGCGGATTGGCACCAGCCACTGCTCTATATTTTGGTGATCCTGGTACTGACGCTTCTGATGCGCCTGATATCTCTGATATTGGGGGTCTGGCAGATGCGCCAGTTCACCATCATCTCCAAAGATGTCACCTACCGTATCCGCAGTAGCCTGCTGCAACGGTTACGTTCTGTCTCCATGTCTGAGTACGAAACTCTCGGTAGCGCCACCGTCGCCTCTCATCTGGTGACCGATATCGATGCAGTCGACAACTTTACCGGCGTCGCCACCAGCAAGTTCCTGGTGGCTGTTATGAGCATTACAGGTACGGCTATCGTCCTGCTGTGGATGCACTGGCAGCTGGCGCTTTTTATCCTGCTTCTCAACCCGGTGGTGATCTGGGTCACCACAGTGTTCGGCCGCAAAGTGAAAGAGCTGAAGCGGCGAGAGAACAGTGCCTATCAGCTGTTTCAGGAGAGCCTGGCCGAGACCCTCGATGCCATCCAGCAGATCCGCGCCAGCAACCGTGAGCAGCACTATATCAGCCGCATCATCGACAAGGCCGATCATATACGTCACCACTCTGCCGCCTTTACCTGGAAGAGTGACGCCGCCCAGCGTCTCTCCTTTACCGTGTTTCTCTTCGGCTTTGACACCTTCCGCGCCGTCAGCATGCTGATGGTGCTCTACTCAGGGCTCACCATAGGGCAGATGCTGGCGGTGTTCGCCTACCTCTGGTTCATGATGGGGCCGGTACAGGAGGTGCTTACCATTCAGTACTCCTACAACGGCGCCCGAGCCGCCCTGGAACGCATCAATCAGCTGCTCGCTATCAGCCTGGAGCCCAGTTACCCACACAAACGTGATCCGTTTCGGGAAAAACATACCACCGCACTGAAGCTTGAACATATCCACTTTCGCTATGGTGACGGGCCGAGGGTACTGAATAATCTTTCACTGGAGATCGCCGCCGGTGAGAAGGTGGCTCTGGTTGGCGCCAGTGGCGGAGGAAAAACTACCCTGGTACAGGTAATCCTCGGCCTCTACCCACCGGAGTCAGGCAATATTCTCTTTGATGGTATACCCGTATCGGAGATCGGAATGGACGTAGTGCGGAACAATGTAGCAACGGTGCTACAGCAACCTGCGCTGTTCAACGATACGGTGCGAATCAACCTGACACTGGGACAAGAGCTCGAGGACGAGAAGCTCTGGCATGCACTGGAGGTAGCCCAACTGGCCGACACCATTCGTGAACTCGACCGGGGTCTCGACACACTGGTAGGTCGTAACGGCATCCGCCTTTCTGGAGGCCAACGGCAGCGGCTGGCCATTGCCCGCATGGTGTTGAATGACCCCAAAGTGGTCATTTTGGATGAAGCGACTTCGGCATTGGATACCACTACGGAGCAGCTACTGCACACCGCCTTGCAAACTTTTCTCAAAGGGCGCACGACACTAATCATCGCCCACCGGCTAAGTGCTGTCAGACAGGCTGACCGTGCCCTGGTGTTTGAAGATGGCTGCATTATCGAGCAGGGGAGCCATGAGGAGCTGATTCAAAACCAGGGACTCTATGCCTCGCTTTATGGTCGTCAGGAGCATAGCTAGTATCCGGTCAGAAACAGCACTTTTTTGGACGCAGAGATCGCAAAGGGAAGCAGAGTGCGCAGAGTGTTGTTGAATAGTAAAGCTTTTCTCCGCGCCCTCTGCGCTTCTCTGTGTTCTCTGCGTTCCGCTTTTTGTGTTTCTGGACGGGCACTAGTTAAACAGAATTCGCTTCCGTAACCTTAATATCACCTGTAGGAGCCCCGCCCTCGGGGCGATGAACGTTGCACCGCCTTGCCAGATCCCATCGCGCCGAGGGCGGCGCTCCTACATCACCGGTGACGGCTGTGTGGGATAGGATTCCAGGAAAATAATTTTCTATTCAGCTAAAGTTGATTCAGGCCATCGCCTCAACCCTCTTCCACTGCTTTCATGCTGAGACGAACACGACCCTGCTTGTCCACTTCCAGCACTTTGACCTTGACCACATCACCTTCCGAGAGTTTATCGCTCACCTTCTCAACCCGCTCTTCGCAGATCTGGGAGATATGAACCAAGCCGTCACGGCCGGGAAGGATAGTAACGAAAGCACCGAAGTCCATAAGACGGGCAACTTTACCTTCGTAGATGGTACCCACTTCAACATCGGCGGTAATCAGCTCGATACGCTTACGCGCATCCTCACCCGCCGCTTTGTCGACAGAGAATACCTTGACCATTCCATCATCGGTCACATCGACGGTAGCACCGGTCTCTTCGCAGATGGAACGGATGGTGGTACCACCCTTACCGATGACATCACGAATCTTGTCCGGATCAATCTTGAAGGTGATGATACGTGGAGCGTATTCGGACATCTCTTCGCGAGGTGCAGAGATCGCTTTATTCATCTCATCAAGGATGTGCAAACGACCCTCTTTTGCCTGATCAAGAGCAACTTCCATGATCTGATTGGTGATACCGTTGATCTTAATATCCATCTGCAATGCATTGATGCCGTTAACACTACCGGCCACTTTGAAGTCCATATCACCGAGGTGATCTTCATCACCCAGGATATCGGTAAGAACGGCAAACTGATCGCCCTCCTTAATCAGACCCATTGCAACACCGGCCATTGGTGATTTAATCGGCACACCGGCATCCATCAGAGAGAGAGAGGTACCGCAGACAGAGGCCATTGAGGATGAACCATTGGACTCGGTAATCTCAGAGACCACACGAATCGAATATGGGAACTCCTCCATAGTGGGCATACAAGAGAGCACACCACGTTTGGCCAGACGACCGTGACCGATTTCACGCCGTTTAGGGGTGCCGACACGGCCTGTCTCACCCACACTGAAGGGAGGGAAGTTGTAGTGCAGCATGAAAGGTTCGCGGTAGGAACCTTCCAGCGCATCAATGATCTGTGAGTCACGCTCGGTGCCGAGCGTGGTAACAACCAGCGCCTGGGTCTCACCACGTGTAAACAGAGCGGAACCATGGGTACGCGGCAGTACACCGGTACGCACGAAAATAGGACGTACGGTGCGGGTATCACGACCATCGATACGTGGCTCACCGTTGAGAATACGGCTGCGTACGATCCGCTTCTTCAGCTTATCGAGAGAAGCACCTACTTCAGCTGCCCCCCACTGTGAATCTTCGCCGCTACACAGTGCCTTGATCGTTTCGTCGGCGACAGCATCGGTACTAGCATAACGATCCATTTTATCGGCAATGGTATAAGCCTCAGTCATGGCAGTACCGGCTGCGGCCTCTACTGCTGCGGCCAGGTCTGCATCCTCTGCCGGTGATTCGAAGACTTGAACCTCTTTACCCACCTCGGCTGCCAGCTCCTTGATCGCCTGGATAGCGGTCTGCATCTGTTCGTGACCAAAGATCACAGCGCCCAGCATCACTTCCTCGGAGAGTTCACTAGCCTCAGATTCGACCATCAGAACCGCTTCTTCGGTACCGGCAACAATCAGATCCAGATCGGTGGTCTCATTGAGACCGGTGCAGGGTTGATTGAGGAGGTAGTTGCCATCCTTATAACCGACACGGGCAGCACCCACAGGGCCCTGGAATGGCAGACCGGAGATTGAGAGTGCAGCTGAAACACCGATCAGTGAAGGAATCTCAGGATCAACTTCCGGGTTAAGAGACATAACCGTACAGATGATCTGAGTCTCATTAGTGTAACCCTTGGGGAAGAGTGGACGAATCGGGCGATCGATTAGTCGGCAGGTAAGGACCTCCTTCTCCGCCGGACGCCCTTCGCGGCGGAAGAAGCCACCGGGAATCTTGCCCGCGGCATAGGTCTTCTCCTGGTAGTCAACGGTGAGAGGGAAAAAATCCCGCCCTTCCATTGGCCGTTTGGAGCCCACCACGGTGCACTGCACCACGGTACCACCCATATCGATCATAATCGCGCCGTCCGCCTGACGGGCAATCTCACCAGTCTCTATGGTGACTTTGTGTTCGCCGTACTGAAATTCTTTCTTGATCGGAGTCACATCAGTGTCCTCAATTGGGGAAGAGTGGATTAACGGCGCAGGCCAAGGCGAGAGATCAAGGAGCGATAACGTTCACCATCCTTGGATTTCAGATAGTCCAGCAGCTTGCGGCGAGAGTTAACCATACGTACCAGCCCACGGCGGGAGTGGTGATCGTGCTTATGGTCGGCAAAATGTTCGGTCAGTTCGTTGATGCGGCTGGTCAGCAGCGCCACCTGTACTTCCGGGGAACCGGTATCACCGGGAGCGGTTGCATACTCTTCAACCACTGCTTTTTTCTGTTCTGCATTCATAGCCATTGTTTCAGTCCTCACTGTTTGAATTAAATTAAAGATCCACACCCGACAATGGGTTCAGGCTGTGGACAGATCACCTTCACGATTTTGAAAAGGTTTTCCCCTCTCCTACTGCCAAATGCAGGGCTATGAGAGAGCGGGAGCAAGATTATGATGGGTTTTAGCTGTCAGATCAAACGCCGTGGAGCCACCTTACCGTCATCTTCTATTTGGCCAACACCGATAAAGGCCTCTTTATCATCATATAGCCGCACCCAGCCACTGGTAGGTGCTTTCGGAACAACCACAGGTTGTCCCATCTTAAGATAGTATGCGCTGTCACTGTTGAGATGTATTTCAGGCCAGTCACCCAAGGCACTGTCTACTGGAAGCAGCAGCTCATCGAGTGAGTTCCCAGTCTCCTCACGATAGCTCTCCACAGTAGACATATCGACCATGCCGGTGCCATCGAAGGGCCCCACAGCAGTACGCCTCAGCGCGGTGACATGGGCGCCACAACCCAGTACTTCACCAATATCCTCCGCCAGGGTACGCACATAGGTACCCTTACTGCAGTGAACATCCAGGTCAAACTCCGGCAGTGAGCTGCTTAGAAGAGTCAAACTGTGAATAGTCACAGTGCGCGGCTCACGCTCCACCACTTTGCCTTCCCGGGCTAGTTTATAGAGACGTTCGCCCTTGTGTTTGAGAGCGGAATACATGGGGGGGATCTGCTGTATTTCACCAACAAAACGCTCAAGCGCGGCAACTACATCCGCCTCATTGATGCTGTCGGTGCTACGGGTTTCAAGAATCTCACCCTCAGTATCGCCAGTAGCAGTGGTAGCACCCAGCTTCACTTTTACCGTATAGCGCTTATCGGCATCGAGCAGAAAAGCGGATATCTTGGTCGCACCACCGAAACAGATAGGCAGAAGCCCGGTCGCCAGAGGATCCAGGCTGCCGGTATGTCCCGCTTTCATAGCGAAGAAAAGGGTTTTTACCTTCTGCAAAGCGCTATTGGAGCTCTCTCCCAGCGGCTTATCAAGCAGCAGAATACCCTGCACATTACGGCCCCGTTGACGGCGTCGCCCCATTAGTTACTCACTTGTTGGATTCGTCAGATTCGACGGCTTGTTCGATGAGAGCCGAGAGTCGGCTACCCTGCTCTATCGAATCATCATGAACAAAATGCAGTTCAGGGATGGTGCGCAGACGCATACGACGCCCCAGTTGATAACGCAGAGTGGGCGCCGCCTGTTTCAGTACTTTGGTGGCCTCTGCCTTGCCCAGTTCACCCCCCATGGTGGTGAAAAAGACTTTGGCGTGGGAGAAATCCCGGACCACTTGTACAGCCTGGATTGTCACCATACCGAGCCGTTGACCCTCCAGTTCTGTGCGAACCAGTTCAGCCAACTCGCGCTGCATCTGTGAACCGACCCGGTCGGTCCTGTTAAACTCACGTGCCATCTTTTTACCGGTCGATTTCTATCAGAGTTCCCGAGCCACTTCGTGGCGCTCGTAGACCTCAATTTGATCACCGGCTTTGACATCGTTGTAGTTCTTCACACCGATACCGCACTCTGTGCCAACCTTTACTTCAGTGGCTTCATCCTTGTGCCTGCGCAGTGACTCCAGCTCTCCTTCGTAGATCACCACATTATCGCGCAGAACGCGAATTGGCAGGCTACGTTTAACCGCACCCTCAATCACCATACAGCCGGCAATTGCACCAAGCTTGGATGAACGAAAGACATCGCGTACCTCGGCAAGGCCCATAATCTCTTCCCGCACCTCGGGTGACAACAAGCCGGAGAGTGCCTGTTTCACATCATCGATTGCTTCGTAGATGATGCTGTAATAACGCAGGTCAACACCCTTATCCTCAGCCGATCTACGTGCTGTGGCATCGGCACGTACATTGAAGCCGATAATAAAGGCGTTTGAGGTCACGGCCAGATTGACATCTGACTCATTGATACCACCGACCGTCGCCGCGACCACTTTTACAGCCACTTCGTCAGTGGAAAGCTTGGTCAACGATTCACGCAACGCCTCGACACTGCCCTGTACATCAGCCTTGATAATCAGGTTAACGTAGTCGACCTTGCCTTCACTCATCGTCGCAAAGAACTCATCCAGCTTGGCTGCTTTCTGAGCTGCCATACGACTGTCTCGATTTTTCTCCTGTCGCATTTCGGCAAGCTCACGCGCTTTGCGTTCGTTGGCCACCACCAGGACGTCATCACCCGCATTGGGCACACCGGAGAGGCCGAGGATCTCAACCGGGATCGATGGGCCGGCACTCTGAATCTGTTTACGGTTTTCGTCCAGCAGGGCGCGGACGCGGCCAAACTCCTGACCACTAACCAGCATATCGCCTTTGCTAAGGGTACCGGACTGAATCAGAACCGTGGCCACAGCACCCCGTCCCTTATCGAGACTGGACTCAACCACAATGCCTTTGGCGGGCCCACTGTCAACCGCCCTCAGCTCCAACACCTCTGACTGCAGCAGAATTGCATCAAGCAGCTCATCAATACCCAGACCGGTTTTGGCCGATACATTGACAAACATGGTATCACCGCCCCAGCTTTCCGGAATCACCTCATGCTGAGAAAGCTCCTGCATCACCTTGTCCGGGTTCGCCTCTTCCTTATCCATCTTGTTGACGGCAATAATTATCGGTACACCCGATGCTTTGGAGTGCTGGATCGCCTCAATGGTCTGAGGCTTGACACCATCATCTGCAGCCACTACCAGGATAACGATATCGGTGACTTCGGCACCACGAGCACGCATTGCGGAGAACGCAGCGTGTCCCGGAGTATCCAGGAAGGAGATCATGCCGTGTCCGGTCTCTACATGGTAGGCACCGATATGCTGGGTAATACCACCCGCCTCGCCGGAGGCGACACGCGTACTGCGAATATGGTCCAGTAGTGAGGTTTTACCGTGATCTACGTGACCCATAATGGTGACCACCGGCGCACGGGGCACCTCATCACCTTGGTCTTCGTTGATCGAGCTGATGACATCGGCCTCAATGTCCTGCTCTACCCTGTCGACGGCTTTGTGGCCCATCTCTTCCACCACCAGGGTCGCAGTATCGCGATCCAGGGGCTGGTTGATGGTAACCATCATGCCCATCTTCATCAGTTCCTTAATAACAGCCGCCGCCTTCACTGACATCTCCATGGCGAGATCAGCCACGGTGATACTTTCAGGAATTTGAATCTCACGCACCACCGGTGCGGTGGGCTTAACAAAACCGTGCTCAGCTTCACGATCAGGCACAGCCTTGTGGCGTACCTGTTTACCCTTACGACGACCACGTTTGCCGGCAGTAACGTGCAACTCTTTACGCCCCTTAGGCTTATTCTCACGCCCGGCAGCTGGACGCTCATCCTTACGATGAGCACCCTTCTTACCGGTTTTCTCCTCGGCTACAGCTTGGCTCTGCTGCTCAACCTGAGCTTTCTTAGCCTTCTCCTCTTCCTGCAGCTTGGCCTCTTCAGCCGCTTTTTGGCGAGCCTCCTCTTCCTTGATGCGTGCAGCCTCTTCCTCTGTCTTGCGTTTTATCTCTTCAGCGGCTGCAGCCTCCTCAGCTTTGAGTTTTAGTGCCACCTGTTCAGCACCACCACTCTCTTCAGCAAGCCGTCTTGCATCTTCGGCTTCACGACGGGCGCTGTCCTCAGCTTCGATCTGACGCCGCTGCTCCGCCTGTTCAGCCAGTGCTTTGCGTGCCGCCTCAGCTTCTTGCTGGATATGCTCCTGCTCACTGTGCGTTGTACGCTTGCCGATAGTCCGCTTACGGCGCACCTCGACACTCACCGTTTTACTGGTTCGACCAACCGATCCACGTGTGGGAGCGCGACCACCCGTTGAGGGCTGCTGCAGCTCGCTGACTGTTTTGCGCTTAAGGGTAATCTTCTTGCCACCTGCAGTTGACGCACCACCTTTTTTGCCGTGGCTTGTGCGCAAATGAGCCAGCAACTTGGCCTTTTCAGACTCATTGACTAGATCGTCACTGGCGCTTTTTGACACGCCCGCCTCTTTCAGCTGTGCCAGAAGAACCTCTTCCGGAATTTTCACGTCAGAGGCTAGCTGTTTTACCGTTACATCACTCATTGCGATTGGACCTCCCGGAAGCCCTAGTCCTGCTGATCGTCTGCAAACCATGGGGCACGAGCCGTCATGATTAATTGCGCCGCCCACTCTTCATCCATCCCGTCGATTACCATCAGTTCATCAACCGACTGTTCAGCAAGATCTTCCATGGTTTTGATACCTATACCCGTCATCTCATAGGCTAGCTTCCTTTCCATACCCTCCATAGTCAGCAGGTCTTCAGCCGGCTCGTCACCATCGAGTATCTCTTCCTTGGCAATCGCCTGTGTCAGGAACACATCTTTTGCACGGTCACGTAGCGCCTCGACAATATCCTGATCGAACTCTTCAATCTCAAGCATCTCGGCAACCGGCACGTAGGCTACCTCTTCAAGAGTTGAGAAGCCCTCCTGCACCAAAATGGTAGCGACCTCTTCATCCACATCCAACTGCGCCATGAAGTTATCTATCAACTCACGCGCTTCAGTCTCACTTTGAGCTGCGGCATCCTCTTCGTTCATCACGTTGAGTTCCCAGCCTGTAAGCTCACTGGCAAGGCGAACATTCTGACCACCGCGGCCAATCGCCTGGGAGAGATTCTCCTCTGTAACCGCCACCGCCATGCTATGGGAATCTTCATCAACAACAATCGAGACGACATCCGCAGGTGACATGGCATTGATCACAAACTGAGCGGGATTCTCATTCCAGAGAATGATGTCCACCCTCTCACCGTTGAGTTCATTGGAGATTGTCTGAACGCGAGAGCCTCGCATACCAACACAAGCACCCACCGGATCGATCCGTTGGTCATTACTCTTCACTGCGATTTTAGCACGCAGCCCGGGATCCCTGGCGGCGCCAATGATATCGATCAGCCCCTCACCCACCTCAGGCACTTCAAGCTTAAACAGCTCCAGCAGCAGCTCCGGCCGACTCCGACTGACAAACAACTGGGGGCCGCGAGACTCTGACACCACATCGTAGAGATAGCCGCGCAGGCGGTCACCTGTACGTACTGACTCCCGTTGAATCATCTCATCCCGCAGGACAATTGCCTCTGCGTTACCACCGAGATCAAGGAGTGTATTGCCCCGGTCAGACCGTTTAACCACGCCGGTGATCAGCTCACCCACGCGATCCTTGTAGGCCTCAACCACCTTCGCCCGCTCGGCCTCACGTACCTTCTGCACAATCACCTGCTTGGCGGTTTGTGCAGCAATACGACCGAAGTCAACTGACTCCATCGGCTCTTCGATAAACTCGCCTACCTGGATATCTGGATTCTGCTCTGTTGCATCAGCCAGCAGTATCTGACGCTCCGGACTCAAACCCTCTTCTTCATCCGGAACTTCCAGCACCTCCCATCGGCGGAAACTGGAGTAATCACCTGTTTCGCGATCAATCTCAACCCGCGCATCGATTTCACCGCCGTGTTTCTTGCGTGTGGCCGAAGCAAGCGCCGCCTCTATCGCCTGGAAGACAATCTCTTTCTCTATATCCTTCTCATTGGAGAAGACATCAACTACCAGTAGAATTTCTTTATTCATCTGTATCTAAACCCAATCAGAGTTCCGGCACCAGACGTGCCTTATCGATCTGTTCCAGCGGTAGGCGATACTCCTGATCGTCCACTGCCACAACAACATCACCATCCAGAATCCCTTGCAAAACGCCCTGAAAACGGCGTTTTTCGTATAGCTTCGTCCGCAGCTTGATATTCACTCTGCTGCCGGCAAAGCGCTCATAATCTTTCTCAGAGAAGAGCGGCCGATCCAGCCCGGGAGATGACACCTCCAGGCTGTAATTCTCCCGAATGGGATCTTCCACGTCGAATACGCTGCTCACCTGACGGCTGACACTGGCACAGTCATCAACATTGATACCATTGGTATGGTCGATGTAGATGCACAACAGGCTCCCACCCGTACCCTGACTGCGGTACTCGACACCCACAAGCTCGTAGCCCATCGGCTCAACGGTCTCCCGGATCATTTCGGTCAAACTGTCCGCTGCGCTCGCCATAAACCTGCCGTAATAAAAAATGGGCCAAACGGCCCACTTCAGTTTGCACCCATATCACATCAGGCGCCCATTGCTGAAGCGGGTTCACAATCAAACCCGCCAATAAAAAAACCCCTGCACTGGGGTTTCTTTACCTATTTATAGGGTCAAAACTACTTAACTCCCTATAAAACCAGAAAGATAATACCCTATCACCGAACATCACGCAATCCCGAAACGGGGGAAGAAAGCCTCAACAGCAAGCGCTATATCCCACAGCAGAGGGCTGATATAGTCGAAAGAACTTCAGGAAGTTAATTATCAAAGCCAATGACTGGATACCGCCTCCTTTTTCTACTCTTATTGCTACTTATTCCGTTAGGAGTGAACGCCGGAAAGATTGTGCCACCACTGGTCAAAAAAGCACTCCGGCCGGAGCAATTGGGAGTCGTCGTCAACGATGCCGACCCGTTAAGTATCAAAATAGCCGAATACTACGTCAACGCACGCCGTATCCCGGAAGAGAATTTGATTCACATCAATATCAAACATCGCGGGGGCAACATGCCCCCAAAACAGTTCATTAGTATCCATAACCAGGTAAAAAAACAGACTCCCCACCACATCCAGGCTTACGCCCTGACCTGGATGCACCCTTTTCGCGTCGGCTGCATGTCAATCACCAGCGCATTTGCCACCGGCTATGACCCAAAATATTGCGCCATAAAAACCATCGGCAAATCATGTGGGATCACCCCCAAGAGCCCCTACTTTTCCAGCAACAGCGAAGCACCCTTTGATGACCTCAAAATCCGGCCGACCATGATGATTGCAGCCGAGGGCTTTGAAGAAGCAAAGAGACTGATCGTTAGAGGCATACGATCAGACGGGTCATTTCCCAGAGGAACAGCCTATCTGCTGAAGACGAAAGACCGTAGCCGTAGCGTCCGCGCCCGCTTCTTCCCCCAGGTAAAGCAGCTCTTTTCCGACAAAATAGCCCTCAGCATTCTGCAGCAGGACGAGATCATTGGGCGCGATGATGTCATGTTCTACATCACTGGAAAAAGTCGGGTAAAACAGATCAATTCTCTGAAGTTTCTACCGGGAGCGGTGGCCGACCATCTGACATCAGGGGGTGGGCATATGCCCAGAGGAAAAAAGGATAGGTGGCAGATGAGTGCCCTGCGCTGGCTGGAAGCCGGTGCCACCGGCAGCTACGGCACGGTGGTTGAGCCATGCAACTATGTTACCAAGTTTCCCCGTCCGGATATCCTGCTGAACTACTACCTCCAGGGAGAGACCCTGATTGAGGCCTACTGGAAGAGCGTCGCCTGGCCCAGCGAGGGGCTCTTTATCGGCGAGCCCCTGGCAGCACCCTACTCTCTCAGGTGGAGCGACAAGTCTGATATTAAGGAAAGTAGCTATGCACAATAGTCCTGAAGCACTATCTTCATAGAAGCGGAGTATGGGCAGTATGGGGGTCGGGGCAGCATGGGGGGCAGTTTGACCCCTTCTTTTCGTGACCCCTTCTATTACGCTCACCTACACTATCAGGCACACCTTCAACCACCCTGCTTCAGACTCATTTAAGGATTGAAATAGACTATATCCATAGTGAAGACTACAGTTCTTCCACGACGACGGGTGTGACAAACTCAGGTGGCTTTACGACCAGCACGGAGCAGTCCAGGTGTTTGGTGATGGCCGCAGCGGTGCTGTCGACGATCAAACTGGTGATTCCTGAGTGTACCAGGTCGCCTACGACGACCAGGTCCGCTTCCACGCTGACAGCAAGCCGGACAATTTCATCCCGATGGCTCCCCTTTACCAGGTGACACACCGGGTTGAACGCGGGTAGCACATCGCTCGCCATTGACTCACGTAATTCGGAAAGACACGTATTCAACGCTTTCTTGTTTCTTTTTTGCTCTCTTTCAACGTAGTCGTCTGCGTCAAACTGTAAATGTGAACGTCCGCTTCGCATGTGCTGCTCACCGTAGGCTTCCCAGGCGTGAACAATGTGCAGCTCGGCAAACTGGGCGGCTGCCAGCCAAGTCGCGTGCTCCAGGATCTTGCGGTTGATGGCGTACCTGTCATCCCGATGACCACCCGGGTTTTCGTCCTGGTAAACGCCGGCGCAGACGCGGCGATGACGGTAGGGTTTTGGTGGTATCGACCGGACAAGCAGAACCGGGCAGGGGCAGGTTTTCAACAAACGCGAGTCGTTGTCGCCGAAAAGGCGTTCTCTCAGCCCGTGCCCATCTTCCGCTGCCTTCAGCACCAGGTCCCTGCCATTGGAGACGACTTCCCGGGTAATTTCCTCATGGGGCCTGCCGACAAGCACCTTGGTCTGAACGTCGATGCCCGTGCGCAACCGGGCAACCAGTGCCTCGAGCCACCTGCGCCGGTTCTCCGTCATCTGCTCTTCCAGTTCGTCCGGGGAAGACACGCCCCGCTCGATACCGGTCGAGGCCTCGGTAAGCACTTCTACCACCGTCAGAGCTGACCGGTTGTCTTCCGCCAGGGCGACCGCGTAGCCCAAGGTGGCTGTTTCGTCGATGCCCGGCGTCAGGACCAGCAGGATGTCCTTGTAGCCCGCCCGCCTGTCGGACGCTGGGGGCTTTGTGATTTTGTGGCGTTCCCCGCCGTGGCCCTCGTCGACGAGCCGCGCCGTAACCTCTTCGGAGACACCTGATGCACGCAACACGTCCCGGGCGAGCTGTAAACCGGTCGCCATGGTCTCGGGAATCGCGTAAGTGACGCCCAGAGAGAGCAGCCTCTGGGCCATTCTGATATCCCAGGCACGGGTATACACAGGCAGGTCGGGAAACACCTCGCGCGCCGTGACCACCGCCTGTCCGATACTCTCCATATGGTCCATGGCAAAGACCACCATCGAGGCGTTGGCCGCACCCGCAGAGCGCAGCACTTCGATGCGACTGGCATCCCCGTAGAACACCGGATAATCCAGGGCCTGGGCTCTGGCTACCAGTGCCGGATTGACCTCCAGCACCAGGTAGGGAACATCTGCCTTGGCCAGATTGCGGGCCAGATAATTCCCGAGCCGACCGAAGCCGGCAACGATGACATGGTCGCGCGAAACAGGGATAGGCTTGCTCGGGGAGGTAGCAGCCGGAGGAGCACTCGAAAGAGCCCGCCCAAGCCATGGGCTCAACTTCACCAACAGGGGTGTAGCCACCATGCTAAGGGCAATGGTGAGCAGCAACAGTTGATAGAGTTCCCCGTCCATCACGCCGAGCATGTTGGCCAGCCCGAACAGTACAAAACCGAACTCACCTGCCTGGGCGAGCAGCAGGGCGACATGCACGGATTCGGAATGAGAGCGTCCCGTGATCCGGCACAACACCCAAAGAAACGACGCCTTAAGCAGCAACAGCCCACCAACCAGCCCAGCCACCAGGAATCCCTGTTGACCGAGGAGACCAAAATTGATGGACATGCCCACGCTTATGAAAAACAGCCCGAGCAGCAAACCACGGAAGGGCTGGATATCGGCCATGATTTGATGGCGGTAGCGGGAATCCGCCAAGAGTAGGCCGCCAAGGAAGGCTCCGAGGGCCATGGACAGGCCGGCCCACTCCGTGAGCCATGCGGCACCAAGCACCAACAGAATTCCGGTGGCGGTAAATATCTCAGGATTTCGTCGACTCCCGGCAATGAGTTGGAGTACGGGCCGCAGGAAAATGCGACCCAGGACGAAGACCCCGATAATTATCAGCACCGATTCCAGTGCGGCCAGCTCCACGTCCTGGGTGATGGTCAGCTCCTGCGTCGCGAGCAGCGGCAGCAGCGCAATCAGGGGTACGATGGCCAGATCTTGCAGGAGTAGGATGGCAAAGGCAGAACGGCCGTAGGCCGTGCCTAGTTCACCCTTGTCGGCTAGTATCTGCAGGCCGAAGGCGGTCGACGAGAGGGCCAGCCCGAAACCCACTACCAGGGCGGAACGCATCGGCATCCCCAGCATCAAGGCCACTAGGGTGATGACCGTACCGGTGGCGAGCACCTGAGCGGTGCCGAGACCAAACACGCTGCGCCTCATGACCCACAGGCGGGACGGCTTCAACTCGATGCCGATGATAAACAGCAAGAAAATGACACCAAACTCCGCGAGGTGTCGTATCTCGTCCACAGCGGTGATGAAACCCAGACCCCAGGGGCCCACCACGGCACCAGCTACCAGAAAGCCCAATACTGCGCCGAGTCCGAGGCGCTGAAACAGTGGCACCGCAATGACAGCCGCTGTCAGCAGAATGAGAATATCGACGATGTAGTTGGTTTCGGTCACAGTTCAGTCCAGCGTCTACAAGACTGAATATTCCTTTTACTTTTACTCTTAGTCAGAGTTCGAAGCCGCATGAGTATTTTAATCCACGAGATTGGTTATTCTTTATAAGACAACCCGTTGAAAGAGCCAATCAGTATTTTCCTTATTCGTCAACCCCTTGTTGAAGTGCTTAGAATTTTTACTTTGTGGATGCAACGACCTGATGCTTGTTTAATTTCAACCGTTAAACCATCAATTTCAAAACACTCGTTGGTTCCAGGGATTCTTTCAATATCATGTACAATCCAACGACTAACACTATCTGAATTTTTCCCCCGTAAATCAGTTTTAAAAAAGCCTTTAATCACGCCTAACTCCACGCCCCCATCCACCTCAATGCTATTATCATCCACTGTCTTGATTCCTGGAGAGCGCTCCTTATCTGACTCATCATATATTTCACCCACCAGTTCCTCCAGCAGGTTTTCCATCGTAGCCAAACCTCTCAGAGCACCATGCTCATCCACTACAATAGTCAGATGGCGTTTCTGGCGCTGAAGATCGGCAAACAGGCGATCAATAGGTTGGCTGAGTGGCACAAAAATCGGATCGATGCCAACCTCCTTTAGAGGCTTGTCTATTTGATTATTGGTAATGGCAGCAGCAATATTATGCCAATGAACAATATGAGAAATATTCTCAATGGACCCATGATAGATAGGCACACGGGAAAACCCAACTTCCACAATTTTAGGCAAGGCCTCCTTAATGGTCATTTCTTCATCCAGGGCAAATATTTTATGACGACTGGTCATCACATCCGCTACTGTCAAATCATTAAAAGCAAACACTCGTTCAATAATCTTCCTGATTACCCCTGAAACTCAGCCGAAAATGAACGCGAATAAACGCAAATATGGCTCTTCACGGATAAATTGTTTGGATGTTGTACTTAAATAATCACCAAGGGCATGTTCAGGCGCTTTGCAATAGGGGGAGCATTTCATATATTTGCGTTCATACGCGTTTATTTGCGGCCAATATTGACTCATTTTCTTCTATCAGTGGCTGAGCATTGAGGGTAATCAGAATAATCTTTGCTTCATCCTGTTCAATGGTGCCTTCCTGAGTGCCGCGCATTAACAAACCCACTAATTCAGATTCGGTTACGGTGGGGCTTTCTTTAATATTAGTCATTTTATAAACAACACTTATCAAATGTTCAAACATCCATACCAGGGGGAACAGTATCCGCATTAATAACAGCACTGTGGGAGCCACTGCCAGAGATGCCTGCACAGAATGACGAATAGCCAAGCTTTTGGGGGTAATCTCTCCAAACACAAGAATTAGAAAGGTCAATGCCCCAACCGCCACCCCCGGACCTAAAGCTCCAAGATGTTCCGTAGCCACCACTGTAGCAAAAGCGGAAGCGCCGATATTGACCAGATTATTGCCAATTAATAGGGTAATTAACATGCTTGTAGAATTTTCTTTCAAGTGAAGCAACGCCTTGGCACCACCTCGCCCATCCTTCTGCAAAGCTTCCGCACGCGCTAGAGTAACGGCTGTTAAAGCGGTTTCTGAACCAGAAAAAGCACCTGAAAGAAACAACAAAGAGATGAGTATAAGTATGTCATTCATAAGAAAAATAAAGCCACTCCTGTTTCTGGCCTATTGAGTTAAGTGAGGATTGGAGGATGGGTGGATGTGGTGGTGTCAGTCAATTATACCTTTTCGAGGGGATGGGCAACAATAGCCAAAAATCCTCCCTCACCCCGACCAGGGGGAGAGGGGCAAAGGTAATTTCAGCTCCGAATGTTTTAATAACGGCTTAAAACAGCCCTCCAGGTAATTGACTGAAAAAACCTCTTTTAGCGGTTGACTTCCCCTCCAGCCAGCATTAAGTTGTCACGACAACTACCTACAGCGCCCACACCATGAGCCACCAGATCCAGCAGACCCTCGGTTTTCACCTGTTTCAGACCTCCATGCGTCTGAAAGCAGCTTTTGCACGTATTCTTCGCCCATACGACATCACCCCGGAGCAGTTCACCCTGCTCTCTCTGCTATCCGATACCGACGGCTTGCAGCAGCGGGAGATCGCTGAACTGCTGTTCAAGGATCGCCCAAACGTTACTCGTATTCTGGAAAAACTCGAGAAGAAGGGGCTGGTCCTGCGCAAAAAAGATCCCGGTGACCGCCGCGCCAGCCGGGTCCACATCACCTCTTCAGGGCAGGAGCGCTACACTCTGCTCAATAAAGCGGCTTCATCCTTTCGCTCCCGGGCCTACCGTGGCCTTGAAGCCGCTGACAAAAAACGACTTAAAGCGTCCCTCACCCAAATCATGGAGAACCTCTCATGAAACCCTTTTCACTCCACTGCTGGGTTTTACTGGGCGCACTGGCACCCCTTGCTCTGACTGCCGCCCAACAGACACCACCTCCTGCCCGGGTGGTGGTTGCCAAGGTGGTGGAGCAGGAGTTGGCTGCCACCAGCCGTTTGATTGGGGTGATCGATTTTGATCGTATATCCGAAGTCTCGGGAGAGACCTCGGGTCTCATTACCCGCCAGAATGCAGTGGAGGGAATGCAGGTCAAGGCGGGAGATCCCCTGGTGGAGCTCAATACCGATCTGATCCATAAAGATATGGACATAAAACAGATGCAGCGCGCGCAGGTCAGCGCCGACCTCAACCGGGTGGGTGCCACCCTGAAACGGTTAAAGAACCTGCTGAAGAAAAATTCAGCCAGCCGTCAAACCTATGACGATACCCACTACGAATACCTGGCGTTACAGAAGAAACACCAGACACTGGATGAGGAGTTGGCACGCCTGCAGCTGCAACAGGAGAAGAGCACCGTCCGCGCCCCCTTCGACGGCGTGATCCTCGGCAAATTCAAGGAGCAGGGTGAGTGGATCAGCCCCGGCGTTGCGGTCTGCCGTCTCGCCTCCACCGCCGACACGGTAGTGAAAGCGGCAATCTCCGAGAAGCTGATCCGTTACCAGAACCAGGGAGAGCCGGTAGCGGTCACCATCGACTCTCTCGGTATCCAGCTGGAAGGCAGTATCCGCGGCTTTGCTCCGGTGGTGGATATGCGCTCTAAGAGTGCCACCCTAAAGATCAACGTCCCCTATCGTAAGGGGATGATTCAGAATATGTCAGCATCGGTGGAAGCCGCCGCCGGGGAGAGACGCACCCTGCACCTGATACCACGGGATGCTGTGGTACGAATCAAGGGCAAGCCCTATGTCTATGCGGTAAAAAAGGGTAAGGCGAAGATGCTGCCCCTGGGCATCATCGCCCGCACCGGCACCCTGGTCGCCGTAGAGAAGTCCCCCGTTACCGACGGCATATCGGTGGTGGTGGATGGTAATGACCGCCTGCAACCCGATCAGGCTGTCGTCGTCATCAATAAAATCTCGAAATAGGCACCCTCCATGGATCTGGTAAAACTCTCCATCCATCAACCGGTCTCCACCTTCGCCGTTGTGATCCTGGTCGTACTGTTCGGTCTCATCGGCCTCAGCCGATTACCGGTGCAACTGACACCGGATGTGGAAGCACCCAAGATCAGCGTCCGCACCGACTGGCCAGGCGCCAGCCCCTACGAGATCGAAAAAGAGATCGTCGAGGAGCAGGAGGAGGCACTAAAGAGCATCTCAGGTCTTACGGTGATGGAGAGCTCCAGCTACAACAACTACGGCAACATCAGTCTCACCTTTAAGGTGGGCACCGACCTCAACGATGCCATGGTGCGGGTCACCAATAAGCTTAATGAGGTAGCCGCTTACCCGGAAAATGCCAACAAGCCCGTGGTGAACACCTCCAGCGCCGAGAGCTCACCGGTAATCTGGATGATGCTGAAGACACTCGATGGCGACCCCCACCGCATTAAAAACTACCGTACCTTCTTCGAAAATGAGGTGCGCCACGCCCTTGAGAGGGTTCAGGGTGTCGGCTCCCTGTTCGTCTTCGGTGGCACCGAAAAACGCATGGAGATCACCGTCGATCCGGCGCGACTGGCGGAGCACGGCATCACACTGAATCATGTCATCGGCCGAGTACAGAGCGCCAACAGTGATATCTCCGCCGGTGTGATGGGGCTGTCCAAACGCAACTACCGCATCCGCACGGTAGGTCAGTTCCAATCCCCGGAAGAGGCGGGGGAACTGCTTCTGGTGGATGACGGTCTCCACCGGGTCTACCTCCGCGATGTGGCGGAGACCGGCTTCGGCCACTACGCCAACCCCCCTGCTGTGCAGCACAACGGGCAGCCGATGATCGTTACGGGCATACGCAAGGAGGCGGGGGCCAACGTGCTGGGGCTCACCGCCCGCATGCGGACGGTGGTGGATGACCTCAACCAGGGCGTACTGAAAGAGCAGGGACTCTACTATGATTGGGTCCACGACCAGACACCCTACATCAACACCGCTATCAGTACAGTAAAAGCCAATTTAATGATCGGCGGCACACTCGCCATTATCGTACTTCTGCTGTTCCTGCGCTCGGTCAGCTCCACCCTGACAGTGGCCATCGCCATCCCTATCTCGGTGATGGGTACCTTCTTTTTCATGTACCTGTTCGAGCGCAACATCAACGTAATGAGTCTGGCCGGTATCACCTTCGCGGTGGGCATGCTGGTGGACAACTCCATCGTAGTGCTGGAGAACATCGACCGCCATCGGCGCATGGGTAAGAGCCCTTTCCAAGCATCCTACGAAGGAACCCGCGAGGTGTGGGGCGCGGTCCTTGCATCCACCGTCACCACCGTGGCGGTATTTCTGCCGGTAATTTTTATCGAGGAGGAAGCGGGACAACTGTTCCGTGACATCGCCATTGCCATCACCTTCTCCATTCTGCTCAGCCTCTTCATCTCGATATCGGTAATCCCTGCGGTCACCAACAAGTTCTATAGCATGTCAAAGCGAAAGTTGCAGGAACAGGGCACAACACCCGGCGAGGGCAACCTCTTTGTCCGTAACTTTATGCGGCTCTCACGGTTGACCCTGAAAAACAGTTTCACCCGTATCTTCACCGTCGCCCTATTTACCGCCGCCTCAATGGCTGCTGTAGTGATGCTAATCCCCAAGGCGGAGTACCTGCCTCAAGGCAACCGAAACTTAATCCTCAATATTCTCGTGCCACCTCCCGGCTACTCCGAAGAGAAGCGGCGAGAGATTGGAGAGTATGTTTTTGAGCAGGTGAAACCCCACCTGGAAGAAGACGGTAAGGATGGAGTTCCCCAGGTCGAGAACATATTCTATGTTGCCTCCGATGCCGTCACTCTATTCGGTGGCACCAGTACCCACGCAGACGAAGCGCGTAAGATGATGCCCCTGTTCACCAACATCATGAACGCCATCCCCGGCATGTTCGGGGTCAGTATCCAGCGCGGCATTTTTGAATCCGGCATCGGTCAGGGACGAACAGTGGACGTTAACCTCTCCGGCAATGACCTGGAGCAGATTGTCAACGGCGCCCGCGCCCTCTTCGGTGCCCTGAAGCAGGCGATACCCGAGGCCCAGATCCGCCCCGTACCCTCCTTGGAGATCAGCTACCCGGAGGCCAACCTGCGACCGGACCGTTCCCGCGTGGTAGCCAATGGCCTTACTGAGCGGGAGCTGGGAATCTACCTGGATGTGCTGATGGACGGTCGCAAGATCGGAGAGTACAAGCCGGAGGGGGCAAAGGTGATGGATATGGTCATCCGTAGCAGTGGAGACAGTGCAAAAAGCCCCGAAGATCTACTCGACAGTGTTATAGCCGATCCCTACGGTAGCCTGGTGCAACTGGGTGATATGGTACAACTGGAGTATGGTCGGGGGATGACCCAAGTCGACCACATGGAGCGCAAACGCAATATCCGCCTGGAGGTCACGCCACCGGCACAAATGCCACTGCAGGAGGCGATGGAACTAATCTCGGAGCAGCTGGTACCCAGCCTGTCTCAAGCGGGTAAGCTGGAGGGGATCCGTGCCACCGTGGGAGGTAATGCCGACAAACTCACCGAGACCCGGCTGGCCCTACAGTGGAACTTCCTGCTCGCCATCGTCATTACCTACCTGCTGATGTCCGCCCTCTTCGGCAACTACCTCTATCCCCTGATCATCCTCTTCTCGGTACCCTTGGCTGCGGCTGGAGGCTTTATCGGGCTCGCGTTGGTGAACAAGTTCCTGGCACCTCAACCCTTCGACATTCTAGTGATGCTGGGCTTTATCATCCTCGTAGGTACCGTGGTAAACAACGCCATCCTTATTGTCCACCAGGCACTCAACAACGTCCGTCACAACGGACTGGAGGGAATGGAAGCAGTAGTCGACTCGGTCCGCACCCGTATCCGCCCGATCTTCATGAGCACCACCACCAGTCTTTTCGGACTGCTACCACTAGTGCTGGCCCAAGGTTCCGGCACCGAGCTCTACCGCGGTCTGGGTAGTGTCATCCTCGGCGGCCTCGCCCTCTCCACCCTGCTCACCCTATTCGTTGTGCCGGCGATGCTGGCATTTTTGATTCGATTTGAGAAGGTTTGATTTTTCAAAAAAATCTACCTGATTACCCCTGAGGTTCAGCCAATGATAGAAGAAGATCCGTCATTGTTGGCCGCAAATAAACGCGTATGAACGCGAATATTTGAAAAATCCCATATTGCGAAGCATATGAACATACTCCCGATGATTATTTACGCTCAGTACCCTGATAATTTATCCATGAAGGGTAATTTTAGAGCCATATTCGCGTTTATTTGCGTTCATTTCCGGCTGAGTTTCAAGGGTAATCAGGTAGCCTAATGCAAGTGCCGATCAATGGGATCGACGATTGGGATCAGAGTCTAACCCTATTGATCACTCAGCAATAATCTCCTTATCCCTCAGGAAAGTGATGATCTCACCGGCAAGTATATCGGGTGTCTTTTCAGCCGCTGCCAGAACGAGTTCTGGTGCCAACGGCTCTTCATAGGGATCATCAATGCCGGTAAATCCCTTGATCTCTCCCGCCCGGGCCTTTTTATATAGTCCCTTGGGATCCCGCTGTTCACACACATCAAGGGGGGCATCCACGAAAACCTCGATAAATTCACCGTCATTCAAAGTGTTGCGTACCTTGTCCCGGTCAATCCGGTAGGGGCTGATGAAGGCTGTGAGTGCAATAACACCGGTCTGCTTGAAAATCTCCGCCACCGCGCCGATACGACGAATATTCTCTTCGCGGTCTATGGCGGAGAATCCCAGGCCAAAACGTTGTGAAAATTCATCTCCATGGGCATCAATCAACATCCCCGGGCCGGCATTGAGTCCATGGCGGACATTGTCCCCATCCAACACCACGCTCTGATGGCCACTTTGATGCAGCATGTGATCCAGCGTATTGGCAATCGTGCTCTTTCCAGAACCACTCAAGCCGGTAAACCAGATGACACAGCCTTTGTGGCCATTTCTCTTTTCACGTATCTCCCGTGAAACACTCTGTTCATGCCAGGTAATGTTTGTATCATTGTTCATTGCGGGTTCTCAGTAAAGTTGACTATATGTGTATTGCTGAAATGGGCCTGAAAAAGAGGTGAGGGGTAGAGGTTTGCCTGTGCTAACGTGAGGAGAACAAAACACCTCCCTGCCAGCCCCTGAATCCGTACCGCCCTCCTCCTTCACCGTTTCCATTCATATCTATATTTTTGGTGGATACTCACCTACCGGCAACGTTTCTGTCAACTACCACCGCACTTTCCGACCGTACAGCCCTCATCCACCACCCCGGGTACAACCACCTCTCAGGCGATATCCGGCAACATCCCATCAGCCCGTGGTAACCTGGCCATCTGCGGCCAATCACCCACTGCAACCTGCCCACCACCTGTTCGGCAGCCCCCTAATCCGGTGTCTGCTGTCACCTCACCGGATTACTGAATAGCACTTTCCGGGCAAATCCACTCTCTAAAAAAGGTATTTAATTCAAGCCGCACCCTTTATTCTTAATAAATAATATTTATTCTTGAGACAACGATCATTATCGAACGTACATCTGGAGGACAACATGTCAAGAAAACATCCCATTATTGCCGTCACGGGCTCATCCGGTGCCGGAACATCGACCGTCAAGGGCGCACTGGAGCATATCTTCGACCGGGTTGGAGCGAAAGCGGCCTTTATAGAGGGTGACAGCTTCCACCGCTACGACCGTAAAGGAATGAAAAAGGCGCTGACCAAGGCCAAAGAAACCGGGGGCAATCTCAGCCATTTTGGCCCGGAGGGGAACATCTTCGACAAGCAGTACGAGCTATTCAAGAGCTATGGCGAAACAGGTACCGGTATGCATCGTCACTACATCCACGACGAAACGGAAGCCGTCCTGTATAACGGCAAACCCGGCACCTTCACCGAATGGGAGCCTTTGCCCGTAGCTTCCGACCTGCTCTTCTATGAGGGGCTGCACGGCGGTGTTGTCTCCGATGGGATCAACATGGCGGACCAGGTTGACCTGTTAATTGGTGTGGCACCGACCATCAACCTCGAATGGATACAGAAGATCAACCGCGATACAAGCGAACGTGGTTATGAACCGGAAGTGGTGATGGACACCATACACCGGCGCATGTACGACTACATGCACTACATATTGCCGCAGTTTGAAAACACCCATATCAACTTTCAGCGCATTCCGATAGTTGATACATCCAATCCCTTCATGGTGCGCGACATTCCCACTGCGGAGCAGAGCCTGGTGTTGATTCATTTCCTCAAGGACTCACCGTCGGTGGAACAGCGACTGCAGTTGAAAGGGCTCATTGAGGGTTCCTTCATCACCGGGTTCAACACGCTGGTGATTCCGGGTGGCAAAATGATGTATGCCATGGAGTTGATTCTGACCGAACGTATTCTTGAAGTAATGAAACTACGCGGCCATTTGGAGGGGTGAGGACTGCAACAGATCCGATAGCTTGGGTGTGGTGATAACAGGCACCTTATGGAGTGAGTAGTACGAAAAAACGAGGAAGCTCTGAACAAGGCAGTTGTTCAGAGCTTTCACTCTCTACGCCGCTTCTATACGCTGCACCTGCATGCGATTAATAGCCGACAACACCGCTTTCAGCGAAGCACCAACGGTGTCTTGATCAGAGTCTCCCTAGAGGTGGTTGAGCAGTCCCCGTCGGTGCTGCTCTACGGTTTTTTCTATTTGGCCCGCAGTCGGCTCTCTATTCTCAGACAGACTTCTAATGATATGCTACTTTTGTAGATAGGAATTTTTAATTCTTAGCCACAGGAGAATCTGGTGACAGCTAAATCCATCATGAGCTTTCGGTTGGTAAAGTTAAAACCAACGGATAAGGTTTGCGATGCGTTGAAGATGATGTATGCCCAGCATATCCGCAACCTGCCGGTAGTGGATGAAAATGACCAGTTTGTAGGCCTGTTCGGAATTCGTCGCCTAACCAGGTTATTGCTGCCCAAAGCGGCACAAATGAATTTTGGATTGCAGGATCTAAGCTTCATGCCAGATGAGACGGGTGAAATGTCGGAGAGGCTGAAAGAGGTGAGTCAGCGCCCGGTCTCTGATTTTCTGGAGAAAAAGAGGCATCTTATGTTCTGCAAACCCAGCACTAGTTTGCCCGAGGTGCTGGAACTACTGGATCAGAGTCCGGACACCAGCCTGCCGGTGATCGTTCTCAAGGGGAAAAAAAAGAGGCTGGTAGGGATGGTTTCGGCCTGGGATGTGGTGGAGAAGATGTTGGTCAACATGTGCGAGGCAGAAGCCACTGCAACCAGGGGGGACGAAGCCCGGGAGCAAGGTGAGAACGAAGAGGTGAAGGAATCCTGATTATGCATGGTGAGACGGCAACTATCTCCCTTGTGATTTTCGGCTGGGATCCGTTATTTGTCTCCACCATTCTGTTTATCGCCACCTATGCGGTAATCGTCAGCGAGAAGATCAACCGCGCTATCGTGGCGGGGCTCGGAGCGGGGCTGATGGTAACCCTGGGAGTGCTCAATCAGGAGCAGGCGATTGCCGGGATCGATTTCAACACCCTGGGGCTGCTCACCGGGATGATGGTGATCGTGGCCATCACCCGGCGTTGCGGGGTGTTTCAGTATGTTGCGGTTTGGTCGGCCAAGAAGGTAAAGGCGCAGCCCTGGGGCATACTGCTCATGTTATCGCTGGTTACGGCGGTTCTTTCGGCATTGCTGGATAATGTGACCACGGTATTGCTGATCGCGCCGGTGACTCTGCTCATTACCGAGGAGCTGAAGGTCAACCCCTATCCCTATCTGTTTAGCGAGATCTTCGCCTCCAATATTGGTGGTACGGCCACCCTGATTGGTGACCCGCCCAATATCATGATCGGCTCTGCAGTGGGGATGTCATTCAACGATTTTCTGCTCAATACCGCACCGATAACCCCCGTTATCATGGCAGTGACGCTGCTGGTGATCTATTTTGTTTGGGGCAGAACTCTTGAGACGAATGATGAGTCACGGCAAAGGGTGATGCAGTTCAGAGAACGGGATGCGATTACTGATGTGCGGTTGCTCAAGCAGTCGCTGGCGGTGCTCTCCCTGGTGATCATCGGTTTTATGTTCGCCCACCCACTGCATCTGGAACCGGCCACCATCGCCATGTTTGGGGCCGGTTTGCTGTTGCTGCTGAACAACCTGGGCGAGGATGCGGAGAATCAGACCGAAGATGTACATCACTCCTTCGCCGAAGTGGAGTGGGTGACGATCTTCTTTTTCGTCGGCCTGTTCATCGTGGTGAGTGGCATCGAGCATGCTGGTCTGCTACAGATGCTGGGTGACTGGGTGGTGGAGCTGACCGGGGGGGATATGGCAGTGACTGCGATTGCCATCCTCTGGGTCTCGGCGATTGCCTCGGCGGTGGTGGATAATATCCCCTTCGTCGCCACTATGATCCCAATGATTGAATCCATGGCTCCTACCTTCGGTGGTGCGGAGAACCTGATGCCGCTCTGGTGGTCGTTGGCGTTAGGCGCCTGTCTTGGCGGCAATGGTTCCCTGATCGGGGCCAGCGCCAATCTGATCGTGGCCGGCTTCGCCGAGCGTGCAGGCCACCGCATCGGCTTTTTGTCCTTTATGATGTTTGCCTTTCCACTGATGTTGTTAAGCATTGTGATCGCCACAGTCTATGTCTATTTTCGCTATCTTTAACCTGAATCAGTGACTCCAGGGCGGATACAGAGTGTAAGATATTGGTTTCACAGCGGTTCAATAAATCTTAGCTTCACCCGTAGGTTAAGCGGGAATTTTTTGAACCGCTGTGGAATCAAGAGCTTGCGCTCTGTGCCGTCATGGAGCCACGGATTCAGGTTTAAGCCAGGAGCCACCCTGAGCTGACGGAGGAGCTCTCCATGCTAGTTAAAGACTGCATCATCGAGACCGGGGTCGTTCGACGCGGCATGTTAGTTCGTGATGTGTTTGCCGAGTGCGGGAGGACACATGTTCAGGCACTACCCGTTCTCAGTGAGAAAGGAAAGATTACCGGCAGGGTTACGCTGAAAAGCATTATGAAATTCTCCTGCCTGCCGGAATACATGGTGGAACTGGCGCCGTTGCTGGGAAGCTTTCTCTCCTGCGTGGACAATGCGGAGGAAAAGGTCAACCAGGTGCTGTGTAGTCAAGTTGATCCCTACGTGCTCAAGGCCGGCACTTTCATCGACCCAGATGCCCCGGCGATCAAAGCGCTGGCGATGATGGAGAAAAGCGATACCAGCTATCTTTTTGTGGTGGCTGAAGGTCAATATCTGGGGATCATTACCATTCAGGGTATTGCCGAAAGGATGTCGGAGATGGTGACCTGCTCGGTGGATCGAGTAAGCTGAAAGTGGCTCTTTTGTGATATTACAAAAGTGATTTGATCGGTGATCTCTTATCCGGTTGGATCCGCCTGGCAATGGTGGCCTACCCGCCAAACGGCCGACAGGAAGCCATTCAAGGCCCTCCTCGATAAAGTTGTACTGAAGAACATCCGAGCTGCCTGAAGGACAGGGAATCCAAAGAAAAACTATGGTAGCGCCGGACAAGGTAAAGACTCTTGACTTGTTCAGCGCTACCTATGTCACTATGCCGCTTCTATACGCTGCACCTGCATGCGATTAATAGCCGACAACACCGCTTTCAGCGAAGCGCTAACGGTGTCGTGATCAAAGGCGACACCTGACACCCGCACGCCGTCGATATTTAGCTGTATATAGGCTGCCGCCTCAGCATCAGTTCCCTCACCTATTGCATGCTCACTGTAATCGACCACATTGAGCTGTTGACCGCTATAGTTTGCCCAGGCATCGACAAAGGCTGAAATCGCCCCCTCACCCTCACCGTGAAGTTGCTGCTCCTTGCCGTTGTCACTGAGCGTAATCTCAATCTGATCATGATCATCACGATCGAGCCGGTAGCCATTCAGTTGAATCGGCCGGCTATCGGCGACGAAGTGTTGGCAAAACTGCTGATAAATTGTCGCGCTGTCAATCTCACCCGCTTGCTCCTCGCTGGCACGCTGTACCACCTGGGCAAGCTCAACCTGAGTCCAGCGCGGCAACATCAGCCCATAATCACGCTCAAGCACAAAGGCGATACCCCCTTTTCCTGACTGGCTGTTGACCCGGATCACCGCCTGATAGTCACGCCCAAGATCCTTCGGGTCGATGGGCAGATAGGCGACCTGCCACGGCTCGTCCTCCTTCTGCAGATGGAGGCATTTTCGTATTGCATCCTGATGACTGCCGGAAAAGGCGGTGTAAACCAGCTCACCTACCCAAGGGTGGCGTGGGTGCACAGGGATACCGGTACACTCGGCAGTCACCTGAATAATCTCATCGGGATTGGACAGATCGAGCCGCGGATCCACCCCTTGGCTATAGAGATTCATCGCCATGGTGACAATATCCACGTTACCGGTACGCTCACCATTGCCCATCAGGGTACCCTCCACCCGGTCGGCCCCGGCCAACAACGCCATTTCGCTGGCACCGACGGCACAGCCCCGGTCATTGTGGGCATGCACCGACAGAATAATGCTGTCGCGGCGGCTGATATGGGTGGCGAAATATTCCACCTGATCTGCAAACATATTGGGTGTCGCCACCTCAACGGTGGCCGGCAGGTTAATAATACAGGGGTGATCTTTAGTCGGCTGCCATACATCCAACACCGCTTCACACACCTCCACGGCGTAATCCATCTCGGTGCCGGTAAAGCTCTCGGGGGAGTATTGAAAGACCCACTCGGTCTCCGGGTGCTTGGCCGCTTCACGCTGCAACAACTCGGCGCCGTGACGGGCGATGGCGGTAATACCCTCCTGCCCTTTTCCGAACACACGTTCACGCTGTACCGTCGAGGTGGAGTTGTAGACATGAACGATGGCGCGCTTCGCCCCCTTGAGTGACTCAAAGGTACGAACCACCAGATCCTCACGAGCCTGAACCAACGCCTGGATCGTCACATCCTCAGGTATCTCACCCTCATCGATCAACCAACGGGTAAAGTCGTAATCCGGCTGGCTAGCCGAAGGGAAACCGATCTCGATCTCCTTGAAACCCAGTTTCACCAACAGTTTCCAGAGGCGCTGCTTCTGCTCAACACTCATCGGCTCCAGTAGCGCCTGGTTACCGTCCCGCAGGTCTACACTCGCCCATGTCGGCGCTTCGGTAATGATACGGTTGGGCCACTGACGGTTCTCCAAATGAACCCTCGGTGCCGGTCGGTATTTCTGGTGGTCAAACGGTTTCACTTCACTTACTCCTCGAGTCACTGCATTCGAAAGATTCAACATCCTGCCACTCTTTGTGAGATTGGCTTGTACGGCATACAGCTGGGTAAGCAGCAGCCTTCTGATAGCCGGTGATAACCGGCAGATAAAGAGTAAGCGAAACATCAGGGTGAATGTTTGCGAATAAAGCATAATTTTACTTATATAGAATATATTATTGCTTATTTAGTAATTATTGCGCAATATTATAACTATCAATAGAATATTGGAGCAAAACAGTGGGACTTGATCGATATGACAAGCGGATTCTTGAGGCTCTGCAAACTGAAGGCAGGATCAGTAACCAGGAGCTGGCCGAGCGTATTGGTCTCTCCCAATCCCCCTGCCTGCGTCGGGTACGCGCCCTGGAGGAAAACGGATTGATCACCGGCTATCGGGCGATAGTGGATGCAAAAAAACTCGGTCTCAGCCTCCTCGCCCTAATCCACATCTCCATGGACCGCCACACCCCGGAGCGATTTGCCAACTTCGACGCCACGGTAACCGCACTTCCGGAAGTGCTTGAGTGTCTACTGATCACCGGCCAGGATGCCGACTACCAGCTCAAAGTCATCGTCAAGGATATGGAAGCCTACCAGTCCCTGTTGCTGAACAAAATTACCCGTATTGAAGGGGTCACCGGCGTTCACTCCAGCTTTGTTATGAGACAAGTAGTGGATAGGACATCACTGCCTCTGCCTTGAGCACCGCACGGCTAAGTATATCCGTCCAAGAATAAAAAACGGGCCGTGGAGAACACAGAGGAGGCACCCTATCGCACACTTGCCAAGATGCAAAAGCAGGGCACCCTCGAACGGACCGGAGACCTGCTGCGGCTAAGAGGTATGAAGAATCCTTGATAGGTAGCCGCAATATATGATTTCGATCATAAGCACATCGTCTCCCTACGGCTAGCATTAGTTACAGTGCAAACTCCAGGAGAGAGCCAATGTCCGTAAAAACTATCTGTGCCCTAATAATGCTTGCCACAGCCCTTCCAGCAGCCGCTGATGAGAATCGCCAACTGGTGAAATTTCCGGATATGATGCGTGAGCATATGCTGGGGAATATGCGCGATCACCTGCTCGCTCTGGAGACGATCACGCGACAGCTTGCAAATCAACAGTTTGAAGAAGCGGCTGCAGTGGCCGAATCACGCCTTGGCATGAGCGCAACCCAGTCCCACGGAGCTGCACATATGGCACCCTTCATGCCACCGGGGATGGCGACCATCGGTACCGAAATGCACCGCGCAGCGAGCCGTTTCTCCATCGCCGCACAGAATGCAGCCATCGACGGTGGAATGAGTAAAGCGTTTGCCGCTCTCTCAGATGTCATGCAGCAGTGTGTCGCCTGCCACTCCGGCTACCGCGTGCACTGACCGCAGAGCTTAGGGCTCGCGAAACAACAACTCCCTGTTTTGGAACGCCGATCCATCCCGCCTGACTGCGTTGTGAAAACTTGAAAGATACTGATATTCCGGCGCTTTCACGCCTTGCCAGACGGGCGCCTCGACGCTCCAAAATCAGGTACTTATTATTTCGCGAGCCCTGCCACCCCTGCACATCGCCTCCAGCCGCTCCAGCTCCCGCTCTGTGAAACCGGCTTGCAGACGTGCTGTTTTGTGCAGTGGGCAACTGACCCGGCCGGTCATGTACTCATTCAGCAGACCGAAGTAAGTCTCCTCCGGCTCCAATCCCCGCTCCTCGCAGAGATAGTGGAACCAGCGCGAGCCTATCTCCACATGCCCCACTTCGTCCCGCAGAATGATTTTCAACGCCTCCACAGTCTGCAGATCACCTACCTGTTCGAACCGTCTGCTCATTCCCGGGTTTACATCCAACCCCCTCGCCTCCAGCATTCGCGGCACCAGTGCCATGCGTACCAGTAGATCATGGGCGGTGGTCAGGGCCATCTCCCAGAGGCCATTATGGGCCGGGTAGTCACCATAATCCCTGCCGCCGTCACGCAGCCGTTGGCGCAGCATCTGAAAGTGCTCCGCCTCCTCTGCCGCCACCCGGATCCAGTCGGCATAGTAGGCCTCCGGCATGTCGCGAAAACGAAACGCCGCATCACAGGCGAGGTTGATGGCGTTAAACTCGATATGGGTGACGGCGTGAATCAAGGCGAGCCGCCCCTCTTCAGATTTTGGGGAGCGTTTTTTGAGCTGCCGGGGAGGCACCAGCTCCGGCTTTTTTGGCCGCCCCGCCTCTACAACATCCTCCAGTTCTACCGGCTGTCGCAATAGCCGCCCAGCCTGCCAATCATCAGCCAGCTCTGTTGCAAGACGCAGCTTTTCATCTACATCTGATTCACAGAGACAGGCTCGTACCTGTACAAAGAGATTTTTTGCTGTCTTGCTCATAGCTTGATACCCAAAATAAGATCCATCACGTTGGTTCCCGTCGGTCCGGTATTGATCAGGTCGCCACTCGCTTCGAGAAAACTTCCGGAATCAGCTGCATCGAGTGCTTGTTTGGCATTAAAACCTTCACGTTCACCGCGGCGAACGGTGCCGCCATCGACCAACGCACCGGCATCATCTCCCGGACCATCACCGCCATCGGTAGCTAGGGAGAGAAAATAGACATCATCATGCCCGGCAATGACGGTGGCAGCGGAGAGCGCCAGATGTTGGTTACGCCCACCTCGCCCGGGGCTTTTGGGCAGCTGGACACTGGGCTCGCCTCCCCAGATAAAAATCCCGGGGTCGGCATCATTGAGCTCAAGTGCCAGGCGTCGCCCTGCAGTGACTGCATCAGCACAGATATGGGCATGACGCAGAGTCACCTCATATCCCAACATTCGAGCCTTGGCGGCCGCCGCCTCCCGCGCATCTCTCAAGCTTGCGATAACATGGACCGAGACATTATCACCAACAGTAGGGGGAGAGACGGTTCCGTCGGTATCCGCAGTCAACGCCAATATCCACTCGGGGAGCTTCAAATATGCCGGCAGACCCACCCCATCAGCAGGAGGGACAAGCAGACCGGAACCAATCACCGCCGGATCATCCTTTGGTACATCTGAGATCAGCAAAACATCCACCGGCCGTCTGCCGATATAGCGCAAGAGCCCACCTCCTTTTATCAGGGAGAGGGAGCACCGCACCCGGTTCATATCGGTGATGGATAGGCCGCTGGCTAAAAGCCACTTATTAACCCGCTCCAAGTCTGTCAGGGTGATTCCAGGGCGTAGCACCTCGATCAGACTCGACGCACCTCCCGAGATAAGAAATAGCAGCGGGCGGTCCTCGGGGAGCCCCTCCAGGTAGTCAAGCAACCGCGCACCCGCCGCCAGACTCTGTTGATCGGGTACCGGGTGCCCCGCTTCCATCGTCTCCAGTCCGCAGGACTGCAGTAACTTGTGTTCAAGATGCCCGAACTTGGAGATCACCCAACCATCGATAATATGATTGCCCAGTTGGTCAACAGCGCCCTGCGCCATATCACCCGCCGCCTTGCCGATAGCAATCATTGAGCAGTCACGATCACTGTCAATTAGCCAACGTTTCACCGTCTCCCTGCCGGAGACACGCTCCAGGGCCGCCTGGTAAATGGAGAAGAGTGTTTCACGGGCTCGTTTGAGGTCGTTCATCCCGTCTCCAGACAGAGGAATAAAAAGATAAAGGCTATTCTATAGCCCCCTGCCATGTTGTGGTAAGCTATTTGAAAAATATAATTCGACTTGGGGATACTCCGTTGGAAAGTCTACAGCTGCGACGCAATTTCAGTCGTAATGTCATCATCCGTATGCTCCTGGCCGCTTCTCTGGTCACAGCACTCCTGATATGGAAACTGGACTTTATCAACGAAGTCTACTTCCGCAACCAATTAACATCGACCGGTCTGATCATCAACGGCACCATTCTCGGCCTGTTTACCGTCGGACTAATACGCATTATCTTCGGCCTCATCAGTTACCACCAGGAAGAGAAAGCCCTTGGTAACTTCATGCAAAACTTGCAGGATGACGTTGATCCCCTGACCAACCTTGACGACAACAAGATTATTGTTCGCCGCTACAGAACGCTCCATAGCTTGCATCGGGCCAACACCCCGATCAACCACAGCGCCCTCGCCACCACGCTGGTGGCCTCGGAAAGTACACGCAACAGCTTCCCGAAATTCGTCAATAACATTCTTATTCTCTGCGGTGTATTCGGTACCATTGTATCGCTCTCCATCGCCCTCACCGGCGCCACCGACCTGCTTGCCTCGGCCGCCAATGTCGATGGTATGGGCATTGTGGTCCACGGTATGTCCACTGCCCTATCAACCACTATCACCGCTATCGTCTGCTATCTCTTCTTCGGCTACTTCTATATGAAGCTAACAGATGCTCAGACCAACCTGGTGAGCGCCATCGAAGAGGCCACCGCCACCCACCTGTTGCCGATCTTCCAGATTCAGACCGAGAGCATACTGTTCGAGTTCAGCGGCCTGATTCGTTCGCTTCAGGGTCTGATCAACCAGATGGAGTCATCGCAGAAATCCTATCAGGAGCTTGCTTCTGAGATGCAGGGCTCCCAAAACGCCTTCGCCGAACTGGAGACCCATATCGGCACGGCGCTGAAAAACGTCTACGACACCCGCATACATCCCATTACCGATGAGATGACGGAGATCAAGCATCTGCTTAAAATCGGCTTCCGCCTACCCGAAGAGAAATGAATCCTCAAGGCAGCTTTATCGACCTGCGGCTCAACCGCCAGGATGGTCAGAACCAGGACAGCTTCTGGCCCTCATTCACCGATATCATGACGGTGATTGTGATGATCTTTATGATCAGCATGGTGGTACTGCTGCTACGCAACATTGAGCTGGTAAATCAGCTCCGTGCCACCATGGAGGCGGAGCGCACCGCCATCGAGCTCGCTCGCTCTACAGGCGAAGAGAAAGAGGATCTGGCGCTGCGCCTGATTGCTGCAGAGAATGAGCTGTCGATGATGCGTGTACGGCTGATGCAGATGGAGGAGCAGCGGCAAACGCAGGTGAGTACCATCGGCAGCCAGTCGGACACCATCACCCAACTGCAAGCAGCGAAAGAGAATCTGGAACTGCGCCAGAAGCAGTTAAGTGCAGAGAAGTTCGCCCTGGAGCAACGGCTTAAAAGAGCTAATACCACCATCGCAGCCCAACAACAGAATCTGGATACCCTGCAGCAAAATCTTGAGTCTACCCAACAACAGCTGGCAAGCTCACAGCAACAGTTGACCAGCTCTCAGGAGCAGCTGACCAATACCCAGCAGCAGCTGCGCAACTATCAGCAACAGTTGGCCACGCTCAAAGCCGACCTAAGCACCGTTGAAGGAGAGCGTGACACTGTTGAAGAGCAGCTTAGCGGCCTGCAGGTTCGCCTTAGCGAACAGTCTCTCGAACTGGCCGAGGTGAAAAACCTGGGACAACGCTCTGTACGTGAGCTGAGCATGCTCAAGAGTGATTACGATGCGCTGAGGGTGAAATACAACAAGCTGGTACGCCCAGCACGCTCACCCCAGGGACACTATCTGGTATCAGTCCGCTACACTAAATCTGAAGCGGGCAAGCTACTGATCGAATACCAGACCGAGGAGGCTCCAGGATACAGTCCGGTCAGTCTGGTGACACTGGAACAGCACCTTGATCAACTGAAAAAGGAGAAAAGCAACGGACTCTATATCAAGTTGATCTTCCCGGAGAAGAGCGGGCTTAGCCATGCTGAAGCCTGGAACTTCCAGTCTCGACTCAACCGCAAGTATGACTACTACTACCAGGATGGTGGACCGGCGGCGGTGCCCATCCCCGATGCCCCCGGAGAGTAAGCTACAGTTTATCCTGCCTCCACGCTCATGCACCGGTAGCAAGCCAAATTGGCCGAACATTCTGTTATCGTTTACCGGGCTTTGCCGCCACCTTGTCGCGCAGGTAGACAGGTAGTGCCATCTCCGCCACCACCAGTTCGTTGGCAGCAACGCAGGCCTCCCCCAACAGCGCCACATCATGGGCACTACAGAGAATTTCCGGTTGTACCTGCTTAAGTCCACCATTGAGACATGAACGCAATTGCTGCCCATAACTCCCCCAGCCACTGCCCACACCGCACCAGCCGTCTCCTTGAGGCGGGGATACTTTAGCAGGATCGGAAACCTCATCAGGCACCACCACTTTCACCAACCCTGTCTCACTAACGATATACGCTCCCCAATAGACCTCTTGCATCCGCGCGTCATAGGCTGGCAACAGACGCGTCTCCCCGCTCTCTCGATAGTAACGTTGTGCCAAAGCAGCGAGAGTGGAGACAGGTGCTACCGGAAGATCCGCTGCAAAAGCAATCCCCTGGATAACCCCGGTGGCGATACGTACACCGGTAAAAGAGCCCGGCCCCCTGCCAAATGCCACAGCATCCAGGGCGGAAAGTGGCAACTCCGCTCCCGCCAATAACTCCTCCACCATCGACAAAATGAGTTCACTATGGCCACGCGGCTGTACCAGGTAACGTTCTGTCACCTCTCCATCAACCAAGAGTGCTGCGGAGCAGGCCTCTGTGGCGGTCTCAATTGCAAGTATTTTCATAGCAGGGATTGTATCTCCAGCTGTCTGCTGTGCGTACTATATTTTTAAAACCGTTCAAAAAAAGTGTTTTGCAAGAAAATGTGGTGTGAATTTGTCTACACTTCCTGATAGCGACACAAGCATTCAGGATTCGATATGTATTTTGGAAAACAGCCCACCAACTCATATTCTACCGACGGAGTCGATGATGAGGAGAGAGCCTTTGCGAAACGTCACAACCTTATCTACTACCTGAAGGTATGGGATCTGAGTAATGACATTCTGCTGGGCCACCTCATAGATATCAATACCGATGGTCTGATGCTGGTCAGCAACCAACCAATCAAAGTAGATCAGGAGTTCGAAATAGAGATTCGTTGGGAAGATCCCGACGAGCAATTTAAGAATATCTGCGTCAACGCCTGTAGCCGATGGACGGGTAGCGACAAAAAACCCTCCTTGCACAATACCGGATTTCAGCTGATTCGGCCGAGTGAAGAGGTCATTGCCGGAATCCAGGAGGTGATCAGGGAGTATACCTTCAGTTAGTGCCCTACACCTCTGATAAAAAAGCGGGACACAGAGGGCACAGAGAAAAGCCTTTTATTCAGTTTAAACCTCAATCTATTTGCGTTCATTCACGTTGATTTCCGGCTACATTTTCATCGCCGGTGAGCAGATATAATCTCCGCGCCCTCTGCGCTCTCTCGGCTTTGGCTTCCTGCGTCGCTCTACCTCCTGCATCCATGCGGTCGTGCATCCCGCCATTTTGCTTCTAGCCGACTAGCTGAAAAACCGTTCAACATCGGCCACGTCACGGGTGCGGGCCATCGCCGGCATACTGGCAAGGAAGGTGTGGCCGTAGCTTTTTCTCAATAAGCGTGGATCACAAATCACCAATACCCCTCGGTCCGTACCATCCCTGATCAGTCTTCCTGCTCCTTGTTTCAGGGCGATAGCCGCCTGAGGCACCTGGAACTCCATAAAGGGATTACCCCCCTGTTTTCTCAGTGCGTCGATGCGTGCCTGCAACACCGGATCTCCCGGAGAGGCAAAAGGCAGCTTGTCGATGATCACACAAGAGAGCGCCTCACCACGCACGTCGACACCCTCCCAGAAGCTGGCGGTACCGAGCAGTACCGCATTGCCGAGACGACGAAATTGATCAAGCAACTCACCCTTCGGTGCGCTCCCCTGTACCAGCAGGGGGTAGTCAATACGCTCCTCCAGCAGTTCAGCCGCCTCGCGCAAGGCTCGATGACTGGTAAAGAGCAGAAAAGCACGCCCTCTACTTGCCCGCAATACCGGCACGGCAACGTCCACCACCGACTGGGTGTAATCGAAAGAACGGGGTTCCGGTAACCCTTTGGGGACAAACCAGAGAGCCTGGTTGGGATAGTCGAAAGGGCTGTCCCACTGTGCTGTTTTTGCGTCCCCTAACCCTAACTGTCGCTTGAAGTGGCTGAAACTCTCACCTACCGCCAGGGTGGCCGATGTGAATATCCAGCAGCCAGGGTGCGATTCCATCTGGGCGTTGAACATTCCAGATATATCGAGCGGGGTGCGATTGAGACGAAAGGTCTGACGGAAGGTCTCAAACCAGCGAATATCACCATCCCCCTCATCCGTTGTCTTGCCGTACGCCACAAGATCATGAACCAGAGAAGCACTACGCCCAAGGCAACTGTCGAGTCCTTTACCTCGCCCCTCTACGGCCTCGAGCAGAGACTCCAGTTCAACCAATGCATCAGTAACCTGATTGAGTGCAGAGACTACCATCGGGTTCTGCCTCGCCTCTTTCCACGCGCCACGGCGCAGGTCGATGCCAAACATCAGGCGAAGATCCCGTACCGCTTTCTCCAGAACCAGAGCCTGCTGTGGTATCGCTTCCAGATCCCCTGCCTCCCGCTGGTACTCGACCTGGGTATCCCGTACCAATTCCATCAGTTGACGACCACTCACACTGCTACCGAAAAAGTTGCCCGCTATCTCCGGAAGTTGATGCGCCTCGTCGATGATAAAAGTATCGGCAGATGGCAGCAGTTCGCCGAAACCCCCATCCTTCAGAGCAAAATCGGCACATAACAGATGGTGGTTGATAACCACAAGGTCGGCCTCCTGAGCACGCCGCCTCGCCTCCACCAGGTGGCAATTACTGTGGGAGGGACACTCCTGTCCGAGACAGTTTTCCGTTGTCGAAGTGATCAGAGGCCAGACTCTGGAGCCCTCCGGCAGATCACTCAATTCTGCGATATCGCCCGAGCGGGTACGCCCCGCCCAGCGCTGGGCCTGCATCAGATGATCAACGGTTTCCCGCGAGTTGAGCCGCCCTTCAAGCAGCGCATTCTCTAAGCGGTGTATACAGAGATAGTTGGCACGCCCCTTTAGCAGCGCGATATCGACAGGGATAGCCAAAACATCGCGTACCATAGGGAGGTCGCGATGAAAAAGTTGGTCTTGGAGGTTTTTGGTGCCGGTGGAGATAATCACTTTCTGGCCGGCAAGCAGAGCCGGCACCAGATAGGCGAAAGTTTTGCCGGTGCCGGTACCTGCCTCGGTGACCAGGATATCACCCTGCTCCATCGCCTCCATCACCATTGAGGCCATCTCCTCTTGCTGGGGACGGTAGGCGAAGCCCTCAATGCGATCAGCGATCAGCCCTTCCGGGCCAAGTATTTCAGAGATCTCCGGCATCAACCGGCCTGATTGTCCCAGATCTCGGGTTCCAGGCCCGCCTCCCGGGTCCATACAAGGCAACCGATGATTTTGAAACGGGCAATAGAGAGCGCACCCCGCTTTGCCCGACTGCTGCTGGACTCTTCCATATACTCCAGCAACTCATCCCGCTCCACCTCATAGATCTCATAGGGCTCATACTCCTCATCCATGAGCACCAGCACCACCGTATCCCAAGGTTGGTCGACCTTAATCTGCCCCAGTCGCTGGCCCGATTTGCTCTCATCGAAAATAGCGCGGCTCTTAATCTGGATACGCAGGTCATCACGGGCCGGGTCAACAGCATCATAACCACCAACCCCCTCTCCCACCGGCTCCAACTCGAGCAGACGGATAGCATCATGGGTGGCAATTTCACCACTGATACCGGGGAGGGGTTTACCCATCATCCGCCGATATTCAGCTGCAAGATGTCGTGCCTGACTGATTAGCTCATCAGCCGCATAGACGCCCATTCCCTTAAATCCCCCATATTTTCAACAACTTCACGATTGTATAGCAAATTAGTTGTCAGTGAAAAAGCATCCGCGCCTTACGCTCTGCTACGCGTGCTCCCGCCTCATCCCCCTTTACCCGCCGGGCTTTGGCAATCAACTGCCAACAATCTCTTTTCAATCCCAGATCAGCACCTGCCAGCGCTTTCGATTTCATCGCCAAATCGTTAGCTAAGATGGTCCTGTTCTGGGCTAACCTGAGTTGTGCCAACCGATACCAGAGGTGGGCGTTGCGCGGCTCAATTCCCAGAGCACGCTCCATCGTCGTCACCGCTCCCTGCAGGTTGCCGGATCGCTCCTGCTGTGCCGCTACAGCCAGCAGTGAGGCAACGGCTTTTCCATGAACCGGCCTGGCACTCATTGGCACAGGAGGCTCGTAGGCACGCAATACCACGCCGCTACTCTCCCGCACCTCCGCTGGAGTCACAGTCTCAGACGGGGTCGTCACCATCGTTGAGCTTGACTCGGTCACCGGTGCTGCACTCTTCTGTGGTGCACCAACACACCCCACCAGCAGTAGGCAGGCACAGAGAGGGACCGCCCTCTTAATCCACACTGGTGCCCTGTAAAATTCACTCATCAGATACCACTCAATCTTGGTGCAAAACATCACTCAAAAAAACTCCGAAAAAAACGTTCAACAGCACCTCCTCCCCGGCCAATACAGGATGAGCGGGTCTTGGGTGCCGATCCCTCAACAAATGGAAAACGGCGGGCCTCATCACAAGACTCATCCGCAAGGAATCCAGAAGCCGGGTCAACCCACACTGTCTCTATCGAATCCGGTTTCAACAATTCAAGGGGAGCCGGTTGAAGTTCGCCCATCATATCACCCCAAACCTGCAATGCGCCCTTTGATCCGCTCAGCCCGGCAGGTTTATTGTCGTCCCGACCAAGCCACACCACTGCTACCCGGTCGCCGCTAAAGCCGGCAAACCAGCTATCGCGCAGATCGTCTGTAGTTCCTGTCTTACCGGCAATATTAAGGTTTTTATCAAGATAGCTTGATAGCCCCCTGCCGGTTCCGCTGCGGGTTACCTCCTGGAGATTTCGATTGAGTAGGTAGACAGGTCCCGCCGGTACGGCTTGGCGCACCGTCAAAGGGTAACGTTGTAACGGCTCTCCGTCACTCGACTGCACAGCTCGAATTGCCCGCAACGGCGAGTAGAATCCCCCCGCGGCAAAACCCTGATAAAGCTGAGCAACTTCCAGGGGAGAGAGTGATACCGCCCCCAGTAGCATTGCAGGAACAGGCGTTAGAGGCCGACTCATACCCATCTGGCGTAGCAACTCAGCCACTCGGTCAAGGCCGATATCCAACCCCAGCCGCACAGTTGACAGGTTGTATGACTTTGCCAGCGCCTGGTGCAGAGGTACTAAGCCGTGTGATTTCTTATCGTAATTGCCGGGGCTCCAGAGTACACCGTCCGCTCCCTTCAGGGTCAGTGGCGCATCATCCAGGGGTGTAAGCAGAGTATAACGCTCGGGTTGCATCAGTGCCGCCAGATAGACTGCCGGCTTGACCAGGGAGCCGATCGGACGTACTGCATCCAAAGCACGGTTAAAACCGGCATAGCCGGGATGACGGCCGCCGACCAGTGCCCGCACCTCTCCACTCTGACTATCTACCAGCACTGCCGCGCTCTCCAGCTTGCCGGTGGGAAGAGCGTGCTTTTTCTCCAACTTCGATAATTTGCGGGCCACCCGGGACTCAACCCGCCCCTGGGTCCAAGGGTCAAGCGTGGTAAAAATCCGTAACCCTTCAGAGTTCAAATCCTCTTCCCGGTAGTCACGATGCAGTTGCCGCCGTACCAGGGACATAAATGCCGGATACCTCCCCTTTCCCCGTCCCTTTGAAGAGTCAATGCCGAGAGGGGCTGTGGCGGCACCTTTATACTCACCGGCAGTAATCAACCCCTGATCCCGCATCATCTCGAGCACAAGATTCCGACGCTCCTTCGCCCGCCGGGGATGCCTTCTTGGATCGTAGTATGAGGGACCACGAACCAGTGCCACCAGCAGCGCCTGCCGTGACAGATTCAACTCCTCCAGCCCCTGATTGAAGTAGAAGCGTGCAGCCAAACCAAAGCCATGAATTGCACGTCCACCATCCTGACCAAGATAGATCTCGTTGGCGTAGGCTTCAAGAATCTCATCCTTACCGTAGTGAGCTTCCAGCAGCAGTGCCATGGCTGCTTCGTTGACCTTACGCCAGAGACTCCTCTCCCGGGTGAGGTAGAAGTTTTTGACCAACTGCTGGGTCAGCGTGCTGCCGCCCTGGACAACACCTCCCGCCCGCAAATTAGCCAAGAGCGCCCGGGCTATAGATCTGGGAGCGACGCCCTGATGCTGATAAAAGTTGCGGTCTTCGGTGGCAATGAGACCCTGAACCAGCTGTTTCGGCAGTGCATTGTGCTGTACCAATACCCGGTCTTCATTGTGGGCCGGGTAGATACTGCCAATCTCGGGGGCTTCCAGCCGCATCAGCGGAAGCTCTGCACCACCGACATGCCTAAGACTGTTCAGGCGACCTGATGAAAAACTGATCTCAAGGTGGCGTGCAGGCTCATCACTATCCCAGAAGCGGAAGCCACGGGTACGCACCAGAAAACGCTCCTGATGACGAGACCAGGTTCCCGGCTTAAGTGCCCTGCCCGCTTTACGATAACCGAGTTGTTTCAGCTCAGCCTCCAGCCGCTGTGGCGTCACTGCCATGCCTGAATAGATCTCCAGAGGCTGTCCATAGACCCGCGCAGGTATCGCCCAACGTTTGCCCTCAAACTTCTCCCGTACCGTGTGATCCAGGTAGAGCAAGTAGATACCCAGCCCCAGGAAAAATAGAAAAGAGAGTGCCAACAGACGTGCCGGCCAGCGCCTTGACCTGGAAGCCTTGGCACGCTTCTTCGGCGCTCTGGGACGGCTTTTTACAGCCCGTTTTGACACCGTTTTTTTGGTACTTTTTTTCGTGCTCTTTTTGGCGGTTTTTTTCGCGGTTTTTTTGCGTGGACGTTGTGGTGTTTTGGCCATCAATGATCAACTGCTATGGAAAAAATGAAGCGGTGGAGAATAGCACAGCCCCACTCCACTATTTGAGCTCCAGTGGGAACTTCTGTAGATTAACGGCAATACGTCGGTGCAGACCCGTCACCCAGGCCGGTGTATCGGGTGGAGGTGGAAGTGCCGGTCTGAAACGAAAATCCCGGGGTGAGATCAAAACAGACACATTCTGCACTCCCAGCATTGCAGTCAGGACGAACAGCTCCTCGACAGCGCTATTCCCCATGGCAAGGCATCCCTTAGATACCCGGTCACCATGGATAAAGATATCGCCACCAAGATTACTACGCCCCTCCTGCAGTGCCTTTTCCCGGTCAAAGGCGTTAGGGTAGTTCAGTTTAAGCGAGAGGTGAAAAGCGCTGTTGGGATTGAGCAGTTCAATGCGGTACCTGCCCTCGGGTACCTGCCGATCACCCTCCTGCAGTTTGGGCCCGGGACGGCCACTGATACCTTTAATTCGATAATCCTTGATATGCACCCAGTCGCCGTCATCACGCGCCCACAGCTCGAGCTGTCGCGTATCCTTAAATGCCACCAGAGCAACCTCCCGTGGTGGCCAGGCGACGCTGGCAAACTGGAATCTCGGGTGCAGTCTCAGTGCCACTTTGACACGATAGTCCGCCACAACACCCTCGACACTGCGCTGCTTAACGGCGGCGGCCACACTCACTCCCCAGGCAGAGAGCAGTAGGGAGAAGAGCAGCACTCCAGCTAATGGATAAGGGGGCTTGCTCTTTGGTGAGCGGCGATCATAACGGAGAAGGGTGACCATAGGTAGAGGTTGTACCCCAAATACCCTGTAATTTCCATTGGTTACACAAAAAGGTGGGATAGCTATGGTTGAAGGGAATAGTAAAGGAGTTGTTTCCCAGGAAGTCTAATCTTCTTGATTTCATAGTCTTTCTGTACTAAAAATTAACATAAGTTTCTGTGACACAGTTCAAGGAAGAGAGATTAATGAAGCCTAGAGAGAAGATATTTATCCGCAAGTTGCCTGATAACACCCGCCGCCAGGATCTCGTTCGGTTTGTGCAGCAGGGCCTAAGGTCAAGCCTCTTCGGGCTCTCATTTCTCCCTCATGATGAACTTGGTGACTGTCACATCATCCAAATAACCAACAAAAGTGCCGGCACCGTGGAGTATCACGGTATTGCCGAGATCTTCACCGCCCAGGATATTAATGGCGTCATCCAGCGACTCAACGGCAAAAAGCTCAAACGCCGCCCACTGGAGGTGCACCAATATTTTCACCGCTCTCCCCACAATGACCGACGAAACCATCTGTCGCTCAGCGACCCCTCCGAGGAAGCCGAACGGCGTGACAGTGACCGGCGCAGGCCCCATCTGTTTATTCAGAAACGGAGAAGCCTAAGGGTAGAAGGGATGGAGGGGTTTGCCCGCACCCACGGTTAAGAAACCTCTGGAGGAGTCCTGCATCCCAGATCTTGAGGTATCTAACTACCATTCTTTCGTTGTCACCCTATCTCAACAACACGTCATCCTGTGCAATAGGCACCTCAAATTGCCGCTTTTCAATCCCTAATCCACTTTATCCCAACTCTTTCGGATACTCCTTAGGAGCCTTCTGAAATGGTAGAATAATAGACCTACCATCAGGAGGCAGGTATGTTCACCGGAATTGTCCAAGGCACGGCTGAGGTCGTGACCATTCTCGAAAAGCAGAACTTTCGCACTCACAAAATTCGTATGCCGGATGAATATATCGGTAACCTGAAAGCGGGAGCCTCGGTTGCCCACAACGGCTGCTGCCTGACCGTGGTCAAAAGCGAGGGTTCACTGGTTACCTTCGACTTGATGCAAGAGACATTGCGATTGACCAACCTGGGGCAACTGAAGGAGGGTGATCGGGTCAACTTTGAGCGGGCCGCCCGTTTTGGCGATGAGATCGGCGGCCACCAGATGTCCGGACATATCATCTGTACCGCCGGAGTAACCAGGGTAATTGAAAGTGAAAACAATCATCAGATCTGGTTCCGTCTGCCCGAAGGGCTAAAAAAGTACATCTTCCCTAAAGGTTATATAGGTATCGACGGCATCAGCCTGACCATTGGCGATGTACGTGGAACCGATTTTAACGTCAATCTGATCCCTGAAACCTTGGAGCGTACCAACATCGGCGGGCGCAAGCCCGGTGATCTTATCAATATAGAGATCGATCCACAGACCCAGGCGATTGTCGATACGGTAGAGCGGGTAATGGAAGAGCGGAATGGTTAACCGGAAGCGATCTGAATTAACCTGAAAGCAGCGCCTCAGTTTCCTTGATCTCATCATCCGCCGCCTCCAGCAGGTTGAGGCTTGCGATAGGAGTCAACTCACCCAGCCCAAGCCTCGCCAGCGCCGGCACCTCATTCAGCGGTGGCACCTTGAATGCCATGGGTGTGCCGATATAGCTGTGGAGCTGCGCTACGATTACCAAATCACAGTAGTCAGCTTCTCCACCGATATCACGCATCCAACTCTCAGCCTCCAGGGCGGCAACTTCAAACTCATGGGGAAAACGCCAAGTACGCAGTATTTTACTGCCGATCGGCCCACGGAAGTGATCAATGGCATACTCCAGCACTTCCGGCTTATCTATCAACTCTTCATGCTTGGCGGCGCACTGGATAATTGCCATCAGACCGATATCGTGCAGTAGCCCAATCAACATCGCCATTTCAATATTGAAGCGCATATCCCGTCTCGCCATCACATGGCAGAGCGCAGCGGTGCGAATGCTGTGCTTCCACAGCGCCTCCATACGCTGCTGCAGTACCGGCGAATCGGTCTTGAAAATATCCCGCAGGGTATAGGTCAATACCAAACTGTGCGCAGTACGCATGCCAAGGCGCGTTACCGCACCGACACAGCTCCCCACCGGAGTCATTGTGCCGTAGAGCGCACTATTCGCTGCTTTCACAATCTTGGCGCTGATCGCGGGATCACTCTGGATAATCCGGGCAATGCTCTCAGCATCTGCCACATCATCCTCGATGGCGCGCCCTATGCGTGCCGCCATCTCCGGCGGACTCGGCAACACCAGCTTATCCTCTTTTAGCTGGGTAAGAAGATAGTGGGCAAACTCCCCTTTGACCCCAGCTTCAATCTCAACCTGATCATCTTCGGCAACCTCGTACCCCCGCAGGTAGTTACGCATGCTCAACTTGGGTGTGATATTTTTTATCACCTGATTGTCGATACGCAGAAAATGAACCCCTGACAAGGCACTCACCTGGAACCGCCGTGGAATAAGTTGTGAAATAGGATGAGAAGCGTGATCGGTACCACCCTTTATATTTACACTCCGGCCGTCTCCCGCAAGCAACCGTACTCGACCATCAATCAGATAGAAGCTGTTCTCATCTTCACTGCCGATCTCAATCAGTACCTCTCCCTCATCCGCCTCTTCCATAAAGAGATGCTGCGCCAAGAGCACAAGCTGGTTTTCACTGAGATCACGCAGGGGAACAAAGCGCTGCAGCACTTCCAGGTCGGGTCTTCCCACTTCTCGGCTCATTAAATCACTTCCAGTAATAGTTTTATAACATGACGAAACTATTTGAAAAATAAAAAATTATATTCTATGCACAAGCTAGTATTACACATCAATCCTGTCAAGTCAGGAATTAAATACCGTCTAAAAAAGAGGCCATTTATGCCTCATCACATAAGTCACTCAAAAGCGACGATTCTGTCACTCCAGTCGATGCCAAACTGCTTTGCGGCATTTACCGTACCGGCACGCAAGCGGTTGGCAAAATTCTCCGGCAACAGCATTCCCAACCCAAGGATAAAACCACTACGAATTCGCATGCCATGAAAAGCGTAGTAAAAATAGCCCCCGGCCACCCGGTCACGAAACAGAAGGTAAACGAGCCGATTTTCTCCCGGCTCATTGACATCAAACACCCATCTTTTCAATCCGTGTGTAGAGGTGTGGCGTACAATAAAATGGTCACCGACAGATTCAACTTCACTCTTGAAGCGAAGTTCACCGAAGCGGTTATCTACCATGCGAAAGAAATCGGTACGTGAGACGGGTATGCTTTTATAGATGACATCCTTCAACGGAGACTCTATTTTGGGTGATGGGATGCGGGAAGACTCAATAATGAGCGGTATGCGTTCCCCTTCGGTCTTTGAGTAGTAGTTCATCCCTTTCAGACCAGCATAGCTTGTCAGGCGATTGTATATATTGACATCCAGAGGATCAGGTGAAGGGTAGGGTATAAATGCCTTCTCCACCGCAAGCATCTCATAGTCCGCATACTCTGCTCCCCGTATATACTCCGTATCGGGTAGAGTGATTTCAGAGGGTGGATCACCCTCACTACTGATAACGCTACTCCCTTTCAGGTAGGTATAACTGATAATGGTGCCGGCCAGTGCCCTGCTTTTCTCATCAGGGGTAAAAAAGGCATCTATATCGGTTGCCGTTTCGGCTGTAACCGGCAAAAGCCAAAACAGGATCAACAGCAGTCGAAAAAATCCTATTTCATCTCTGCCCTTCACCGATCAACCACTCTCCTTGCCACACAGATAGGCCTCGGTGAGAGCACGCTTAAGCTCAGGGTGCGCTTCAAGATCACCGATACCCATTTCACTCTCGGCAATCATTCCCAGAAGATGCATAACCCTGGCTTGGCGCCAGGCGGTCTGAAACGACTCTAAATCAAACACACCATCAACAAGATAGTCGGCAGCAATTCCCTCAGCAGCGCTGAACATTATCGGCTCAGCCATCATCATTTCGTACTCGTAGCTGTAGAGACCGATACCGTTACTCTCCGCCATCTGAGGGTAGAGGTTAGAAATATTCTCTTCTTCTTCCATGACGGCATCAAGATCCACGGGCATCGACAGATTGAAGATCTCTCCCTTGAAGGAGAAGCTGACATTGGCGATAACGGAATTTTTCATTAACAAATCCATAGCTAAATATATCCTATGCATTTAAGCACATCGCTATACCGTTTACATTGACATAGCAGCGTATTTATCAGCGAGGCAGTCTGATACAACTATCGATAGTCTGGTAGCTGTGTCTCATCAACCTCATCAATCTGACTCTCATCAAGAAACTGCTCTGCATAGCGCATGTACACCTTGTCACCGATAAAGACATCCATAATATCGGCATCCAGTTGATTACCCAGGGTCATGCGGCAGAGAATAGCCAGCGCCTGAGAGAGCTTGATCGGATCACGATAGGGCCGATCACGGGCCGTCACCGCCTCGAAGATATCGGCGACACACATCATCCGGGCCGGTATTGACATCTGCTCACCGGTGAGGCCTCGTGGATAGCCGCTGCCATCTATATGTTCGTGATGGCAACCGGCATATTCCGGCACATTCTTCAGATAGCCGGGGAAGCGCAATCCATTGAGCATTTTAAGACTGGCCTCAGCGTGGTGATTGACACGCAGTCGCTCCTCATCTGTCAATGTGCCTTTGCGTATCGTTAGATTAATCACCTCATCTTCACTAAGCAGATCCTCCTCTGTGCCGTTGGGGGAAACCCATTTTCTCCGGGCAATCGCCTTGATCCGCGCCACTTCATCATCTCCCAGATTTTCACTTCCTATATTCATCTTTAGGATAAACCTCAGATCATCATCAAGCGCATTTATCTCTCTCCCGAACCGCTGTTCAAGCGCTTCAAAATCAGCATCAGGCCCAGCCTCCCCCCGTTGCTGAATAAACTTAAGGTGCATCTCCTGCTTCACCAGCTGAAACCGCAGCTCAACCACCCCCACCCGGTTGAATATCGACTCCAGCTTGGTCCGCTTGTCGATAATATGATCCGGTGTGGTGATTTTGCCGCAGTCATGGAGCCAACCGGCAATCTTCAGCTCATAACGATCTTCATCGCTCAGAGAGAAATTCGATAAATTTCCATCACTATTGGCCACCGCTTCGGCAATAAGCAGTGTCAGCTTCGATACCCTGCGACAGTGCCCAGCGGTATAGGGAGAGCGCTCATCAATCACATCACTAAGCACCTTCACCAGTGACTCAAACAGCTTTCTCTGCTCTTCGATAAAGCGCTGATTGGTCAGGGCAACAGCCGCCTGGGATGCCAGGGACTCCACCAACTGCTGATCCTCTACACTGAATGGAATAACCTCTTTGGTGACAGTATCCTGGGCATTGATCAGTTGCAGCACCCCGATCACCTCTTTCTCATAGTTGACCAACGGTACGGCGAGAAAAGAGCGACAGCGGTAGCCAAAGCGCTCATCAAACTCATGGGTACCAGAGAAATCGAATCCTTCAGCAGCATAGACATCAGGAATGTTGGTTGTGTGGCCGGTGGTAGCGGTATAGGTAGCAACCAAATGGTTGTTGGGATCTCCGTTGCCGTCGTAGAGCGGCAAAGAGGGATAACGCTCTGTTGCGCCGTCCCTCACCTCACGCCAGTGAATACCGAGAGAGTGAGTCAGCATGATTTTGAAGTTGAGGCAACGCTCCTCCTCTGATCGCAGATAGAGGGTGCCACCGTCGGCATGGGTCAACGAGCAGGCATTTTGCAATATTCTGTCGAGCAGCTTCCCGGTATCACGCTCTGCCGACAGTGCCACACCAATTGCATTCAGACGATTCAGCCGATCAATCAGAGTTCCGCGTTTCTCCATAGTATTCAGCTATTGATTAACCACAATGTGACTATAAGGATAGCTTCTCCAGAGGAAGTTTCATTGTGGGTTTTTAGAGAGTTGATCCGGTTGCCTTCATAGATGACTAGGAGCCTGTCCGAGAATAGCGACCGTAGCGAAACTGTGACTGATTGAGTCAGATTTTCTGATCATTTGAGGCGAATAGTGGGCCTATTTAACCTAGAAACCGCAGTTGGACTGGGTTGAAGTGTGCGTTTGCAGTGGTGCAGGGCAAGGCACAACGACGCGTAATAGTTGTTCTATTGCAAGGAGTTGTAACGCCGCCATGTGCCGCTGCAAGCGTGCAATTCACCCCGTAGCGTGGTTCACCCGGCAGGTGAAAGTGTAAATTGATATCAACGGTTCTCATTTCAGTAACTTAACTTCAGAATGGAGCGGTCAACTGCGGTTTCTAGGTTTAACGAAAATGATCGGGGAATCTGGCCAATCAGACGCAGTTGCAGCAGGTTGATCTATTCTCGGACAGGCTCCTAGCAGCACACAGTTACCACTATTTTTCCTATATGGAGAGGTGGTAGTACGAGACACCTCGCCCACTGAAAAACCATCTATACTCAGAGTTCGCCACCTAAGGAACCGCAGAACACGCGTGGTAACGGCAACTTCCCGGTTTCACCGCGGCCGTTGCCGAATAGCCACCGGAGGGAACATGAAGAGCAATACACTGGCCATGATTCTGGCCGGCGGTGTCGGTGAACGCCTCGCCCCCTTGACCAGAGACCGGGTAAAACCTGCCGTCCCCTTTGGCGGCTACTACCGCCTGATCGACTTCACCCTGAGTAACTGCCTCAATTCACAGATCAGGCGTATCTACCTGGTCACCCAGTACAAATCCCTATCCCTGGAACGGCATATCCGAAATGGCTGGTCCTTTCTTCCAGATACCCTGGGTGAATATATCCAGTTCCTGCCGCCACAGCAGCGGGTTGGCAGCATGTGGTACCAGGGCACCGCCGATGCGGTCTACCAGAATATCTACTCAATAGAGTACGCCAAACCGGAACATGTACTGATTCTTGCGGGTGATCACATATACAAGATGAACTACCAGCGAATGATCCGTGAGCACATCGAGAAAAAGGCAGCAGTAACGGTAGGTGCTATCGAGGTACCCCTCACTAATGCAGGTTCACTCGGTGTAATGACGGTGGACAAACACAACCGCATCACCGATTTCCATGAAAAGCCAAAAAGACCAGCCACCATACCGGGAAAGCCCAAAAAAGCGCTGGCCTCCATGGGAATCTATGTATTCGACACCCAACTGCTGATAAAAGTACTGAAAGAGGACAATGCCAAGCCAGAGAGTAGTCACGACTTTGGCAAGGACATTCTGCCTGAACTGATCCACAAGGTAAGAGTGAATGCTTATCCTTTTGTCGATGAAAACCGTAAGAGTGAGCTCTACTGGAGGGATGTCGGCACCATCGACGCCTACTGGGAAGCCAATATGGACCTGGTATCGGTAGAACCGATATTTAATCTCTACGATAAAAAGTGGCCCATCAACACCTATATAAAACCCGCCCCCCCTGCCAAGTTTGTCTTTGCTGATCTGGTGTGTGAAAAGCGAGTGGGACGAGCGGGCATCGCTATGGACTCTCTGGTAAGCAGCGGTGACATTATAGCCGGCGGACAGGTGATCCGCTCCGTGCTTTCACCCAGCGTACGTGTGGGTGAAGAGGCCCGAGTGGTTGAATCCATCCTCTTCGAAGGTGTGGATGTAGGCGCGGGAGCCCAACTCTATCGCACCATCGTCGACAAAGGGGTAAAGATCCCACCCGGAACCATCATTGGCAGTCACCATGCCACCGATGAGAAACTCTTTACCATCAGTTCTGGTGGTATTGTTGTGATTCCAGCACGAATGGATATGAGCGGGTTGGCAAAGGAACATTAAGAAGCCTCTACACCTGTGACCCGGCAGTCGTAACATACAGCTTGCTACCCATGCAGCATAGTTCAACTTAGCAGCTTTAGCTGCCTCTGCCTCTTCAGGGGAATAGGCCTGGCCGGATCATAGCATTTCGTGGGCAACCCCTTCATTGCTGCTCTCACACAGTGCGAAGAAGATAGCGGAGTCAGTGACAGGTTAGCGCTAAACTAGACCTCCGCGCATAAAAGCTAACATTCGGATCAGAAGTGCTCCTCTACGCGCACAGAGTCGAAACCGATATCCCGCCCTACCTCGGTGGCATGGTCCAGGCTGTGATACAGGCATTCTCGTCCCGAGTGGTCGGTGAGCGCCAATGTTCCCCTGTTTTTTGTGTGTAACAGTAACCGCCAGCCGTCACCCTGTTCAGAAGGCTCCGCTACCGCTTCACTTAGTTGGCCTACTTCGAATTCCGCTTTGGCATGCATCAGATCCATAAGGTCTCCTCACGAGCATTTCCCCGTAACACTGCCCCTGTATAGAATACTAGCTTAACTCATCGAAAAATAATGCCTTGATTCCGGTCACTCAGGCCGCCAACTCAATCACCGATCTGCGACGGTTTGCCCTGGCTAGTTTTTTTGTTGGTGGAGAAAGACCGCCAGCTGTACCGCCCCTCCAAAAACCTACCCTCACCACGCTTTACCGCTACTCTTTTCGCGCCTCAATGGTTGCCGACACCACATACTCTTCGAGCCCACTACCGGGAGCCCAGTCAGCAATAAACGCCCTGCTCTCCGGTTTCTCTGTAATAACAATATCAACAAAGCCGGCCGCCTCCAGCATTGCCAAATGGTCATCGATAGTCGATGCACCGGAGAGGCAGCCGGAGATCAGTGCCGGATCATTGAGTGCAGACTCGGGCATTGGTGCAGTAGCAACAATATCTGAGATGGCCAGACGTCCACCCGATTTCAATACACGGAAAGCATCTGCAAATACTTGTCTCTTTTCCGGTGATAGATTGATTACGCAGTTGGAGATAATTACATCCACTGAATTATCTGCTATCGGCAGGTGCTCGATCTCACCCAAGCGGATATCGACATTCTCAAAATCTGATTTCTCAACATTCTTACGCGCCTTGGAGATCATATCCGGCGTCATATCAACACCGATCACCCGCCCATCGGGGCCCACCTGTCGGGCGGCAAGAAAGGCATCGAAGCCACCACCACAGCCAAGATCGACAACGATCTCCCCCGGCTTTAGTGCGGCAATCGCCTGGGGGTTGCCGCAACCCAATCCCATATTGGCTCCTTCAGGTATTACGGCCACATCCTCATCACTGTAGCCCAGTCCAACGGAGATCACCTCTGCTGACTGCAGACTTGCCACCTCCGGTGCACAGCAACTACTGCCACTGCAGCACCCTGTCTCAGTTGTGGCGGTTTGCTCATTCTGCCTGACCACTTGGGCGTAGGTTTCACGTACCGCATTGCGCACTTCATCAACCGATAATTTATTACTCATAATCACCGCTCCCTTATGGAAGCTCTGAATAAGTCTGGCCGAATTGAATTGTGCTCAGGAGGCGCAAGATCAAGGCTAATAGCAGGCTATTAGCAAGATTTTCAACGCAGATATTGCGCCTATTGAGTGCAAGGCAATCGGTCATGACTTGTTCAGAGGTTCCTTATAGGGCTCCTGCTTCCAACTGTAGATAGGTTCTGTTGATATTTATCCGGTGCCAACTGCCAAAGTTCTCGAGGTGTTTAAAGCGCGGCGCATCGGCGAGGCTATCAACCGTCTCACCCAACTCCTTCCACTCTTCAATCGCCTTACCTACTTCGACAACCAACCAGTCGAGATAATCTCCTGTCTCCCGCTGGGCTTTGGCCAGATCACAGGCATCGCCATGTCCCGGCACCAGATGGAGGGGATTAAGCGCCTTGAGGGCATTGAAGCTCCCCTGCCACGCCTTTACCGAGGTTACCTGCTGTATTCCCAGCATGCGGTCGACATAAACCAGATCGCCGGTAAACACCAATCGCCGCTCCGGCAACCAAACTACGCCATCACCTGGAAAATGGCTGTCACCGAGCCAGATCAGCTCAAACTGCACTCCTCCCAATTCAATGGCGGCCCGGTCGGCATCCACTATACGGTCTGCATAGACCGGCTCCACCGCTGCCGCACGCTCTTTGAGTACGCTATTGAGACGCTGAACATGACTCTCTGCCAGCTCTTTCTGGCCATCGACCGTGCGCCGCAAAGCGATGATCTCCGCCCCTTTGACGGCAAAGTAGCTGTTACCCATCCACTTGTGGTCCTGCATACCGGTATTGATTACCCAGCGCACCGGTAGATGAGTGACCCCGGCGATCGCCTTCTCAATCAGTCGGGCACCTTCGGGAGTGGCACCGGAATCGACCAACACAACACCCTCTGCCGTAACAACAAAGCCAAGGGTATTGTTGAGTGCGTGGTTGTCATATGTGCGGGGGCCGGTGTCACCCACCAGGGCGTAGACATCATCAGTCACCTGTTGCACCCGCAGTTCAAAAGCAGTGGCATCGATAACAACCAGCAAAAGTGCAAACAGCAGTACCCGACGACCTAAGTTGGTAAAGCTCATAGATCATAATCTCCACTGTAGGGCTTCTCTCCTTCTACAACCGGCAGAGTCAGCCGGTTGCCCCAGTGGGACCAGCCGCCGTTATAGAGGCGCACATCTTTGTAACCCAGGCTCTTCAACTGCACATAAGCAAGACTCATACGGAAGCCATCGTGGCAGTAGGCATAGACGGTCTTGTCTTTAGGTATTGATTGATACATAGCGGCCAGATCCGCCTCTTCTATCCACTTCTGCGAGCTTGTTCCATCGAGGCTGACGATACTAATGGCACCGGGGATATGTCCGCCCATAATGGCATGTTTAATCTCTTTTCCGGTGTACATACTGTGAGGGCGCGCATCCAATAGCACCACATTAGGATCACGACGTGAGACCACATCATCATAGACATCGGTCCACTCCACATACATCGCCGGATTGGCCTCTTTCAGCGTCACACCACCCTTGGCTGGTGTTACCGCCTCTTTGCTCATATCCTCAAACGCGCTCCACTCACCGGTACCACCATCGAGTAGTTTCACCTCGCTCATCTCGAAACCGTAGAGCTCAAGCAGATAGTAGAGCCGGGAGGCCAGAGCAGTACTGGAGTCATCATAGATCACCAGCGTAGAGTCATCATTGACACCCCATCCACGCAGTGTCTGCTGGAATGCCTCACGGGTGGGAAAACGCATCAATGGGCTGGTGGTGTTATTACCTAAATCTTTAAAACGCTGCACCTGTACCGCACCCGGAATATGCCCAACTGTGAAGTAGCGATGAGGATGGTAACGCACCTCAAGAACGATCAAACCTTCATCGTCAATATGATCTGCAAGCCATTCGGCATCAATTAGAAAATCCCGATCAGCCCATACGGACTGCGCCATAGCCATGAGTATAAGGAGAATAAAAGTTCGAAAAAATTGCATATTAGCTCCTTGTAGAAAGTTATTCGTGCTGCTTGGCACGAGGTAATTTTATCGAGAGCAGACCGGCAGTGAAGAGCAGCCCGGTTGACCACCAGAGGCAACCTTCCAGTCCTTGCAGCTGGTAAATCAGGCCGGAGAGCACAGTGCCGGCGAGCCGCCCACCGGCATTAGCCATGTAGTAGAAACCAACATTCAACGCTACCTTATCGTGATCCGAATAGGCCAGAATCAGATAAGAGTGGAGTGCGGAGTTAACCGCAAACACTGCACCGAAGAGCGACAGCCCGGCGATAACAGCAAACGTAGGTGATACGTCTTGCTGTAGTGCAAGGGCGATCGCTGCTGGAAACAGCGCCAGCACGAAAACCCACAATGTGGCACTGCCACCATCAGGCCCGTGGTGGTGGTGCTCCTTTCTCAGCAGTCTTGGAGCAACAGCCTGCACAAAACCGTAACCGATAACCCAGAGGGCGAGAAAACCACCTACCTGGGTATGCCCCCACCCCAGCGTTGAAGTGAGAAATACAGGAACACCGACAACAAACCAGACATCCCTGGAGGCGAAAAGAAAGAAACGTGCTGCCGACAGCCAGTTGACTTCAGGAGTTTTGGAGAATAGCTCGGTAAATTTCGGCTTCGCCTTGGTTTTACCGATACCACCCGGTAACAATATTGCCGTCACCACCAGCGTCATTAGTAACAGAGCGGCAAGAATCAGCAGCGCCCAACGAAAACCAACCTGAGAGAGCAGAAAGCCACCGATAAAAAAGCCCAGCCCCTTGAGGGCGTTTTTAGAACCGGTTAACACTGCCACCCATTTAAAGAGCCGGGCATTCTCATCTTTGGGCAACATCAGTTTGACGCTCGCCTTGGCACTCATCTTGTTGAGATCCTTGGCGATACCCGAAAGTGCCTGAGCCATCATCACATAGGGTACCGACAGCCAGGCATCAGGCACTGCCAATAGAGCAAGCGCCACCACTTGCATACCCATGCCGATATGCATCGTGAGATTGAGACCAATACGAGACCCGAGCCAACCTCCAACAAGGTTGGTCACCACACCAAAGATTTCATAAAAGAGGAACAGCAGTGCGATATCGAGGGGAGCATAGCCAAGCTGATGGAAATAGAGCACCACCAGCATACGAATAGCGCCATCGGTGATGGTGAAGGTCCAATAACCCGCCGTCACCACAAAATAATTTTTCAAATCTACAATGGGATGATTCATCACTTCCACTTTATAGTTGGTTAACTCTATCCACCAAAGGTGGCAAAAGAGATTTCAAGACACATGAAAAGATCCTTATATAGTGACTCTGCACATTGCATGACCAATACATCTTAGCAGCCATATATATGGAGTGAGTATGGAGGAATGCCTCAACATAAATCCTCAAAAGTCACAGGCATCGCCCGGCCTGCAACAGACCTCAGCGAGTCGCTGTATATCCTCTCGATAGGGTGATTTGCCATGACAACCATCATACACAGCTGCCAGCGCCCGCGCCGCCCAAGCGGGCATATCGGGGTCTAGACGATAGTAGATCCACAACCCTTCTCGTCGCCCCATCAGAAGCCCACACTCGCGCAACACAGCGAGGTGGCGGGATACTTTGGGCTGGGCCAGCCCCAAAGCATCTTTTAGCTCACAGACACAGAGCTCTCTCTTCTCCGATAACAGCGTCAGCAGGCGCAAGCGGGTTGAGTCCGCCATTGAACGAAGAAACTGGTCAGGGGTGATACTCATGATGCTCGGGCTGCCTAAATATTTTCATATATTCGCTTAGACGAATGTATACGAAAAAATAGCCCAGTGTCAAACGAGGAAAATTCTGCAAAACCGTCTATCCGCTCACAATCCAGTCAGCCATCGCCGGATGGCAGGAGAATTTCAACTACACTCAGGGTGAAAAATAGCAATTTCCCGAAAACTGGGGACCGACATGGCGATTAAATTTGAAGTTATCGAGATTACCGGCGGCACTGTTCTTTTTGAAAAAGGAGATCCGGGTGACTGTGCCTATATCGTAGTTTCGGGGGGTCTTGAAATCAGTACCCAGGATACCGGACAGAAGGTCGTTCTTGGGCATGTGACACCGGGAGAGCTGGTGGGTGAAATGGCCATTATGGAGAGCGTACCGCGCAACGCCACAGCAACGGCCACTGAAGATACCACTCTGCGGCTAATCCAGGGAAATCAGCTCCGTGACTACCTCAAAACCCTCGATCCCGACGTTCAGGAGGTGTTTGAGCTGATGGCCTCCAGAAGACAGGATAATCTTCAGAGTCTCCTTGAGTCACGCCTGATGGATGATGAATAGATCGAGTCATGAGATCAAAATATGACTCTGACAAGGTCGATCTTGGTCTGGTGGGGCACTTTTTCACCGGAAATCAGCTGATTTCTTAAATCTATTAGATATCGAAAATCTTGGCTATCGGCCTTATTCACGCACAAATAACATTGACATTTGTCAGAATATAGTCCATTAGTTAAGTTCAATAACAAAAAGCACAGGAGTCATCGGCACAGATATTGAGCCGCACTACCTGTCAACAGCTCTTACTGATTCACAATTTTCTGCGTAGTTTGATGGCGAATAGCATGGAGAGGGAGAGCATATTGGGCAGTTCTTTATGACCTGTTTGGTAAATATAAGGAGGAGTGTATGACTGAAACAACACCTAGTATATTTGGCAACATCTGTAAGGGTTGTAGCTTGATCGCTTTTGGATTTATTAGCGTGTTTGCCACCCTGGTTTCTGTTTGGGCATTGCTGGTTAATTAAATCGAGTATCGAGGGAATCCCCGAACAAGGAAGAACGAATCGAATTGTGCTCGGGAGAGGCAAGGTCGAAGGATTGCTCGCAGCTAACGCTACCGCATCCTGCTTTCGCTCATTGCCTACTTCCATGTAGGTAATAACAGGCTGTTGGCAAGATTTTCGACATGAATGTTGTACATCCTGAGTACAAGGCAATCTTTTATTGCTTGTTCAGAGGCCCCTTAAACACGTCCATTCATTACAGATATTACTAACTGATCTATGAGCGCCCTGAAACGTGCAGATGATTGAGGGTGTTAACGATGGATCTATATTTCTGTGCCTGAGCTCTGCAGAGTCCATCTCAATGTGTGCGAAAAAGGCGCCCATCGTGGTGCGGAAATTCCCGCCTGACGCAGTGCCTCTCCTGTCCATTGATTGCAGGTCCTTATCAGATTGTAGTTACCGGTGCCCTCAAAGAATGAGTCATTGACTCCATATCCCATACCGGGGATATGAATGGCACGTTGGTATGAATCCATCGCAAAGCCTTGCCGAATAAACTGCATTAACTTTCCGTACCCATCCAGGTTGATATGGCGTCGACTCACCATGGGGTGATCCAACTTAACGACATCACTCCGGTAGGCGGTGATATGCATCACCGTCGCATCGAAGGCCAGCGCCTTTAGACTGAGGTCGAGTGTGAGTTGGTCCCATTCACGCATGTTGAGGTAGAACTCCCTCGAGCCCCAGCCTATGGAGAGGAGCTTGATCTCCCGACGGGGAACGGATAAATCCCCGTTGGCGAACAGGTAGTCCCATGCCGGATCCATGGCATCGATGGGAATCATCAGGTCAGCGTGAAAATCATCAGCAAACAGGTAGATGGGGACCGATGCCTCTGCTTCGATAACAGATTGACCTTCAAGACTGGACAGACCATAGGATATCAATGCCGCAAGCAGGTACCCTATAAGCAGAAGAACCAGTAGCAGCCCGGTCTTGAACAATAGAAGCAGCAGTTTTTTAATGGTATCCGACATAATCCCGGCTAATGATGGAACCTGATTACTCACCATGCTCAAGCGTTACCCAGATGAGACTAAATGACCTTCTTAAAAAGAACGACATCCTTTTCAGGAACTGTCAATTCTGCACGCCAATGTTCTGCGTACCATTGAAAAGTTTCAAGTGAAAAAAAGCAGACATGGGTTGGATCATTTTTGTAGTGCCAAGAGGAAAATGACTCTCTGTTGATCACGCGCTTGGTCATGATACCGAGCAAACCATTCGGCTTCAGGCGAGACCAGAGCCTATCCAACTCCCGTCGTGGATGATGCAGATGCTCCACCACTTCGGTGGCAGTAATGAAGTCATAATTCAGTTGCAGTGGTTTGATCTCCGGGGCATAGAATGGATCATAAATCTCCATGGAATGCCCGACCTCTTCAAACATCAAAGAGAGTGTTGGCTCCGGCCCAGAACCAAAATCAAGACCATTGCTGTGAGGGACCAGACACTGTGATAACGGGATAAAAAGACGGTTCAGGAAACGGCGGTAACCCGAATCAAATGCTGAATTTTCATGTAAATCGTATACCGCTTTCTCTTCCTGCGGAGGCAAAAACTGATGGGGAGGGACAAAGACAAGGCAGCAAACAGGGCAACGAAAGTAGTCACGCCTGTCTTGGTAGAAAGAGCCACCTCCTACTGTCAGACAGGATGGACAGATGGCATCACCCGCCTTACTCCTCACTTGAGATATCCCATTGCCGCTCTTGATCGTGGATCTCAACTAAATGGATTAAAACCAACTCCATCCGAATACTAATAAATCCCCGTTGAGGGAGGTCTATTTGGTGTCAGGCGGTGCAGTCTCTTTCACCTCAGCAACACCCTCATCCGCTGTTTTTAACTCGATTGTCACATTACTGATCTCGGCAATCACTGCATCGGTAATGTCGATCTCGGGCAAGGCAACGAGAACAGTTTTACGATCATCCAGCAGGACCACATTCATTCCCCGCAGCACCGCAACACGGCGGGCATGAGGCTGGACCTGAGTACGAAACTGCTGCGCCAGATCCTGTCCCAAATCATGCAGCGTCAGATTTGCCTTCTGTTGTGCCGCCTGGAGCTGCCTGCCGGCGACTGCGGATAACTGGGCCAACTGCTGCATCTCCTGCTGGGTTGGAGGATCACTCAGCTTTGCCTGCTGAGCTTCCACCTGTGCTTTCAACTCCTCCTGCTGCACCAGCAGTTGTGCCTGGAGCTCATCCCTGGTCTTGGTCAAAATATCACTGGTTATCTTTTTAAGCCCGGACTCCTCCGCCAGCCGTCCAATATCCAACACCGCAACTGCGGGAGACTGATTACATCCGCCCAGAAACAGGCCAAGAATCACCAATAGAATCAATTTGTTCCACATATACATAACTCCTTCCAAAAAGGGGCAATAACTTCAGGGAACCGCCAAGCGCGTCAAAAGTGACCGCACAGCACTCCAGCTTATTCAGAGATTCCCAAGTAGATTTGGCCTAAAATAGCACAATTCAACCCTATTGATTCCGTAATGCAACGTTTAATTCCCTGGAGCCCCAATGTCCCTAGGCCACTTTATTCTCCACCGTATCAAGCGCCAGGCCGATACCAAAGCCGTTCTCAACCTGAAAGAGGACGAATGCAGTAAAAGCGGGGAGATCAGTGAACTGGCGGCCGAGCTGAAAAGAACCTACCTGGGACGGATCAATCGTGAACACGGTCGCTTTGCCTCAGCCAATGGCCCCGGTGGACTGGCCAGACTGCTGGAGAAGCACCTGGAGGGAGAGCTCAGCTTTACCCAATTATCCCATCAGGTAATGACTCTGATGAAAACATTCATTGACGAGAAGGAGGTGGAGATTGATACCCATACTCTCTTCTTTATCGAAAAATCGTTCGATAGTCAGGTCTTCTATCTCTTCTTTGCCGCCAATAAAAGCGCCTTCACCATCGATGGTAGCCTGGAGTTAAAACCCAGCTATTCCCTCGACTTAGGCCCCTCCCTGTTTGGCGTAAAAGTCGACCTCACCGAGTGGAGAAAGGAGAAGAACTACGCCTATCTGTCACTCATTGCGCCACGGGGTAACCGCCCCCTCGCCAACCTCTTCTATGAATTGACCGATTTCGGCAACGGCATCGATAAGGCCGAAGAGACCCGCGCCTTTCTTGAGGGAGTCGAGGCTTACGCCGATCAGATCGCCGATGATCAGGTGGATAACTATCGCAGTCAAGTGGTCGACCACTGCCTTGCCCAGGATGAACAGGACAGTGGTGTGAATATCGAGGAGTTATCCCAGGCAGTGGACAACGTCGACTCGGACGACTTCGTTAAATTCATGGTGGACAACTACCCAGGCAGTGAAAGCCAGGTGATGATGGATCGCCGCGGCCTGCGCCGTTACGTCAAGTTTGCAGGCCGTGAGAAGGATCTGGCGATCAGTTTCTCATCTCACCAGCTGAACAACAGGGTGCAATATAATAGCGAGAATGACACTCTCAGCATCTCGGGGCTCCCCAGAGCCCTGCGCAGTCAACTTCTGGAGCATATTAAGGGGAGAAAATAACCCTTTTTTGCTAAAATTACCCATCCAGATGTAAATCCACCACCGAGGTTTCTCCCTTTGTTTTCCCACTTTGCTCTCCATACCTGCCTCAAAAAACAGCTTGCTGAACTGAAGTTCACCGAGCCTACCCCTGTTCAGAGCGCCACCATCCCCGCCGCTATGGAGGGAAACGATCTGCTGGTCAGCGCAGAGACCGGCAGCGGTAAAACCGCCGCCTTCCTACTGCCCACCCTGCACCGACTACTAACCCAGAAACCAACCGGTGGCGGCACACGGGCACTGATTCTGGTCCCCACCCGGGAACTGGCGAAGCAGGTAACAAAGCAGAGTGAAAAGCTGGCAGCTGCCAGCCGCCTACAGGTGGGTGTCATCACCGGTGGTGCCAGCTTCAAATACCAGTTCTCCCTGTTAAGAAAAGAGCCCGAAGTGCTGATCGCCACTCCAGGTCGCCTGCTGGAGCATATCGAGCGCGGCACCACCGATTTCAGTGATCTGGAGGTGCTGGTACTGGATGAGGCGGATCGTATGCTCGACATGGGCATGAGCGAAGATGTATTGCAGATTGTCGAGTTGTGCAACAGTGATCGCCAGACGCTGCTCTTCTCCGCCACCCTTAACCATAGGGGGCTGAAAAAAATCACCGACCATGTGATGCGTGAGCCGACAGTGATCAAGCTTAGCGGTGCCCGCGACCAGCACAGCAGCATACGCCAGCAGATAGTGCCGGCAGATGACAACATCCACAAGGAGGCTCTGCTTACCTGGCTACTGAACAATGAAACCTTCCAAAAGGCGATGGTATTCACCAACACCCGAGTACAGGCAGACAAGATAGGAAATGCCCTGCGCAGCAAAGGAGTCCGTGCCAATGCCCTCCATGGCGATATGGATCAGGACTCGCGCAACCAGGTGATGGAGATGCTGCGTGGCGGCATCATCAATGTATTGGTTGGCACTGATGTGGCGGCCCGCGGCCTGGATGTAAAAGGAGTCGACCTGGTAATCAATTTCGACATGGCACGAAACGGCACCGACTATGTTCACCGTATCGGCCGTACCGGGCGTGCCGGTGAAGAGGGGCTGGCCATCTCACTGATCGCTGCTCAGGAGTGGAACCTGATGTCAGGCATCGAACACTACCTGCGGCTGGAGTTTGAAAAACGCACCATCAAGGAGCTCAAGGGCGGTTACAACGGCCCGAAAAAGCAGAAACGCTCGGGCAAAGCGGCAGGCTCGAAAAAGAGCAAAAGTGAAGAGAAACAGAAGGCGAACAAGGTCAAACAGCGCCACCGTGACAAAAAGAACGTTGGTAAACGACGCAAGCCAAGCAGTCCAAAACCAGATGCAGTTGAAGAGGCGGGCTTTGCACCATTAAAAAGAAACCTGATTACCCACCAGGCTCAGCTATTGAGCCTGTGGTGGCCGCATAATGGAACCCTCTGAATATACGAGGGTTTCCATCATGCCAAAAAATACTATCCAGTTTCAAAAAGGGCTTGGTTTGCACGAATTTCTGGAAAAATATGGTACCGATACTCAATGCAGCCAAGCGCTGCATCGACTTCGCTGGCCAAGTGGATATGTTTGCCCAGAGTGCGGTAACGCAACGTGCTGCGAACTCAAAAGCCGCAAGATATACCAGTGTCATAAATGTCATCACCAGACATCGCTTACTGCGGGTACCATTTTTCATGGCACAAAGTTGCCTTTGAAGAAATGGTTTCTGGCCATCTATTTGCTGACCCAGCGTAAAAGAGCACCTCTGCCTTGCAACTGTCTCGTGAGATTGGAGTGAACTACAACACTGCGTGGAAGCTCAAGCACAAACTGATGCAGGTAATGATGGAACGCCAGGGTAAGAAAAAGCTGACTGGCCGCATTGAAATGGATGATGCATATATTGGCGGTGAAAAACCTGGTAAGCGTGGACGAGGCTCCCGCAACAAAATCCCTTTCGTAGCCGCCGTTGAGACGACGCAGGACGGCAGGCCTTTGAAAATTCATCTGCGTCGTGTGCGTGGTTTTCGTAGTGCAGAAATTGCTCGATATGCCAAGTCCAGTCTGGTTTCTGGTAGCACTGTATTCTCTGATGGTCTCTGCTGCTTCAGAGCTGTCACTGATGCTGAATGCGATCATGTGGCCATTGTGACTGGTGGCGGTCGAAAAAGCGCACAGAGCTCCACCTTCAAGTGGGTGAACACCATGCTTGGCAACGTCAAGAATTCTTTGCAGGGAACTTTTCATGCTATACGAAAAAAACATGTACCTCGTTATCTTGCCGAATTCGAATATCGGTTTAATCGTCGCTTCAATCTTCCAGAAATGATTGAGCGATTGCTCTTTGTTGCGTTGCGTACACCACCAATGCCTTATCGCTTCTTGAGAATGGCTGAGGTTTATGGGTAATCGGGAAAAGAAATGTATGGAAAAAATAAGCGAGTCTTCGATTTCGTGATGCAAAACGGGACATCCAAGTCCCCCTTTTGCACTCAATCTTTGACAGCCTATTAGTGCCCCGGCCGTCCTGGTCACTGACCGCTACGCGATAACATCGCAAGCTCGTTACCGCTTCGCAGTCAGTTCCCAGTGACTGGACGCCGTGTTCGGATGCCTACTTTGCTTCCCCTCTGGCGCGCTACGCGCACGACGGGTAAGCAGTGCGGCCTCACGGCTACCGGGGATTACCAGCCTTCGCTTCGCTCTCCATGGCTGGCAGCGGATGACTGAAAAACATCAAGGAAGTTGTCATTGTGGAGCCGTCCGCTTCTCCTATACCGGGGAGCCCATCACTGACGGGCTGCGCTGTAACTGCTCAATCTGCGCAAGAAAGGGGGCGGTAATGTCCTCGGAGATCATCACTCCGGAAAATCTCAACATCGAGGCAAAGGAGGGCGCTCTTGGGCTCTATCAGTTTGGTGACAAAACAGCCAAACACTTCTTCTGCAAAGAGTGTGGCATCTACCCCTTCCACCAGACGGTAAGAAAGCCCGGTCACTACCGGGTAAACATTGGCTGTATCGATGGCGTTGATCCACTCTCACTGGAGGTGGATGTTTTCGATGGTAAGCACCTGCTCTGAGCCGAATGGTACTTACGTGGAAAGAGTTTCACCCTATCCATTGTAAGAGCGACTTCAGTCGCGAAGGAATTTGGCACACAGCCAGAGTTTGGCGCCACATCTATCGCGACTAAAGTCGCTCCTACAGTAAAAGATCACTTAAGCGAGTGCCGCTCAGCTCTGGCACTGATGCACTCCACCTCCATAAAACAAGAAACAAGCGATCACTCCTTCGCTTCGTACTGCTCGTAGATGGTATTCAACTGGCGGTTGGTACGGATGAAGGTGGCCCGCTTGGGGAACTCCTTGAGCTTTTTGGCGCCGATGTAGGTAGCGGTGCTGCGCAGGGAGCCGAAGAGGTCCTGGAGAAAGTCCTCCAGATCACCCTTGTGGGGGATCAGGGTATAACGTCCCTCCGTAGCTCGGTGAAGATCCTTTTTGCCGTAAAACTCTTTCATCGCCTTGTTCGATGAAGAACCGAAATACTCCTTGTAGAGCCTACCGCCCCGCTCCACCGTATCACCTCCCGACTGCTCGTAACCGGAGAACTGAGAGCCGGACATAATAAAGTCTGCACCACCGCAGAACGCTTTGCCGATATCACCCGGTGTATTGAGGCCGCCATCAGCAATAATCAACCCGTACCCCTGATCATTGGAGATGCCGTGGGCGGCATCGGCGCACTCGATCACGGCACTGAGTTGTGGGTAACCAACGCCGGTCATCAGCCGGGTGGTGCAGGCAGAACCGGGGCCTATGCCCACCTTGACGATATCCGCACCGTTGAGAATGATCTCCTCGGTCATCTCGTTGGAGACCACATTACCGGCGATGATGATGTGCTTTGGACAACGTCCCCTCACATGCTGAATCACCTCCAGAAACCTTTCCAGATAACCGTTGGGCACATCCAGGCAGATAAAAGAGAAGTTGTTGATCAGCTTCGTCTCGATCATCGCATCCAACTGCGTCAGATCCCCCTCCCTGATTCCCAGTGTGTAGGCGATATAGTCGGGGTTGTCGTAGACCTCAAAGAACGCCAGATAATCATCGATATCGTAGTATTTGTGGAAGGTGGTGATGATCCGGTGAGGAGCGAGTATCCGCGCCATCTCGAAGGTGCCGCAACTGGTCATATTTGCGGTCATAATGGGTATGCCCCGCCACACCCGCGGTGAGTGATAAAAAGCGATCTCCCGCTCAAGTATCACCTCTTTGCGAGAGGTGAGAGTGCTGCGCTTGGGCTTGAGCAGAACATCAGAGTAATCGAGCTTGATATCGTCTTCTATTCTCATCCGCTTGCCTCTATCTGTTATGCAAGAATAACTAACCTAGGAGTCTGTCGGATTTAACGCCATTTGACTGCGAGTGCTGCGTCCTGCTTGTCTATTTTCGCACAAACACTAACCTAGATAATCCACCAATATCCCACTGGTCTTTCTCAGACGGTTGCTCAGCATAAGGGAGATAATCCACAACATTTTGAAGGCGAGGTGGGGGAATTTTTCCTCCAACTTTTGAAACTTCTCGCCTGACAGTACCAGCAGCTCCGTCTCCTCAGATGCGATGACAGTGGCGGAGTGGGGCTGATTATCCAGCAGACTCATCTCGCCGATAGACATGCCGGGACGAACGGTTGCCAGTTCGTGCTGCTCCCCCGGCTCTCCCTCTTTGTATACCTGCAAGTGGCCGGATGAGACAAATGCCATAAAGCGGTCCCTACTCCCCTCCTCAAAAATCGTAGTCCCCTGGCATACGCGATAGGCAAGCATATAGTTAGCAAGCAATTTTACTTCTGTGCTGCTGAAATTGGCAAGCAGGGGCAAGGCTTCAATGATCTCGCACAGTGTCTCCTTGTAGGCGTCGCCACTTCCCATAAGCTCCATATCATTAAGTGATGATGCTGTAGAGTCCACCGCTTTCATTGTTTTCCCTCTATATCTGTTTACCTGAGGTTAGCCGTTCTATGCCCAGCTATCAATGAATATGAGAGTAAAATGGGATCTGGAGCGCCTTAGTCAATTATCACTATTGAACTGCCTCTAATTTATTCTTCCTCACTCTGGCAGTAACCCTGGAATCTGGTGTATAAACCCTACGATGATTATTTAACAATAATCTCTACATTTAGCACAAAAGGCTTCCTGATAGCACCGCAGGGAGTTTAACTTTGACACTAACACACGGTAAGAACAGGCTTCTGCCCGATAATCATCCCTGCATATGTTCAATATCAAAACAGCACTCAACCCCGGTTGGAAGCGAGCCCTTAAAGGTGAGTTCGAGCAACCCTACATTAAGCAGTTAGAGCGTTTTCTTAACGACGAGTACAGTGCCCACAAAACCATTTACCCCCCACGTAATGAGCTCTTCTCCGCCTTCAACTCCACTCCGCCGGAAAAGGTGCGGGTAGTAATCATCGGGCAGGACCCCTACCATGGCGAAGGCCAGGCCCACGGGCTCTGCTTCTCCGTTCGCCCCGGTGTCCGCATACCCCCCTCTCTCAGGAACATCTTCAAGGAGTTACACTCTGATCTCGGCATCAGTACGCCGGAGCATGGCTATCTCCAGTCCTGGACGGAACAGGGAGTGTTCCTTCTCAACGCCACTCTTTCTGTTGAGGCGGGAGCCGCCGGCTCACACCAGAAGAGGGGGTGGGAGAGTTTCACCGACGCCGTGATCCGGCATATGAATGATCACAAGGAGGGATTGGTATTTCTCCTCTGGGGCAGTTATGCACAGAAAAAGGGAGCATTTATAGATACTGAGCGGCACCTGGTCCTCACCGCACCCCACCCCTCGCCCCTTTCGGCCCACCGGGGCTTTCTCGGGTGTGGTCACTTCTCCAGCATCAACCACTACCTCTCTGACAAGGGTGAAAAGCCGATTGATTGGTCGCTGCCACCCTCCCCTTCACAGGCGGTAGCCGGTCAAGGCCGGTTGCAACTGGAGTGAATACAAAATATTCGAGCAGAATACCAACTCCATGAACTGGTCAAAACGGATCTTGACCCGAGACTCCCTGATGTATTCGGAAGCCGCATATAAATTAGACGTTCACTCACTAGTGTCCGGGGAAATTATTAAATAGATTCAGTTGGTTAGGCATATCGCTATCATCGCTTATAAATTCTGATTCAGTAAGCATATGAAATAATGAGCTTTTCTCGAATAAGGTCAAGCTCAAGATCTGTAGAATTGTGTAGAGATCTGCGTCGATGTTGAGCCGTTTCTTGATAATGGCCACGAGCACGTACACAGAGATGGCAATCCAGATCTGACTTTTTACTGCGTTCTCCGAAGTGCCAAAGAACGATTTAATACGTAGATGTTGCTTTATCCATTTGAAGAACAACTCAACCTGCCAACGGTACCGGTAGAGATCAGCCACTGTCTGCGCTGGAATGGCAAAGTTGTTGGTCAGGAAATTGAAAGTTTTTCCAGTTTTGGCATCATGGTATTTGATACGCCGTAGTGACTGCGGGTAGCCGGTTGCCGTATTGACCCCGGTCAGCACGATGGTCTGATCACACTGCACTCCGCCAGATTTGTCCGCCGGGTGCGAAATAGCGGCGTTTGTACTTTGTATTGGATTTGGCGCGGATGACAAAGAAACTCCCTGCCATGTGCAAAGCGAAGAGTCGTTCGAAATCCACATAACCGCGATCCATGATGTAGAAGGCACCAGGCTCGGGTAGCAAGATATCGAGAACGTTGACGTCATGGAGCTTGCCGTCAGAAATGTGGATAAAGGTCGGGATGTTGCCCCGAAGATCCAGCAAGGTGTGGAGTTTGACGGCAGACTTGGTGGAACGAAACAATGCCCACGGAAAGACTGACAAGCATAGGTCGATGGTGGATGCGTCAAGTGCGTAGATTGTATTGTCGAGTTCGAGACCAAGATCTTCGTCAGCATATAGTGGTCGGGCTATGCGAATCAGTGCATGGGCAAAGTCTGCGAAGATACGCCAATCTCGGCGTTCGCTCGCATCCGCCAGAGTGCTTCTGGATATACTGCTACGGATGCCCATATGGTACAGCTTGTCCCTTTGTGCTCGCAGACAGGCCTCAATATCGCGCAAGCTTTCGCGATAAGTCAGCTGCGCAAAAGCCATGCAGAGGTACTGATCGAGACAAGAGAAAGATTTTTTGTAACGGTTGCCATGGTAGCGGGTGACACATCGCCGAAAGGTGTGCATCGGCAGGTGGTCGATAATCTGTGAAAAAACGAGCTTGCCGACATGCATGGAAACATCCCCAAAATCCCTGAGAAATGGGTATTTTGAGGGTTTTCTGGACGATTCAAATCGATGACACCCTTAAATTGTTATTTTTACTTTGTCCTACAGGCAATTATAAGGTAGCGACACTAGTTTTACCGGACAGTAGTGACGTTCACTACTATTTTGTAGGCAGTTGTACAAAATTAAATCACACGAATCCTATTTCCCTCATTGGCCGTTTATTATTGACAGAAACTCGTAAAATTGTACTAGACTGTTAGCGGCTGTTTAATATCTTCATCCTAGGGATTACTATTTATCGATGCGGATAATGAGATAGGTTCGCAGAGTAGCTAGTCCGATCCCGCAGTAACTCCGCTTTATATAGTAGCAAAGGAGGGTCGAGTCCAAAATCTCAAAACGGTCAGGGGAAGGACCGAATAACGGGATAGCAGAACCTCTCGAGCAGTTTTTCCTCTGTCGTCATTTTAATAAATGTTGAACACCGCAACACTCCAAGAAGTTAGTGTTTAAGGTGATGGAGAAGAGCTATGCAAGCGCTGGAAGTCAACGGAATCACTATCCCTCTAAACAGTGAGGGTTACTTGGAAAGTTTTTCAGACTGGAGTGAAGATGTCGCTCAAGTCATGGCTGATATAGATGAACTGAAACTAATTGATTGCCACTGGGTGGCGATCAATTATTTAAGGGAATTTTATCATGAATATGAGGTGCCACCGTCAGACCGTCTGATGATTAAAAGTGTCGGGAAAAAGATCAGTGAATATGGGTGCACCAAAAAAAAATTAAATGAGATTTTCCCGAAGGGCGGTTGTAAACATGCCTGCCGCCTGGCCGGTCTTCCGGCGTCATACTGCCACTCCTGCTAATACTATTGCCTGTAAAGACTGCCCTGAGCCATCGTTCACCACATAAGCCTCGAACGACGGCTCAGGGTCACCTATAGCAGCACAAAATAAGCGACTCTTCCAACCTGTTTCTGAAGTTGAATTTTATATTGACCTACAGGGCATAGTCAGTAACAGCCTTCTAATTTTTCGGGTTATACGGCTGAAATTTCATCTCAAAAAAGGACTACTGATACATATAACCATGTGGTCACGTGAACATACTCTTCAACCGGTCTAAAGACCCACGATACTCACCAGCTCTTTGCTGCTGATAACATGACAATAGATCATATTAAGGATCTCCAGCTCTTTTTGGTGGAGTTCATCTGTTCCCGCCGCACAACAATCCTCAACCAGGATGACGTTGAAACTTTCATCCGCCAAGCTGCGCACGGTTGATGAGATACACTGATCGGTAAATATACCGGTGAGTACCACATTTTTTATGCCCATGTTGTGGAGCACCAGGCGCAAGTTGGTCCCGGTGAGAGCGCTGTCTGTGGTCTTGGTGACGACGATCTCACCTTCTCGCGGTGCGAGTTCCGAAACGATCTGGGCATCCTCCCCATCCTTCGGTAATAGCAGATAGTTCCACCCCGGTTTTTTCTGGCTGAGTGAGCGGTCTTCTCCATTCTCAAGCAAGCAGGCAATACGTGCATGCAGTACATCCATGCCATGTTGTCGAAAACGATTCTGCAGTTCGGCAGTCGCCGGAATGACGATCTCATGCATACGCTTATGAAATGGCGCCCAGCGTACCCGCTCCTCTGGATCATCCGGTGGTGTCATGTAAGTATTCTGAACATCGATACTCAGCAGCGCGGTTTCATTAACCGGCAGAGACAAATCCGGTGGCTCAGGAGCATTCTTGTAGTAGAAAGAGCGGTAGTCAGTTTTCCAGTTCATGCGGATGTCAGCCAGCTTTGTGGATCTGAAGGATAGAGAGAACGGTCTCGGTGGCATTTTCCAACTGCCGAACACGCTTCCATAACCTGTCGGGAGAATGTTCATAGATGGCGAGCAGTTCATCCGACGCCACCCAGATCAGCTCACGCCGTTTCTTAAACCGGCCAATCTTGTCCATCTCCCACTCTCGATTCATCACCGCGATATCCCGGTACGGAAACTTAATGAAGAACGTCTCCCACTGTTTTGGTTTCAGTGGGTTTCCGGGGATTCGCTTACAACACCAGTCCGGGTGGAGTGACAACGTCTCATCAAACAGAGCCTCAACGATTGGGATCTGATAATTAACTCTTTCAGTTGTGCGACTTGCCTGCTCTATATCATCGGAGAAGTACATTGTTTCGGTCTCTTCAATAAACTCCCTGATAGCGGTCTCCCTATAGTTCTCACCCCCCCCTAAGCCACCACCGAAGTCGATAAGATGGCCCACCTTTCTGCCGCTAAAGGTGGTTTGGAATAAAAAGTAGACTTCACCGTCATTTACAGCAAATGGTATTACACCGGCACCCATCTCTTGTCCCCTTACGCTATCGCTACTGCTGATTGCTTATTAAAATAAGCGAGTCTTCGATTTCGTGATGCAAAACGGGACATCCAAGTCCCCCTTTTGCACTCAATCTTCGACAGCCTATTATTGCCCCGGCCGTCCCGGTCACTGACCGCTACGCGATAACATCGCAAGCTCGTTACTGCTTCGCAGTCAGTTCCCGGGATGACTGGACGCCGTGTTCGGATGCCTACTTTGCTTCCCCTCTGGCGCGCTATGCGCACGACGGGTAAGCAGTGCGGCCTCACGGCTACCGGGGATTACCAGCCTTCGCTTCGCTCTCCATGGCTGGCAGCGGAAGTCGATAAGATGGCCCACCTTTCTGCCGCTAAAGGTGGTTTGGAATAAAAAGTAGACTTCACCGTCATTTACAGCAAATGGTATTACACCGGCACCCATCTCTTGTCCCCTTACGCTATCGCTACTGCTGATTGCTTATTAAAAATGGACCACTCTTTCGTTGAAATATGGTCCTGACCAATATCTCGGATATTGGCAAATCACGGATATCCAAATCTACGGACCAAGAACAATCTTAAGTGAGTCAATCCGTAAACTGTCGCCGAGAGGAAATGACTCTATTTGACACCCACGCCAATAATAATCTCATCCGGCTTCTCCTGAAAAGCGACACGCCCCCGCATCTCCGGTGTCAGATAGATACGCCCCTTCTCATCCACCAGCATCACCTGCTTAAGCCCCATGTTTCTGGAGACCTCAAGCCACTGTGATGGCCCGGCCACACTGAGTGCGGTTGCCGCCGCATCGGCCAGAGCACCATTTTTGGCCACCACCGTGGCTGATACGACATGCTCTACCGGATAACCACTGCGTGGATCGATGATATGAGCATAGCGCACCTGTTGATACTCACGGTAACGCTCATAGTTGCCGGAAGTCAGCACACATTCACCATCGGCAGCCTCCATGGAGGCGATTACCCCCTGGCCTTGAGGATGACGAACACCGATACGCCAAGGACGGTCACCACGACTGCCCGCAACACAGAGATCACCTCCGGCATTGACGATGGTATGGGTGATGCCGTGGCCGGCAAGTTGCTTGATGGCAAGTTGCAGGGCATAGCCCTTGGCAAACGCCCCCAGGTCGATATTTACCCGGCGATTGCGGCTACTCACCCTGTTGCCGCTGATCAACAGATCACCCATTACCGGTGCATCCTGTAGAAGCCGACCTATCTCCTGCCGTGTAGGGGGTGCTCCTGATGGTGGCTCGTCACGATGAAATCCCCACAGAGAGATGAGGTGGCCAATGGCGGGATTAAAAAGCCCCAGACTCTGCTCCGAAAACAGTTTTGCTTGTTTGATCAGGGGCAGAAGAAAGGGATCGACACGCCGTGCTTCACCCGTGGCGATAGCGCGGTTGAGCTGCACCAGTTCCCCTTCCCCTTTCCAGCCGTGCCAGTCCCGGTGCATCCGTTGAAAAGAGGCATCGACGGCATCCACCGCCTGCTCAAAGCCCTGTTTATCGGTGGTATAGGCGCTAATGCTAACCAGGGTGCCAAAAACATAGAGCTCCTGCTTATGGACCGTCGGCGTCGGACTACACCCAATAGAGACAACAGTAAGCAGAAGTATGAGGAGGTAGCGGTACAATCGATTCACCTGTCAGAAAACCATAAGTATAATTTGTATCTGTTTCAGCCATGGAGTTTAGGTCAATCGACCTGCATCATCTAATCGCACTGTGATTTGAGTCTGTTATCATAGCGAAAACTTGAGTGTGTAGCTTACAACAGGAGACTATGGATGATCTCGTACAAGAAGAGACTCAAATACAAGTACACCCTCCATGACGCCTACTCCCATCCCGATCCTACCGGCATTGAGGTAGTGAAGGCCATCGATCAGAAGATGATGGTTTTGGATGAAGATGGGCGACTGACCATCCACAAGGGCTACTCCTGGGATGGAGCGACCTCCACCCCGGACAGTGCCAGTATTATGAAGGGGTCACTGGTTCACGATGCGCTCTACCAGCTGATGCGTGAAGAGAAGATTGGGTTTGACCAGCGCCTGAGGGCTGATCAGCTGCTGCGTGAGATCTGTATCGATTCGGGAATGTTCAAGCCCTACGCATGGTGGGTTTTCTGGGCGGTGAGGCTGTTTGGTGCCTGTAACGCCATGCCTGACCTGAGGCGTGCCCCATAATTGTTCAACTAAGTTAGTGAATTGTTTAATGAGTAGAATAGTCTATGTTAACGGAGAGTTTCTGGCGGAAGAGGATGCCATGGTCTCCATCTTCGACCGAGGCTTTCTCTTTGCCGACGGTGTCTACGAAGTCTCCTCCGTGCTTTGTGGCAAGTTGATCGACAATGGTGCCCACATGGTACGTCTGCACCGTTCACTCAATGAGCTGGAGATGGACGCTCCAATCTCTGATGAGGAGATTGAAGCGATACAGCATGAACTGGTCGCCCGCAACGGAGTGGACGAAGGAATGATCTATCTACAGGTCACCCGGGGTGCAGCGGATCGTGATTTCGCCTACCCAAAGGGCGCTACCCCCACCCTTGTGATATTCACCCAGGCCAAACAGGTGGTTGATATCCCACAAGTTGAAACGGGTATTAGCGTAATCACTACCGGAGATATTCGCTGGCGCCGCCGGGATATCAAAACGGTGGGATTACTCGCACCCTCCATGGCCAAAATGGCGGCCAAAAAAGCTGGAGCGGATGATGCGTGGATGGTGGAGGATGGATTCATCACTGAGGGCACCTCAAACAACGCCTATATTGTCACCACTGACGGCACCCTGATCACCCGCCAGCTGGGCTCGGAGATACTCCACGGCATCACTCGAAGGGCGGTGTTGAAACTTGCCGCCGAGAGTGGAATAGCGATCGAGGAGCGTCCCTTCAGCGTAGAAGAGGCCCTTGCCGCCAGTGAGGCGTTTATCACCTCCGCCACCACCTTTGTCATGCCGGTCACCTCGATTGATGGCCACAAGATAGGTAGTGGCAACCCCGGTGAGCTGACCTTGCGTTTGCGCCAACTCTACATTGATATGGCATTAAAGGAAGCGGAGTCCCTTTGCAAGTAGAATCTACCCAAAGCATCTACACTTAGCACTACATAGAAGCCACAATGGAACTGTTTGATGCGGGCAATCGTTCACTACCTCTCATCACTGTTTATCCTGTTTATTTACGGGATTCAGGTCTGCCCCTTTCTTGAGTCCCTGTCACCGACCCAACTGGGGGTACCGATGGCTACCGCTCTGGCTGTGCAGTGGCTACTTCGTGGACCGCTGAAGCAGCGTTGGGTGGAGAGTGCGTCATATGAGTCACAGGTGCGACGTCAACTCACTCTCGACTTCATCCTCTATGCCGCGTCAGGTGCCGTTCTCACCCTTTACTTCACTTTTATCCACCAGTTTCCGATGGAGAGTGGGTTCAAGGTGCTGGTTGGTTTTCTCATCCTCGGTTTCTTTGCCGCCGTAGACCTTGCTCTGGAGCATGAACGTCTGCTGGCCGAACAGCTGCATGCTATGGAAATTGAGACCGAAGCCGGCGCCACTTACTTTCCTGTATCACAAAAGCTGGCACTGTTTGCCGCGATCTCTGCCTCTCTTATGACCACCGTCCTCTTCCTTGTCATTAATAAGGACCTGCTCTGGCTGTTGGACAGCGCTGCCAGTGTCTCTCTTCATGATGCCCAGCAATCGATACTCAAAGAGTTTCTGTTTGTTGCCCTGATTACTCTGCTACACATGCTCAATGTGATTCGCTCCTATGCGGGAAATCTGCAGTTCTTCTTTGATACCGAAAACCGCGTGCTGATTCGCACCAACGAAGGGAAGCTGGATGGTAGGGTACCGGTTAGCACCAATGACGAGTTTGGCGTCATGGCCCACCAGACCAACATGATGGTCCGGTCGATACGCAAAAGGACCGAGGAGATACAACGCACCCAGGATGTCGCCATACTGGGCCTTGCGACACTGGCCGAAACCCGCGACAACGAGACCGGCGGCCATATCCTGCGTACCCAGCGCTATGTACGCGCCCTGGCTGAGCATCTGCAAAGCGACAAGCGCTTCACTCATCTACTCACGCAGACAGATATTGAGTTGCTCTATAAATCAGCACCACTCCACGATATCGGCAAAGTCGGCATACCCGATGCCATCCTGCTGAAACCGGGGGGACTGACTGAGGAAGAGTTTGAGATTATGAAGACCCATGCCCAGCTTGGAAGTGAGGCGATTCAAGTGGCGGAGAGAGAGCTCGGCAGCACCTCGTTCTTGCGCTATGCACGGGAAATTGCCGAAACCCACCATGAAAAGTGGGATGGCAGCGGCTATCCAAAGGGGCTCAAAGGGGAAGAGATTCCATTATCCGGCCGCCTCATGGCAGTGTCGGATGTCTATGATGCATTGATCTCAAAACGCGTCTATAAATCGTCCTTTTCCCATGAAAAAGCTCGCAGAATCATCGTCGAAGGGCATGGCACTCATTTCGATCCAGTGTTAGTAGATGCCTTTATCACCATCGAAAACCAGTTTATGGAGATTGCCTCGCAGCACAAAGATGGGCACTAGTGGGCCATGCGGAAAATTCGGTAACCCACTGCCAGTTCACAAGCCGGGTTGGCAAGGCGCACGAGTGCAGGACTGGCCGTAGCCAATTCAAACGAGTGCAACACCGCCAACACGGCTTGTGGACTGGCCCGGAGGGAGCCTCACCCCACCTTTACCAACTCGGCAAACGCCTCAGCCGGCATGGGTCTAGACAGCAGATTCCCCTGGGCTTCGTCACACCCCATCTCCTTAAGAGCCGTCAGGATTGTCTCCGACTCGACACCCTCGGCTATCACCGGAATACGCATGGCATGCCCAAGATGAACAATAGTTTCGAGGAGCGCATTATCCCGCTTACCATCGGCTGCACTCTGAACAAAGGAGCGGTCGATCTTCAGCCGGTCAATGGCAAACAGCTTCAGATAGCTCAGTGACGACTGGCCGGTTCCGAAGTCATCAATGGCGACCGTGACACCAAGTGCCTGCAACTTGCGTAGATTATTATTAGCAACTTCTACATTGGTCACCAGGGCGGTTTCAGTAATCTCCAGTTCAAGCTGCCAGGGGTCCAGCAAAGTCTCGCGGAGGATTGACTGCACCAGTTGGGAGAATGTGGGTGAGACCAGTGCATGGGCGGAGATATTGACACCAATGCGCAGGTGCCCATCTCCCTTTTCATCGCCCCATGAACGGGCAATGGAGCACGCATTGAATAGGGTCCACTGAGTGATCTGCTGGATCAGACCGGTGGTCTCTGCAATAGGAATAAACTCATCAGGCAAAACCCAGTCATTCTCTGGATTGGCCCAGCGAATCAGTGCCTCAGCGCCGACCACGTCACCCGTCCCTATATGGTACTGGGGCTGCATATAGAGCTGAAACGGCATCTGTGCCATTGCGCTATGAAGAAGCTGAACTATGCGGGAGTGACGATGAATTTTCTCCTCATACTCAGAGCTAAACAGTAGAAAGCCACAACCAGGGTTGGACTTTGTCTCCAGCAGGGCGATATCCGAACGTTCGATCAGTTGCTCGGCAGATACTTCAGAGGGCGATACCTCAAGCATGCCAAAGCGGCAATTGAGATAAACATTGGAGTCACCAGTAGCCAACGGCTGCTTCATGTCGCGGTAGAGATGATCCGCCAACTCTGCAGCCGACCTCTTCTCATTGGGCATGGGAATGAACAACGCCTTGAAACGGTGCGAGCCGGTACGGGCAACAATACTTCCGGGAGTAAGCTGACCGAGTAGGCGCCGTCCGTAGTCTCCCACGATCAGATTGATTCCATGTGCTCCAAAAATGCTGTAAAGCTTTGTCAGATCTCCCATATCGATAGAGAGCAGGAAACAACGGGGAGCCCCTGAGTGGAGCAGCGATTCCAGTCGTTCCTGCAGATATGCCCTGTTAGGGAGAGAGGTCTCATGATCAAAGTAGGCAAGCTGAGTAATCCGTTCCTGACTTTGCTTTTGATCGGAAATATCACGGATGATGGCGGTAAAGGTGGTACGCCCGCCGAGAGTCGTTTCACTCAGGGCGATTTCCGCATAAAAGGTATCACCATTGCGTCGCTGGGCAATGACCTCCCGTCCCTCGCCGACGAGATGGGGAGTGTGTGTGGATAGATAACGGGAGATATAGGCCTGATGATTATGCCGATCATTCTCGGTCATCAGCATGCCGACACTCCGCCCGATAATCTCATCCCGGCTATAGCCAAAGATTTTCTCTGCGGCAGAGTTGAAGATTTCGATGCGCCCACTCTCATCACTGGTGATGATAGCGTCAACAGCAGTCTCCAATACACCCTCGAGCCGAGCGGCATCATCAGAGAGCCGCCGATGCCCATTTCCAGGTTGGAGGACAGTTTTTTTCATCGACACCTTCAAACCAACAAACTCAGTCATGTAAAAGCAGCTGAAGCGCACAACCACGGCTATGATGTCGCGGCTACAAGTGCTCTACCCATGCGGTTGCAGCTACGCTTTTCAGCGTTACGCCCATATTTCACCCAATAGGCCTGTCCACCACTCTATCGCATGTTGGCGGACAACAAAACTCCTGTTTTCCAGCCAAATCCCCAGTCACTTAATTGATTCCAAGATGTTTCCAGGAACTCCTAAATTTCTAGTGATAAATCTGATCTATTACAGTAGTTGGGGGCTATTAGCTGCGTAACCAATTGCTTTCCATCAGAGAACCATGGTGACTCAGGGCCATTTATTCAGTATGGTCATTATCATCGGCTTTGCTGTTGGAAGGATGATCCTAGAATCCTCAGTTGGGCAGGGTGGAGAGTGCACTTGCGGTGGTGCAGTACAAGGCACAACGACGAGGAATAGTTGTTCTATTCCAAGGAGTTGTAACGCCGTAATGCGCCACCGCAAGTGTGCTATCCGCCCTGCAGTGTGATTCACCCTGAGAGTGAAATAGGTGATCGCAGTCAATGCAATTAAAATCAATGTGTTGCTCGTAGAATGAAGCGGCCAACTGAGGATTCTAGGATGATGGAAACTGAAGACTGGTTTGAAAAATACAGGATCGGTGTACCGCTCATTGACGCGGACCACCGAAGTCTCTTTGACGAAGTGCACAAGTTAAGAGACAACCTGAATAATGAAAGCGATCTAGTGCAAATGGGGCAGTCGATCCAATTTCTCTACCAATACGTCGGTGCTCACTTCGCTCGTGAAGAGCAGCTGATGCGTGAAAAGCATTACCCTCGCTATGCCCATCATAAGGCGGCACATCACCACCTCAGAAGAGTAGTTTTTGCTATCCAGAAAATTTATCGGGAGGCCCCTGAGCGGGTTGACAAGGGTAAGCTGGAGAAATTCCTGGAATTTTGGCTAATAGAGCATATCCAGGGGATGGACATGGAACTGGAGCCCTATATCAATGGTCCACTCAGCCACGGAGGTGTCCGGATCAAGCATCAGGCAACGCCAATGGAAGAGGAGGTCTCCCCTCTCACTGAAGTGATCGAGGTGACTCTGCGTGTCCCCGGCAATAAGGCCGAAATCCTCGAGCGTTGCGCCAAAATCCTGCTTCACTCAACCCCCGCGGCACAGGATCTTGAGGAGCTTGCCACCGCAACTATTGGCATGACCGTGACTGAAGCCGAGGAACTGGCTATGGCGGTACTGGTGTCGCCTAATGCTTCAGACACATCCGAAAAGGGCTCTGCATAATACACCTCACAGGTGGTGTTCTCTCATGTGCTGTAAAGAAAAAAGGGCCGCACAATGGCGATCCTTTTGAGTGTGGTAGGAACTTTTCGCGCGCAACACTAGCCAATCGTAATCCATTTCACAGCATCACCTACTTGGCTTGAAAAGATGGGAATTAGAATGCAGCATACTGTTGATAATTATTAACTTATTGGAGAAGTATAGTGTTAGAGACCACTCTTGGCCTAGGCGTTGGGTTTATCATCCTAATTATTCTTTTCTGGCTTCTACCCATAATCTTTATTTTGAAATCGCAGAAAACATCGGGAGCTGAAAAAATATTTTGGCTGTTAGCCGTCTTATTTGTCTCCTGGTTCGCGTGGATTTTTTATATGTTACTGGCACCCATTGGTTCACGAGAATGAAACTGATCTTCTGAATACTGTAGGTATGCTTAGGGCCTCTTTTTGTAGGTATTTCGAACTACCGCTTCAGGTTGACTGCGGCCGTTTAGCCTAGAAATCTATAGGTAGGCATTTGGTCGCAAACTAAATTGTAGCGACTATTCTTTGAGCTTGACCTTAAGATGTCCCTCTTCAATCCGAACATCCTCTACACCATCGGAAAATCCACTCCAAAAACCGTTTTCATCCCCAAATTCACTTATCAAATCAATATTCTTCAATCCGCCTAGCCAGGAATTTGGAATGGGTATTCCCATAATGCTGACGCCCTTTAGAATTACAACAGGTTTTGCGTCTCGGAAAGCCATTTCAACACCTGCTGAGACACGTAGAGTTTTCCCACCTAGAACCGGAAAGTCTTTATCAAGTGGGACCAACAGCCTGGCGCTTACAAGATCATCGCTCATATCAACAGCAAGTTTTTTTGCTAGATCGCGATTTTTAGCCAACATGGCATTGAGCTCACGTTCGCTAAAGTTTACCTCACGCAAGGCTCCTTCCTCGCTGTAGCGTTCAGCTCTTAACCATTGCTCATCGGTTTCCGGTGATGCTCCATGTGAATTTTGATGTACCACTGGAACGGGATCATAGCCTAAGCTCTTCAGTTTGATATTGAGTGTTTGTTGTTCCTTCGCGCTAAGTTCAACCGGTTTGAAGTCCTTTGCGTATATGTAAGTGCGCACAGCCCAGAAAGTGACTGCTATTGTTATTAATATTGTGACAAGAACAATCCATAAAACATGGATGCCTCGTAATCCTCTATTGCGCGTCTCTTCGGCCATATTGAAATCCAAATAACTTGTCCTCGTCTAAGATACTATCTTACCATTAGTATTAAATGTTGTGAGTACCCATTTCCCAAAGCACTATTCTGTAGAGAATTTCGCTTTCGTTTTAAAGTGCATAATATTCTTGCCGGCGAAGGCTATAAAACGAAATCAGGCTGTACGAATGGCATTGACTCTGTTAAGAAAAATGCACCTGATGCCTCTATCGAGGATTTGACGGAGGGATAATTCCTTCTCTTGATTCACTTCAGAGAAACCCACTTCGGTGGTTTTTTCTGTACCATTCCATTTTTAGTGTGCCCCGTTCTTTATTCTGAGGAGTGACCTGATGCAGATTGAATTCTATGGCGCAGCCAGCGGTGTGACAGGTTCCTGTCACATTCTTCGTGTCGGTGGCAAGACTATCTTGCTCGATTGCGGTCTGATCCAGGGGCGCCGCAAAGAGATGGAGAAAAACCGCACACCCTTTCCATTTTCACCCAACGAGATAGATGCGGTAGTTCTGAGTCACGGTCACATCGATCACTCAGGCCGCATTCCTCTGCTGGTAAAGCAGGGCTATCAGGGACCTATCTACACTCAGAATGCAACTAAAGATCTGCTGGAGATCCTTCTTCAGGATTCTGCCTATCTGCAAAATAAAGATGCACAATACGAGAACAAATGGCGCCAGCGAAAGAATAAACCGTTAATTGAGCCACTCTACGAAGTAAGTGACGCGGTTAACGCGTTAAACAATGTGGTTGGACTTCGCTATGGTGAGAAAAAGGAGGTTCTCCCAGAAGTGCAGATCAGGTATCAGGATGCAGGGCATATTCTCGGTTCAGGTAGTGTGGAGATCTGGTTGAAGGAGGAGAGTAAGGAGCGAAAGATTGTTTTCAGTGGTGACTTGGGACAGTACAACACTCCCATATTGAATGACCCTGCTGTAATAAAGCGCGCCGATCATGTCATTATCGAGAGCACATATGGTAACCGCCGTCATAGGGATCGTCAGGGCACCATTGATGAGATTGGTCAGGTTATTAGGGACGCAGCGCATGAAAAGGGCAATTTACTGATTCCTGCTTTCTCAATTGGTCGTAGCCAAGAAATCCTCTACTACCTTGGGAAATACTACGATGAATGGGAGCTTGATCAGTGGGAGGTTTTTCTCGACAGTCCTATGGCCATACGGGCTAGCAAGGTCTATTGGGAGTACCCTCACCTCTATGATGAGGAGGCAACCAAACTGAGAAAGAAAGTCAATGAGATGCCCCATCTTAGAAACCTACGTCTTACCGAATCACCGAAAGAATCAATGGCCATAAACCGGATTAAAAGCGGTGCCATAATTATCTCTGCCAGTGGGATGTGTACAGGTGGGCGTATCGTCCACCATCTCAAAAACAATATTTCACACAGTGGGTCGCATATCATGATCGTTGGTTATCAGGCCAATGGCACATTGGGAAGGAAACTTGTCGATGGGCATTCTACAGTGAGAATTCATGGCGATGAGTACAGGGTAAAGGCCAGTATCCATACGGTTGGCGGTCTTTCAGCCCATGCTGATATCGATGACCTGAAGCGATGGGTCAGTAATTTCGAAACTAATCCAGAAATCCATGTGGTTCATGGGGAAGACGAATCGAAACAGTTTTTTCGTGACACGCTGGAATCTGAGCTCAATATGAAAGCTAATGTACCTGATCCTGGAGATATCCTCGACATATAACCTATGAAATATCCGGTTCAGGTGTAGTTAACTGCAGAGATCGTTTCGTCTTAGCGATTGCTTATACCGAACCCCATAAATCACTTCATGGAAAAGTGGCACAAGGGAGTGAACATCAGCTGGCCGACTCCAGCCTGTTACTCCATTCCAGCTGATGTCTGCAGTCAATTTAGAGCAAGCAACTCAATGACTTTTCTTAGTCAGAAGCGGGCCTAACGTGATTCCGGCCAGATGGCTGCAATGCGACCAAATCAGACATCAATGATCATCACCGTCATCACGTTTTACCGCAGCGCATAGTGTGCTAGCTGGTTATCAGTTCTCTTCTGTTACGGATTGGCTGGGGTATGACATTTCAAGTATCACAACGTCACCATCAGCAATTGTCAATTGAGATAGACTCCCATCTGAACCAGGAGTAATTTTCCATTCACCAGCGTACTGCTTATCCAACGTATTCCAGTATGTTTGTGTTGATTTCATGTTTATCGTCCTGACTCTTGATCCCAAATCAGATTCAGTAACTCGATGTCTACAAGATGATTCTTTACAGGACAGGATGGACATCCCTTGGAGCTTGGTTGGTTATTGCATCCAGAACATTTTTGAAGCGTCTGTTTGGCCATCATTATTTCATGAGCAAGTAGTTTTAGTTGATGAATATGCGAATCAATGCCTGCTAACCATTCATCTAATTGATCAGAAATGGCTTTCTGGCTCTTATCTCCTGTGCGATGTTTTTCGCGAAGCTGCGAAAGTGATTTAATGGCTTCAATGGAGTATCCAGTCTTTGTTAGATTAAGAATTGCTCTTAACCTATCGATATGATTATTAGAATAGAGTCGAGTCCCTCCATCTGTGCGAATTGGAGTAACCAGACCCTCTTCCTCGTAGTACCTGAGCGCTCGGATGGACGTAGCGAGAATTGCTGCTACGTCCCCTATCTTATGCGCATTCCCAGAAATCAAGGAACTATAGCCCTACGATCTGGGCCGTATAACCTTTGTCTACTACCTGCTTCAGTAACTCTGGTGTGCTTGTAACATCCGAATCGTATGCAACCACGAGTAGATGAGGCTTGTTAAACCTGGGTGCAATTACACCGTCAATTGCTCTGAGCTCAGATTCGAGGCCCTGTTGCTTATCGCTTTCCAGTGATTCATTGATGTGAATCATGATGTCAGTAGCTTGCATGATAACTCTCCAATATCTACCGTTAGCTAGAGATTATAGTATCTAACGTAGACGTAAGATTGTCAAGAGAGTAAGCGAGTCTTCGATTTCGTGATGCAAAACGGGACATCCGAGTCCCCCTTTTGCACTCAATCTTCGACAGCCTATTATTGCCCCGGCCGTCCCGGTCTCCAGCACTACGCAATAACATCGCAAGCTCGTTACTGCTTCGTCGCTGACTCCCGAGATGACTTGACGTCGCGTTCGTATGCGATCTTGGATTCCCTCTGGCGCTATGCGCACGCCGGGCATCCAGTATCGCCTCGCGACTACCGGGGACTAACCGCCTCGGCTTTCAGCCTTCCTTGGCGGTCAGCGGGGGTAGGAGTGGTATTTGCGTGTCCGCTTTGTGCTGCGGTTTCAACCGGTCGATGCAACACATTGGCTAAATCGTTCGGCTGGTGTTTCATAGTTTAGCGTTTTTCTTGGCCGTTCGTTTAATCGCCTTGCAACAGCATTCAACTTTGCTTGTGATACCTCTGACAGATCCATTCCTTTCGGGAAGTATTGCCTTAATAGCCCATTGGTGTTTTCGTTGGAACCCCGCTGCCAAGGGTTGTGAGGATCACAGAAATACACCTTAATATCGGTGGCCAAGGTGAAGCGTTTGTGATCGGCCATTTCTTTGCCTCGGTCCCAGGTAAGGGACTTGTAAAGCTCCCTCGGTAATTTGTGTGCCTGTTTGGTCAAAGCATTGATCACTGTTTCGGTGTCTTTGCTGTCGACTTTGGCCAGCATCACGTTGCGCGTATGGCGCTCCACCAGAGTGGCTATCTGGCTGTTGTTGCTTCCGAACAGCAGATCGCCTTCCCAGTGACCGGGTACGGCCCGATCTTCCACCGAGGCGGGCCGCTCACGAATCGATACCGTGTCGGTAATCCGGCCGTGATCCGCTGTTTTCTGTGTATGGTGGCGCGACCGTCGCATCATTCGCGTACGCCTCAAATGCTGCAACAGCTCTTTCTTCAAGGCACCACGGGGCAGGATGAAAAGGCTCTTGTAGATCGTCTCGTGTGACACCTGGTAGTGCTCGTCGTTCGGATAGGCGTGCTTGAGCCAGCCCGCAATCTGCTCGGGTGACCACTCCAATTGGAGCTTCCTGGCTACGATTCGGGCCAATGCACGGTTCTCTGCCAGTTTACAGGTTTTAGGGCGATGTGCACGATCCCAGGCCGCTTGATCGGCCTGACTTGCTCGGTAACAACGTTGACCGCCGTTGCGTTTGATTTCCCGACTGATGGTCGAAGGTGCGCGCCCCAGGGAGGCTGCGATTAAACGTATGGAACAACCTGCAGCTATACCGCGTGATATTTCTTCCCGTTCCGCCAGGGTTAGTGCGTAAGGTGGTCGTCGACGATCTGCCGGGCGCATTCCTCCATGCTCTCGAATGATACGTTCGATCGATGGATGATGCCGGTCAAACAACCGAGCAATCGAGCCGAGGGATTCACCTTTCTTCCAGCGATCCCACATCAATGCCTTTTGTTCTTCCGTGTAATAAATCCTTGGTCGCCGCTTCATTTTCAACAACCTCCTCTCTATTGTTAGAGATTAGATGTTGCATCGACCGGTTGAAACCGCAGCTGATAGCAGCCTATCATAGTGGGCAAGTCGATGACTCTTCTTAGTCATGAGCGGACATTAGAGGATTTTGACTAGACGGCTGCAATGTGACCAAGCTGACGTTCAGGATTTGCTCGGCATGCTGCCGCTTACGACCTTGAGCCGTCACTGAACCGCTGAGGTTACAAACCACAAGATTTGGAGAAAAGGTAAGGAAAAATAGCAAGAATCGGAATGCACCGGAAAGGAATGCCAGCTACGATGCTACTCAATAAATTGTGGCAGAGGCGCTGATGTAATGAGTTCTCCAATCAATAGCGAGATGGGTGCTAAGGAGTGGGTAATGTTATTGACATTATCCTTGCTCTGGGGTGGTTCTTTCTTCTTCGTCGAGGTAATTATATCCGAACTGCCGCCCTTGACAGTTGTATTTCTACGCGTGGCCATGGCTGCAGTCGCGCTCTGGCTCTTCGCAATCGTCATTGGGCACCGTCCGCCGATGACTATCGGAGCATGGACAGCATTTCTCATAATGGGATTGCTCAACAACGTTATTCCTTTCACTCTCATCGTCTGGGGTCAAATCCATATCACTTCCGGCCTTGCATCTATCTTGAATGCCACCACACCGCTCTTCACCGTTATCGTTGCCGGGATTCTTCTGGCAGATGAACGAACAACACCGATGAAGCTGGTCGGCGTGATTATTGGTTTTGTCGGGGTTATTCTGATGATTGGTCCTTCCGCGCTTAGTGGGTTGGGAGCTGATGTTTTGGCCCAGATCGCGGTACTTGGTGCAGCGATGTCGTATGCTTTTGCAGGTGTGTTCGGTCGCCGATTCAAGGCTATCGGCATTGATCCGGTTGTTACTGCGGCTGGTCAAGTTACAGCCTCTTCAATCGTCCTGGCACCTGTCGCTATCTACATAGATCGCCCGTTCAGCCTTGATGTTCCGGCTATCGGCACAGTTGCCGCAATAATCAGCCTAGCTATCTTATCTACTGCGGTAGCCTACATCTTGTACTTCCGGATTCTCGCGTCGGCTGGAGCTACTAACCTCCTACTTGTCACTTTTCTCATCCCGGTTTCGGCCATCCTTCTCGGTTCGCTTGTGCTCGGTGAGTCGCTTGAACTTATCCACTTCATCGGAATGACCTTAATCGGCTTTGGATTATCGGCTATAGATGGAAGACTCTGGAGGCGTAAGAGGATACTAGAATCACCGGCCGCAAAAGGTGCTTCAACGCCTGAATAGTGAGCAAACAAAATGTCTGTTCATGGCTGATTCCATCTAAATGACCTTGTCCGCTTTGTGCTGTTTTCTGCCTACGGTCATTTCTAGTCAGAAGTGGACCTAACGGTAAACCGGTCAGATGAGCCTTCTCCTCGATGAGGCGGAAGGCAATCAGCGAACTCACGTTGAATTTCCGGAATTTTTCCCCTTTGCGCAGGATCGCCGGACAATATTACGAGAAGCATACCCACCATCAGTGACACACCGTTAGCCCGCATGTTTCACCCAGCATTCGATTCGATGCTTTTTAACCCATACTAAGCAAGTCAGAAGCAAGATAGGAATGTATATCTTATCGAAGGTGGTTTTCTGACAATCAAAGCACACCTCCCCCTTACCCCCATTGTTTATCATCGTGCCGGGGCGGCACTCCTTGAGAACTATCCGGGTCGCAGACGAGCAACCACCAAGGCGAAGAGATCCTGATAAGGGTAAGCGCTGGAGAGCAGGAAGCGGATACGGCGCGTATTGCGCAGCATAACTGCACCGATCTTTAACAACTTGATCCGAAGCGTGCCTACTTGGCCTCTCGCCAGTTCTGTGCCCTTGAGCGCCAACCGGCGGATACTCTCCATCAGCACATAAGCCAGGCTGGAGAGGAGTAACCGGAACTGATTCGCCCACCAATAGTGGGCACTGGTACGATCTGCAAAGAGCCCCATCTGCTGCTCTTTAATCCGGTTCTCCATCTCGCCACGGGCACAGTAGAGATCATCGTAGAGTGCCTGCTTGTCACCTTCCAGATTGGTGACGATGAAACGTGGATTGCGCCCCTTGTCTGTGACCTCCAGCTTAGCAATGACCTGGCGAGTATGTTTCCAACTCTTGGCGGCATAGTGCAACCGGAAGAACTCCCGCTGTTTCTCGCCAGTCAGTTCGACAAGTTGTTCAACAATCTGCATACCCGGTTCAATCATCTGCTCCAGCCGCTTATTGCGGGCAATACCAATGATGTACTTCACACCACGGCGTTCACACCAGTCCAGCATTCTATGGCGACAGAACCCGGAGTCTCCTCGGAAGATGATCTGAACATCGGGCCATTCCTGGCGCAGCCGTTTCGTCAGTAACGCCAGAATCGCCCATGTATGTTTCGCCCCGTCAACATTGCTGGGCCTCAGGTAGCTGATGAGCAATTGATCACCACAAAAGACATAGAGGGGAAGAAAACAGTAGTGGTCATAATAGCCATGGAAAAAGCGTCCCTCCTGCATACCATGAACTTGATCATCGGTGGCATCAAAGTCCAGGATCAACTCATCGGGAGGAGAGTCAAAAGAAGCGATGAATTGGTCGATCAACACCCTATGGATATCGACTGCCGCCTTTCTTCCAGTACGGCCCTCAAGCCGACAGAGGGTAGACTGACTACCCAATTTCTGTTCCCGGTCGACAGCCGTCTGCAAAGCAGGATCATTACGCAGGGTTTTGTGATCGTTGAGGTCTTCATAGCCCAAGCCTAGACCGTAAACACGTTGTCGTAGCAGGCTCAGTTGGGAGTGAGTGATGTAATCAGGATTTCGCGGATCTGGAATGACGGCATCAACCGCTTTCATTAAACCGAGTCGCCTGTCGATCTGTCTCAGTAGAAGCACACCCCCATCTGAAGTAATGTCGCCGCCGCTAAATTCGGCCTGTACCTTGCGGCGTTTAAGGACTGGAAATTCCAGAACAGTTTGGTTACAGTTTGTCACAGGCAGAATCCTTTTCGATTACAGTGTAAGTAACTGAATTATATCGAATATACGAGGATTCTGCCTTTTATTTTGTGAAATATTGGGGCTAGCCCGGATGTTTCACCCGGGAACGCGATGCTCGTGCTGAGCTCGTTGTTCAGATACGGATTTGCGATTGAGTCAATAGCCTAAGCTATTGATGGTTGAGCAAATACCGTAGCTGGGCGGCGAGATCGGTGCGAGGACGCGTTCAGCGAACTCCGGTTACACTTTGTACTTTACTAATATTCCATTAATTTCAAGTAGCAACAAGAAGTTATCAATTTTTTAAAGCGTTCGGGTGAAATATCCGGGTTAGACGCTCTCGACAATAGGGGGCAGACCAGAATGGCACTAAGTTAAGCCTGCTTTGCAGTATATCGGCTGCGATGTGGGATCTCGATCATTTCATGCCGTGGAGCTGTTAAAAGTGCATAGGGCTTTGCTCTTCGTTTGATACATCTCGGCTCTCGCCTACCTGGACGAGAGGTGATGACATTGGCGGCAATGGCTTGAGTTAATGCGACAATCAAGCGGCGTCTTTCCCTGTCATTTATATCTGTCCTATTGAACAAGGGTTCCCATTGCCTCAGGGCCTGGATCGTGGCTTTGAAACTGATCTGTCTTGGTCGTTGATCGACTGCACCAGCAGCATCGAGCATCAACAGTCGGATGGCATTGTAGGCTATCAGGTGCATGAGGATTTCTTTATGTACCATAGCCGGGGTACGGCAGCGCAGGATATCCATCCCCATAGTAGTTTTTATGTCTCGAAAAAAGAGTTCTACATCCCAGCGCTTGTAGTACAGATCGGCTAATTCTGCAGCGCTGTACTTCGATACATCTGTCAACGTGGTGACAAGATAAAAGGACTTAACGCGAAAACCTGGTGTATCAACAGTAATCTTAATTTGCCGAAGGATAAGCTGCTCAGGCAGCGCCTGCCATTGCTCTTTGCTGTAGCTTAGTACCTTGTTCCAACGGGGTTTAGGCCACTGGATAAGCAAATCATCAGCGCCTAAAACTTTAATGGCTGATGAGGCCTCGACCGGTGTGCGGCGTGCCAGAGTGAGTATCGAGTCAATCCCACCCTGCTGGAACTTCCAGACATCGTAGTAACTGCAAAAACCCTTGTCTCCGAGAAAGATGTCACCGGGCTCAAAAGTTTCCATCTGCTGGCGTAGCAGCGGTAGTTCCTGCTGCTTCCTGTTCCCAGTGCGATAACTCAGCAAAGCACCTGTTTGTAGACAAAAGCAGGCACATACACGTGCCTGTGGAAAGCCACAACCAGGCTTTTGTATGGCCTGCTGTGGCCAGATAGCCTGGTTAGCCTGCGTATCCGGCATGCTTACACCGGTACCGTCTACTACAACGACCCGTCGTTGTTTCCACCATTGGCTGCGGCCACGTTGCTGTAGGCCCTCCGCAGTATGGGAGAGGATCGACTCCAGGCAGTCTTGCTCAAGTTTGGCACGTGCCTGACAATAGGCAGAAGTCGATGCCGATGGGGTTGGCATGGAGCGGGCTGCGGCGAATGCTTGGACCTTACGAACGACTTCCTGGCAGCCGCCATCCGCATCAATAACTTGAGAGAAAAAGGCCCAGAAGGTATTCGCTTTGCTGAACAAACGGCGGCGACTGAATACGCCTCTTGCATCCGATTCCAATACTGTAGATGGCAATATTCTTGAAAACAGATCGCCCAATTGACTGAGCGAATGGCGGCGGATGCGCGCTCTTTCATCAGCTAGTATCTGACTTGGTGAACGCGGTTTGCGGCGCAGGGTGGAAAGATGAAATCCGGGTAGCAATAAGGTCTTGTTTTTCATGCCCAATTGTCTCATTCTGGGCATAAGGCAGCACTCAATAATTCGTGCAGATTTAGCTTAACTTAGTGCCATTCGGGGCAGACCACGGTTTCCCCTTACTCATCACTAAATGAATAAAAGATGTAAAGTCGGCCCAACAGGCTATTTCAGAGCTCTTGGGAGAGATAGTGCTCAACCCCACAGAATAGGGATTAGAGGCTGAATATGAAAATGGCGGCCTAGTGGCCGCCATATCAAGAAATGTGGTAGCGGGGGCAGGATTGACTCGCTACGCTCTTGCTGCGCACCTCACGGTGCTTGTGAACCTGCTTTTTTGATATCGTAGGTTCAAATGTGATCTGAACTGACATAAAAAAAGGCCACATATCTGTGACCTTTTTGAATATGGTAGCGGGGGCAGGATTTGAACCTACGACCTTCGGGTTATGAGCCCGACGAGCTGCCAGACTGCTCCACCCCGCAACTGACGAGGGCGCATAATACACAGCCTGCTGCAGTTCCTCAAGCACTTTTCACGCCACCCTCATCCTACCTTTGAAAATTATGGAATATAAACTACTTCAGCCGGGGAGAGTGCCTGCATTTAGCTACATCACCGCATCCAACGCCTGTGAGATATCAGCCATCAGGTCATCCGGGTTCTCGAGCCCTACCGATAACCGCACCAACCCCTCACTGATACCGTGTTCCAAGCGCTCCTCTGGTGAGTAGGTGATATGAGTCATACTGGCGGGATGCTGAACCAGGGTCTCGGCATCTCCCAGGCTCACCGCACGAATGGCCAATTCAACACTATCCATAAAACGAATCCCCGCCTCATACCCCCCTTTCAGCTCAAAAGCGATCATTCCACCAAACTGACTCATCTGGCGCTTCGCCAATTCATACTGTGGATTTGATTTAAGCCCGGGAAAATAGACCGCCTCAACCGCCGGGTGGGTTTCAATATACTCTGCCAGTACCTGGGCTGTCTGACAGTGTCTATCCATACGTATCTCCAGTGTCTTTAGCCCTCTGATGGTGAGATAGGCGTCGAAGGGAGAGATCACCGCACCGGTCATATCCTTCACACCATAAAAATGGATATGCTGAATCGCCTCCTGTGGGCCGATAATAGCGCCGGCAATAAGGTCACCATGACCACTGAGGTACTTGGTCAGTGAGTGGACGACAAAATCGGCACCCTGTTCAATGGGGCGCTGAAGATAGGGTGTCGCATAGGTGTTGTCGACAATCACTTGTGCACCCACTGCATGGGCCAAGGCGCTGACGGCAAGCACATCAATAATTCGCATGTTCGGATTGGCAGGGGTTTCGAAGAAGACAAAACGCACCTTCTCATTAAGTGCCGCCGTCAACTCATCAAGCCGGGTCAAATCGACAAAGAGCACATCGACACCAAACTTACGAATCCCTTCTGTGAAGTAAGCAAAGGTGCAGCCATAGAGCGTCTTATCAGCGATGACGACATCTCCAGGCTCAATATATGACCATAGCAGTGATGTGGTGGCCCCCATTCCTGAAGCCACCGCCAGAGCCGCCTCACCGCCTTCCAGTTCGGCCAGTTTCTCTTCAAGCACCGTCTCGGTGGGATTACCCACACGACCATAGACATACCCCGGCTCCTCACCCAGAAAACGCCGCTGTCCCTGAGCTGTCGACTCGAATGCGTAGGTGGCATTGAGATAGACCGGTGGATTGAGCGCACCCTGATGCTGACGCGGATCATGTCCTGCATGGATAGCCCGGGTAGCAAACCCCTGATATTTCTTTACCTTACCCATACAAAATCCTCTTATAGTTCGTTTATTCTTCCCATATACAGGATAATATTCTGTCTTGATAAATTGAAACGAATTGTTTTCAGAAATTGCTTGGACTTTAGCTATGGATCGAATCGACTTCGAAATAATCCGCCATTTACAGAATGATGGTCGGATATCCAATAAAACACTGGCTGCAGAGGTGGGCTTGGCCCCCTCCACCTGCTTTGAACGCGTCAAACAACTCAATAAGCGAGTCTTCGATTTCGTGATGCAAAACGGGACATCCGAGTCCCCCTTTTGCACTCAATCTTCGACAGCCTATTATTGCCCCGGCCGTCCCGGTCTCCAGCACTACGCAATAACATCGCAAGCTCGTTACTGCTTCGTCGCTGACTCCCGAGATGACTTGACGTCGCGTTCGTATGCGATCTTTGGATTCCCTCTGGCGCTATGCGCACGCCGGGCATCCAGTATCGCCTCGCGACTACCGGGGACTAACCGCCTCGGCTTTCAGCCTTCCTTGGCGGTCAGCGGCAGAGCGGCGTCATCACAGGTGTTCATGCCGATATTGATCCCAAGGCGCTCGGCGTAGAACTGGAGGCGATTTACTTTATTGAGCTGGCGAAACACTCACGGGAAGTGGTGGAGACATTTCAGGCAGAGCTAAAAGAGATCCCCGAGGTCCGCTCGGTCTATCTGGTGTCAGGGCAGTATGACTTCCTGGTTCATGTCGCAGTACGTGATACCCGTCATCTACGAGATCTGGCCCTGGATGCCTTTACCATACGACCGGAAGTGACGCGCATTGAGACTGTATTGGTGTACGATCACATCAGGCAGTTTGGTTTACCTCAGCAGGCGCCAGAGAATGAACCTAATCGCTGATAAGTTTGGTGGTAGTATTTATTCCGGTCATAACCACTGCTGCCCCATAAACACCTTCTCCCTCCTAGGGAGAAGGGATTAACACGGCAACAATGATAACAACTAGAAAATATTCATCGTAAGGAGAAGAGATGCTTAACCTCGCCTCAAATCTGGCCCGCAGCGCCTTTGTCACCCCAGAGAAGGTCGCGATAAAGTTTGCCGATAAAAGCTTCACCTATGCACAGCTGGATGCCCTGTCGAGCCAGATCGCCAATGGCCTCAAGTCTATTGGCATAGGACCGGGCGATAAGGTGGCGCTGGGTTGCCCCAACCTCCCCTACTTCCCCATGGTCTACTACGCCATCCTCAAAGCAGGGGCGGTGGTGGTGCCACTCAACGTCCTCCTCAAAGGGAGGGAGATTGCCTACCATCTGCAGGACTCAGAGGCGAAAGCCTATCTCTGCTTTGAAGGTTCAGAAGCCTTGCCTATGGGCGAAATGGGTTGGGAGGGATTCAACCAGAGCGAGGGGTGTGAGCACTTCTTTATGATCACGGCCGATCCGGCGGCAGCAGCAAAGATAGAGGGTGTCAAAACCCTTGGTGCACTGATACATGGCCAACAGGCAACGACAGAAACTTGTGAGACCGCTGCGGATGACACGGCGGTTATACTCTACACCTCTGGCACTACCGGCAAGCCCAAGGGTGCAGAGCTGACACACTCCAACATCGCCATGAACACCTTTGTCAGTCAGGCATTGTTGCGCATCAATGCCGATGACAATCTGCTGATTGTACTGCCCATGTTCCACAGCTTTGGTCAGGTGGTACAGATGAACACCAGCCTCCTGGTGGGCGCAACGATGGTTCTAATTCCCCGCTTTGAGCCCAATACCGTGCTCACAGCCCTGCAGCAGGAGAAGATCACCATCTTTGCCGGTGTACCCACGATGTATATCGGTCTACTCTCGGTCGCCGATCAGAGTGAAGCTATTGCGGGGATTGGTAAACAACTGCGGGTAGCCGTATCGGGGGGCGCCTCTATGCCTGTCGAGATACTCAGGCAGTTCAGTGACAAATTTGATGTCCCAATTTTAGAAGGCTACGGACTCTCAGAGACCAGCCCGGTTGCCACCTTTAATCACCTTGAATACGAACGTATACCCGGCAGTGTCGGCAGGCCCGTTGCCGGTATCGAGGTGTGCATCATGGATGAACATGGCAATCAACTTGCCACAGGAAATGAGGGAGAGGTGGCGATACGTGGTCATAACATCATGAAGGGTTACTACAACAGGCCGGAAGAGACGGCCGAGGCAATGCACAACAGCTGGTTCCGCACCGGTGATATCGGCAAGCTTGACGAGCAGGGCTACCTTTACATTGTAGACCGGGTCAAAGACATGATTATCCGCGGCGGCTTCAACGTCTACCCACGGGAAGTCGAGGAGACCATGATGGAACACTCAGAGGTAGCAATGGTAGCGGTGATTGGTACGCCACACGAGACCCATGGTGAAGAGATCAAGGCTTTTGTCGTAGCTACCCCCACTGCTGACAAGGATGAGGCATCTATGCGCGCCTGGTGCAAGGAGCGTATGGCCGACTACAAGTACCCCCGTGAGATCAGTTTTGTTGATAACCTGCCGATGAGTGCCACCGGCAAGATTTTAAAACGGGAGCTGCGCTGACATCTCAGATAAAGAAATCCAAAAGCGGGACGCAGAGAACGCTGAGGAGCACAGAGGCCGCAGAGAAAACCTTCTATCCACTGTATGTGAAAATCTGTGGCCGTGCTTGGCGTAGCCACACTGCATTACTGACAACTGACAACTGACAACTGACAACTGACAACTGACAACTGACAATAAAAGCCTACAGCCCTTGTAACCACCATAGCTACTCAAAGGCATCTAGCAACCTTATTACCTCAAGTTTCGGAGTTCATTAGCCCCCTCTCCCTCAGGGAGAGGGTTGGGGTGAGGGGAGTTGAAAAACTAACGCTTTGATTCTTCTAATTCCCCTCATCCTGGCCTTCTCCCTGAGGGAGAAGGGACGGTCTATCCAAGCCTTTTACGTCATTTAAACTCCGAAACTTAAGTTATTACAACCTCAATCCCCCATCCAACTCCAGCACACGGCCGCTAAAGTAATCATTACTGAAAATGTAGGTTACGGCATCCGCCAACTCATCCAGACGACCCGTGCGACGGAGAGGAACAGCACCCACTATCCTGTCATAGGCCTCGGGTTTCATCGATGCCACCATGTCGGTCTCAAAGACACCGGGCGCGATGGCCGCTGCACGTATTCCAAAACGAGCCAACTCCCTGGCCCAGGTAACCGTCAAGGCAGAGACTCCCGCCTTGGCGGCGGAATAGTTTGACTGCCCTATATTGCCGGCACTGCTGATACTGGAAATATTGATAATGGCACCTTGAGTCCCGCTCTCAATCATTCGAGTGGCCGCCTCCCGTCCACAGAGAAAGACCCCAGTAAGATTGACATCAATCACCGCCTGCCAGTCGCTAAGTGAAAGACGATCAGTCACCTTACCCTCTTTCGCCTTTACCATCAGGCCATCGCGTAGGATGCCGGCATTGTTGACCAGCCCACAAATCGGCCCCAGATCATTCTCTATAGTGGCAAAAACAGCTTCCACCTCTGCCTCATCAGCCACGTTGGTGGGATAACCCCTGGCGGAACCACCGGCCTGGGCACAGGCTGCAACAGCCTCGTCAAGGGCACCTTGGTCAAGGTCGATCAACGCCACCCTTGCACCTTGACCGGCGAGAGAGAGCCCGGCCGCCCTTCCTAATCCACGAGCTCCACCAGTTACCACAAAAGTACTACTCTCGATCTTCACAACTACACTCCTTCGGTCTATTTATCACTGCTTTTTAGAGAACATAACTATTCAGCATAGTCTCATGATTTAACTCTGAGAACTTATTATCAGCTACTTGCAGAAGGAATATCTTTAGCAGGTATACCCAAGGGAACCAAGAGAGGTATAACGTACGTGGATGCAGCGTCGTGGAAGGCAGGATGCTGGGGACGACTATGGATCTGTTTTTGCGATTCCTGAAACAAGTGCCTGATGATAGGTGCAGTATTGAACGGTATGCTAAGTTCTTGGCGGAGAGCAATATATCATGCTCATCAAGAAGAGTGAGGTGGGTATTGAACACTCCACTGAATTGAGAGGGCAGGTCAAAAGATGACGTCTAGCCTGCATACTTTCTCGCACAATCCAGAAACGCATCACTCTCCTCTACAAATACCTCTACAACCTCAGGATCAAAATGTTTACCTGCGCCGCTCAGTATCGTATCCATTACTTCGCTGTGGGGCACCGGCTCTTTGTATGGACGACGGCTGATCAAGGCATCATAAACATCTGCCAATGCCATAATTCTCGCAGGTAACGGAATTTGCTCCCCCTGTAAACCACGGGGATAGCCCGATCCGTCCCACTTTTCATGGTGCCCTCCCGCAATTTCGCGCGCCACATCTAGCATCTGCACCTCCTCCAGTCGCTCCTGTGCATCCTTAATAGTCTCCTCCCCAATGGCCGCGTGCTCTTTCATCTGCTCAAACTCCTCCTTGGTCAAGGGGCCCGGTTTGAGAAGAATATTGTCGGAGATCGCCACTTTGCCTATATCGTGCAGGGGCGCCGAATGATAAATCAACTCAATATACTCTTTGGTAAGAATCTCTTCGTATCTCTCGCGCCTGGAGAGGGCTTCACTCAATATGCGCACATACTCCTTGGTACGCTGAATATGGCCACCGGTTTCAGGGTCTCGTCCCTCAGCCACTATACCCATCGCCTCAATGGTTGCCTCTTTTGATCTTTTGAGTTGCAGCGTTCTCTGGTCGACCAACTCCTCCAGATGGTCACGATATCGTTTCAACTCCAGCTGATTAAAGATACGCGACTTAACCAGCTCGGGAATCACCGGTTTGGTCAGATAGTCAACGGCACCCAACTGTAGCCCCTTGGTCTCATCAGCGATCTCTCCCAGCGCGGTAACAAAGATAATGGGGATGCCTGCAGTGGCCTCATACTCTTTCAGGGTGGTGCAGACCTCATAACCATCCATCTCCGGCATCATAATGTCGAGCAGGATAATATCGGGCTTGGGCACCCTGTGTGCCAGCTCCAGTGCCTTTTTACCATTTGTTGCGGCAATTATAGAGTAGTCATCCTTGAGAATATTCATCAGAAAATGGATGTTCTCCGCCACATCATCGACGATAAGGACCTTCTGCTTAGTGTTCATTGATTCATATCCGTTAGCCTATCTCTTGCCACATCCGTCATAGCTTGCCCTTCATTAACATCTCTTGCATCGAGCGGCCCAGCAGCACCACACCATCACTATCAAAATTTGCCATCTTCTCTGATAGAGAGATTAGCTCCTCCTGGCACTCACTGCCCTGATACTGCTCAATCATCGCAGTCAGAATATCCATAGCATGCGGCAGGTCTCTGTCTAGCGCTGCCAGCAGCTGTGATAGCTGATCATTAAGCTGCTGCCGGCGCGGCTCAGTGAGCAGCCACGGTGTATCCTCTTCATTAACCACAGGGCCATGCTCTGGTGCCGAAGTCGTTGCCTGTTCAGGAACATCAGGATATTTATCTATCGCCCGGCCCGCTTCCTCTGCACCTTCCAGCACCAGCTGAACCGTCACTCTGGTGCCACGACCTACTTCACTGTCGATCTTAAGGCTTCCTCCCATCAACTCCAGCAGTTTACGACTCAGGGTCAGTCCAAGCCCCACTCCTCCCCGGCGACGTGTACGGTAATTTTCTATCTGGGTAAAGTCATGCATCCTCAGTCGCTCCGCAGATGCACCCATACCGATACCGCTGTCCTCGATTCTGAGCTCTACATTGTAGCGCCTGTTCCCCGCCGGAGTTGAGACAACAACGACCTTTACGCCACCTGCCTGAGTAAACTTGATGGCATTGTCGATAATATGGAGCAGCACCTGCTGAAGATGCAGTGCATCACCTTGCAACCACCGAGAAGCCCCCTCCTGGAATTCAGTCGATAGAGAGAGCCCCTTCTTCTGCGCTTTATACCGCATCAGTTCAACACTCTCCTGCACCGGTCGGCGCAGCTGTAGTGGCGCCAGATTCAGCTCCATCGCCCCGGCGTCGATCTGGGAGAAGTCAAGCATTTGATTGATCATGCTATTGAGCCGTTTGCCCGCTTCGCTAATTCTCTGCACATGATCTCTTTGCGACGGTTTTAGCTCATCCTCATTAAGGATATGGCTCATTCCGATGATGGCGTTCAGAGGAGTGCGCAGCTCATGGCTGATATTGGCGATAAATGCCCCTTTGAAAGTGTTGGCCTGCTCTGCCGCCTCCTTCTCAACTCTTAGTGACTGCATACGCCTCTGACTGCGCCTATAGAGTATCCAGGAGAAAATGCTGAAGATGAGCACCAAAGTATGTATAACTAGTGTATTGACGATGGTGTGTTGACGGTTGTGGAGTATCTCCTCGGCAGAATGAGTAACACTGATACCACCACGAATGTCACCCAACTTGTAGCCCTGCTCGGCATGGCACTTAAGGCACCCCTTTGTGACCATCAGTGGGGCCATGTAGCGATACTTCTGCTCATCATCAAGAAATTCACCAACCGCTTTCTCACCCAGTTCAAAACGCTCGAGTGCCGCACGCTCCCAGGGGGTTGGAGCATTTTGGGGACGAATAGGATCCAGGCTGGTGATATGGAACTGCACTCCCCCGCTCTCCAGAGCCAGCTCACCCACCTGGCGCGTCATATAGGCGGGATTTATCTTGGTCAGCTTCACCCCCTTCTCGGTCACCACATCGCGGTCAGGTACCTGGAGATAGGGGTTCGGCTGGGTGCTCGCGGCGATGGGTACATAGACACCACCGTGCCTGGCATTCCAGCTTCGCGTCAGCACGATATGCTCAAACATTGTTTCAGCCTGTGAGCTGGATATCTCTTCGGCATGTGATCGAGCCAGGTAGATATTGTTTATAGCGGATGTAACAACGACTAGAAACCAGAAGATGATCAGAATTTGACCACTCAGTTTGTCCACCTTAAATGCACTCATCCCCATTAGACCAGCCGATCCTCTAGTCGCTTGATCAATAGCTTGGCCGCATCGCTGTCGAACTCTCCCACCCGTTGACTAATCTGTTTGATCAATTCGGCCCACTCACTCTCATCAGCCAGCGCCATAAGCTCTTCCAGTAGACGCAGCGCTACCATCAGGTCATCGTCAATGGCTACCTCAAGCTCAGCCAACAGGGTGAGCATTTTAATCCTGTCTACAATCACATCCCCGACCATCTCCCCCCCCTCCTCTTCGGGGAGGATGGTGGCAATATCGTTAACCAACTGTTGCAACAGCTCCTCAAATCTTTGCAGTTGCTCTTCAGGTGGTTGCTCCTCTCTTTTTAGAAAGTCATCAATCTCGACAGCCACCTCAAACAGGCGGTCGGCACCAATATTACCGACCACCCCCTTAAAGGCGTGGCAGAGCCCCTCGGCCTCCACAAGGTGCCCCTGCCCAATCAAATCACGCAAACCCTTGGCACTATTGGCATAGTGCTCATGGAAACGGAACAGCATCTTTCGATAGGCCACTTCATTGCATGCCATCCGCCTCAATCCCTGCAGCGTATCGATGCTCTCCAGTGACTTCAGATCATCAGAGAGCATATTTTCTGTGCATGCACCAACAGTGAATACCTCACTCTCGGCTGAGCTCTCCCCACTACCCAGCCACTCCTTTATCAAGGTGATTAGTTGGGCTGGATCTATAGGCTTGGGTATATAGTCACTCATCCCGGCACTGAGGGCGCGCTCCCTGTCATCGACCAGGGCCTGTGCGGTCAAGGCAATAATCGGCAGTGAGGCATAGCGCTCTCCATTCGGCTGCTCTGCCAGGGCACGAATACGCCTGGTGGCCTCATAGCCATCCATCACCGGCATCTGGATATCCATCAAGACCAGGTCGTAGCGGTGTTGCTGAACTCGGGCGAGTGCCACCTTGCCGTTATGGGCGTGATCCACCTCCACATCGAGACTGACCAGTAGTTCTGTGGCAAATTCGCGATTGACCTCATTATCTTCAACCAGCAGACACTTAGTGCCACGAAATGAGGTGATAGTCTCCTCTCTGCTACCCTCGGGCTGAGGCTTAGGCCGTCCTATTTTATGACCCAGCGCCGCCATGACGGCATCGAGGAGTGTGGAGGGGCTAACCGGCTTAAGGAGAAAACCATCGACACCAGCCTGCTCTGCCACCCGTAATACCTCATCACGGCCATAGGAGGTAACCATGATCACCTTAGGCTTGGGCTGGATGGCTACATCACGATGGATACGCACAGTCGCCTCATCACCATGCATACCCGGCATCTTCCAATCCATCAGGACAATGTCATACCCCCTCTTATTTTCAGGTGACAGCAGCTCGGCAAGTGCCTCCTCTCCACTATTTACCGTTCGCACCTCGAAGTTGAACTCCTCCATCATCTCTCGATGAACTTCCCGTGCAACCAGATTGTCATCCACAATCAGCGCTCTCAATCCCTTCAGCCTGGGGAGCAGCTCTGCGAGTAGACGACGGTGGCTCATCTCACCCTGATGAGAAACAGCGAAGGGCAGGGAGAAACAGAAAGTGGAGCCAATACCCAGCTCCGACTTTTCAAGCCATATCTGACCGTTCATCAGATGAGACAACTGACTGCTAATCGCCAAACCCAGGCCGGTACCGCCGTGGCGTCTGCTGATGCTCTGATCGGCCTGGCTAAATTTACGGAATAGCTTCCCTTTCTGCTCGTCACTGATACCCATACCACTGTCACGTACGCAGAATTTCAGCACCACCTCATCTTCATCCAGCTCATCAATGCTGATAGAGAGTTCTACCTCACCCTCCTCGGTAAACTTCACCCCGTTGCCGCAGAGGTTGATGAGAATCTGTCCCAGGCGTACCGGATCGCCGACAAGCGTGTGTGGTAGATTGGTACTTTGGCGAACAAGAAACTCTATTCCACGCTGCTCAGCACGATGCCCGACCACATCTGTGAGTTGCTCCAGAACGGTTTCCAACTCAAATTCCACATAGTCGACATCCAGTTGTCCCGACTCAATTCTTGAGAAATCGAGGATATCGTTAATGATGCCAAGTAGTGATTTTGCGGCACTCTGCACCTTGTTGAGATAGTTGTATTGAATCGGATTGAGGTCGGTCTTGAGGGTGAGATAGAGCATACCGAGGATGGCATTCATCGGTGTACGGATCTCATGACTCATACTCGCCAGAAAGTCTGACTTGGCACGATTTGCCTCCTCTGCCTCATCACGAGCCAACTTGAGTTCAGTCTCCATCCTGCTCAGGAGCATGATGGTCTGCTTCTGCAACCAAGCCAACCAGAACATCCCCAGTAGGGCGAGGGTGATCAGTGCTGTCGTGATGAGAGTGCTCTCCCGAAGCTTCGCGACCTGATTGACCTGATGGGTTAGTGAACCAACCGCCTTGTCATTTGCCCGCAGATAACTTTCGGTATAGGCAGCAAGCACATCGTGCAGTCGGGTATGTATCGCCAACAGCTGTTGAGCGTCGACCGTTGCAACACCCTCAATCTCCTCCTCCATCATGTCGAGTGTGGCGAGCGCCTCGTTTGTCACCACCGCCAGTTTTTCATCATCTGCCGGGATGTTTTTGTGAAACTGCTGTGTCAGCGAGTAAGCGACATCAAGCGCCAACAGCATATCTTCATGACGCTCTGGCGACGCCTCGACACGCAGGGCATCGAGGTTGGCCGCCAGGTTGGAGAGTGACTCAATGGTATTGGAGAGAGAGCGGTGCTGTTGGAGCTCCTCCACAGGCAAGCCTACTTCGATACTCTCCAGCGACAACCATAGATAGCCACCACCCGCCACGATAATGGCGGCAAAAAAGGTGAAGATGACACCAAAGAGTTGTAGTGGCTTGAAGCGCATTATCTATATCAATTAGCTTATTCGATTGGACAGGGACCGCTGCTGGAAGGATCGGGCAGCCAGCAGGACGCTTGGGTTGTTTTGACAATTTCACGCAAGATTGTTGCTTGCCTGTCGAGCACAACACCCATCTCTCTCTCTCTTAAAACAATTCGTGAGAAGGCCCTTAGATAGGCCAGGTTAAAGCGCTTCCCCTCGCCACCGAGCCCTATCGGCAGCAGAGCCACAAGACTATCCTTTGATGAGGCCTGCTCACGCACTGCCCGCTCAATTGAGGCAATACCCGCAGGCAGGTCACCTGCTCCCTCGGTATCCACGACGGGGAAAAAACCAACTCGCTTCAAGGTTGTGAGCTGAACATCAGGGCGGGTCATGTAATCAATGAGCTCGAGTGAGCGCGATGCATCCTCGACATTCCCGGGAAGCGCCAGGCCGGCAAGAACCAGCATATAGCCCCGCCCCATGGGACCGATAGGCGCGGGAAAGGCGACAAAATCATCTGGCCGCTGCTCAAAGGCCGACACCAGGCGTGCTGTATGATCCCATGTTACCCATACCTCCTCGGAAAGCAGTGGCTCATCCATACCGTTATAGGTCACCGAACTGGGGTTGACGTGTGACCAGAGTGCCTTGAAATCAGACCACATCTTTACCGCCTCAGGGCTTCGGAAACGGCTCAGAGTACTGCCGGTAAATGAGGGGTAGAGGTAGCCCTGGAAGAAGCGGTGCATCAGCCCCTTGGGGCCTGCAGGAAAACCCAGTTTGGCTGTGCCGGTCGCACGTTCCATATTCAGAGCCCAGCTCTGCAACTGCTCATAGCTCAGGCTCTCGATACTTGCACCCTTGGGCAGGTAACGTAGCGCCTTGCGATTCGCAGCCATAATATAGGTCGCCTGCATCCAGGGGATATAGAGCTGTCTGCCACTCCCGAGTTTTCCCAGCTCGACAAAGTCAGGAATAAAGGAGCGCATGCTAAAAAGTTCTGTAGCATCGACCGGAGTAAGCCCACCCTCCAGATAGAGATGGCGGAGGTCGCCGTGCAGGACACCCAGCAGATCCGGCTTGAGCTTTCCATCCCCTTTAGCCAGTGCCAATTTCCTGAAGACGGCGGCATTATCGTAGGGCTGGAAGTCCACCTTGCCGGGAAACCCCTTGAGAATTACCCGGCGCATGGTGTCAGCCTCATGGACAGGCGTTAGCTGTGTCGAGAGAAAAAGCAGGGAGTCATCATCCATACCCCTGGCAATCTGCTGTGCCCTGTTAGTTGCCGTTTTCTGTTCGGCTGCCGCGACCGATAGTGAAAACGTTGCCACCAGGAGAGTTAATGTACAGAATAGCGCTGTCAGAAGAGATTGAAAACTCTGTTGATTTTCCCTCACACAAACCTGTGACAGGTTATTATAAAATTTCATAACTATTCCACCCTCCAGACTGTTCCATCAGTGATGGTTGCTATTATTTCCAGATTCTATTTACCCAATCGCTCTATTAACTCCTGCATCACTACTTTGGCACCATCAACGTCAAAGCCGTCCATACTTGTCGAGATAGCTCCAACCATTTCGGCCCATTCGCTACCTGCACTCTGTTGTTTGAGTTCATTGAGCTTAGACTCTGCTTCTGCCAGGTCCTCCTCAATAACTGACTGAAGCTGCTCAAGTGTTGAGAGCAGCCTCTCTCTATCGACGATGACAGGCTCATCAGCGGTTGCTGCTTTTGTCTCTGGCTGTATTGATGCAATCTCTTCAATAACCTGTTGTAGCTGCAATTCAAACTGATTCAATTCACCTTCATCCGGCGCCCTATTCTGTTTCAGCTGTTTATCGATAAACATCGTCGTTTTAAACAGTGCATCTGCGCCTATATTACCCACCACTCCCTTGAGGGCATGACACTGGCGTTCCGCCTCTTCCAGCTTGTTCTGCCCAATGAGCGCCCGTATGGGCTGTACCGCACCGGCGTAGTGCACACGAAAACGTTCCAGCAATTTGAGATATGCATCAACGTGTCCCCCTACGCGCTTCACCCCCATCGTCGTATCGATGTATGTAAGTGACGCAATGTCTCCAGCCGACCTTGTCACCACCACCTTCTCTTCAACTTGCCGTTCTTCAGGGATTTTGACCCAGCGGGAGAGCGCAGCGGCAAGCAGCTCCGGGTCGATGGGTTTGGAGACATAATCGTTCATTCCGGCCTCAAGCGTCTCCTCGCGATCGCCGGTCATAGCCTGGGCCGTCATGGCGATAATCGGCACCTTGGCAAAACGGTCATCTTTAGCAGTGGATAGCTTTCTGATTTGACGGGTTGCCTCCAGGCCATCCATTTTCGGCATCTGGATATCCATCAGGATGGCGTCATAGGCAGCCTGTTTGACCTTCTCCACTCCCACTTCGCCGTCGACTGCCTCTACCACCTCAATCCCCATGGTGTGCAATAACTCCACGGCGAATTCGCGGTTGATCGCGTTGTCCTCCACCAGCAGCAGCCGTGCACCACCCACGGCCGGAAGTTCTGCCTTAACCCCCATCTCCTCGTGGAACAACACCCCTTTCCCCAAGGCCGACATAATCGCATCGAGCAGCATCGAGGGGTTGACAGGCTTGAGGAGGAAGCCTTCCACCCCCACTTGCTCAGCGGCTTGCATCACCTCCTCCCGACCGTAAGCGGTAACCATGATAATCTTCGGCTTGAGGGGTATACGTTTGCTCTGATGGATAGCAGCAGTCGCTTGATCGCCCTTCATTCCAGGCATCTTCCAGTCCATCAGCACAATATCGAAAGGCTCTTCCGTAACCTCCAGATGGACCAGCGCCTCTTCGCCGCTATTAACCGTCTCGGTCTCAAAGTTAAAGCTCTTGAGCATCTCGGCCAGAATCTCACACGAGGCCGCACTGTCATCAACGATCAGTACCCTGAGGCCACGAACAATCGGCAACACCTTCTCTAGCAGTTGTTGGCGGTGCTCTTCTGCCTCTTTGGCATAGCCAAACTTTGCAGTAAAGCAGAAGGTGGTCCCTTTACCGGGCTCACTCTGCTCGATCCAGCAGCGCCCCCCCATCAATTCTGCCAGTTTCATGCTAATCGAAAGTCCCAGGCCGGTCCCGCCGTACTTTCGTGTAATAGTCTGATCAACCTGAGAAAACTTTTGGAACAACTTTCCCTGTTGCTCCTGGCTCAAACCGATGCCGGTATCTCGAACGCCGAACATCATCTGAACACTCTTCTCACCTTTCTCTATGCTCTGCAGCGAGACTTCTATCTCGCCCCTCTCAGTGAATTTGACGGCATTTGTACAGAGATTAGTGAGGATTTGACCGACACGAAGGCTATCGCCAATAAGCGTATAGGGCGTATCTACACCATGGCGAATAAGGAATTCCAGCCCCTTCTCCTCGGCGCGATAACCAACCACGTCAACCAACTGCTCCAGGACATTGTCGAGGACAAATTCAGCCTGCTCGACCTCCAACTTACCCGCCTCTATCTTGGAGAAGTCGAGAATGTCGTTGATGATACCAAGCAGCGACTGGGCAGCATTCTCCGTTTTTTTCAGGTAGTTGCGCTGGATCTTGTTGAGTTCAGTCTTCTGTGCCAGATAGAGCATCCCGAGGACGGCGTTCATCGGTGTGCGGATCTCGTGGGACATGTTGGCAAGAAAGAGACTCTTGGTCTGAGTCGCCTCCTCGGCCTCCTCTTTCGCCAGATCAAGGTCCTCCATCATGCTGAGCATAACCGTGCGGGTCTCACCCAACTCATCGAGCCGCTGCTGTAGGCTCTTATTAGCTTCGAACAGTTCACCAGTGCGCTCACTGACTAACTCTTCCAGGTCTTCCTGGTATCTTTCCAATTCGGCGATCTGCTTTAGTATTTGCTCGCCCATTTTTCTAAAGATAACTTCAACTGACTTAAACTCGCTGAATGTAATGCCGGCTTCTTCGGGTTGATACTCCCCTTTGGCAAATTGATTGGTGAGAGACTCCACCTCCTCAATTGGCTGCTTTAATAGCTTGTGGAGTAAAACTCTGGTGATAATTATCAGGATGATTATTTCAAAGAAAAAAGAGATTAAAATCCAGGCATTCCGGCTCTCCAACGGCTCCTCGAAATGGGCTAAATAGATACCCAACTCTACGGAGCCGATTATCTGTCCATCGTGCACTATGTCCCGCTTGATGTAACTATTTCTCTCTGGTGGGCTGCTTGCACTTTTGTCATACAATACCTCTCCATCTTCGGAAATAACCTTTAGTTCCGCTACCACCTCGTCCTGGGTGACGGCTTCAGAGATCGCCTTGATGGAGTTAATATTATAGTTCCAGACTGGTTGATTCAGGCTGTTTTCAAGGAAGGCCCCTAAAGTTTCCAGCTTCCGGTCCACCTGTGGCTGCAGGTCTCTTTTCCCGAGCATATATGACATAGCGACCGTAAACGTGGCTGCCAGCGTTATCAGAAGCAACATGCCGATAGTAACCCGCTTGGCTAATGATTTATTAGGTCGGTTATTCATCATCATGCTCTTCTATCTATCTGTGGAAACGTTACTTCCACTTCTCCAATATTTCTCCCTGTATCCCCTTCCTTTTAATGGCGTCAAATCCTCCCTGGAATTTTTTGACAATTTCATCATCTGTAGATTTGCTGAAAGCGACATAAATCAGCGTGGAAATTTCTTTAAGATTCCCAATCATCTCTATTTGTTTAGGATCGTAACCTTTCTTCGTGATGTCGTAACTTATTCTTGTTGATGAATAGGGGATGACATCAACTCTGCCTCGAAATAATTTATCAATATTTTGCCTGTCCTCGTTGACAGTTTGCAGTGCGACTCCTTTAGAAGAAAGATATTGTGATTTCTGATCGTTACGGCCACCTCCAACCCTATATTTCTTTAAGTCATCAAAAGTTGTAAATCGAATATCCTTTCGGGACTTCAACTTATAAAGATTAACTTCATTATCAGAAATAGGACCAGCCCATTTAAATAAGTTTTCTCTATACTGCGTTCTCGATGTAGCAAAAAGAGCAATATTTTTCTTGGTTTCAAGCATCTTGTATCCTCTTGCCCAGGGATACATATGTATTCTGTGCCCCTCCATTCCAATCTCTTTCAAAACTGCCTGGACGATTTCAACAGCTCTTCCTGTAAATTTATTATTTTCTACATAAGAATTGGGGGGGGCATTTTCTGTAATCAGTGTTAGCTCTTGAGCATTTACACTACATGGCAAAAGTAGAAAACTAATAACCAGCAGATAAATTGTTAATAAAAACTTCTTCATGATGCTCTACTCCTATAACTAGGACCTATTATTCAAGCAATAAATTAACTGGATAGATCACCACTCCACTCCACCGATTACTTGATCTACCAAAACATTGATTCACTAGACACTTTTGAATCTTCGCTCCTGCCCAAGCTTTACCAACAGCGAGTTGATATCCTGTTTCAGGCTGATGATCTGCTTCTCGCGCCCCAGCGCCAATCGGTTGAAACTTTCCAGCTCACCCATGTACTGCTTTACCTTCTCCTCGGCGCTGATTCGATCGGACACATCGATGATGATACCCTCGAGCCACTCGACATCCCCCGTATCGGAGAAAATGGCCGAGCCACGCTCATCCACCCAGCGTATGGTAATCCCCCCGAGAAATAGTGGCGTTTATAAGTAGAATTTTCCAATATAGAGGTTCAAGGAGAATCTACATGAAGAGATCACGCTACAGCGAGTCACAGATCATCAGTATCCTGAAAGAGGCTGAAAGCGGTATACCGGTTGCCGAACTCTGCCGAAAGCATGGTATGAGTGATGCCACTTTCTACAATTGGCGCTCCAAATATGGTGGCATGGACGTCTCCATGATGAAGCGGATGAAAGAGCTGGAAGAAGAGAACCGGCGCCTAAAAAAGATGTATGCCGAAGAGCGACTGAAGGCTGAGATTGTTCAGGAAGCCCTTGAAAAAAGTGGTGAAGCCATCTCGACGAAAAGAGATGGCCAAACGTGCGGTAGAAGAACGCCACGCCTCTATTCGCCTCGTCTGCCAGGCCTTCAGCATCAGCGAGACCTGTTACCGTTACCAGGCAAAGCTGTCCGGTGATAATGCGTACATAGCAGATTGGCTGCTGCGCCTGACAACGACTAACCGCACATGGGGTTTCGGCCTCTGTTTCCTGTATCTACGCAATGTGAAAGGCTACGGCTACAATCACAAGCGCGTATACCGGATATACCGGGAGCTTGAGCTGAACCTGCGAATCAAACCAAAACGCCGCCTCAAGCGGGACAGGCCGGATGAACTGTCAGTACCCCGGCAGATCAATGACATGTGGTCGATGGACTTCATGCATGACCGGCTGAATGATGGTCGCAGCTTCCGCACTTTCAATGTAATCGATGACTACAACCGTGAAGGGCTGGGCATTGAGGTGGACTTATCGTTACCCGCACTTCGAGTGATACGCTCACTGGAACGAATCATTGAGTGGCGTGGGAACCCAGGGCAATACGTTGTGACAATGGCCCTGAATACATCAGCCATCAGCTTGTGGAATGGGCCGCCAAAAGAAAAATTGTCCTCCATTACATTCAACCAGGCAATCCTCAGCAAAACGCTTATGTGGAGCGATTCAATCGTACCGTGAGGCACGAATGGCTGGATCAACATCTATTCGAATCCATCGTCCATGCACAAGATACTGCGACCCAATGGCTATGGCGTTACAATAATGAAAGACCCCATATGGCGCTGGGAGGAATAACACCAGCACAGAAGTTGGCTCAGGCCGCATAACTGCTACTTTTGAGCGCCACTATAAATGGGGGGATTACCGTATCTCTCCGTCAGCACGGACAATCCGATAGGTCAGTTCATACAGACTCTGCTGCTCTACTGCGGCGTGGACCTTGTCATCGACCAACTGCACATCCTCTGAATAGATGATGCTGGCATAGCTACGTACCTTGTTATGGATAAAGTCGCTTACTGGATAGCCTGAGATCTCCTGCATAGCATCACTGATAAAGTCTATGGTCCAGTCGGCGTCGAGCTGGCTGCGGTAGACCGCTCCGGGGCTGTTGCTTACCAAGGTACGGAAGCGTTCCTCGCTTTGACGAAGCTCAACCGTTCGCTCATCCACCAACACTTCGAGGTGTTCGCGATAGGTGGCCAACTCTATCTCAGCCTGCTTATTTTCGGTGATATTTCGCGCAACACCCTCAACGGCAACCACCCTGCCCCGTCGATCAAAGACCGGCGTCTCCTTGACCTCAAGCCAGAACCTTGATCCGTCCTTGTGAAATATCTCCAACTCATAGGGTGGCTGCTCCTCACCCTGAATGGCGAGTTGCGAGTGTCGTTCGACCGCCTCATTAACAGGATCGTCGGTCAGGTACTCGCTGTAGTGCATCAGGAAATCTTCCGGCTTATAACCAAGCACGATCTCAATTGATGGGCTGAGATAGGTAAACACCCCGTCCGTATCGTGGGCATAGAAGAAGTAGTAGCTCTGCACCGACTCAACCAATGCCCGATACTGCGCCTCACTCTCTCTGAGCTGTGTGGTTTTTCGATTGACCACCCGATTGAGCTGCCAGTTCCAGAGAACAAGAAGGATGACGAGGATGACAATAGGTACAAGGATCTTCCAGAGCAGCGAGTAGTCAAAACCGCGTTCATAGGTGACTGCGATCCAGCGGTTATAGATCTCAATACGTTTCTCTTCCGGAATGGCATCCAATGCCTTCTGCATCAATCCGGAGAGAATCGGCTGATCCTTGCGCACACCAATGGAGAGGTCGAAACTGTAAGGAGTCTCGCCGCTCACCTTGAGGCCGGCAATCCCCTCGCGCCCCATGATGTGACTTGTGCTTGCCAGGCTGCCGACAAAAGCATAGGCCTCACCGCTTTGTACCGCCCGTAATCCTTCGATAATATCTTTCACCGGTTGCAGCGCGATCTCCGGATGATTATTGACCAAAATATCATGAGATGCATAACCTGAGACCACGGTTACCTTTCTCTCTTTGAGCTCCTTGATGTCACTGATATAGGAGACACGCTGATCGGTGACAATAACAATGGGGAAGCTGAGATAGGTTTTGGTGAAACGCAGATATTCATCACGCTGGGGGGTGGGCGCAACAGCAGAGAGAAGATCCAGCTCGCCCGTCTTGGCGGCATCGATGGTGGCCTGCCAACTCTGTGGTGCGGCAGGCTCGAGGGTCACGCCGAGGCTCTCGGCGATCAGCGCCATGTAGTCGGCGCTCATCCCCTTGTAGGTTCCCTCCTTGTCGACGAACTCAACCGGCGGCCAGTCGATATCGTAGCCAAGACTCAACACCGGATTGGCGGCCAACCACTCCTGCTCCTCAGTGGTCAGCTTCAGCCGTTGCACTTTCTCGGCAAATACCCGCCACTTTTCATTTAACTGCTGCAGCTCTTCCGGGGACACTGCGCCAAGTGCCTTCTGCACGATGTTGTGCAGGATGGGCCAGTCCTTTCTTACACCGATGTAGTGAGGGACAAACTGGAAGTCGCCTGCATCGGCGATCTCCCCACCGAGCTTCAGATTGCTCATGTGGTGGGTATCGATCAGGTAGCGGCTACTCGCGTAGGCATCGATCCAGGCATCGGCCTGGCCGAACTGCACCGCCTTCATGCCTTCAAGGGCATTATTGACGATAAGCAGCTTGATCTGTGGATGCTGTTCCTGGATGTACTTTGTCATCGTCCAGCCCTTACCACTGGCCAGGGTTTTGCCGTAGAGCTGCTTCAGGCTGGAGATGTGTTCATCACCCTGCCGCACTGCCGCCACACTGGAGAGGGTGAAAAAAGGTTTGGTGAAGTGCATGAACGCTTCGCGTTCTTTGCTGAAATGCAGCGGATGGATGAGATCGATCTCGCCCTGCTTGAACTTATCCATCAGGTCGGACCAGCTGGCAGTGACAAACTCGAACTGAACACCAACTTTGTCAGACAACAGACGTAGGTAATCAATAGCAAAGCCCGTCGGCTGACCGGCAGCGCTGAAATCGTAAGGGGGCCAGTCCAGCTCGTTGGAGACGCGGATCACCGGGTGTGCACTTAGCCAGGCGCGCTCCTCAGCGGTCAGTTCAATCAGCTTTTTCGCCAGCTCGGCTTCGGCCACGGCAATCTCAGGGCGAGTCCAGTTACCGAAGACGGCCATGATCTCTTCGTCACTCATCGAGGCCAGCGCCTTGTCGAGGATGCCGGCCAGCTCGGGCCAGTCCTTGCGCACGCCAAAGCGCTGTTCCGACTGCCCCTTGGAGTAGAGCGTGGCAAAACCGAGATTGGGCAGACCCGCTTTGGTGATCAGGTGGTGTGCCATACCGATAGCGCCGATGGCCGCATCCGCCTTGCCGGCTGAGACCGCTTCCAGCGCCTCATCCAGGTTAGCAACATAGTAGGGCCGGACATCCGCGATCTCCTCCAGAATCACCTTGGTCATTGAGTAGCCCTCAACCAGTGCCACTCTCTTACCGGCAAGCTGTTCTGGCTGATTAATGGCCTGAACATCCTCCTTGCGGGTGATGACATACTGGGCAAGCGAGATGTAGGGACTGGTGAAATCGAACCACTCCTTACGCTCCTCGCGCTTCACCAGGGTGGCGATAACATCAACCTCACGCTGCTGTGCCGCCGCGTAGAGTTTTTTCCACTCCCCCTCGGGATAGGCTTCAAGCTTGATCCCGGCCCTGCTTGCCAACTCATTGGCGAAATCAACCGCGATACCGACATAGTCGCCCCTGGCACTACGAAAACTGTAGGGGGGGTAGCTCTCATCAAAGGCGATGCGCACGACCGGATGCGCCTTGACCCACGCCCGCTCCTCTACCGACAGCGCCACCCTGGCCATCGGCTTGCTACCCATCTGCACCTGCGCCAACCACTTCTCATCAAGCCGCTGGAACTCCCCAACAGTGATGCTATTGAGCGCCTTATCCAGAATGCCCGCCAATATCGCCCAATCCTTGCGCACCGCCAGCCGATAACGCTGGTCCCTCCCCCCCAGGGCCTCGGTCTTGCCGGTGATAGCCAGGTTGGTAAGGAAGAGTGAGCGGATATGGTGGGTCGCCGTCGGCAATTCAGTGAGTGTGGCATCTGTTTTACCTGCGGCGACCGATTTGAGGGCCTCCTGGAAACTATCGAAATAGACCAGCTGCCTCTCTGGCACCACCTGCTTCACAACATCGACCAGGGAGTCGCCCGTGACCACGGCCACACGGTGTGCTTTCAGGTCATCAACCTGATGAATGGCGGCCATATCATCACGGGTGACGATGACATTGATCACCTCTTTATAGGGCCGGGTGAACTCCAGGTAATCTTCCCGCTCTGGTGGGTATTTGAAGATAGTGTGAAGCAGGTCCAGCTCCCCCTTCTCCGCCATCTTCAGCATATTGCTCCAAGTATCCTGCACGTACTCCAGCTCGATACCGAGCCGTTCTGCCAGCAGCTCGACCAGCTCTACCGAGTAGCCGGCCGGCTTACCGGCAATCCGATAGTCAAACGGAGGATAATCGGCCTCACTGGAGACGCGGATCACCGGATGGTTTGCCAGCCAGGCACGCTCGGCATCGGTAAGCCCCAGCTCGACCACCTTGAGCTCACCCACCCAGGTCTTGTGAATCCTTCTCACCTCCTCGCGGCTGATATCGGCCAGGGCACGGTCAAGGATGCCCGCCAGGATCGACCAGTCCTTACGTACCCCGATGTTGAGTCTGACCGACGGCTTCTCCATCCGCCCCTGTACCATCAGGTTGTAGAGCAGTTCCTTCTCGAGGAGATACATTACCACTGCACGGTTGCCGGCATAGGCGTCGGCCTCACCGCGCGAGACTGCACCCAGGGCCTCTGCGGTAGAGGGGTACTCACGGACCGTCACCTGGGGATAATTGTTTCGGAAGAGGCGGGCATTATAGTAGCCCTCCTCCAGGGCGATGGTGCGACCGAAGAGGTCCTGGGCAGAATCGAAATAGGGACCATCCTTGCGCCCGACATAGATGTGGGGAATGGTCAGGTAAGAGCGGGTAAATTCAAAAAACGCCTCACGCTCCTTCTTCGGCGTGATATCCATCAAGGCATCGAGCTCTCGGTTCTTGACCTTGTTGTAACTCTCCTTGAAGGGGGCTGGCTCAATAACCAGCCGGCCACCAAGGCGTTGATTGATGGCATTGATATAGTCGGCACCAATTCCTCGCGGTGTGCCATTTTCACTAACGAAATTCAGTGGTGGCCAGGCATTCATGGCGCCAACGTGAATACGTGGATGCTCATCCAGCCACGCTATCTCTTCATGTGAGAGCCCTCGTGCAAAGCGCTCTGCGATGATTGACTGGCCGTTGACTCGGGGAAAGGGGGTGATAATCCGCGAACGCTCAGGTTGTGGAATATCGTCCAGTGCCTTTTGCAGGATATCCCGCAGGATGGGCCAATCCTTGCGCACACCGATTGCATTGGTCGACACGGTCTCCGAGATCTTGCCCTGGGCCCGGAGGTTTGTGATCAGCTCACTCTCAATGATATACATCGCCACGGCACGATTACCTACATAGGCATCGACCTCCCTCTTGGAGAGAGCATCAAGGGCATCACTGGTGGTAGTAAACTCCTTGACCGTGACCTGTGGGTAGTTCGCTTTCAGTACCTTGACGATAAAGAATCCCCGCTCAACACCGACTGTTTTACCTGTTAGGTCGGCAAGAGATGCCTTGTAGGGCTCATCCTTGTGGGTAAAGATGACATGGGGAACCTTGATATAGGGATTGGTGAAGTTGAAGAAGGGTTCGCGATCTGGCCGGGGAGTGATATCCATCAATGCTTCGAGGCGCTGCTCTTTCACCGCCTCATAGGTATCTTTCCACGGTCCTGGGACGATCTCGATTCGATTACCGAGACGCTTGTTGATGGAGTTGATGAACTTGACACCGATCCCTTGGGGACGACCGCTGCTATCGACATAGTCCATTGGCGGCCATGCGTTCATGATGCCGATACGAATCTTCGGGTGCGCCTCCAACCAGGTCTGCTCAGCATCAGATAAATTAATGGTTATGGGAGACGCTGCAGCAGCGGGAAGCGCCATCAGCCAGCTGATCAGCAAAAACAGCGCAGTGATCACTCCTTTTTGTTGTTGGTATCTCATAGCAGCAGATTTGCGGCAGTGCCGGTCCTAGTTAGAGTTTCTAGTTATTACAGCTCACCTCGTACTTAGTTTAGTCATAATATTGGACAAGATATGGCAAATCAGTCTCAACAGCGCCTATATTGCATAAATAACAGGGGAGAAGCCCGAATATTTCGATAGGATTCAATCGATTATTTCTAACCAACACGTAACTACTGTCCGGTAAAACTAGTGTCGCTACCTTATAATTGCCTGTAGGACAAAGTAAAAATAACAATTTAAGGGTGTCATCGATTTGAATCGTCCAGAAAACCCCTCAAAATACCCATTTCTCAGGGATTTTGGGGATGTTTCCATGCATGTCGGCAAGCTCGTTTTTTCACAGATTATCGACCACCTGCCGATGCACACCTTTCGGCGATGTGTCACCCGCTACCATGGCAACCGTTACAAAAAATCTTTCTCTTGTCTCGATCAGTACCTCTGCATGGCTTTTGCGCAGCTGACTTATCGCGAAAGCTTGCGCGATATTGAGGCCTGTCTGCGAGCACAAAGGGACAAGCTGTACCATATGGGCATCCGTAGCAGTATATCCAGAAGCACTCTGGCGGATGCGAGCGAACGCCGAGATTGGCGTATCTTCGCAGACTTTGCCCATGCACTGATTCGCATAGCCCGACCACTATATGCTGACGAAGATCTTGGTCTCGAACTCGACAATACAATCTACGCACTTGACGCATCCACCATCGACCTATGCTTGTCAGTCTTTCCGTGGGCATTGTTTCGTTCCACCAAGTCTGCCGTCAAACTCCACACCTTGCTGGATCTTCGGGGCAACATCCCGACCTTTATCCACATTTCTGACGGCAAGCTCCATGACGTCAACGTTCTCGATATCTTGCTACCCGAGCCTGGTGCCTTCTACATCATGGATCGCGGTTATGTGGATTTCGAACGACTCTTCGCTTTGCACATGGCAGGGAGTTTCTTTGTCATCCGCGCCAAATCCAATACAAAGTACAAACGCCGCTACTCGCACCCGGCGGACAAATCTGGCGGAGTGCAGTGTGATCAGACCATCGTGCTGACCGGGGTCAATACGGCAACCGGCTACCCGCAGTCACTACGGCGTATCAAATACCATGATGCCAAAACTGGAAAAACTTTCAATTTCCTGACCAACAACTTTGCCATTCCAGCGCAGACAGTGGCTGATCTCTACCGGTACCGTTGGCAGGTTGAGTTGTTCTTCAAATGGATAAAGCAACATCTACGTATTAAATCGTTCTTTGGCACTTCGGAGAACGCAGTAAAAAGTCAGATCTGGATTGCCATCTCTGTGTACGTGCTCGTGGCCATTATCAAGAAACGGCTCAACATCGACGCAGATCTCTACACAATTCTACAGATCTTGAGCTTGACCTTATTCGAGAAAAGCTCATTATTTCATATGCTTACTGAATCAGAATTTATAAGCGATGATAGCGATATGCCTAACCAACTGAATCTATTTAATAATTTCCCCGGACACTAGTGCCAACACGTAATTATTCAGCATAAATGCTGATCTTATCACTAAGACACCCCCTTGAATCACTCTTGACAGGTCTTACTCTTCGAAAGGGAGCGCCTGTAGCTATAGAATCACCTGTAGGAGCCCCCCCCGGGGCGATGGAATTTTGCAGAGAGTGTGCAACCTTCATCGCGGCGAGGGCGCCGCTCCTACAGGCTGGTAGCCTGTCATCTACCTGTAGCTGAATAGTTACACCAAAACAAGGTGATCCCCATGACAAAAAGTACAAAATCACCCTTCGCTATTTGACACGTTTATTAAAGTGTCAAGTGCAGGCGTGTACGAAGCAACTTTTTCGCCAGGAATGGTGTGTACAGCCCCTGCGCCAAGACGAGAAGCCTCCTGGTGGTGCTAGCCAAAAGACTCTGCTGAAATCCTGTGCTGACACAGGAGGGAGCATACAGAGCATGCCACAGGTGGAAGATCTACAATTCAGGCTGGAGTGGAGCACGGGAAGCTACTGCCGATCAGCACGAAGAGGAGAGATAAAGAGACACTATTGAGTGACCGATACAAAGGGGCTGCTGGATCTATTTAAGGGGCTTGAAAGAGCTGGCTGCCAAAGATCTCTATGTGATTTTATTTCGCTTGGCCAGCAATAAAAAAGGGTTTCTGATAGAAATCAGAAACCCTTTTTTATTCAACAAGTTACTTATTTCGCAACTTGTCTGTTGTGTGGTAGCGGGGGCAGGATTTGAACCTACGACCTTCGGGTTATGAGCCCGACGAGCTGCCAGACTGCTCCACCCCGCAACTGACGAGGGCGCATAATACACAGCTCTCGTTTGTAGGACAAGCCCTTTGTAAAAAGATTCAACCTTCGGGAATCAAAAACTGTAGAAGAACAGGCTAAAAGTAAAAATCCCACGGGGAATACTCACCCGTGGGATCTCTTCAATCTATGCTTTATGTAGCGGTAGGCGAGACTATGAAGCGGCAAATGCAGCAGCGCAGACCGATAGCAGCCCTGCAGGGAAGAGCCCCAATACCAGCATCGACAAACCGTTGAGCGACAGTACCACACGGGTATCGAGGCTGGCGCTCAGCGGTGTCTCATCCTCAGGCTTATCAAAGTACATCAGCTTGATGATGCGCAGGTAATAGAAGGCACCGATAATGGAGAAGAAGACACCCACCAGAGCCAACCAGGTGAGTCCGCTGCTGACAAGGGCCTCTAGCACAACCAACTTGGCGAAGAAGCCGACGGTTGGAGGAACACCTGCCATAGAGAACATCACCAGCAACATCATACCGGCGAACCAGGGGCTACGTTCGTTGAGACCCTTGTAGTCGTTCAGGTTGTCTGCTTCAAAGCCTCTACGGCTCAACAGCATAACGATACCGAAGCCACCGAGCGCCATTAGCGCATAGACAATGCTGTAGAACATAGCGGCTGCGTAGCCGCTGGTGCTACCAACAAGGATTCCAAGCAGGATAAAACCAACATGGGAGATGGTGGAATAGGCAAGCATACGCTTGATATTCCCCTGAGCGAGGGCAAAAATATTACCTACACCCATTGATAGGATGGCGAGAATAATCAGCATCCCCTGCCAATCGGCATGGAGGCTGCCGAGACCATCCACCAGCATACGCATAGCCAAGGCAAAGGCGGCGATCTTCGGCGCGCTGCCGATGAAGATCGTCACTGCGGTAGGCGCACCATGATAGACATCCGGCACCCACATATGGAAAGGTACAGCGCCTAGTTTGAAGGCAAGACCGATAACAACAAAGACCAAACCAAACACCAGTACGGTCTTGTTCACATCCGCATTGCCAAGGCCTTGAGCCACTGCCTGGAACTCAATGGATCCGGTGGCACCATAAATCATGGAGATACCGTAGAGCAGCATACCCGATGCCAATGCACCGAGGACGAAATATTTCATCGCCGCCTCGGAACCATCAGTGGAATCACGATTGAAGGCGACCAGAGCGTAGAGAGAGAGAGCCAGCAGTTCCAGACCGAGATAGACGGTGAGGAATGTGTTAGCTGAGACCATCACCATCATGCCGAGTACAGCGAACAGACCAAGTACGTAGAACTCACCCTTAAACAGGTCACGGTCGATCAGGTAATCCTTGGCATAAAGGAAACCGGCAGCGCTGACAATATAGATAGAGATCTTCAGTACATCGCTCATGGCATCACGAACGACATTGCCATCAAAGACAATCTGTGTCCCATCACCGGCAGTCAACAGAGTGATACCCACGGCCAGCAGCAGGCTCACCTGTGCCATACCGTAGCTAACAATACGCTGCTCCTCTTTGAGGAAGAGATCGACCACCAGCACCACACAGGCCGCTGTCAGTATAAAGATCTCCGGCAGAACCGGTATCAGGTTGGACATGTCAAATTGCATTGATACTCACCAATTCTTTAATAGGCCGGCTTATAGCTTGGAGACGGCAATATGTTTCAACAGGTTGCTGATGGAGACATCCATCACTTCCACCAAAGGTGCCGGCCAGAGGCCAAGGACCAGAACAGCCAGGGCAAGTGAGCCAAGGATGATAAATTCGCGCTTATTGATATCCTGCAGACCAGCTACGGCTTCACTGGCCACTTCACCGAAGAGGACACGCTTGACCATCCACAGTGTGTAGGCTGCACCAATAATCAGGGTGGTAGCCGCCAGGAAGGCAAACCAGAAGTCCGCACGGAAAGCAGCCAGGATCACCATGAACTCACCAACAAAGCCTGAGGTACCGGGTAGACCGGCATTGGACATGGCAAAAAAGACCATAAATCCGGCAAATATCGGCATGCTGTGAACAACACCACCATAGCTCGAAATCTCACGACTGTGCATGCGGTCATAGAGGACACCAACACAGAGGAACATAGCGGCGGAGATAAAGCCGTGGGATACCATCTGCACCATACCGCCTTCCATACCAAGCATCGCACCGGATGAAGTGTCCGGGTTATTGGCGATCATGAAGACGATAAAGAAGCCGAGGGTGACAAAACCCATATGGGCGATGGAAGAGTATGCAATCAACTTCTTCATATCTGACTGAGCCAGGGCAACAAAGCCGATGTAGACCACTGCAATCAGAGACATGGTTATGATTACCCAATCCAGCTCACTACTGGCGTTGGGGGTGATTGGCAAGCTGAAGCGAAGGAATCCGTAACCACCAATCTTCAGCATGATTGCCGCCAGGATCACTGAGCCCCCAGTGGGCGCCTCAACGTGAGCGTCAGGCAACCAGGTATGGACCGGCCACATCGGCACCTTGACCGCAAAAGCCATAAGGAAGGCGACAAAGATAAGGATCTGCTCGGTCAGCCCCAGTTTGAGAGTGTGGAAACCGAGGATTTCAAAGCTGCCGGACTGGAAGTACATATAGATCAGTGCAACCAGCATGAACACTGAACCAAAGAAAGTGTAGAGGAAAAACTTGATCGTTGCGTAGACTCTATTCGGTCCACCCCAGACACCGATGATAAGGAACATCGGAATCAGCATTGCCTCCCAGTAAACGTAGAAGAGCATCGCATCCAGTGCCGAGAAAACACCGACCATAACGCCTTCCATGATCAGGAACGCCGCCATGTAGTGAGACTGCTTGAACTTAATCACTTCCCAGCCGGCGATGATAACGAAAATCGAGATAAAGGTAGTAAGAATGATCAGCGGCATGGAGATACCGTCAACACCAAGGTAATACTCAATGTTGAATAGAGGTATCCAGGGGCTACGCTCGACAAACTGCATATCTGCTGTAGAGATATCGAATCCTGAATAGAGCGGTAAACTCACAATAAAGGTGAGTATCGCCACTATCAGGGCGGTCCAGCGGGTGGCATTAGGTTCCTTATCACCGCTGGCGAGCACCAGTATGCCGCCGATTATCGGCAGCCAGATGGTCAAACTGAGAATGGGCCAGTCTGCAAACATACGTAGCGTCCTACCTTTCTTAAGCGATCACGAACCAGGTCAGCAGTACAAGCAGACCCAGTATCATGGCAATAGCGTAGTGAAACAGATAACCGGTCTGGACATTACGGACCCAGTCCGCAAAGCGACCGACGGTACGGGCTGATCCATTAATGATCAGACCATCTATGATCCCTTTGTCACCGACATTCCAAAAAAACTTGCCGATACCCCGACTACCGCCGGCGAAGATGAACTGATAGAGCTCATCAAAGAAGTACTTCTTCTCCAGCAGCAGGTGCACAAGATCCAAGCGGGTCTTGATAGCATCGGCAACACTTGGCTTCATCATATAGATGAAGAAGGCTACCGCGACACCGGCAAAGGCGAGATAGAGCGCCGGACCTGCAAAGCCATGAGCAATCATCGAGTTGGGTCCGTGTACCGCCTTACCCAACTCAGCCAGAGTGTCATGCTGGGGTAAGACAAACAGTACATCCTTGAACCAGTCGCCAAATAGCATCGTATCCATGGTGAAGTAGCCGATACCAATAGAGGGAATAGCCAGCATCACTAGCGGCACCCACACCACTTTGGGTGACTCATGGAGGTGGGCCTTGGCATGCTCATCGCGAGGTCCCTTACCGTGGAACACCAGGAAGAACATACGGAAACTATAGAGTGCGGTGATAAAAACACCCATCAGCACAGCCGCATAGGCGTAGCCAGAGCCGGCTATATGAGAATGGTGTACCGCTTCAATGATGGCATCCTTGGAGAAGAATCCGGAGAAACCTGGGAATCCGATCAGGGCCAGTGAACCGATTAGAGAGGTCCAGTAGGTCCAGGGCATGTACTTCTTTAGGCCACCCATATTGCGAATGTCTTGATCATGGTGCATACCGATGATCACAGAACCCGCGGCCAGGAACAGCAGCGCTTTGAAGAAAGCATGGGTCATCAGGTGGAAGATACCTGCGGCGTAGGCCGAAACCCCCAGAGCTACCATCATATAACCAAGCTGTGACAGCGTGGAGTATGCAACCACCCGCTTGATATCGTTCTGTACGATACCGATCAGTCCAGTAAAGAGTGCGGTAGTAGCGCCAATCACCAGAACAAAGGTCAATGCCGTCTCTGAGAACTCAAAGAGTGGTGACATACGCGCCACCATAAAGACACCGGCGGTAACCATGGTAGCGGCGTGGATCAAAGCGGAGATAGGTGTTGGACCTTCCATTGAATCAGGCAGCCACACATGCAGCGGGACCTGGGCCGACTTACCCATAGCGCCAACAAACAGTAGTATGCAGATTACTGTCATAAGCGACCAGCTGGTGTCACCCCAGATCTGAATCTGGGTGTCGGCAAAGCTTGGCGCCTGAGCAAATACTTCTGAATAGTCGAGGCTGTTGAAGTACATGGCAACTGCAGCGATACCCAGAATAAAACCGAAATCACCAACGCGGTTGACCAGGAACGCTTTAAGGTTGGCGAACACCGCTGTCGGGCGCACAGACCAGAAACCGATCAACAGATAGGAGACCAGGCCCACAGCTTCCCAGCCAAAGAAGAGCTGCATGAAGTTGTTGGCCATCACCAGCATAAGCATGGAGAAGGTAAAGAGAGATATGTAGCTGAAAAAGCGTTGGTAGCTGTTATGCCCAGCCAGGCTCGCCTTAGGCCAGTTCTCCTCATCATGAGCCATGTAGCCGATGGTGTAGATGTGTACACAGAAGGAGACAAAGGTGACCACAACCAACATCACGGCGGTAAGCTGATCTACCAGGAAGCCGACTTCCATACGTAAACCGTCACTCACCATCCAAACGTAGACTGACTCGTTGTAGACCTGCAGGTTACCGGTGATAAAACCGAATAACACGTAAATTGAGAGCAGTGCTGATGTACCTACGCCGAGGCTGGCCACCCAATGGGCACCGGCACGACCGATTTTACTGCCGAAAAAACCGGCGGTGATTGCGCCTAACAGGGGCGCCAGCACGATAAGGAGATATATCTTTTCCATGCTTAACCCTTGAGCGTATCCAAATCTTCAACGTTGATGGTGTGGCGGTTACGGAACAACACCACCAGAATGGCCAGGCCTATAGCCGCCTCAGCCGCTGCGACTGTCAGGATAAAGAAGACAAACACCTGACCCGCCAGATCGCCATGAAAATGCGAGAAGGCAATAAAGTTCATATTGACCGCAAGCAGCATAAGCTCAACACACATCAAAAGAATGATGACGTTCTTGCGGTTAATGAAAATCCCGGCGACGCTAAGCGAGAAAAGAGCCGCGCCGAGAATTAGAAAATCTGAAAGTGCGATCATATTGGCCCCATCACTCCTCTGAATCCATCTTTACTACACGCAGGCGATCTGCACTCGTGACCTTCACCTGTAGCGCAGGATCCTGGGACTTGGTCTCAGGACGTTTGCGCATAGTCAAGCCTATGGCGGCGATAATCGCGACCAGCAGAATGACGGCCGCAATCTCAAAAGGATACATATAGGCAGTGTAGAGAACGCTGCCCAACTCCTCGGTATTGTTGTACGTCGCAGGTTGGGGCACAGGGGCCGGCGCCTTGTCGAGACCGAAATTACCAGGGCCAACGACCAGGAACATCTCTACCGCCATGGTAAAAGCCACCAGGGCACCAACAGGAAGATACTTGATAAAGCCGGCACGCATGGTAGCGGTATCGACATCCAGCATCATCACTACAAACAGGAACAGCACCATCACTGCACCGACATAAACAAGCACCAGCACGATAGCTAGGAACTCCGCCTCCGCCAGCATCCAGATACCTGAACTACTGGCAAACGCCAGCACCAGGAACAGTGCCGAATGAACCGGATTACGCCGGGTAATCACCATCGTTGCTGCATACAGCAGAATGGCGGAGAACGTATAAAAGATAAACAGTTGGAATGTCATCTGATCATCCAGTCCTATATTTTTTAGTCAACGCAATCATTAGCGGTATTTGGCCTGTGCAACGATATCAGCTGCAATCTGGCTCTCGTATTTATCACCGACGGCCAACAGCTTTTCCTTCGTCATTAGCCCATCGTCACGACTCTCGAAGTGATACTCGTAGAGCCTAGTCTCAACGATCGCATCTACCGGACATGACTCCTGACAGTAACCGCAGAAGATGCACTTGAACAGGTCGATATCGTAACGGGTGGTTCGCCGGGAGCCATCATCACGAGGCTCTGACTCAATGGTTATCGCTGCCGCCGGACAGGTTGCTTCACAAAGCTTACAGGCGATGCAGCGTTCCTCACCGTTCTCATAACGACGCTGAGCATGTAGCCCGCGGAAACGCGGCGATATCGGCGCATTCTCTTCCGGATACTGTACCGTAAACTTTTTACGGAACATGTGGCCACCGGTCAGGCCAAGACCCTTTATCAGTTCCACCAGGAACAGACTTTTGATGTAGTCACGCAACATATTCATCAGTCAAACCACCAGGGCAGTTGGTAGACCACCGCCACGCCAATCACCAAAATCCAGACAATTGTGATGGGGATAAACACCTTCCATCCCAACCGCATGATCTGATCGTACCGGTAGCGCGGAAAGGTGGCGCGCAGCCAGAGGAAAAAGAAGCCGACAGCCGCCGTCTTGGCAAACAGCCAGATGAGGCTGGGCACCCACTCAAACAGTGGGCCCAATACTGGCACGCCGTGGAACGGAGACAACCAACCACCGAGGAAGAACACCACTGTCAATGCCGATATCAGGATCATGTTGGCGTATTCGCCAAGGAAGAAGACCGCGAAGGGCATCCCCGAGTACTCAACATGGAAACCGGCGACAATCTCCGATTCACCTTCGGCAACATCGAAAGGAGCACGGTTGGTCTCAGCGACACCGGATATAAAATAGATGATAAATAGAGGCAGCAGCGGTAACCAAAACCAGTCGAGGAAGCCTGCGCTCCCCTTCTGAGCATTGACGATTTCACCCAGATTGAGACTGCCGGCAGCCACCAGAACACCCACCAGAGCAAAGCCCATGGCGATCTCGTAAGAGACAATCTGTGCGGCAGAACGCATGGCACCAAGAAAAGCGTATTTTGAGTTCGAGGCCCAACCGGAGATGATCACACCGTAGACGCCCACAGAGGTAAGGGCAATGATATAGAGTAGCCCGGCATTGAGGTCAGCCAGCACCAACTCCTCATTGAATGGGAATACCGCCCAGGCGGCGAGGGCCGGACCCAAAGTCAGCAGAGGTGCGATCAGGAATAGTAGTTTATTACCCTTCTCCGGGATAATAATCTCCTTGAACATCAGCTTCACCGCATCGGCGATGGGTTGTAGCCAACCTTTTGGCCCAACCCGGTTGGGGCCGACACGCACCTGCATATAACCGATAAGTTTACGTTCGGCATAGGTGAAATAGGCAACACAGAGCATCAGCGGAGCCACGATCGCAACGATCTTGATCATGATCTGCATGATAACCAGATTCTCACCCAGCCACTCCCAGAGACTAATCAGTAAATCCATCGGTTTATGCCTTCTCCAGGGTTACTTCACCAAACTGACTACCCAGTGCTTCTGTACCCGCCAATGCGGCGGGAATCCGGACACAACCATCCGGTACGCTGGAATCGATAATAACCGGTAACTCTGCACGACCTTCGCCCTGAACTGCGACGGCGGACTGTGCCTCACTGAGTCCGGCCTTGGCCGCCTCTGAACTATTGAGGTAGAGAGCCGCGCTGATGGCATCACTCGTCTTTTGCAACGAAGCGGCACGACGTACCAAAGAATCCACTGCATAGATCGGGACATCGCCAATGCGAGTCAGCGAGCCTGCTAAGTGTATCCTCTCGCTAATATCTCTTGCGGCTGCTGTATTGTCGGGATGCCGATCACCTGCAGCTGCTTTCGCCTCCTCCAATACATCGCTGGAGCTGATCTGATCAAAGCCTTCCAGATCAAGCTGGTTACCGAGTACTCGCAAAATCTTCCACCCCGGGCGGGTATTTCCTTTCGGATTGACCGCACCGGTGAAGGACTGCCACCTGCCTTCAGCATTAATATAAGTACCGGAGGTCTCGGCATAAGCCGCCATTGGCAGAATTACATCTGCAACCGTTTCAATGCTTTCACTACGGAATGGACTGAGCGAAAGTACAAAACCGGCATTCGCGAGTGCTTCATCTGCCAGCGCAGGATTAGCAAAATCGTAGGCTGGCTCAACACCAAGCAGCAGATAGCCACTCAGGGACTGTTCCAGCATGGCCTGAGCATCTTTACCAGAGCCGGATACCAACCCGGTAAGTGCGGCACCGGTGCTGTTGGCCGCTTCTGGCAGATGCCCCAGAGTCGCGCCACTGGCTTCAGCAACAGCAGCTGCCAGATCGCAAAGTATTGAGTAATCAGCATGGGCTGTTGCCATATTGCCCAGCAATACAGACGCCTTAGCGGCACTCTTCAACTGCTCTGCCAACGCATTATGTTCATCGCCAACCGTGGCGGAATCAATCACACCACCACTAGCACCCAACGCTTTTGCCAGGGCAGCCAACTCATCAACCATGGCGGCGGGGCTGCTGACACGTTGCTCTGCAACGTAATTGAGATCAATCTCAAACGGGTTGATGTAGGTGACCTTGCAACCCTCCAGAACCGCCTTGCGCAGACGGTGTCCGAGCAGTGGCTGCTCCTTGCGCACATTGGCACCGATAACCAGTGCTGCATCAAGCTGTTCCAGTGCTTCAATACTCTGGCCCAACCAGCGACAGGCAGGCTCTTGGCCACGGAAATCACCCTGGCGCAGACGGTAATCTATATTCTCACTACCAAGGCCGCGGACCAGCTTCTGCGCTAGTTGCATCTCCTCCACGGTAGCCGTGGGTGAGACCAGTGCGCCCAACTGGTCGCCACTCTGTTTAAGTCCTTTGGCCGCTGCCTCAAGAGCTTCTTCCCAGCTAGCTTCCTGCCATGCACCATCACGCTTGATCAGCGGTGTGGTCAGGCGATCCTCGCTGTAGAGACCCTCATAGCTGAAGCGGTCGCGATCAGAGATCCAGCACTCGTTAACTGCTTCGTTATCTTTAGGAACAACGCGCATCACCTGGTTACGGCGAATATGGAGATATAGATTTGAGCCGACCGAGTCGTGGGGTGCAACCGTATCACGTTGGGTCAATTCCCAGGCACGCGCCTGGAAACGATAGGGCTTGGAGGTGAGTGAACCGACCGGACAAACATCGATAATGTTGCCGGAGAGCTCAGAATCGACACTCTTCTCAACATAGGTACCGATAGTCATGTGTTCACTGCGACCAACTGCACCCATCTCACGCACGCCGGCAATCTCTGCACCGAAGCGGACACAGCGGGTGCAGTGGATACAGCGAGTAAAGTTGGCATTAACCAAGGGGCCGATATCAGGCTTATCCACTGCTCGTTTGCCTTCGACAAAACGGGAGAGATCACTGCCGTATCCTACGGACACATCCTGCAGTTCACACTCGCCGCCCTGATCACAGATCGGGCAGTCCAGCGGATGGTTGATCAGAAGGAACTCCATGGTTCCTTTCTGTGCCGCCTTAGCCAGTGGAGATGAGGTAAAAACCTTCATTCCATCCGCAACAGGCGTGGCGCAAGCAGGCAGAGGCTTGGGCGCCCGCTCTACTTCCACCAGACACATGCGACAGTTGGCCGAGACGGAAAGCTTCTTATGGTAGCAGAAACGGGGAATATCAATACCCGCCGCATCCGCTGCATCAATCAGCATTTCGCCTGCGTTGGCCTGCAACTGCCGGCCATCAATTTCTATTGTTATCGTCTGGTTTTCAGACATCGATTTAGTTCTCTAACCAGTGCTCAATAATCGTGCTTTAATCGGTGGCCTATCAGCCAACCATGCACTTCTTATGTTCTATATGATACTCAAACTCGTCTCTGTAATGCTTCAGCATGCCTTGTACCGGCAAGGCCGCCGCATCACCTAGAGCGCAGATGGTGCGCCCCGCAATCTTTGTAGTGATATCGTCGAGTAGAGCCAGATCTTCCGGCATGCCCTGTCCGTTCTCAATACGGCTGACCACTCGGTAGAGCCAGCCCGTGCCTTCACGGCAGGGAGTACACTGACCGCATGACTCTTCATGATAGAAGTAGGACATACGCTCCAGTACCTTCACCATGCAGTTACTGTCATCGAGGACGATCACTGCGCCGGAGCCCAGCATGGAACCGGCATTCTGTATGGCATCGTAATCCATGGTCAGATCCATCATCTGCTCACCGGGGATAATCGGTGAGGATGAACCGCCGGGGATCACCGCCTTAAGCTTGCTGCCATCCTTCATTCCGCCTGCCATTTCAAGCAGTTCAGAGAAGGGGGTACCCATGGGAATCTCAAAGACACCGGGGTTTTTGATATTGCCTGAGATGGAGAAAAGCTTGGCACCACCGCTGTTCTCGACACCAAGGTCCTTAAACCACTGACCGCCCTTCTCCATAATTACCGGAATCGATGCAAGCGACTCGGTATTATTGATAATGGTCGGACAGCCGTAGAGGCCGAAGTGTGCAGGGAAAGGCGGCTTGAAGCGGGGCTGCCCCTTCTTACCCTCGATAGATTCGAGCAGGGCCGTCTCTTCGCCACAGACATAAGCACCTCCACCGAGGTGACTATGAATATCAAGGTCGAAACCGGAACCGAGGATATTTTCACCAAGGAAACCAGCGGTGCGCGCCTCTTCCAATGCTGCTTCAAAGCGTTCGTAGGGTTCCCAGAACTCTCCACGAATATAGTTGTAGGCTCTGTTGGCACCAATGGCATAACTGGCGATAATCATCCCTTCAATCAACTGATGGGGGTTGTAACGCAGGATATCGCGATCCTTAAAGGTGCCAGGTTCGCCCTCATCAGAGTTGCAGACCACATACTTCTGTCCGGGGGCATTACGGGAGATAAAGCTCCACTTCAGTCCAGCGGGGAAACCAGCACCACCACGACCTCGCAAGCCGGATGCCTTGACCTCATCAATGATCGCTTCGGGCGTTACGCCCTCCTTCATTATCTTGGCCAGCACCTGATAACCGCCGCGGCTCTGATACTGCTCCAGCAGCCAGGGACGATCAAGATCCATATTTCGAAAACAGACTTCATTCGCCATGGCGCTTACTCCAGTCCGCTCAGAATCGTATCGACCAACTCGGGGGTCAGATTCTCATAGTATTTGTTGCCGATCTGGAACATCGGTGCACCACCGCATGCGCCTAGGCACTCAACCTCTTTCAGGCCATATTTGCCATCTTCAGTGGCCTCGCCCATCTTGACGCCCAGCTTTTTTTCCAGGTGATCGACAATCTTGTCTGAGCCGTTGATCATGCAGGAGACATTGGTGCAGACACACACCTTATGCTTACCTACCGCCTTGTGCTCATACATGGAGTAGAAGGTGCCTACCTCATAAACAGCGATTGGCGGCATATCCAGATAGGCGGCAACTTTGTCCATCAACTCACGGGTAAGTGAACCGCCATTTTCATCCTGTACGATACGCAAAGCCGCCATCACAGCAGACTGCTGCCAGCCCTCAGGATACTTGGCAATCCACTTGTCGATCTCTGCCTTCACTTCGGGAGAAAAGAGTGCCTCTTTTCCCTCGCTCGGTTTGACGGTACTCATTGGTGTGTTTTTGTAACCCATCAGCGGTCAATCTCCCCGAATACAACATCCATGGTACCAATCACGGCCACCACGTCAGACAACATATGGCCCCTCACCATGTCATCCATCGCCGATAGGTGGACAAAACCCGGGGCGCGGATCTTAAGTCGATAGGGTTTATTGGCACCATCGGAAATCACATAGCAACCAAACTCGCCTTTCGGTGCTTCAACGGCGGCATAAGCCTCGCCCGGCGGTGTGCAGTAACCCTCGCTAAATAATTTGAAGTGGTGAATCAGGCTCTCCATGTCACCCTTCATATCAGCGCGCGCAGGAGGAGCGATCTTATGATCTTCAACGATCACCGGCCCAGGGTTGTCACGCAGCCATTTAGCACACTGCTTGATAATACGATTGGACTGGCGCATCTCTTCAACACGAACCAGATAGCGGTCGTAGCAATCACCAGTGGCTCCCACCGGAATATCGAAATCGACCTTATCGTAGGCTGCATAAGGCTGTTTTTTGCGTAGATCCCACTCAACACCTGAGCCACGCAACATGGGGCCGGTGAAACCGAGCTGCAGAGCTTTTTCCGGGGGAATCACAGCGATATCCACCAGACGCTGCTTCCAGATGCGGTTTTCTGTCAGCAGCCCCTCATAGATATCCACCAGACCGGGGAAGCGGCTGGTGAAATCCTCTATAAAATCGAGCAGTGAACCCTGGCGGCTCTCATTCTTACGATCGATATCAGCATCTGAACGGAAGTTGTTTTTCTCGTACTGGGGCATACGGTCAGGAAGGTCGCGATAGACACCGCCGACGCGATAGTATGCAGCGTGCATACGCGCCCCGGAAACCGCCTCGTAACAATCCATCAGATCTTCACGTTCACGGAATGCGTAGAGGAAAACCGTCATTGCACCGACATCGAGTGCGTGGGTGCCAAGCCACATCAGGTGGTTGAGAATGCGCGTAATCTCATCGTACATGGTGCGAATGTAAAGCGCCCTCTCAGGTACCTCAACACCCAGCAGCTTCTCCACCGCCATCACATAGGCGTGCTCGCTGCACATCATCGAGGCGTAATCGAGACGATCCATGAAGGGGATAGTCTGATTGTACGGCTTGCTCTCAGCCAGCTTTTCAGTACCACGATGAAGCAGACCGATATGTGGATCAGCGCGCTCGATCACCTCGCCATCCATCTCCAGCACCAAGCGTAGTACGCCGTGAGCCGCGGGATGCTGGGGGCCGAAATTGAGAGTGTAGTTACAAATTTCAGGCATCGGTACTGTCCTGCTGTTCTACTGTATCGGCCGATATATCGCCTTGGGCACGAACCACCCGAGGAACCAGTACACGGGATTCGATAGTCACCGGTTCGTACACCACCCGTTTAAGTTCCTGGTCGTAGCGCATTTCAACATGCCCTTCCAAAGGAAAGTCCTTGCGGAATGGGTGACCGACAAAACCGTAGTCTGTAAGAATACGCCGAAGATCGGGATGGCCGCTGAAGAGGATACCAAAAAGGTCGAAGGCCTCACGCTCAAACCAGTTGGCGTTTTCCCAAATGCCAACGATGGAGTCGACCATGGGCTCACGGTTATCGACAAAAACGCGTAAGCGCAGACGCTGATTATTGCTGAGGGAGAGCAGATGATAGACAACAGCAAAACGGTCATCCTTATCTATATCGATACTCTGATTACTCTCGACTCCCCGACCAAAGCCGGTAGAGGAAGCTTCTGCTGTGACCCACTCGGACTCACCATAGGTGGAGTAATCGACGCCACAGATATCAACCACAATCTCAAAATGAAACGCTTCGTCGTCACGCAGCTCAGTAGCCAACTCGATGAGTTGCTCTCTGGGCACCACCATGGTTACCTCACCAAGAGAAGTGGTGACTTCACACCCTCTCGCTTGATAACGCTCTTCAAGTGCGGCTGCTAGTGTGTCCGAGCGCTCCCTGATAGTTGTCTTTTCACTGTCACTCATGCCGTCTCACTCACCCGCGCAATGGTACTGGTGCGCTTAATTTTTTCCTGCAACTGCAGAATGCCGTAGAGCAGAGCCTCGGCAGTGGGGGGACAGCCGGGCACATAAATATCAACCGGGACTACGCGATCACAACCGCGCACAACAGCGTAGGAGTCGTGGTAGTAACCACCACCGTTGGCGCATGAACCCATGGAGATAACCCAGCGCGGCTCGGACATCTGATCGTAGACCTTGCGCATAGCAGGGCCCATTTTGTTAGTCAGAGTGCCGGCGACGATCATAACGTCCGACTGCCTGGGACTTGGGCGGAAGATGATGCCAAAACGATCTATGTCATATCGGGCTGCGGCAGCATGCATCATTTCGATGGCACAACAGGCGAGACCAAAGCTCATCGGCCAGAGAGATCCAGTACGAGCCCAATTGATGAGCTTGTCGGCAGTCGTGGTGATCACACCCTCTTCGAGAAGACCCTCTACTCCCATTCCAGCGCCCCTTTCTTCCACTCGTAGATGAACCCAATAACAAGAATACCGAGGAAGACAGTCATGGCGATCAGACCCACCATGCCAATCTTGTCGAGCACTATTGCCCAGGGAAAGAGAAATGCAATCTCAAGATCGAAAATAATAAAAAGGATGGCAACGAGATAGTAGCGCACGTCAAACTTCATACGGGCATCGCCAAATGCCTCGAAGCCGCACTCATAAGGGGAGAGCTTTGCGTCGTCTGGGCGTCTTGTCCCGAGGACAAAACCCATTGCGATCATAACGACCCCAACTATCAGACCGACCGCTATAAACACCAAAACAGGAAGGTAATTTTCCAGCATACGTTCTCGACTCCCCCAGCGGGCAATTATTATATGTTGCTGCCCTTATCATTGAGATAACGAGGCAAGATTCTATTCGAGATCCAGCAAAATGTCAAACCAAATAACATTAGAATATGCTTATAAATCAATGAGTTACAAAAATCAAGTAATAAAAAAAACCGGAACAGGGCAGTTGCTTGACCCATTCCGGTTTTCTTGTATGGTGCCGACGGCCGGATTTGAACCGGCACGGCTTACGCCACTACCCCCTCAAGATAGCGTGTCTACCAATTCCACCACGTCGGCTGAACAGGGGCATAATTACACCCTCATCCATAAACTCACTCTGCAATTTTGGGTGTTTCTCCCTCTGAAGTTGCAGTTGCTTCCGGTACCTGGATAGCCGGCACCTCCGATTGAACAGGCATCTCTGCGCCTGGTACTGGCGGAGGTGGAATCTCACCCTTGACCGGCATCTCAATCACGGATTTCTCACCCTCCATCAAGCCCGGACGTTCGGTACCCTGCATAGAGAACCAGGCCAGCGCCAGACTGGTGAGAAAAAACAGAGCTGCAAGAATCGCCGTTGCACGGCTCAGAAAGTTAGCGGCACCCTGTGCACCAAATACACTACCCGACGCACCAGCACCAAAAGCGGCGCCAGCATCAGCCCCCTTGCCGTGCTGCATCAGCACCAGGCCAATCAGACCAAGGGCAAGAAAGAGATGTGATACGACCAGTATTGTTTGCATCTAGGTTCCAAAAAATAAAATAGTTAGGCTTTAATTAGCCGCACTGCAGATTGCCAGAAAATCTTCCGCATTCAGTGCAGCGCCACCAATTAGGCCGCCATCAATATCCGCCTTGGCAATCAACTCTTCAGCATTACCCGGCTTCATGCTGCCACCGTAGAGAATACGCAACCCATCCGCCACCGCACCATCCTTTGCCGCCACACGAGAGCGGATAAAGGCGTGTACATCCTGAGCCTGCTCCGGTGTTGCCGTCATACCGGTACCGATTGCCCAGACCGGCTCGTAAGCAACTACGCCATCAGCCAACGCAGCAGCACCCTCAAGTTCAATGACTGCATCCAATTGACGAGCAACAACCTCTTCGGTAATCCCCTGCTCGCGCTCTTCCAGCGTCTCACCAACACAGAGTATTGGCACCAGACCTGCGGCGCGTGCAGTCGCATATTTTTTCGCTACCAACTCGTCGCTCTCACCGTGATAGGCGCGGCGCTCAGAGTGGCCGATAATGACGTACTTGCAGCCGAAGTCAAGCAGCATAGAGGCGGCAATTTCGCCTGTGTAGGCACCGGAAGTTTCGGTTGAAAGGTCCTGGCCACCCCACACAACAGGAGTTCCCTGCAATTGATTCTGAGTATCGGAGATATAGACAGCGGGGGCACAAACAGCAATCTCTGCCACTTTAACCTCACCCTGGCCTGCTTTCAGTCCATCAAGCAATATTTTGATGCTCTCCCGGGAACCGTTCATCTTCCAGTTACCAGCGACTAATGGTTGACGCATTTTTTATCTCCTTACTACGCAAAACAGCGCGGAATTCTACCTGCGGAGCAGGCGTAAAGCAAGGCAAAAAACACCTGATACCGGAGTTTGACCGAAGTAGGAGCGAACTTATTCACTACGGGCAGTGCAGCATATTCGTCGCGGACGAGTCCGTTCCTAATACCATAATAGTCAGCCGGCCAACTCCTCGACAACATCTGCAAGCCGGCCTGCCAATGCACGTACCTGCTCGCCATCACGCCCCTCGACCATCACACGAATCAGCGGCTCTGTACCAGAGGGCCGTAGCAAAACCCTGCCGCTCCCCCCCAGTTCATCTTCTGCACAGGCAACGGCATCCACTAGCTTGCTGGATGCCATGATCATATCTGCGGCACTACTACCAAGTCGGACATTCTTCAATACCTGGGGGTACTTCTCCACACCACCTCGCAACTCGTCCAGAGTGCGGCCACTTTTCACCACCTCTGCCAGTACCTGTAGCGCGGAGATAATGCCGTCACCTGTGGTTGTACGGTCAAGGCAAATGATATGGCCCGAGGGCTCACCACCAAGGGATCCACCCGTTTCACGCATGCACTTCATGACATGGCGGTCACCCACATCTGTTCGTTCCAGACCGATACCCTCATGGGCAAGGGCATGTTCAAGACCAAGATTGGTCATCAGTGTACCGACCACCGCCCCCTGCAGACCACCATTGAGTTTACGGGAGCGAGCAATAATATAGAGGATATCATCACCATCCAGCACAGCCCCCCCAGCGTCGACCATCAACAACCGGTCGCCGTCACCATCGAGGGCGATGCCGATATCCGCACTCTCCCTTCGAACCGCTTCCTGCAGTGCATCTATATGGGTTGAGCCAACCCCGGCATTGATATTGAGGCCATCAGGCTCGGCCCCGATGGCGATAACTTCAGCGCCAAGCTCACTGAATACATTTGGAGCAATATGGTAGGTGGCGCCGTTGGCACAATCGACAACCAGTTTCATGCCGGCAAAAGTCATCGTCCAGGGAATAGAGCTCTTACAGAACTCGGTGTAACGACCGGCTGCGTCATCCACACGAAAAGCCTTACCCAGGTGCTCAGATTCAACCGTGGTCATAGGCTTATCCAACTCAGCCTCTATCGCCAATTCGACAGCATCGGGCAGTTTCTGACCTACTTCGGAGAAGAACTTTATCCCATTGTCGTAGTGAGGGTTATGGGATGCACTAATGACAATACCGGCCTTGGCATGCAGGGTACGGGTAAGATGGGCAATCCCAGGTGTCGGCATTGGGCCAAGCAGGTAGATATCGACACCTGCGGCAGCCAAACCCGCCTCCAGTGCTGATTCAAACATATAGCCAGAGATACGGGTATCTTTACCGATCACCACCTTGCTACCCAACTCACTACCCAGTACCCTGCCGGCCGCCCAGCCCAGCTTAAGTATAAACTCCGGGGTAATCACACCTTCGCCAACACGGCCACGAATACCATCTGTGCCAAAGTACTTCCTTTCCAACTTCATCCCCTTACTTCTGACTGGACTCTATAATATTTAAGCTGCTAAATTTCTAAGCTGTGAATTAACATGAGCGACTACCCGATCCACCCCATCAACCGCCAATCCCTGCAACTGCTGCAGCTACTCTCACCGCATCCACCGTCGGTTTAACATCATGCACACGAATAATTGCAGCACCACGTTCTACCGCCATTACCGCCGTCGCCAGACTGCCGTAAAGGCGCTGATCCACCGGTGCATCGTCGAGAATCGCCCCGATCATCGACTTGCGTGAAATCCCCACCAGCAGTGGCAAACCAAGCAGTGACAGCTCTTCGAGTTCTCTCAGGAGTTGCAGATTATGCGCCAGGGTCTTGCCAAAACCAAATCCAGGATCAATCAGTAGGCGGTCACGGGATATTCCAGCTGATTCACAGCCGGCAACCCGCCCGGAGAGAAAGGCACCTACTTCATGGGTAACATGATCATAGCTGGGGTTGGCCTGCATAGTACGCGGCTCACCCTGCATATGCATCAGACAGATGGGCACGGCGACTTCGGCGGCGACAGCCATAGCCCCCTCACCCTGCAGTGCCAGGATATCGTTGATCATACCTGCGCCAACTTTAACTGCTTCGCGCATAACCACTGCTTTGCAACTGTCGATCGAAATGGGAATGGGAAGCTCGGCCGCGAGGAGCTCAACCAATGGCATTATACGATCCAACTCCTCCTGCAGGGAGACCTGTGCCGCCCCCGGACGGGTCGATTCGCCACCGATATCGATAATGTCTGCACCCTCTTCCAGCATCTGACGCGCCTGGGCAAGGGCTGCATCCGGGGAGAAGTAGACTCCACCATCAGAGAAGGAGTCTGGAGTGATATTGAGTATCCCCATCACCCGGGGTTGGGAGAGATCAAGGCTTTTGCCTGCGCAGTCGATAACCGTCACGGCTGTTATTTCTCTTCAAACATGACTAGCCCGGATATTTCACCCGAGGGTGATGGGGATCAATGGGTAACTTATTGATTTAATACATCCTCATCCGACCTACATGGACGTAGTAGTGTCGCGAGAGGGCAGGAGCCCGTAGCGACCTAACCTTCTCCCTCGTAGGGAGAAGGGGCTGGTGCTTCTACGACACCTCCGTAGGAAGAAGGAACCGGAGCTACCCCCCTTTCAAAGAAAAGCAGGTAGAAATGCTCACATACTTAATTTGAGTGTTATACCGAAAGCAGTATCAGTGCTGCCCTGCAGGACCGCCGATAGAACCTGAAGAATCATCTTTTGGCTTGGTAGCGGAATCAGCTTTCAAACCATCATCCGTTGTGTTGTCCGAAGAGTCGTCATCACTCCAATCCTCCGGCACCCGCGGTGGTTTACCCGTCATGATGTCATTGATCTGATCGCTATCAATGGTCTCATACTTGATCAGCGCCTTGGCCATGACATGGAGTTTCTCCATATTCTCTTCAAGGATATTCTTCGAGCGGGTGTAGTTGCGATCGATAAAGTTGTGTATCTCTTCATCGATGGCATGAGCCGTCTCGTCGGAGACATTTTTATGCTGGGTTACCGAACGGCCGAGGAACACCTCTTCCTCATCCTCGCTGTACATCAGCGGTCCTAGCTTTTCCGACAGCCCCCACTTGGTGACCATACTCCTGGCAATGCCGGTGGCACGCTGGATATCGTTCTGAGCACCGGTGGTGACACTGTCCTTGCCGAAGACCAACTCCTCGGCGATACGGCCACCAAACAGGCTGGAGATCTGACTTTCAAGATGCTCCTTGCTGAGGCTGTAGCGATCTTCAACCGGCAGGAACATGGTGACACCAAGTGCGCGACCACGGGGGATGATGCTCACCTTGTAGACCGGATCATGGGATGGCACCAGACGTCCAACAATGGCGTGGCCCGCCTCATGATAGGCAGTCAGCTCCTTCTCCTTTTCACTCATCACCATGGAGCGCCGCTCGGTGCCCATCATGATCTTGTCTTTGGCCTTCTCCATGTCCGACATATCAACATGTCGTTTGTTGGCACGAGCGGCAAAGAGAGCCGCCTCATTGACCAGATTGGCCAGATCGGCACCGGAGAAGCCAGGAGTACCGCGGGCGATCAGAGATGCTTTTATATCCTCTGACTGTGCCACCTTACGCAGGTGAACCTTGAGAATCTGCTCTCTACCACGCACATCGGGCAGAGGCACCACTACCTGACGATCGAAACGACCGGGACGCAATAGCGCCGGATCGAGCACGTCGGGGCGGTTGGTGGCAGCGATAACGATGACGCCCTCGTTGCCCTCAAAGCCATCCATCTCAACCAGCAGCTGGTTAAGTGTCTGTTCCCGTTCATCGTGACCACCGCCAAGACCGGCACCACGATGACGACCGACAGCATCGATCTCGTCGATAAAGATAATACAGGGAGCGTGCTTCTTCGCCTGCTCAAACATATCACGCACACGTGAGGCACCAACGCCGACGAACATCTCGACGAAATCGGAACCGGAGATGGTGAAGAACGGTACCTTGGCCTCACCGGCGATCGCCTTCGCCAACAGCGTCTTACCCGTACCGGGAGAGCCCACCATCAGCACACCACGGGGAATCTTGCCACCCAGCTTCTGAAATTTCGACGGATCACGCAGGAAATCGACCATCTCGGAAACCTCCTCCTTGGCCTCCTCGACACCGGCAACGTCAGCGAAGGTGATCTTCACCTGGTCCTCATTGAGCATGCGCGCTTTGCTCTTACCGAAGGACATGGCGCCACGACCACCGCCACCACCCTGCATCTGGCGCATGAAAAATATCCACAGGCCGATAAGAATAAACAGTGGGAACCAGTTGATCAGAATCTGTACCAGAATCGACGGTTTCTCAGGTGGCGTGGCAACAATAGACACGTTATTGGTAAGCAGGTCACCCACCAGTCCGTCATCGCCTGGACTGTAGGTGGAGAAAGTGGCGCCAGTGGTCAGGGTGCCCTCAATCTCGCGACCATTTTTGATATTGACCGACTGCACCCCACCCTCTTTCACCTGAGCGATGAAATCAGAATAGGGCAGCACATTGGCGCGTGTCGATTGAGTGGAAAAATTATTAAAAACCGACATCAGGACGATCGCAATAACCACCCAGAGAATCAGATTTTTTGCCATATCATTCAAGGTATTAACCCTCTAAAGCCAATAAGCGAGTCTTCGATTTCGTGATGCAAAACGGGACATCCGAGTCCCCCTTTTGCACTCAATCTTCGACAGCCTATTATTGCCCCGGCCGTCCCGGTCTCCAGCACTACGCAATAACATCGCAAGCTCGTTACTGCTTCGTCGCTGACTCCCGAGATGACTTGACGTCGCGTTCGTATGCGATCTTTGGATTCCCTCTGGCGCTATGCGCACGCCGGGCATCCAGTATCGCCTCGCGACTACCGGGGACTAACCGCCTCGGCTTTCAGCCTTCCTTGGCGGTCAGCGATCGGGCCGAATGGTGTTCGGCCCAAAACAGCTGTCAATATCAGGAAACGACTGAAATTCAGTCAGTTACCCTAATTCATAGTTATTTAGTACAGTACTACACATTATAGTTCATCGCCACTAGGTAGACCTCTCGGCTACGGGGGCGAGACGCTTTAGGTTTTCTCGTCACCACCTTAGCAAAGGAGGCACGGAGGTCCTTGACGTATTGATCAAAACCCTCACCCTGAAACGCCTTAACGACGAAACCACCGCCGGGACGCAGCACCTCTCGGGAAAAATCGAGGGCCAGTTCACAGAGATACATGGCTCGGGGCAGATCAACAGCAGCGGTACCAGTTATATTTGGGGCCATATCGGAAATTACAAGGTCAACCTGACTGCCATCAAGAACCACCTTAAGGGCCTGCAGTGACTCTTCCTCGCGGAAATCCCCCTGAATAAAGTCAACGCCCGCCAGAGAATCCATCGGCAGAATATCCAGTGCCACCACCCGCCCTTTGTGACCCACAAGTTTAACGGCGGCCTGTGACCACCCGCCCGGTGCCGCCCCCAGGTCAACCACAGTCTGCCCAGGTTTTAACAGTCGATCTTTCTCATTGATTTCCAGAAGCTTATAAACTGCGCGCGAACGATAGCCCTCCTTCTGGGAGCGTTTCACATACTCATCATTCACATGGCGATCGAGCCAGCGACGGCTACTTTTACTTTTCTTCATTGGGATCTATCTTACCTAGGGCCTGTTAGCACTAAATGGATCATGCCTGTTGCCCCTGAAAAAGTGCCAAACAAGGCGCGAGGCGCGAAGTTTGGTCGCTCCAAATAAGCAACGAGCAACGATGAGTGGCGCTTTTTCAGGGGCAACCCGAAGGGCTGAGGCCATTTTTCCGCTCAGCTGCGTTATCAGTCGCTTATGTATGTTCAATACACTGCACTCCTTCTGCCTTGCTGAGCGGAAAAATGGCCTCAGCAGACAAGATCCAATTAGTGTTAACAGGCCCTGACCGACTCTGCACAATAATCCTGTGATGTCATGTAAGAGGGAACTGCGCTACAATCCGCCTCCTTCGCACCCTGGAGCCCGATATGTCCCTGAGCAAAAAACAGAAACGTCACCTGAAAGGTTTGGCACACAGCCTTAAACCTGTAGTTATGGTCGGCCAGCATGGTCTTACCGACGGCGTTTTCAATGAGCTGGATATCGCTCTGAATACCCACGAGCTGCTCAAGGTGAGAGTCAGTGCGGGAGACCGGGAGGAGCGAAAAGCGATGCAGGAGACGCTTTGTCAGAAGAGCGGCGCAGAGCTCGTCGACAGCATCGGCCACATCTCCATTCTCTATCGCCATAACCCGGATGAGCCAAAGGTCACTATTCCGAAAGACTGATTTAACTTGACAGTCCGTGCTATGTCCATCGCGGCGAGGGCGCCGCTCCTACAGCCACACGCAAGCTTACTCGTAGCGCACCTCTAAGATTTCCATATGGCGCAGACCGGCGGGAATCTGCACCGCCCCCACATCACCCGCCGACTTACCGATAAGTGCACGAGCCATAGGGGAACTTACAGAGATCAACCCCTGTTTGATGTCGGCCTCATCTTCACCTACCACTCTGAAGGTGTGCTCTTCATCAGTCTCCTCTTCATAGACATCGACGGTAGCACCAAAAACCACCCGGCCATCCGGATGCAGTGTAGTGACGTCGATAACCTGGGCATGAGAGAGCTTGCCCTCAATCTCTTTGATACGCCCTTCGATAAACCCCTGCTGCTCCCGTGCTGCATGGTATTCAGCATTCTCCTTCAGATCACCATGGGCTCTCGCCTCAGAAATTGCCTGAATAACCGTTGGTCGGGCGGTGCCCTTCAGTTCAGCCAGCTCTTCACGCAGTGCCTCTGCACCCCGGGCTGTCATAGGTACCTTACTCATAAAAAATCTCTCCAAATCTTTTTGCTATTCTCTCTTTCAGCTGTCTTTATATAATGCGAGTAACAGCTTCACAGCAGATGTGCGTTCAACCAGGGCCTCCATGAAAGGAGCCCCCCGGCCTCTGATCAGTGCAGATCCTGCAACCGATTAACCTGGGTGGTATCCGCCTGCTTCAGCGCCAAACTAAAGGCTTCGCCGCCCGACATGGTAGTGGTGTAGGTCACCTTATGGCGCAGTGCCGCATGACGAATAGCGGCTGAATCCGCAATCGCCTTTTTACCCTCGGTGGTATTGACGATCAGACTGAACTCATCATTTTTGATCATATCGACAATGTGGGGTCTGCCCTCAGCCACTTTGTTAACCCTGGCACACCCGACACCAGCATCCAGAATCGCCTGACAGGTTGAGCCGGTTGCGTAGAGCTCAAAGCCCAGCTCATTCAGATCCCTTGCCACCTCAACAATCCGACCCTTGTCACTATCACGCACCGAGAGCAGAGCACGACCAGATCTGGGTAGCAGATCGCCACCGCCTTCCATCGCTTTGGCGAAGGCTTCGCCAAAGGTTCTGCCGACTCCCATCACCTCACCGGTGGACTTCATCTCCGGACTCAGCAGGGTATCGACACCCGGGAACTTAACGAAGGGGAAAATTGCCTCTTTAACAAAATAGTTTTCCGGTATCACTTCCTTGGTAACGCCCTGTTCCTGCAAGCTGGTGCCTGCCATACAACGCGCCGCTACCTTTGCCAGCTGTACACCGGTCGCCTTGGAGACGAATGGCACAGTACGCGACGCCCTGGGATTCACTTCCAGCAGGTAGATATCATCACCCTTGATGGCAAACTGGGTATTCATCAACCCCACCACCTTGAGTTCCAGTGCCAGCTTACGCATCTGCTCACGCATCCGATCCTGGATCGCCGGCGAGAGGGTGTAGGGAGGCAATGAACAGGCGGAGTCACCGGAGTGTACACCGGCCTCCTCGATATGCTCCATGATGCCACCGATCAGTACATCTTTTCCATCACAGATGGCGTCGACATCCACCTCAATGGCATCGTTAAGGAAACGGTCAAGCAGTACCGGAGAGTCGTTGGAGACACTCACCGCTTCACGCATATAGCGGCGCAGGTCGTCCTCATCATGGACGATCTCCATGGCACGGCCGCCAAGCACATAGGAGGGACGCACCACCAGTGGATAACCCACCTCTTCCGCCAACACCACCGCCTGCTCAGGTTCAGTAGCGGTACGGTTGGGCGGCTGTTTCAGACCAAGATTTTCTACAAGCTGCTGGAAGCGCTCACGATCCTCAGCCAAATCGATGGAGTCGGGGCTGGTACCGATAATCGGGGCACCCGCCGCCTCCAGTGCTTCCGCCAGCTTCAGCGGGGTTTGACCGCCGTACTGCACGATGACGCCTGTGGGCTTCTCGATATCGATCACTTCAAGCACATCCTCCAGGGTGAGCGGCTCGAAATAGAGCCGGTCGGAGGTGTCGTAGTCGGTGGAGACGGTCTCGGGATTACAGTTGACCATAATGGTCTCGTAGCCATCCTCGCGCATAGCGAAGGCGGCATGTACACAACAGTAATCGAACTCAATACCCTGGCCGATACGGTTGGGCCCGCCACCCAGCACCATGATCTTTTTGTTACTACTCGGGTTGGCCTCGCACTCCTCCTCGTAGGTAGAGTACATGTAGGCGGTGCTGGTGGAGAACTCCGCCGCACAGGTATCAACCCGCTTGAACACCGGGCGCACATTGGCGGCGTGTCGCTGCTTGCGAAGCTCAACATCACTGACACCAACCAGCGCAGCCAGACGTGCATCGGCAAAGCCCTTACGTTTCAGGTAACGCATGCGATCAGCATCAAGGGAGGCTATACCGCCGTCACGCACCTCATCTTCCAGCGTCACCAGCTCTTCAATCTGCACCAGGAACCAGGGATCGATCTTGGTGACATCGAACACCTCATCCATGCTCATGCCGTAACGGAAGGCATCGGCAACATAGAAGATCCGCTCCGCACCCGCTTCCCGCAGCTCATAACGGAGGGTGCTCTTGGCCTCATCCGCCTCCAGATCCAAAACCTCGTCGAAGCCGTTCTTGCCGGTTTCGAGGCCACGCAGGGCTTTCTGCATCGACTCTTGGAAGGTACGACCAATGGCCATCACCTCACCCACCGACTTCATCTGTGTGGTCAGGCGATCAGGTGCTGTCGGGAACTTCTCAAAGGCAAAACGTGGGATTTTTGTAACTACATAATCGATAGAAGGCTCAAAAGAGGCCGGTGTCGCTCCACCGGTGATCTCATTTCGCAGCTCATCGAGGGTGTAGCCCACCGCCAGCTTCGCCGCCACCTTGGCGATTGGGAAGCCAGTCGCCTTGGAGGCGAGAGCGGAGGAGCGGGAGACACGCGGATTCATCTCGATGATGATCATCCGCCCATCTTCTGGATTGATTGCAAACTGGACGTTGGAGCCACCGGTATCGACACCGATTTCACGCAGCACCGCCAGGGAGGCGTTACGCATGATCTGGTACTCTTTGTCGGTCAGCGTCTGGGCAGGAGCGACAGTGATGGAGTCGCCGGTATGGATACCCATGGGATCAAGATTTTCAATGGAGCAGATGATGATGCAGTTGTCCTTGTGGTCACGCACCACCTCCATCTCATACTCTTTCCAACCGAGAATCGACTCCTCGACCAGCAACTCATTGGTAGGTGACAGATCAAGGCCGCGCTCGCAGATCTCGACAAACTCATCCTTATTGTAGGCGATACCACCACCGGAACCACCCATAGTAAATGAGGGGCGGATGATGGTGGGAAAACCGATGGATGCCTGTACCTGAAACGCCTCTTCCAAACTGTGCGCTACTGCTGCACGGGGCATATCCAGGCCGATCTTCAGCATCGCCTTGCGGAACAGATCGCGGTCTTCAGCCTTGTCGATTGCCTCACGGGAAGCACCGACCATCTCTACACCGTACTTCTCCAGCACCCCTTCCCGCACCAGATCAAGAGCGCAATTGAGAGCAGTCTGACCACCCATGGTGGGCAGCAGCACATCCGGCCGCTCTTTCTCAATGATGCTCTCCACCGTGCGCCAGGTGATCGGTTCGATATAGACCGCATCGGCACTGTCGGGGTCGGTCATGATGGTGGCCGGATTGGAGTTGACCAGAATGACCCGGTACCCCTCCTCTCTCAGTGCCTTACACGCCTGGGCGCCGGAGTAGTCAAATTCACAGGCCTGGCCAATAACGATAGGGCCGGCACCGATGATCAATACACTCTTAATGTCTGTTCTTTTTGGCATCTGCTGCTTTATTTCCGCAAATTTACGCTAAATTCTATGCAATCGAGTCTTTCACTATTCGTATCAGTCGCCGGACTGAATCAACTCGATAAAATGGTCAAATACCGGCGCCACATCATGGGGACCTGGACTCGCTTCCGGATGTCCCTGAAAGCCAAAGGCCGGTTTATCCGAGCGATGAATACCCTGCAGGGAGTCATCGAACAGTGAGCGGTGAGTGGCTGTAAGACTCTCAGGCAGACTCTCCTCATCCACAGCGAAACCGTGGTTCTGGCTGGAGATCATCACGGCTTTGCTATCCAAATCCTGCACCGGATGGTTGGCACCGTGGTGCCCAAACTTCATCTTCGCTGTTTTGGCGCCACTGGCAAGAGCCAGCAGCTGATGGCCCAGACAGATGCCAAATACTGGAATACCCGTTTCAACCACCTCGCCGATGGCTTTAATGGCGTAATCACAAGGTTCCGGATCACCCGGCCCGTTGGAGAGGAAGATACCGTCAGGTTTCATCGCTAATACCTCTGCCGCCGACATCTGGGCCGGCACTACCGTCACCCGGCAACCACGATCCACCAGCATACGCAGAATATTGCGCTTGATACCGTAGTCGTAAGCAACCACATGGGTGGGTAGATGCTCTTCTATAGGATGAGGCGCTTCAGGTACCCCTCCTTCCAGACTCCAGCTTCCCTGAGCCCATTCATATGGGGTGGAGGTAGTTACCACCTGGGCTAGATCCATACCCTTGAGCCCCGGGAACGCTTTGGCTGCCTCCAGAGCCGCTCCCTCGTCGGGAACATCGCCGGCAATGATGCAGCCACCCTGAGCACCCTTCTCCCGCAGAATTCGGGTCAGCTTGCGGGTATCGATCCCGGCAATCGCCACTACGCCGTTATCCGCCAGATACCGATCCAGGGGGCGCTGATTGCGCCAGTTGCTGGCCAGCAGTGGCAGGTCACGTATTACCAGACCGGCAGCATGGATGGCGGAAGACTCCTCATCCTCATCCGTAGTACCGGTATTACCGATATGGGGATAGGTAAGGGTGACGATCTGTTTGCAGTAGGAAGGATCGGTAAGAATCTCCTGGTAGCCGGTCATAGCGGTATTGAACACCACCTCGCCGACGGTCTGCCCGTCAGCACCAATCGACTCACCCCGGAATGTTGTTCCGTCTTCCAGAACCAATAAAGCAGGCTTTCTCAAAGAACCAGTCCCCAACAGACATGCCTAACGGGACAGACCCAAACATGAGCTATCCCAAACAGGCTGTTAATACAGTCATTGCTGAATGCGACGCCGCAGAATTACGACGCCGCTGATTGCGTCGGATTTTACTTGAATTCAGGGCCGCCTGTCTATCCAAACATGAACCCACCCTATCCGTCATGATCCCGATCGCGTCATCTTCAGCTTCATGAAAAAATAGCAGATTATTTGATGTTCTGCCGGACCCAGTTAACCAGGGCGCCTGTATCCATCGCCCCCGAAACACGCGACAACTCCTTTCCACCCTTAAACAGAGCCAGGGTTGGTATACTGCGTATACCAAACTCTACCGCCAACCCCTGATGCACTTCGGTATCGATCTTCACCAGACGGACAGTGGGCTCGAGACGACTTGCCGCCGCCACAAATGCCGGCGCCATCGTTTTACAAGGGCCACACCAAGGCGCCCAGAAATCAACCAGTACGGGGATCTCATTGCGCTGAATATGGCGACGAAACCCCGCCTCACCCAGTGCCAGCGGCATACCTGAAAAGAGCTTGTCACTACAGCGCCCACATTTTGGATCGCCACCAAGACGCTCCTTGGGTACACGATTGAGGCCCTGACAACCCGGGCAGACAATATGAATCGAATCTGACATAAACATCACCTGGAAACATTGATTTTTCTCTATATGGGACAGATATGGGAAACTTACCGTTAATTCAACCGTCAGTTAGTGGTACTTCGGCCGTAGGAGCGCTTTCACGAAGCGCGATAGGCACTTGATCGCGGTCCGAGAGACCGTTCTGAAGGAAGACCCAGAGATCAGGAAAGAGAAAATGAACAGTTCCGATTACATATTCGAAGTCACTGCAGAGAATTTTGAGCAGGTCATCCTCCAGGGTTCCCAGTCGGTTCCTGTTTTGATCGACTTCTGGGCTTCCTGGTGCCAGCCCTGTAAATCACTGATGCCGATACTCACCAGTCTGGCAGAAGCATATCAGGGTAAATTTATCCTGGCCAAGATCAACACGGAGGAGCAGCAAGAGCTGGCCACCCAGTTCGGTATCCGCAGCATACCCACGGTAAAACTGTTCAAGGAGGGCGCCGAAGTGGATGAATTCATGGGGGCTCTACCAGAGGCCGAGATAAGGGCATTTCTTGATCGCCATATCCCCCGTGAATCAGACGATCTGGTCATTCAGGCAGACCTGCTGATTCAGCAGGGTGATACTGAAGGCGCTAAAAAACTGCTCGATAGAGCAAAAAGTGAAGATCCTGAAAATTCTCGTATTCTCACTGCCTGCGCCCGACTGCAGGCAATTCTTGGCAATATCGACGAGGCAGAAACACTACTGGCTGCACTGCCGGTGGATGAACAGGATATACCGGAAGTGGCCGGGCTACGCGCCCGCTTCACCTTCGACCGTACTGCTCAGGCCGCGCCAACAGCAGAAACACTGAAGCAGCGCCTGGAGATAAACAGCAGCGATAGCGAAGCACTCTACCAACTGGCGGCCCATCGGGTAATGGAAAATGCCCACGAGGAGGCGATGGAGCTGCTGCTGCAACTGCTGTGTAAGGACCGCAGCTATGGTGACGACGCTGCCCGCAAGGGACTGCTGGCGCTGTTCGATCTGCTAGGAGGGAGTGGCGAACTGGTAAACAGCTACCGTAAACAGATGTTCAACGCACTGCATTGACGTGGATAAATATCAGCCGGAAATTAACGAGAATGAAAGAACCATTGTAACTATTCAGTGCCATGCCGTAACTGTTCAGATTGCCCCTAAAATCCATCAGTTCAAGGCGCAAAATGTGAGTTTACAAGTGTAAATGATCATTTTGTAACGCAGAAATGGTGAATTTTAGGGGTGAGCTGAATAGTTACGAACTATTTAACCGTTTAACCGGCCATGCACAACAACCCTGAGATTTTTCACTCGTTAGACAGCTCCTGCTGTGTAACGATGAGGAATATAGAGCAATATTAGCGTTCATTTCCGTCTATTCGCGGCCATTCCCCTGCCATTCGAGGGAATGTGTTTCCAGAGATCAATCCACCTCGGCCAGCTCCAGCACCTCCAGCCGATCTCCCACCACCCGCCAACGCAGGTCAAAGTCGTAGAGACGGATACCGTAGACCCGCCCCTCTTGCTCACCGCTGTAGGCAGGCCGAGGATCCATCTCCAGCAGGCTCTTTATGAAGGAGCGCAACCGTTCATCTTGCCGAGCGGTGATCTGCTCCTCAGACCGTGGCGAAAAGCAGACTTCAAGCCGCCTCTCAGGAGGTGCGGAGGCAAAACCACTAAGAGCACCCGGGATACTGTCTGCATAACCAACATAGGGTTTGATATCGAGTACCGGCGTCCCATCCAAAAGATCCCCGCCCGAGAGCTGCAGGCTGACACCGCCAGAGGTATCAATGGACTCCAGCTTCACTACTGAGAGACCAATTGAGTTAGGCCTGAACGGGGAGCGACTGGCGAATACACCCACCCGCACATTGCCTCCAAGACGCGGCGGGCGTACCCGTGGACGCCAGGCACTCCTCATCGCCTGATGAAAAACGAATTGAATCCAGATATGGGAGTAGCCCTCCAACCCCTCCACTGCTTCGGGTAGATTATAGGGTGAGAGCAGCTCCAAGCGGGACTTAGCTTCCCTTACCAAACCGGGTTGGCGCGGAATACCAAACTTCTCCTTGTAAGGTGCGTGTATCACACCTACAGGGGCAAATGAGAAGGTCATGACTCGGTGGATTTACCTCTTTGAGCAAGATCACTGACAACTCCTTGATGCCTCTCCTCCACCATCTCATCGATCATACGCATAACACCGTCACTACCAGCTTCAGACGATTCAACCCGCTCAACAATCTTATCCCGCAGTGTTTTATCCTGTATCCAGTCTTGATCATAAAATTCTATCGCTTCCTGGAGATGCTGATGAACTGCCACGTGATAGCTTTCCAACTCCGGGTAGGCCGCCATCAGGGCGTAGCTCTGCATACCATCTCCCTGGTAGTACCACTTACCCAAGGCGCAGTTATGATGGTCCACCGACACTACGTTCCTGTGCCGTTTATCACCCCCACCAACCTCCTCACCCTCCCCACTGAGCACAAAGTAACCGTTCTGCTTAAAGATAATATGATCGGTTTTGATCAACGAAGCAAAAGAGCGATCCATTGTATAACGAACATAGTCAGCTGTTCGTCCAGCTGAATTTTCGAACTCATTAAAGCGTCCTTTGAACGCTTCCACCTCACGATTGATCGAAGTGGAAAGCGTCCGCGTCGCTTCCGACTCTTGAGTGATCAACTGCACTTGGCTACGGAAGCGACCCAGTGTCTCGTGTATCTCACCGGTGGCCAGCTTAGTACGCTCCGACAGGGCCTTCACCTCCTCCGCCACCACAGCAAAGCCCTTTCCATGTTCACCTGCACGCGCCGCTTCAATTGAGGCATTCAGCGCCAGAAGGTTGGTTTGGTCAGCGATCTTGGAGATAAATGCCAGCGCCTCAACCACCTGTTTACTCTCCTCATCCAGTCGGTTGATCTCATTTGCCATGCCCTCCAATTTAGAAGAGACCACCTCGAGAGAGGCATTAATGTCATCAATTGACTCCCTGCTCCGGCTTGCCGTGTCACCACTATCGGCGGCAATTCTCTCTACCTATTTCATAACTTCAGCCATCTGCAAAAGATCAGTGCGGATGGTGTCCAAATTCATCAATAGGTGGCCGGCATTTGTAGCATGCAGAGAGTGGGTCAGGTTGGTGCGCAAAAGATATACCGAGTCAGCCTCCATTGAATCGATGGCCTGATTGATGCGTTTCAGGGACTGTTTCAGTTCGCCGGGTAAGGTATGTGCCTGTCCTTTGCGATAATAGACGCCATCCGCGATGCGGCGAAAGCAACTGTCCACCTCCTTTGTATAGGTCTCAATAAAATCGAGCAGATCATTCAGTGCCCAGGCAATCCGACCCACCTCGCCAAGCCCACGAGTGTTGGTGATCCGCTTGTGCAGGTCACCCTTGGTACAGTCATCCAGGGTATCCTTAATATTTTTCAACGCCTGTAACGGCTGACGTAGCGAAAACCATGTAAAAAACAGCAGCAGCAGACTGAAAAACATCAAGAGAGCAACACCCAGACTAAAACCACTCTTCGCCAGCAGCAACCCCCCAAGAGTAAAGACAATCAAAACGAAAGTAAGTAAAACCACAGCAATCTGGGTACTGATAAACGGTACCCTATGGCTGGTGTGAGAAGCTTTCACTCTTTCTCTCCATGTGGTGGCTACAGTGACAGTACAAATTCGTCGTAGCTGGTACTTGATGCCGTCAACCGTTTCTTCAGCAACTCGATTGAGACTCTTTCAGCATCTTTCTCTAGCTGCTGCGCCCGTTCCAGTCCAAGCATCTCCCGATAGAGAGGTTCTATTACTTTTAAAGCGGAAGCATTCACCTTCCTGCCCACATTAAGCGAGTCTTCGATTTCGTGATGCAAAACGGGACATCCAAGTCCCCCTTTTGCACTCAATCTTTGACAGCCTATTAGTGCCCCGGCCGTCCTGGTCACTGACCGCTACGCGATAACATCGCAAGCTCGTTACCGCTTCGCAGTCAGTTCCCAGTGACTGGACGCCGTGTTCGGATGCCTACTTTGCTTCCCCTCTGGCGCGCTACGCGCACGACGGGTAAGCAGTGCGGCCTCACGGCTACCGGGGATTACCAGCCTTCGCTTCGCTCTCCATGGCTGGCAGCGAGTGATAACCCAGCAACTCATCATCCATACCCCAATCGGGTGTAATACTGGTAAAAGCCCAGAAGAATCTGCCACCGGAAGAGATATTTTTCACGTAGCCTAGAAACTCCTGTCCCTGCTCCAGGGTGTTCCACATCCACCGAACAATCCCCTGAGGCATATCCGGATGACGAATCATACTGTGCTGCTCTCCCAACAATGCCTGCTCAGGGTAGTTGGCCACCCCCATAAACACACGATTGACATAGAAGATACGTCCTTTGGCATCAATCTTTAAGACGATGATTTCATCATCTTCAAAAGTAGTCTCTCTGTTATCCGACAAGATAGTGGTACTCCTGTTGCCGACCGACAATCGGCACCTAATTTATAAAACTACTCCAACACTCCTATGGAATGGCGACCAATCAGGGAAAAACTTGATCTACCGCGCCTTAGCCCTGTCTGTCACCCTATAACATCCGTCTCCACCAAATACCCGGGTACTCTCGCTCGACACTTTTCTCCACTACTCTGTAGGGTATCAGATAAGAATCCATCTCAGAATAGAGTTTCAGCCTCGTCACTCCAGCGCAAACGAAGCAGTGGTGCATGGAGACACTGTTCCCAGGGCAAAAGCTGGAAATCTGCAATATGGCCACGCCGACAGACTCCTGATCTCGGTCTGCACCCAAATGATGAGCCTACCCATTTATAGGATAATTTCACCTAAGCAAGTAGCATTCGCATCTGATCCCATAAAAGTGGCCATACACGCCCCTTGGGTGAAGGGCATTCCGGTTGGGTGAGAAAATCACCCTTGTTGGCACTAATTCTAGAGGCGAATCACAATTACCTCTTTACATTACCAAATCAGAACCTATCATACGGCATCTAGAATTAGTCCAAATGTCAGTTCACATATCTGACAACACTTCACTGGAGAGTATTATGAACGTAGATCAGCACCTGAAAGTTGCCCAATGGCACATGGAACAAGCCCGTCTGCACGCCGGTAGCGGTGATCACAAATGCGGCTGTCCCCTCAATGACCATGACCGCAAAGCGATTGAGGCTGTCGAAGCCAATATGGTTGAAGAAGAGAACGCCTGCTCTGTATCCTGATATCAGGTAACAGCCGCAAAAAAAGAAACCGTGCATTGCACGGTTTTTTTGGGGCTGTACGTTCGCAAGGAGGTACTACTTAATAATAACCACCTTTTGGTAGAGGGAACCAAACATCGTTTCCTTTTGTATCGACTGGGGTGGGGTACCCTCGGGTAGCCACTCGGTAATCTCGTGCTTCCACAAGTCCATGGCAAATGGCTCCAGGAGTCGAAGTATCGGATTCATGATATAGCGAAATGGATTGATGGAAGTCGGTCGGTGATAATCGACAAAGACTACCTTTCCCCCAGGACGCACTACACGCAATGCCTCTTTAACCGTTTTCACCCTAACCGCTTCGGGCTGTTCGTGTAACAGAAAAAAGACAATAACGTTATCGTAAGTCCCATCCTCAAACTCAAGTTGCGAGGAATCCTGATGGTGCAGGAAGACATTCTTATTATTCTGCACCTTTCGTTTTGTATTCTGGAGTTGTATTGGCGCAACATCCACAATGTCCAGCTTACTGTCAGGTGTCAGCCGGGATGCCGCACGCGGTGAAAAATCACCGTATACACAAGCCACCTGCAGGCTATTTCCCTCTAGTTGGGGGCCGAACTCGTCGAGAGCGGCATCACGCAGGCGTTTGAAGTTTCCCCAAAGAATCAAATTGACCAGCCACTGTCGTTCGAAGATATGGACTGCGGTGGGATGCAGATAGGCCCACCAGTATGTCTCCTCCAGATATTTGGGAATATCCAGGTCCTGCGAAATCCGGTAGCGGTTCCCGCTACGGTATGACGGTGTTGCTTCAATTACGGCTACTTCTTCATTCATATGGCTGCCCTGCTGTATTGCACAGAATCAATTGTATTGAGGATGGCTGCAGGGAATCTATGTTCCCGTAGGCATCCGGATTACTATTGCGGCCGATAGAACTCCTAACGAGCCCATCGGGGCGATAATTTACAAAGATTCAGTGTCGATAAAAATAACGGAAACGGCCAAATATATTTGAGAACTTCATTATATAATTATCCTGTAATATTATTATATTCAGCACGTTATGGCTCGCGCGGTAATCTTGTAGACATTCTGCAATGAGAAAACTCTTAAATCCATGACAATTCGTCATACATTACCCATTTATTTTAAAAATACCAGTTCAAATGCAAGGAAAAGATAGAATTACCTACACTCGTGGAAATTTGAGAACAATAGTAACTATTCACCACGATGGGGCTATGGCCCATTTGGGCTCAGGTATTTAATGGCAGATTCACGACATTGAAGCCGAATAGCTCGGGCACAGAATTCTATTTCGCATTTCATTAATAAAGATCTCCGTTTTGAATAGACGATCAATGCCGGCACCAGTGCCTCATCCGACAAATATCTAGTATTCTCAGGCACGGATACGGTACTGGGAGTGCGGTTCAGAAACTCAGACTGGAGACCCGGAGACAACTCTAGGGAGCCTCTGATTAAGTCTGGTTAGATTTAGGCTGAGATAAAATTGTTCCAATTTGTTTCGAAGTGAGTGGTAATAGCCACTCTATTGCAACGATCTTCGAAGCGAATTGGGGCGATTTTAGCCAGCGTAAACCAATCATGACTTGATCAGAGTCTCCCTAATACCTATAACGTTCGAACAATTGATTGGCTTGATCCCTCTCTCGTGTTAAATTTTCCTTAGAAAGAACGGTGGATTTGACACTGCTGTACAAAAAATCCAACCGCTTCGTGACGAGCACCCTAATAATTAATATAACGATCTCTGTCCACTCTACGATAATTGCGTAGATCGGTTAGCCCTCAGGGCCAACCGATACTGGTACTAAACGGTTTCGAATTATTTAACAGGATGCAGCTTTTTAAACCCTGTCTATAAATCGAATAGAGTAGCAAGTTGGCAAACAACCCTTCAGTCAAATTAACCTTTTTCGTCGAACTGGAAGGTCCAGCGCTAGAGCAGTTGTTTTCCGATCCTTCGGTCATCGATAACCTTGTAGCACTAAATGCCCGCATCAGCTTGGGTGTAGTCGATTTCACGCCCGAACGGGCCGAGGTTGTGCGTCGCCTCAACCAAGCGGGAGTTCCGGTTGTCGCCTGGCAACTGCTACCCCGTGAGCAGGGCTATTGGTACAACATGTGTAACGCGGAACATGCCATGACCCGCTATAAGGCGTTCCGTGACTGGAGTGTGCAAGAAAAGCTGCAGTGGAGTGCTGTTGGAATTGACATTGAACCTGATATCAGTGAACTTCAGCAACTGTTCATCCACAAGAGCCGGCTCATTCGCACAATGATCAAAAGGGGCTGCGGAAGAAAGCTCCTACACAATTCAGAAAACACTTACCAGTCGTTGGTGATGCAAATGCGCTCAGACGGCTACCCCGTACACGCCTACGAGTTTCCTTTCATGGTGGACGAACAACATGCGGGCTCCTCTTTATTGCGTAGGCTTTTCGGTGTATCGGCTGCACCCTCTGATCAACGTGTGCTGATGCTCTACACCAGTTTCTTTCGCCCTTTTGGTCCGGCGTTCCTCTGGAGCTATGCTGTTGATGTCAACTCTGTTGCTGTGGGCATTACCGGTGGCGGCGTAGAGATTGAGGGGGTGCACCACCCGGCATCACTAAGCTGGGATGAACTCTCCCGCGACCTGCGCCTTGCCTTACGGCGTTGTAATGACATCCATATTTTCAGCCTGGAAGGTTGTATTGAGCAGGGATATTTCGAACGGTTACACGCCTTTGACTGGGAGCAACCAGTAAAGGTGCCTCACCCGGGGGTTGAAATATTATATGTGTCACGCACTGCATTACAGGCTTCTCTTTGGCTTATGTCCCGACCGGTTGCACTTGTCGGAGCCTTGGCGTGCGTAGCTATACTGCTCACCTATTGAATCGGGCTCTTACCTTTCATAGCGGGCTTGAAAATAGAGGTAGTGCGCCAAACTCTGCAGGCTTCAATACACACAACATATCGACACTTTGGTGTTGTAAGTTGTTTTTGACCGCCACCTAAGCAGTGCCATTAACACCCTTTTTTCCCTCTATCAATTGCACCAGATAACTGACCTTGTCCCCCTTGATGGACTCGACTCTGGGCGGTGGACTGCCTGATTCTCTGATATTGTTTGCCAGTTTCAGCCCAACCTCGTAAGAAGGTCTGCCCCGATAGGCACGACTATCGACATCAACGGCAAGGAAAAGATCGGCCAATTTTCCACACAGAATGCCGGATATAGTATAAAAGCCGACCGGCGCATCGATCAGAACAAAATCATAGTGAGGCTCAAGCGAACTCTTCAGGTAGTCGAAAAAGTTGCATCCCGGCAGATCATCGAACAGGCGCTCGAAGTCTATAGCCGGCTTGATATCCATATTCTTGCAGTCGCTTCCAGAGAGAAAATGGATCAGTTCATATTCTGGAAAATGGCATATCCGCTGAAGAATATCAGGCACCGCCTGCCCCTTATACATGGTCACATCCGGCAAATTAAGCTTCTGAATAATTTTATCCAGGTCTTTTTTCTTTGATTTGGGATCTGCCGACAAAAGTGTCACATGGTCACAAATGAGGTCGTAGAGATTGCACCCTTCTCTCCACTCGGGTACTGAATCAAGGACATCGACGGCTCTGTGCAACAGGCCACCTACTTCGTAGATATAGCCATCCAGCAGCAGTACACGGTATTTTTTTTCACTTAGGGCCTTTGCCGCCCGTGCCATGTAAGCCCTTTTACCAGACCCTCTTATCATGGAGTGAAAAGAGACAAACTTCTTCCCCATCATGCTACCTCACGTTGAATCCAGGGAACCTAGAATATGTCCGGACGAATTGAATTGTGCCTGGGAGGCACAAAATAGAGGCCAGGTTCGTAACTAATAGCAAGCTATTAGTTCAAGGCAATCGTTCATGACTTGTTTATAGGTTTCCAAAGGTTAATCCCGATTATCGTACCAGAAACGGCAATGCTCTTTCTGACGTATCTTATGCTGGGTACCCCAGAGAAGGTGCGCATTCTGCCTGAACATATCAAATCCACCAAAGCCAAATTTTCTGGCTGAAGTGATGAGCTTATGTTTCTTGCTGTACTTTATAATTTTCCACTTCTTCTTCTGCTTTTTCCCCTCCTTCTTGAGCCTTGCAGCTAGAGAGAACTCTTCCGCAGTATACAAATCCTCATCGAATCCACCCACCTTCTCGAACGCTAAGCGTTCACAATAGAGAAAGGGGCCGGCAGTTACATTCTTTAGGGATAACAACCTGTTAACCAGGTGCTTGAAAACGAGCCGCCCGCCGAGACCCGCATCCGGCTCGACCCATGCCCCACCACCGATGAACTTCCCTGACGCAAGATTTGACGCCACCTTGTCAAAGATGTTTCCCTTCACCGTAGTGTCTGCGTCGATGAATACCAGATACTCACCAGTGGCGGCAGCCGCGCCGGCGTTACGCGCACGAGCTATCTGGTTTTTCTTTTCAAACACAACCGTCACGCCAAACTTTCTTGCAACCTCCCCTGTCTTGTCGGTGGAGTTGTTATCCACTACAACGACATCCAGATCTCCCTGGAAAGTGCGGGCTGCCTTCGAAATCGACTTGAGGGTCTTCCCCAAGTACTTTTCCTCATTGAATGCGGGAATGACTACGGTAATCGAACCTGGTTTTATCAATGTTATCTATACAGAGTGTGTTGTGTTGCCGGTTAAATTGCATGAGATAATCTCCCGCACGGTCCAGAGCGAGAATTAAATCACCCGTTTTCAGCCAAAGGATAAGGATTTCTTTTGCGAAATGAATGCGGTTGGTCACACCCTACCAACCTCTGAATCCAAAACATTACTCTTCTAATCACCATACTCAAGCATACTTTGCGCCAATTCTCACCCCAGGCGTCCCCCCTGTCAACAAACAACACAGGTTTCCAATCCAAGACCGGCCATTACTCTATTCCAAACACAAATATCCACTGAGTACCTCAGACGATATCAGGCCTTGATCCATAAGTAAGCGGCATATATAGACCCGGCAGCCAAACATCTTCTGTCGGCCGAAAATGCAAAGGCAGCCTCCCATGTGATAGATATAACTCTGCTGGTAACGACGCCAATAGTAGACAATCACACAGGAGCAAACTGCCTCGCCGAATGACAAAACTTGTCCATCTGACTCTTGTACTCTGAGGCATAGGGGCTTTTGGCTCTACGGTACTTCTTCTGGTAGTAACCACACCTCTTCTTGAAATGCTTCTTGGCTTGTGTGCGGCACCGCCGATAGGGAACACTCCCATAATCATGGTTGTAGCAAACAGAGTCGTGGATAATCTGGTTGCCGCTCTCCTTCCACTTTAAAGACTGCTTTTGGCTTGCCGCGGAAGCACTCACTACAGAGGTGAGAAGAAATACAAGAAATAGAGAGTTGAGGTAGGTTCTTCTGGTCATGCTGATTAATCCATGTCTATTTATTTGAATGAATAGTCGATGTTATACCTTAGGAAGTGGAATCTCAATGAGATTACCCATATCAGGGCTCCACGTAAAAAAATATAATCCCCCTACACTCTGTAACCACCACAAATACTGATGAAAATTATAATTACTATTGAAGACACCAAAGATGGAGAGATCCAAGTAACAGAGGAGAGAGTCCCGACCTCTGGAGAAACGGAGGAGTCAGTAACGCCGTCTACTGCAATGGTCGATATGATGTTTGAAGTGATGGATCAGTTAGGCGAGAGAGACTGATATCCGGCATCGGTTATCAGATTAGATAGCAGGGTTAAAGCGGCAACAAAACCCAGCACTTTATTTAGGTTGCTGGGGCTTGGTCCTATGGCGGAGAGGGAGGGATTCGAACCCTCCCTCGTAAATATTCAGAGGGTCCAACAGGACCTATGAGGATGATTTTATAGTCATTTCTCTTCTACAACCCCGCAAGACATCCTCATATATCCTCTTGATTACTCTCCACGTAGTCACAATATGGTCACAGCGTTTTTTATCCGGACTCACAAAAATAGCCGGGATATCTTGTATTTTTATGGAGTGTTTATACCCTACAATGTTTCACTCCTGCTCTTCAGGACAACTTGAGATCACATATTTCGACCTCAAAATCAGTACATATTGACTTACTCAGTCAGAACTTCCGCCGGTACGGTAGGCGCTCCTAGCCTAGGATTTCTTGCCTGAAGTCACAAAATTACTCTTAAATTTCTTGACCATATTTGGAGCTTTCGCAATACATAGTAATTTCCGTGTCTGTTAATTCGGTAACGCACTCCCCTGTGGCACCCAAATATAACCATCATCCACATTTCCGAAAACCCGTCCTGGTGCATCAATGGCATAGAGTCCAGCAATGTATAGGCAAACTACTGCATCCAACGCATCCTCGTTGGATTTCAAGGCCTTGCCGCATAGACTATCAAGATAGGATTCTTCAAAACATTTACAGATATCTGTGTCGATGTGCAGCGGTAAAATAGGGCTATTGGATAAGCTCTTAATCAGGCTGGCGAGTTGCTTTTGACCGGCCTTCTTATCTGCTACTCGCCCCTTCTTATATGCCAACCTGTACGAAAGAGCGAATATCTCGATAATCGCAGGATGTGGGTAGCACTCTAATTGCCATTTCGACTTACCCAGATGACCAAAGCCGTGATCAGCAAACATCAGCGACATTTCAACGCTGGCAGGTTCGGGGTAAAGAGTTAAATTCGAGGCATGACAGGAAGCACCCTTCGCGCCATAGTGCTTTGATATCTCTTTTTCACAACCTCGTTGCCCCATTTGATTCGGTATGATCAATGACGCATCGACCGCGATACCCGCAAGCCCGGCTACCGAAAGTAACTTATCCCTGATTTGCTCTACCGGGAGCACAGATACCTCGACAGAGGATACTGTGAGCACCCCGGCCGCGAGATCACCAATAGCGATGGCCGTAGGATTCTTGTTACAGAGCCACGCCAGGTCTACTCCAGCCAGTTTCATGACTTAACGTTTTCTAAAGAAGGGAAAATCTCCGAGTGGATCAGCACAGAATCCACCCTACCCTAGAAGCAACAATATCGTTTTTCATCTGACATCACGAAATTTTCGAAAACCTCTTCTACTTTATTGACGTGTTTGTAGCCTACGAAGTTTCTACATGCTGTTTCATAGCTTGCAACCAAGCAATTCCGTAGAACTTGAGAACCCAAATTGCATCCTCAAACTCAAAGCACTTTGATATGGGTTAGCCATGATGAATTGGCGTGCTGAAATACTCCAGTAGCCTCTTCATTGCCCTAGTTGCATCGCCATCATCCGCTATGGGAATACACCCCACACTGTGACGATCCACATAATTCTCAGATGAGAGCAAGGTGGCATCCGGGTTACCTGGCACTAGTAATACAGAATACAGGGGAGCTGCCCCATTCTGTTTAATAGAGTCTCGGTAGATATGGGCCGACGCCATGGAATCCAGGATGCCACTACGGGAAGTCGTGTATTTGCTATCCAGGCAGATGAACTTCGTACAATCTACATTCGAATACTCCAGAACCAGGTCCGGTATTCGTTTTCGGGTGATTGAGTAGTACCCATAGCGGTTTGGGTTCTCGAGTGACGGGCATGCCAACTGGGTGTAGAGCCTGATTCTCGTCCCTTCTTTTTCTCCTTCGAGGATCATGTCAGCCGACACCACCACAGTCTTCAAATCCCACTGGTATTCCGGCAGCTGTTGCTTCAGCTGCTGAGCCAGTGTGACGAAGCACCAGGCCTCATATACTTGCCAGGTCGGTGCCAGATAATGCTGCTCATCGCTGGCAAGCTGGGACACGCCTTCTCGAAGTAGACGAATCCCCAGTCGATGGGATCTGTCATAGTGCGGACTGCCAGATACAGCATTGATTCCCGCCACACCCGGCTTGCTTCTACTTACCGCATTGAAGGGCGAGAGCCGTGATAGCTTCAGGAGCTGTTTTTTTATCTGTGTAAGGTACTCGATCCGACGAGGCATGCGTGCCTGCACATCGGTCTCTGTCTCACTGCTGGCCGTTCTGTATTGAGAGAATTCATTGATCAGTTGAGATGTCAGCCTTAATACACCATCCAGCTGCAGTGCAATCAGGCGGTTCGCCGGGTGATCCAGTGTCGGTTCATTGAAAGGGACATCCAACCGATTGTCCCCTAAGCTCAAGTCACCATGCACCACCTGCTGACCAGCCATGGCAGTAAGCAACTTGGGATTGGCCTCCAAGCGCCGAACCGTGTTCACATCCACCCGGCGGGCCAGATGAACAGGTACCTGCTCACGCTGATATCGGTTGCGAACCAGAGGCCGATCACAGATGGCCCTTAGTGCGCCAAGATAGGGGTCAATAAAGCATCTCAGACGGGCATAGCGAATCCAGCTAGACAGACTGACATGGGATCGACCACCTAAAGCATGCCGTGCTGGCTCAGTACCCATCAGCAGATGTGGGGCATAGTCTGCAATCTGACTGATGTACTCTGAATATTGCTCTCGGCCGGATTTGTTGGATGCTGGCGCCACATCGACCAAATAGCGTATTGGCTCATGATGACCAGGGAGTTCCAGTTCCACGACCACTTCGCCGGCATAGAATCCTGGCGACCAGAGCCAGTACTGGCGATGTGGATCCATATCAATCGGGGCATCATCCACAAACAGGCGTGAGCCTTCTGTATTCACCCGAATAAGGTATTGTCGATTCTCCTCAAGGTCACCCAGTGTGGAGCCAGGTGAAAGGCAGCCCACACGGGTTAGCTCACCCTTCCGACTGGAGAAGACCTCGAGTTCCATACTCAACGCCAGAATCTCATCATCCCTGTTTCAGCCAGATCGGCCTTGAGTGTGCGAACCTTGGCACAGCTGCGTGAAAGTCCCTGCTTCTCCAGAACTGTGATGGTCTGCTGCAGGGCCTCATGGAGGCGATTACTCTCCGATCCTCTGAGTTTCGGTAGTACACGAGCGTAGACAACATCGTCCAACGCTGCAGTCAGATCGAACTCATTCCCCTGACTGGCAAGAGCCAGGTAGGAGAGCACATCCTCCACAGTACGCCAGCCAAAGTGCAGACGTTCCGGAGCCAGGGATTGAAGCAACTCGGCGAGGCATCCCTTTATTGTTGAAATATCCGCCGCGTTAAGGCCATCAACCTGCCACCCGGGATATTCGTCTAAATTGACGTCCCAGAACTCCAGAGTGAAGGCACGGTCAAGCACCTTGTCTGAGATACCGTGTGTGGTCTCATCCATGTTCACGGTGCCGATAAAAGCCACATTGGCAGGATAGGCAATCGTACTGGGTACTCCGTCGAAAGAGTCCCCCTCATTGTGGAGCCGCAGCCGTTCTCCAGACTCCATGGCCGAAAGAACGGGAGCGAAGTACTGCTCCGGATGGGAAAGGTTCATCTCATCCAGAATCACAGTAAACGGCTGATCAGGATGTGTGGCGGCTTGAAGTAGAAAGTCCAGTAAGGGGGGCCTTATGTAATTATCTGGCATCAGCGGGTTGATATAACCAAACAAGGGCGCAGGGTCATACCAACCTGGCTGTACAGCCTGTATGAAGACGTTTTTCTCGGGATTATCGATATACTGTGCCGCGACAGAGCGGGCATAACGCTGAGCCAGAAGGGTCTTACCTGAACCCGACAATCCGGCCAGGATCGCAAAGTGACGTCGTGGGTGTGCCCATAGGCCGAAATGGAGCTGTTTCACCAAATGAGTGACAAAGGCAGAGTCCGCCACAACAGCTTCAATCAAGCTGCCCTGGTTTAACTTATGGATATCCAGCTGAGTCTCAGTAAGGGGGGGATCATCTACCTCCCCACTATCCATTGGCTCCAAGAACTCTGGCTGCCAATGAATCGCTTCACTCCACGATTTTCCGCTCTCTGTCAGGTGATACACACTTGAATTATCCACCTGCATCAAACCAAAATCACGTAGCCATTTCAGCATCGCACGAGGAGCAAAATCAGTCGTCCAGCCTGGATTGACCTTCTTCAGCAGTGCGATCAGTTCGCCTGTGGTTTGCAATTCCTTAGCCAAGGCCAACAAAATATGATCGACCCCCAGGGTTCTTGCCAGGAACTGGGGTATCAGCTCCTGAGGATCTCTGCTCTCCAGAAAGAGCTCACCCCGATCCGTGGGCGATATAACCCCGTTGACCTCTTGTATGACATAAAACTCATTCTTCAGGATGTTGATCGTTGTTCTGAGTGAACTTTCACGATAGTCAGGAAACTCTGCACGCAAATAATCCAAGAGATCTTCTCGCGTCACCCCATCCGTTACGAAGCCGAGTGCGCTATAGATCGTCCCCAAACCACCTTTTATGCTGGTAAAACCCTTTCTACGCTGCAACGCTGGCAGGGGCTTGATCGCAACTTCACCCGACTGATCAGTGATCTCTACATCATCACTGGTATCTTCTGGCTGAACATAATCTGTGAAGGTGTACCAGGCAAGGGTCATGCGCTCAGCGAGTTCCCCTGGGCTTTCGCCACAAGGGCCAAGTATCTTATCCAGACGCTCCCTGATCTCTACTTGGCGTTGTACAAAGTCAGGTCTTTTGCGTCGCCCAAATAGCGCACGATGGCAGATAAGAGCCATCCGCCTATTAGCGATGGTAGTGAAGTATTTGGGATACAGGGCTGCCAACACTCTGAAAATCTTTACATGCGGTGTCCGGTTAGAAAATGCTTTGAGGCGGCTCATTATCTCTTCATACAAAGATTGGAACTGGGCCAGCTTGGCCTCGGGTGAATCAGCTAATGGCTTCATCGACTCTTCAGCAAGCCACCCACGAAAACCAGCATCATCAATTGCCCCACTGATATCTACCGTACCCATGCCCACGCCGGTTACAGCATTGTTCTCCCAAATACGAACATGAAACTCCTTGGAGTTCCGACTTTCCACACCAGTATTCTGGACGTAGGTTAGGAGCTGTTCGAGGCCCTGCAGCCAATCGGGATTTCGCTCCAGTGGGTTAATTGAGTCAACCGCTTGTTTTAGTTGATCATCCTTTGTGAGGTCGAGTGTCATAAGTGCTTGTCCTAAATATCCTTTTCTAAATCAGAATCACTGACAAAATATAGGTATGGTCTGGATGGGCTTCAAAGCACACCATGCAAATATTCTTCGTGCCTATAGTTTTCTAGGTACGCTACGCAAAAACCTGAGTATGGAGCACTCATATCTACATACTCGATTAATTGCTCTATGGCCCTTTCATAAGCATGCTCATGGGTGGCATCTCCAGATTCCAATTTTTTGTAATATCTGGCTGCGTCTGCAACTAATTTACTTATTTGATCGCGCAGTGAAATTCGTGCTTTTACAAAATCAGTATGATTGAGGTTATAAAGTTCAATTGAGATTTCTGCTCTCTTATGAGCCTTTGGTCTCTTTTCCTCACCAAACCGGGCCATAGCTTCACCATCTTCCTTGAAAGCTATCAGAGCAACATCACTTGCTTTACATGGATCAAGCAGCAATGGTTGTTCTTCATCACAGTCGTCATCAGGACACCAAGCTCGACTGGATTCTTTCCAGAGCGGAAAATGATCTGCCTTTCCTCCGGTCTCACCCGTTTCAACATCCTTTCGACGTCGATTTGCATAAATACAGCTAAAACGATAGTTATCCAGCTTAAAGGCAAGCCACCAATATCCAGGGTGCGGATTCTTTTCATCCTTTACTTCAGCTACTCTTTTCTTTGGGCGAAAGTGATCTACATCAGTATCAGTGCCTTCTTGGGTAGATTCGGTATACCAACATTTATTGTTAAACAGCTTTGACAATTCACTTTTAACACTCTTCCAGTGCTTAGAATTATCATCTATCAGCTTTGCTCGTTTTGCAGGATCTTCCTCACCACGAATTTTATCCTCTAGGGCTGCAATAGCATCGGACCATCCTTCTGGAAGCTCTATATCTGCAGGATTGAAACGGATATACCTCACATCTTAACCCCGTTTTTCTTTGCTTTAATTCGCTGAATTATTTCTCGTGATTTTTCCTTTCTAAGCTCTCTTACTTCAGGAGTTGGGGAGTCGTCTTCAAAGACCTCCCAATCAACCTGCTTGCGTACTTGCAGATACTCTTGGTACTCCTTATCCCAATGTGCAGTTGTAAAACCAAGTTTCTCAATGGCACTATCAACCTTTTTCAAACGTCCTTTTTGTATCTCCGACAGCTCCTGTTTTTCGGTAAAGCGTCTTCTAAGACGCAGTAAACGCTCAGTCGAATTATCCAGAGTCGTTTTCAAACCGAACATGTCACTAGTAAGGATTCCTGCGTAACCCATGCCTCTTGGACTTTCTGCTGGCTCATGGGCATGAACCTGACCATCTTCATCATTCCACATTACCTGAACTTGCTCTTTGCCGAGTTCCGCTATCGCAATTGGATGATGGGTTACCATTAATAGGTGGCTCGTATCGTGCTTAGGAACAAAGTTTCGGAGGTGTTCTAAGTATTTTGCTGCCCATGAAGGATTGAGGTGAGTATCGGGTTCATCAAGAAGAAACAGTGAATCCTTTCCACCGGTGAACTTGAGCAGCCCAAGTACCGTCAGCAGCTGCTGCTCACCTTCACTCAGCTCTCTGAATGTCAGCGGCTGATCTGCAGATGATACCTTAACCCTGACGCTAACCTCAGAGATGATCTCCGACAAAAGCGTACTTTCTAACATCTTGAAGAAGACATCAGAACTCTGATCCTTGGCAAATGTTCGAAGGGTTTCTACATCCGGCAGGAAGAGATGGAAGAACTCATTCTTTACATTACTACCCGTTAGGGTCGTGTCTTCCTGTCGCGTGACCTTAACTGGTGCCAGGGCATGGGGGTAGAGCGAATCCAGAAATTCACGAACAACACCCGATGCACCCCAGAAAAGCTCGCCTTTCTTCTTAGCCCAACCAGGCTTACGCATCACAAAGTGGACCGAGTCGAGTCCTTCGATACCCAATTGATCACGTAGGAAAGCCTTTTCAGAATCATCCGTCTCGCTTAGAAAAAAGGCCAGCAATACAAACTGACTATGAAAAGGTTTTGCGTAAAAGAGTGGTCGAATATCTCCTTTCAAATCCACTTGACTTTTGAGGAGCTTGCGATAGAAATTGGTCCGGTGTTTCCGAAAATAGTTTTCCAATCGGTCACTGGGACCTGAGTAGTAGGCAAAAACATAATTCGGAAGATAGTCTGATTGACCTGTCTTATCGCGCTTTACCTTACTGAACGGCACTCGCTTCTTAGAGTCGAACAGTTCGCCACCGGTAGAAATTTCAACATCGGTCTCGTATTGCTTCGCAAGTGATCCGCGATCAGGATCAGCATCAATGGTGATCCATCTCTCACTATCAGCCTCACCCAACTTGTACTTGATTACGTACGAGAATGGCGCAGGCTTCCCCAGGTCGATATTACGGAATAGATAGACCAATGCCTCTAGCACATTCGACTTGCCGGAGCCGTTTCGACCGACTACAACCGTCATCAGATGGTCTTCGTCAAAATCGATTTTCACCTTGTTCAGATTTTTAAATGGAGAGCGAATTTCCAGGTAGTCGATCTTCATATCAGCCCCTAATCTACCAGCGTGAGTAGCTCTTCATCACCGTGCCGCTCTCTGGCTATCAATCCAACGCCTAGTTGTTCCCGGATATCGAGAAAGAACGATTCCAATTGCTCAACAGAGGCATCGGTTGGATAACCGGCTTCGGCTAAAAGCTGTTGAGAGGTCAACGGCTTTTTAGCGGCCTTCAATGCATCTACCACAGGTATGATCTGTTTTGGCTTCATAGTGTTATCACTCTTTTTTTTGACTCTCCGGTGTGCAGGTTTCTTTTGCTTCGCTGCCTCGGCACGATCGGCCTTGATTTTCTCCAGCAATGCTGCTGCCGAGTTCTTACCAATAACTAAATCCGGATTCTGTTCCCGCCATTCGTCAGTGAGCTCACCACTGAAGGCCTTGGCGAGGATGGATTGCGTGAGGTTATTGACTCGGGATTGGGCGTCTTTGAGGCGTTGTTCGATTTGGTCGGCGAAAATGAAGAGTTGTTCGATGCAACGGACGATTTCAGACTGCTCTTCTCTTGGAGGCAAGGGAATGGGAAAACTCTTGAACATTGCAATATCTATGCGTAGTCGAGTAGCACCAAAAGCCAGTTCCTTAATCATGTCTTTAGTCAATGGAGAATTGAAGAAATACATAAGATATTTTGTATCTGCAACACTTGGATCCACATTCATCTTAAGCACATCTGGCGTCACCATAGCGGTACCTATGTCACTAGGATAGATACAACTCTCACCTGGCGGATCACCTAACTTTGTAACCAATAATTCGCCACCATGGACACTATATTCTTGGTGATACTCAGTCCACACATCTTGATCCATGTATTTTGGCTTATTTTGGTTAAACCCAGACTCCTTTACATGCCGCAAGAAAATGATGGGCACCCCTTCATCACGGAAGTCTTTGGCCTTAAAAATCGTACCAAAGGGACCTGCGCATATTGCTGTTGACGCATCCTCGGCAAGCTTATGATTTAGAACCCAGTCCCAATTTTCCGGAAGACTAAATAGGTTTAGTTCTTCATCCCATCCCCTCTTCGTCCGGACCTTCAGCTTGCCGGTCTTCTTGCTATTTACTTCATCAACTAGACTAGTTATGTCTTGTGTTTCGTTCTGCTCTCGCCACTCCTCCGTCAACCGCCCACTCACAGCGGCGACGAGGACGGATTGGCGGAAGCGGTTGAGGATGGCGGGGATGGCGTCGAGGCGGGTTTTGAGGGTATCCACCTGGGCCAGCAGTTCGTCCAGTTTAGCGGCGATTTGTTTTTGTTCGGCTAGGGGCGGGACTGGAACCAAAAACTCTCTAACATCTGCTGCTTTTGCAGCCGGGTAAAGTGCACCTTGTACTTTACCGGAAATAGAATCAACGAAATTTCGAGATCGAACGATGGCAAATAAATATTTGCTATCAATCAATGTCGGCTTCAATACCTCAAATCCCGTTGACGCAATTTGCCCATCGTATTCCTCACCTACGAGTGCAACAGCATTCAAATTTGGCCTTGTTAGCGACACAATGACATCACCGGTATTTATTTCTTTACGTGCTCGGCTCGGCGCATCTTTTCCAAGCAGCCTCTGGGGCTCTAGAATTATCTTTCGCTCACGATCGATACTTCCAATATCCACATAGGTGAATGTTTCTTTATCCATGGGCTTACGCTGACCACATTTGTCAGCTATATCCCCAACCGTAGCGACGGCCCAACCATTTGGTATTTGCTCACTCAGCACTGACGCTCTCCAGTCCGAGCGATTCAATCAACAACGTTCGCTGCACCTGCGCTTCATCCCCAGCACCCAACGCCTGCATCAACCCATCCAACTCTCGCAGCGCCTCAGTCAGCTCCCCCATCGCCTCGGCAGCCAGCACATCAGGCTCCGGCAGACTGGCAGCATCCACACTGTCTTCATCCTTGATCCAGCTGATATCGAGGGAGTCACCTTTCTGATCGCGAATGTATTCTCGGGAAAAACTACGCCAGCGGCTTTCCCCCTCACCCCGGCCCTCTCCCTCAGGGAGAGGGGGAGTAAAGCTCCAGTCCCCCTCGGTGCGTTTGCTGGTGCCATCAGCCTTCCTACCGTACTTCTTTTCAAAGGGCTTGAGGTGTTGGTCCCCAAAGGGTGTGCGTTTGCCGAAGCTGGGCATGTTGGTGCGCAAGTCGTAGACCCAGACATCCTTTGTGCAGTTCTCCTCTTGCTCAGGCTTCTTGACTGTACCCTTGGTAAAGAAGAGCACGTTGGTCTTGACGCCCTGGGCGTAAAAGATACCGGTGGGCAGGCGCAGGATGGTGTGCAGGTTGCACTTGTGCATGAGGTCGCGGCGGATGTCGGTGCCGACACCAGCCTCGAACAGTACGTTGTCGGGTAGTACCACGGCAGCACGGCCACCGGGCTTGAGGCTGCGGTAGATGTGCTGCAGAAAGGCGAGCTGCTTGTTGCTGGTCTTGTGGGTGAAGTCATCCCGGGTCGGGCCACCACCGCCCTTGGCGGTACCAAAGGGGGGATTGGTGAGGATGATATCGGCCTTGGGCAGTTGGGTGCCTGGCAGGCCCAGGGTATTACCCAGGTGAACAACCCCCCTCGTCATCACCCTCCATGCCGTGCAGCAGGCAGTTCATCAGTGCCAGACGGCGGGTGCCAGGCACCAGCTCCATGCCGATGAAGGCCTTGTTGATCTGGAAGGTGCGGTCTTTATCGTTGAGATCAAACAGATCGTCGGTCTGTGCCTTGATGTAGCTGTCGGCGGCGATAAGAAAACCGGCAGTGCCAGCGGCCGGGTCCTGGATGGTTTCACCCGCCTGGGGCTTGATGCAGCGGATGATGCTGTCGATGAGAGGACGTGGGGTGAAGTACTGGCCGGCGCCGGATTTGGTTTCGCTGGCGTTCTTCTCCAGCAGGCCCTCGTAGAGATCGCCCAGGCCATCCTTCTGGGCGCTGAACCAGTCGATGGCATCAAGGCTCTTGATTAGCTGTTCCAGGTGACGTGGCTCGCGCAGGCGGGTCTGGGCATCGGCGTAGATAGCAGCGATGAGTGGGTCTTTGCTCTTGGAGAGATCCAGCAGCATCTGCCGGTAGGCGTTGAGCAGGTTGAGACCGGACTGATCACGAAGGTCTGGCCAGCGGCAGCCTTTGGGCAGTTTGTGGTCGAACTTGACCTCGGCCTGGGCCTGTTCGTACTCCATCTTGATAAAGAGTAGCAGCACCAGTTCGGTGACGTAGTCGGAGTAGTTGATGCCGTCGTCACGCAGCACATCGCAGAGGTTCCAGAGTTTCTGGACGATTTCGGTGTTACCCATGGTGTGGTCGGTTCCTTAGTGCCGCTCCGCCGCCGATAGCAGCTCGAACAGGGGTTGATTGATGTAGTAGTTGCTGCGCCCGATGCGCGCCTTGACCAGGTAGCCCGCATCGACCAACTGGCCCAGGTATTTACTGGCGGTGATGCGCGATACCTGGAGGTCGTTGATGACAAAGTCGATCTTGGTATAGGGGTGGCTGAAGAGGTTGTTGATCAGTTCCTGGCTGTAGATTTTTGGCAGCTGGTCACGTATTCCGTGCTTGTACTGCTGCATGAGGTGCTTGATGTCGCCGATCAGCTGTATGGTCTGCTGTGCAGTCTGTACCACCCCTTCGAGCATATAGAGCAGCCAGGGCTCCCAGTCACCGGTTTCGCGTACAGCCTGGAGCTGCTGGTAGTAGTCCGCCTTGTTGCGAATAAAGTAACGGCTGAGATAGAGCACAGGAATATCCAGTAACCCCTGAGCCACCAGGTATAGGATGTTGATGATGCGACCCGTGCGGCCATTGCCGTCGTAGAAGGGGTGGATGGATTCAAACTGATGGTGGACCAGGGCCATCCTGATCAGTGGGTCGAGATCCGATGGCCGGGCATCGTTGATGTAATCCACCAGGTTGTGCATAAGGGCTTCGACTTCGCGCGCATCCTGGGGTGGCGTGTAGACCGTCTCGCCGGTGGCCTGGTTAATCAACCCGGTGCCCGGCACCTTGCGCAGGCCGGCACGATTTTTTTCCAGCGTAGCCTGGATCTGCAGAATATCCTGCAGCCGAATCACTCGACTCGGGCGCACCAGGCCGAACCCCTGTTTCAGCGCCGCTGCATAGTCCTGCACCTCTTTGGAGGCGGGATTCAACGGGCCATCACTGTGCAACGCCGCCTTGAACAGCTCATCTTGGGTGGTGATGATATTCTCTACCGCGGAGCTGTCCTTCGCCTCCTGCAGAGTCAGGGTATTGATCAGGATGATTTCGTTCGGAATGGTGGCCGATACCCCTTTCAGTTCAGCCAGATAGCGGTGAGCGTTGGCTACCTGCTTCAGAACGGCACGGGTTTCCAGTGCTTCTTCATTCGGCAATGGCAGCAGTGGCAAACTCTCGGGCATGGGGTTCCTTTAATTCTGTATGTGAAACGGTGTTATTTGAACATTATTAGGTATATATGTATAGATTATTCGATTTTCTATACGCTTTAAGTCTGTCATGTAAAGCAATTAGGTATCTCTTATCAGATACCTGCGCCCTGCCCCACCCCGGCCCATAGCAGCTCACCCAGCTCCTCGATCACGCTCTCCAACTGCCCATCCAGGCGCTTGTCCAGCCCTTTGGCTCCGCCATCCCGGGCAAAGGCCCGGTTGACAAACGCCTGATCCACCACCACCTCGTGCACCAGCTGTTTAGCCAGACGATTGAGCCACTTGCGTTGTAGCGGGGTCCAGCGATGCTGGGCGTTGAGCCGCTCCATCGCCAGCTCAACCCGGCGCTCGAACGGGATCAGTGCCTCACCCAGGGCGGCTCGGCGGATGTGACCGATGATACTGGCAGCGATCTCCTGGTTGGTGGCGTCACGCCAGGCACTGCGCAGATTGGCTTCGCTGTAGCCGTTTTGGTCCAGCAGCAGGCGCACCTCTTTGAGTTGTTCTCGGGTGAGATCTTTGGGGCGATTGACCACAACACTAAGCGCCGCTGACTGATTGAGTTGATCGCGGATAAAGGCACTGAAGCTGTCGATGTAATCGGCAGGCTTCTCATTAACGCCGTATGTCTGGGTGCGCTGTTTGAATTCGTCTTCACCTTCATAGATGACCGGATTGCGTTCGGAACCGATCAGCAGTTTGATTTCGTCGAGTTGATTGATGAGATTCTGATGGGTAGTGACGAAGGCCTGCGCCTTTTTTGCCCCCATCTCATGGAGGTGTTTGTGGAGCTTGCCCGGTTCAACTCCCCAAAGCTGCTCCAGGTCATCGAGCTTCTGTTTAATATCACCGCGCTTTTCGGCCATGTGTGTAGCCTTGCGCATCACCCGCATCACCCGTTGACTGAGGGCATCAAGAACATCGTCGGCATGGCTGGTATCCGTTTGACTGCCGGGGGCCTCGAAGCTCTTGGGGTCGGTGAGTTCCTGAATCAATTGACCGGTGGTGATATTGGTATCCTTCACCAGCGGTTTCATGGTGCTGACCTCTTGCAGCGCTGCGTAGATGTCCACCGGGTCATAGATTTTGAAGACAGTCTTGCCGATCTCATCGCAGCGCCGTGTGGCGCGGCCGATCATCTGTTCATAGAGGATGCGGGAGCGTACTCGTCGCAGGAAGACCAGATGGCAGATGGGCGGAACGTCGATACCCGTGGTGAGCAGATCGACAGTGATGGCGATAGAGGGATAGCGCTCATTCTTATATCGGCGGATGAGCTGATCGACCTTGTCGCTTGCCCCGGTTATCTTGCGTACAGCGGCCTCGTTGTATTCATCATCGTAGAGCGCCTTGAAGGCTTCATCGAGCAGGCGCTTGACCATGTCCGCATGCAGATCGGTGGCACAGAAGATCATGGTCTTCTCATCACCTGCCGGGTCAAGCTCCTGGGCGAGCTGTTCGCAGATGACTTGGTTGAAGCCCTCAGTGATGACGCGGCGATTGAAGGCCTCCACCTCAAAGTTCAGCTCATCCTCCAGATCGGCGGTATCGACCTCGCCGGTACGGCTATCGATGATGCTGACCTGTTCGCCCTTCTCGAATTTGATCCCTTTCCGGCTGAGCAACGTCTCGTAGCGGATGGGGGGCTCGTGATCGATAAGCCACAAGCGTGTCTTTGATCTCGTGATGCGTTTTGGGACATCCAAGTCCCCAAAACGCACTCGATCTTCGACAACCTATTACTGCCCTGGCCGTCCCGGTCACTGGCACGGAGCGACAACATCGCAAGCTCGTTACCGCTCCGTTCCAGCTCCCGAATGACTGGACGCCGTGCTCGAATTCCTACTTTACTTCCCCTCTGGCGCAAGGCACGCCGGGTAAGTAGTGCGGCCTCACGGCTACCAGGGTTTACCAGCCTTCACTTCGTTCTCCATGGCTGGCAGCGGTCGTCAGCCACCGCCTCACGATAGGAGTAGGTGTAGACCGGTTTGCCAAAGATCTCGGTGGTATGTTTGGCCGGGGTGGCGGTCAGACCGACCTTGGTGGCATCGAAATAGTCGAGCACGCGGCGATAGCTAGAGAGGTATTGGCTCTGGTCACGAATCTGCAGTTCACCATCGGTCATCTCCTGATCCAGGGTGTAACCCCGGTGGGCCTCATCAACAATAATGCAGTCAAACGCATCCACCAGGGGCGGTTCGTCTGACTGGAAGATACGGCGCACCATGGCCTGAACGGTGGCTACCTGGATGCGGGTTTCGGCCTCAGCGGCCATGTCACCCAACTCAGCGACGTTGTAGATCTTGGAGAGGGTCTGGTTCTGCTCCAGTGGTGCATCATTAAAGGCGTCGATGGCCTGTTGGCCTAGTGCGGTGCGGTCCACCAGGAAGAGAATGCGCTTGAAACGCTCTGCCTTGAGGAAGCGGTACATCAGGCCGATGATGGTTCGGGTCTTGCCTGTACCGGTAGCCATAGCCAACAGGCAGTTAGGCTGATTTTGTGTCAGTGCCACTTCAACACGCTGTATCGCTTTAATTTGGTAGTCGCGTAGCTTGAGGTAGGCAAAGCCCTCGTTCTTCAACTGCTCTTCCGCTGTGGCCCTGCTTCGGGTTAGCCGATCAAGAAGGCCCTCTGGAGAGTGAAAGTCCTGGAGTGGTCTTGCCAGGTTGGCTGGCTCCCTGAGATCTCTAAACCAGGTGCCCGACTGCTCTGCAAGCTGCTTGATAAATGGCCGGCCATTGCAAGAATAGGCAAAGGGAACTTGATAGTGCCCCTCATCACCTTTTGGCCAGGCGATGGTGCGTCCCTCCCGCGACCATGCCGGCACCATGTTAGCGGTGGGTGAGAATCCGGCTGCGTAACGTTCTGCCTGTTGAATTTTGCCGGCAACATTTGTGTTTTCACGTTTGGCTTCAACGATGGCGATAGGGGTAAGGCCTGCGAAGAGAACGTAGTCTGCTGACTGTTTCCCCTGAGTGGGCCATTCGGAAATAGCCAGATTCTTGCCCTTCTCGGGGCGGGCACCCTTTTTATAGGTAAGTTCTTGGGTATCAGCCTGCCAACCTGCGTTGACCAGTTGCTGATCGATCAGGATACGGGTCAACTCTTCATTCAGCGTAAATTTCGCTGAGGCTTGTTGTGTTTCCTTAATTACCTTGTTGGTATCGGATGTGGATACTTTTTGGGTGACCTGAAGCGCTACTAGTTTCTGTTCAAACGCTGCCTTCTGTCGGTTTAGCTCTGCCTCAGTATCCGTTGCCAATTGTTCATAAGCCCGCGCTTCCTCATCCATTTGCTCGGCGAGTGCTGCGTATTCTTCTTTTTCCCGTGAGACCAGTTGCGCAAGTTTCTGATTGCTTTCCAGTTGCTGGCTCGAATCAACCAATTGCGCCTTGAGCTGATCAATTTGGGTCTGCAACCCTCTGAGCTGATGACTGGGGTCTTGTGGTGGTGTGAAGGGGCCGGGTTTGAAGCGGGTTCCCTGTTTGCCAAAGCTCTGGTGGTACCAAACAGCAAGGGCACGGGCCATCTTCAGGCCATCCATCGCCTCCTTGTGTCGAGTCTGGAACTGGTGGGTTGCCTTATTGCCTTCAATGCGCAACGTGTGAAAAAGATCACGTATAGAGGGATCGAGTCGAATCTCACGATTAAGTTTCCAGAGCAGGTCAGCCTGGGTAGTGGTTTCGTCAAACTGAACCCCTGACCGGGCGGCCAGATCTTGAGCTAACCCGCATGTTTCACCCAGCATTCGATTCGATGCTTTTTAACCCATACTAAGCAAGTCAGAAGCAAGATAGGAATGTATATCTTATCGAAGGTGGTTTTCTGACAATCAAAGCACACCTCCCCCTTACCCCCATTGTTTATCATCGTGCCGGGGCGGCACTCCTTGAGAACTATCCGGGTCGCAGACGAGCAACCACCAAGGCGAAGAGATCCTGATAAGGGTAAGCGCTGGAGAGCAGGAAGCGGATACGGCGCGTATTGCTGCAGCATAACTGCACCGATCTTTAACAACTTGATCCGAAGCGTGCCTACTTGGCCTCTCGCCAGTTCTGTGCCCTTGAGCGCCAACCGGCGGATACTCTCCATCAGCACATAAGCCAGGCTGGAGAGGAGTAACCGGAACTGATTCGCCCACCAATAGTGGGCACTGGTACGATCTGCAAAGAGCCCCATCTGCTGCTCTTTAATCCGGTTCTCCATCTCGCCACGGGCACAGTAGAGATCATCGTAGAGTGCCTGCTTGTCACCTTCCAGATTGGTGACGATGAAACGTGGATTGCGCCCCTTGTCTGTGACCTCCAGCTTAGCAATGACCTGGCGAGTATGTTTCCAACTCTTGGCGGCATAGTGCAACCGGAAGAACTCCCGCTGTTTCTCGCCAGTCAGTTCGACAAGTTGTTCAACAATCTGCATACCCGGTTCAATCATCTGCTCCAGCCGCTTATTGCGGGCAATACCAATGATGTACTTCACACCACGGCGTTCACACCAGTCCAGCATCTCTATGGCGACAGAACCCGGAGTCTCCTCGGAAGATGATCTGAACATCGGGCCATTCCTGGCGCAGCCGTTTCGTCAGTAACGCCAGAATCGCCCATGTATGTTTCGCCCCGTCAACATTGCTGGGCCTCAGGTAGCTGATGAGCAATTGATCACCACAAAAGACATAGAGGGAAGAAAACAGTAGTGGTCATAATAGCCATGGAAAAAGCGTCCCTCCTGCATACCATGAACTTGATCATCGGTGGCATCAAAGTCCAGGATCAACTCATCGGGAGGAGAGTCAAAAGAAGCGATGAATTGGTCGATCAACACCCTATGGATATCGACTGCCGCCTTTCTTCCAGTACGGCCCTCAAGCCGACAGAGGGTAGACTGACTACCCAATTTCTGTTCCCGGTCGACAGCCGTCTGCAAAGCAGGATCATTACGCAGGGTTTTGTGATCGTTGAGGTCTTCATAGCCCAAGCCTAGACCGTAAACACGTTGTCGTAGCAGGCTCAGTTGGGAGTGAGTGATGTAATCAGGATTTCGCGGATCTGGAATGACGGCATCAACCGCTTTCATTAAACCGAGTCGCCTGTCGATCTGTCTCAGTAGAAGCACACCCCCATCTGAAGTAATGTCGCCGCCGCTAAATTCGGCCTGTACCTTGCGGCGTTTAAGGACTGGAAATTCCAGAACAGTTTGGTTACAGTTTGTCACAGGCAGAATCCTTTTCGATTACAGTGTAAGTAACTGAATTATATCGAATATACGAGGATTCTGCCTTTTATTTTGTGAAATATTGGGGCTAACGCCTCACCCAACTGACGGAGTTTGATCAGCGTTGTATTTGGATCGCTTGCAAAAGCACGTTCTGCAGCAGAGGCAAGCCGCAGAAATATCGGGTCATATTTAGTCAGAAAATTGAAGTTAGCTGAGTCTGGCATCCGTTCCATCCTATCAATCAGATTGCATGGTTAGTCTTCATCTGCAACGTACTCAAACAGATCACCCACCTCACAACTGAAGAGCCTGCAGAGTTTATCTACCGCATCCAACTCAACCCGGCTTGCAGTCTCCCTATACATGAGCGTGATCGTATTTCGATGCAGCCCAGTCGCTTTGGCAACGTCCGAGATTTTCAGTTTGTGCTGCCCCATCAATGTGGAGAGATGACATCTAATCACGATCTCTGACTCCTAGATCAGAATAATTACATCCTGAATAGCAATATTTCCTTGTAAAAGCAATTTTAGCCCCTAATATGATACTTAAGATGTCATTATTTCATTCAGGAGGGCATTCTTATGAAGAAGAAAATTGCGAGTGATGAATCCGTCAGGGAGGCGATGGAGAACCTGTGGGAAGGCACTGCGATAGATCAGTGCCATGGAGCTAACCATGCGCATGAGGCAAGAGAAAGATAACCGGAAGATGCTGACCTCATATCTCTTAGGCCGTTTGAACCCCGACTTCCTTCGCTCAAGTACCCATGTACCGCCCCTTGGTATTCATGGTGACAACACTAACGAACAGGCAGTTAGTACTTGGGCAAATAGGAAACTCGATGAAAATCCTGATCAGCTACAGGGGCTTACTTCTGTATTTATGGTGGACACCTATCGGGAGCTCCAGGAAATCCTTCTTGAAAACGAGTACTTATGATTTTTTCATGAAAAACCTCGTTTTATTACCTGCAGAAAACTCATAGAGATAGAGCAGAACGAAACATGAGGATACAAGAGTGAACTGGGTAACGATAAAGCGCTTCTCCGAGCTAAGTGGATACACGGAAAAAGCCATCGCACTTAAAACCGCGCGCGGCGTGTGGGTGAAGAATGTTCACTGGACAAAATCTCCAGATGGACGCATTCACATCTGTATCAGTGCCGTTGAGGCGTGGATCCAGGGTATAGCCGCCTAATGAAAATGTGCGTCGAATTTCCACCTGGTGTACGCCCGCGTGGGCACAGCATTCAGATTGATTTTCGTTATGAGGGAGTTCGGTGCAGAGAGACACTCAAACTAAGTCCATTTCAAAAACAGCATGTGGAATTCGCCTCAAACAAACTTGCTGCCATCAAGTATGAAATTGCCACTGGCACATTCAACTATGCAGAGCACTTCCCAGGTAGTAGGAGGGCTGCACATTTCGGACATACCGTCTTGAACAACATAACGGTTGGTGAACTCGTAGATTGGTATTACGAGCAAATAAAGGGACGGCTTACCAAATCTACAAGGAAGTCATATGAAAACTACATCAAGAACCACATCAAACCAGGTATCGGGAATATTATGGCTAGAAAATTGAAAGCATCACAAGTAAAGCAATGGCTGATAAACGCCCTAAGTAAGCCAAAATCAAAAAACAGCTGGTTAGCGCTCCTAAAGCCCGCATTCAGAGCTGCTTTAGGAGATGAGCTAATCGATAGAAACCCAATGGAAGCACAAGCGTGTCTTTGATCTCGTGATGCGTTTTGGGACATCCAAGTCCCCAAAACGCACTCGATCTTCGACAACCTATTACTGCCCTGGCCGTCCCGGTCACTGGCACGGAGCGACAACATCGCAAGCTCGTTACCGCTCCGTTCCAGCTCCCGAATGACTGGACGCCGTGCTCGAATTCCTACTTTACTTCCCCTCTGGCGCAAGGCACGCCGGGTAAGTAGTGCGGCCTCACGGCTACCAGGGTTTACCAGCCTTCACTTCGTTCTCCATGGCTGGCAGCGGTTGACAGTCTCAAGGTTCGCAAAAAGGAACCGACCCCTTATAGCATAGATGAGGTAGACCTCATCCTTGATGGTTTCTCAAGTCCGGAGGCTCGGGGCTTCTATGAGATAGGTTTTTGGACGGGATTAAGTCCAAGTGAACGATTGGGTTTGCAATGGGACAATGTCGATTTTGAAAAACACTGCGTATACATCAGGCAGGCCGTTGTCGCTAACGAACTCAGAGACACAAAAAATGAATTCAGAACCCGTCAGGTGGATCTCCTTCCCCCTGCAGAAAAAGCCTTTAAAGCGCTACAGCAGCTGCACCCTAATGCTGAATGGGTATTCATCAATCCCAAGACTGGAGATTTGTGGAGAGCTGAGACAATCAGAAAACGTTGGGTAGCTGCACTGAAGACCGCAGGCCTTCCTCCCGGTAGAAGTTATGTAACCAGGCATACCTATGCCAGCATACTACTAAGCATTGGCGTCCCTCTTTCTTGGATAAAGCAACAAATGGGACACACGAACTATCGAATGCTCGAAGAAGTGTATGGACGTTGGGTGGAAGTCCCCCCCGAGCAGAGGGAAAGGGTTTTGAACTGGTTTCGTCAAATGGCACAAAATGGCCACATCCCTGTAGCCATAAAGGCATTTATTAAATCAATTCAATAGCTTATTTGGCGGAGAGGGAGGGATTCGAACCCTCGGACCCCGCAAGGGGTCAACGCATTTCGAGTGCGTCCCATTCGGCCACTCTGGCACCTCTCCTAAACTGTAACTACTCTCGACACCGGTCGGGATGGATTCAGGCTAACGCCCTCACCCCTTCGGGGCGTTGTCGCTACACGACAACGTCCTGCGGCACTACGTGCCTTGTCAAACCCTCGGACCCCGCAAGGGGTCAACGCATTTCGAGTGCGTCCCATTCGGCCACTCTGGCACCTCTCCTAAAACTGTAACTACCCCCGACACCACTCAGGATCGAACTTGCCGACAACCACTCTGTCAAAGCTTTACAGTATGGGGTTGTACGACAAACCCCATTCACTACAATAGAGCATAATTCTACACAACTCCGGCAGCCCTAATAAGCTTTTTCACTCAACGAGGCTATCTCACTCATACCATGCGTTTTCTCGTCATTCTACTACTTCCTCTACTCGTCAGCTGCACTATACCTGCGCCTCTGCTTGATCAGATAAAGGCCAAGGGAGAGCTGGTAGTCGTGACCCGCGAGAGCCCGACCACCTACTATAAGGATGCCGAGGGTACCAAAGGGCTGGAGTTTGAAATGGTAGAGATGTTTGCTACCGAACTAGGGGTTAAGGTGAAATACATCACCGCCGACACGTTTGATGAAATTCAATCACTGCTCCTTAACAAGAAGGCACACCTTGCGGCGGCGGGGTTGAGTATTACCGAAAAACGTAAGCTTCGGGTGAGGTTTACTCCCGCCTATCAAGAGATTACCCAGCAGCTGGTATACCGTGCAGGTAATAAGCGGCCGAAGAAAATTACCGACACCAAAGAGGGGATTTTTGAGGTTGCAGTCGGTAGCCATCATGCCGAGATACTGCACCAACTGAAACAGCAACACCCCGAACTTCAGTGGGATGAGTTACAGGACGAGAAGAGTGAGGATCTGCTCTTTCTGGTGAAAGAGGGGCTAATCGACTATACCGTCGCCGACTCCAACCAGGTGGCGCTCAGCCGCCGCTTCCACTCTGAACTACTGGTCGCTTTTGATCTCAATCAGCCTCAACCACTGGCATGGGCACTTACCCACGCCGAGGATGCCAGTCTCTACAATGCTACTGTCACCTATATTGAGAAACTGAAAAAAAATGACATACTCGCGCAGATGATCGAGCGTTATTATGATCATGTCGGACGGCTCGACTTTGTTGGCAAACGTGACTTCCGGCGTCATCTGGCAAAAAGACTACCGCCCCTGATCCCCTTGTTCAAACAGGCATCCAAGGAGATGAACTTCGACTGGCAACTGTTGGCAGCGATAGGCTATCAAGAGTCACATTGGCGACCGGAGGCGGTCTCCCCTACCGGTGTAAAAGGGGTGATGATGCTGACCAAGGCAACCGCAGCACAGCTCAATATCAAGGATAGAATCGACCCCGAACAGAGTATCAGCGGTGGTGCACGTTATCTGCGCATGATGGAGAAGAAGATACCCGCCCGGGTAGGATTACCGGACAGAGTTTGGATGGCGCTGGCCGGCTATAATGTCGGGTTTGGTCACCTGGAAGATGCTCGAATTCTCACTCAGCGGGCAGGTGCGGATCCTGACAAATGGATGGATGTGAAGCAGTATTTACCGCTACTTGCCCAGAAAAAGTACTACACAACGGTTAAATATGGCAAAGCGCGTGGCGGCGAGCCCGTGCACTATGTCGATAATATACGCAGCTATTACGATCTGTTGGTGTGGCACAACCGGGGGCAGGTGCCGGTAAAAAAAGAACCACCGACAGTGCTATCTATCATGCCGGCGGCGTTGTAGGAATCGGGGGGCTATTCATCGCGGTGGGAGCCGCTCCTACAAGGTAAATGCAAGATCTTCAGCCACCGTTACGCCGGGCTTTGAAGAAAGCACGCAGCAAGTCGCCGCACTCTTCTTCAAGTATCCCACCCGTCACCTCAACCCGGTGGTTAAAACGCTGATCTGACGGCAGCAGGTGAAAGACGCTGCCGGCCGCCCCTCCCTTCGGGTCTGAGGCACCAAACACCACTCGTGCAATACGGGCATGAATAATGGCACTGGCACACATCGGGCAGGGTTCGAGGGTGACGTAGAGAGTGGCCCCGGAAAGGCGGTAATTTTCTACCTGCCGCCCGGCACTTCGCAGAGCCATGATCTCTGCATGAGCAGTGGGATCGTGATCACCGATGGGACGATTCCACCCTTCACCGATGATCTCCCCCTCCCTCACCACTAAGGCGCCAACAGGCACCTCCCCATCCAGCTCAGCCTTGTGGGCGAGTTCCATGGCGCGTTTCATGAACTTTAGATCATCTTCGAAAATGCTTTCCATTTTGGGCCGGGTTAATGGATGAATTTAATTGAATTGCTCTGCACAAAAACCGTGGAGCAGAACTCGTTCGCATTTGGCTCCGTGGCATATTCATCGCGAACAAGTTCGCTCCTACAGACCCCATTCAGCCCCGCTGGAATCATCCCCACTCGATTGTAAATAAGCCGATAAAAGCCAATAGTGGTGCGGGTTTTCCGATGGTCGCAAGTGTCAATACCATGACCAACAATTATTGAAGAAATATTTTACGATATTTTACTGAATGACCAAACAAGTAAGATTGGAATTTGATGCTATCGTTGCCAAATAGCAGCGCAATCACCTATCTGAACGCCGCGGCATATTGCCGCGGATACAACCACAGAGAAGAGTCTGGCTGTTGAATTGCACCGAAAAGTGACCCAGTATTTGACAAATTGCCCGCTGTGGCACTCAATCCATCGTGGTTGGCACGAATCTCCACCATGCCTTTCCTGCTTGCATCGGTCGACCAAGTCAACCCGGCATAGCTACTCTTCATGTGTGTAGTCCTTGATGATATAGCCGCCGGATTTATCATCGTGCTCCAGTTCCACCAATTTGCGCTCCTGGGCCTCCTCCAGTAATTCACCAAAGGTGCGAAAGCCATGGTAACGCTCGCTAAAGCCGGGCTTGCGACGCTTCAGTGCCTGCTTGACCATGGAGCCCCAGACCTTTTCCTCGTCCCCGCGTTCCTCGAACAGATCGCCCAAGGTCTCCATCACCAGGTCGATGGCTGTCTGTTTTTTTTCTTCCTCCGTTGGGGCGCTGGCTTTGGGTTCTGTCTTTGTGGTGGCGGATTTGCGCTTGCTCCTGCGTGGTTTGCCCGTCTCACGCACCAGGTCATCGTAGTAGATGAACTCATCACAGTTGGAGGTCAACAGATCCGAGGTGGAGTTCTTTACGCCGACGCCTATAACGACCTTGTTATTCTCCCTCAGTTTGCTCACCAGGGCGGAAAAGTCCGAGTCGCCGCTGATAATGACGAAGGTGTCTACATGGGACTTGGTGTAACACAGATCCAGTGCATCCACTACCATGCGAATATCTGCCGAGTTCTTGCCTGATTGGCGCACGTGGGGGATCTCGATCATCTCAAAGGAGGCCTCATGCATGGCGACCTTGAACTCCTTATAGCGGTCCCAGTCGCAATAGGCCTTCTTGACCACGATATTGCCCTTGAGCAGCAGCCGTTCCAGCACCTTCTGGATATCGAAGGCGGCGTATTTTTCATCCCGTACACCTAGGGCGACATTTTCAAAATCGCAGTACAGGGCCATGCTCTGGGTGTTGGATTTTATGCTCATATGGCCTCCATCAGGCACTGAAGCAAATTGCTATATAGGCTGAGTGCCTTACTACCACCAGGTCTAGAAACGCACTCTTCAACTCAAAGTCTAGCCCATTGAGTTTCCACTTGAGTATAGACACGCGACGGCAGCTGACCTCAGATCGGCATTGTCCATATTGATGTCAACGGTCCACTGCGATCTATGTTAATATGGTCTGCTGCATAAGCCACCACTTACGTGGGGTCCTCTCGTTGACATCCGGCAAAATAAGGTCGGCACGATTCCGTTGCCCCCTCTGGAACTCACTCAACTTGAAGGATTATCATGTCTATAGTGCCCCCATACCCACCGCAGGCCCGCCCTTATTCTCAGCAGGCGCCGCCGACCTCCACCGTCCAGACCCTCACCGATACAGCTTCATCCTCCTCAGATTCACTTTCCACACTATCAAATCCACTCATCGCTAACCGCGAACATGCCGCCAGGAACAATTTGGCGATACCAGTACAGCTGCAGTCTCTCGATACAAAGAAAAAAATCGCAACCGCAGTTGTCTATTGTGAAGGTAACTTCGGCGCCATCGATGGTAAAACCGCTAACGGGCTGGTTCGTTACTCAGAGAAATATGAAATCCTCTCAGTCATCGATAGTGAGAAGGCCGGCCTTGACACAGGCACGGTGCTCGACAATAAGCCAAATGCCATCCCCATCTGTAACAATCTCACCGAATCACTGATAAAGGCCGGTTATGTACCCGACTATTTCATCTTCGGCATGGCACCATCCAGTGGCATGCTATCGCCTGATGAACGCAGTTTGATGCTTAAGGCCATGGGCCTGGGGATGAACATCGTGAATGGCCTGCATGAGTTCTTGAGCGATGATCCGGAGTTCGCTGCACTGAGTGCAGAGAAAAATGTAGAGATCCTCGATATTCGAAAACCGCGCTCCCAGAAAGAGCTACGCATATTCAGTGGCCGTATCGCCGAGGTCACCTGCCCACGTATTGCCGTACTGGGCACCGACTGTGCTATCGGCAAACGTACCACAGCCACCATCCTGACCCATGCCCTGAATGATTGCGGCATCAAAGCCGTCATGATCGGCACCGGCCAGACAGGTTTGATCCAGGGCGCTCGTTACGGTGTCGCACTTGATGCCGTCCCGTCGCAGTTCTGTGCAGGCGAGTTGGAAGCCACCATTGTCGAAGCATTTGAAATTGAGAACCCTGATGTCATCATCATCGAAGGGCAAGGCGCACTGGGGCACCCCGCCTTCTCGACCACATCCTTTATCCTCCGAGGCAGCTGCCCCGACGGTGTTGTATTGCAGCATGCACCAGGACGATCCCATCGTTGCGACTTTGAACAGATGGCAATTCCAGCACCCGCCACTGAGATCAATCTCATTCAGGCTTTCGCCGAAACGAAGGTGATCGGCCTCACAATCAACCATGAGAATATAACCGATGCTGAGGTTACAGCAGCCATCGCGCTGTATGAGCATGAGCTCGGCATACCCGCTACTGATGCGTTGACCCGCCCTACCGAACATCTGGTGGAGATAGTCCTTTCGGCATTCCCCGAACTAAAGGAAAGAGTGACCGTACGCGCACAATGAGTGCACCGCGATTGGAGATCGACCTCGGAAAAATCGAGCATAATGCCCGTACCTTGGTTGATCGGCTAGGCAGTCGTGGCATCTCGGTCACAGGGGTTACGAAGGCGACTCTCGGCTCCCCCGAGGTCGTCGGGGCGTTACTTCAAGCTGGGGTTCTTGGGCTTGGCGACTCCCGTATCGAGAACGTTGAAGCGATGCGCCATGCTCATGTATCGGCGTCAATGACGCTTATCCGTTCACCGATGCTCAGTCAGGTGGACCGAGTTGTGGCGCATGCCGATGTGAGTTTAAACACCGAACTCGATGTCATTAGCAGGCTCTCATCCGCTGCACAGAAGGTGAAGCGGACGCACGGAGTCGTGCTCATGGTCGAGCTTGGCGACCTACGTGAAGGCATCATGCCGGGCGACCTGGAGAAGGCCGTACGTGAGACGCTCCGCTTCCCGAACATCGTGCTCAAAGGCATCGGCACCAACCTTGCCTGCCGCAGTGGTGTGTCACCCGATGCAAAAAACATGGCCGAGCTGTCTGCGCTGGCCGATTCGATCGAAGCAACCTTTGACACCACGCTCAGTATCGTCTCTGGAGGTAACTCGGGGAACCTTCAATGGGCACTAAGCGGTGCAGATACGGGACGTATTAACAACCTCCGCTTGGGGGAAGCGATCCTGTTAGGGTGTGAGCCTCTACACCGCCAACCTATCGATGGTCTGCATACCGATGCCATCACCCTCATCGCTGAAGTGATAGAGTCGAAGGTCAAGCCATCACAGCCATGGGGCGAAATGGCGCAGAATGCTTTTGGCGAGAAACCATCCCTCACAAATCAGGGCAATATCTCACAGACAATTCTGGCCGTTGGGCACCAGGATGTTGACCCTAGCGGTCTCCAGCCACCTTCCGGAATCGAGATCCTCGGAGCCAGCAGTGACCATCTCATTACCGGTACCGGTAGCTACAACCTGTCGGTCGGTGACGAAATCAGTTTCCAGCTAAACTACAGCGCACTGGTTGGTGCCATGACCTCACCCTTCATCGCTAAACTCATGAAAACTCAGAGCAGTCGCATCATCCACTGAATCGTGGCGTCCCGTAATATTTCCGGGACACTCAAGATAATCCTAGAATCCGCAGCTGGAGGGTCAGCAACTTAGTCTCAGAATGGAGCGGTCAACTACGGAATCCAGGATAATTGATATATCTTATCTCTCCAGTACCGCAATTCGATTTCGAAGGGTCTCCACCTCCTCCAATAACTCCAGTGCCAACGCCGCACCGGCCAAATTGAGCCCGAGGTCTGACTCCAGCCGCTGGATAATGTGCACACGGCGCAGGCAGTGTCCAGGGAAATACCAATGGGTTTGATCCCCTCCCACCGGCTCAATCACGCCCTCTTCCACCAAAGCCAGTATCCACTCGGCGGGCTTACCGCAGGCACGGCTGAGTTCGCCCAAGGTAAACTCGGTGCTCTCTTCAACAATAATGCCGGTTAGTATAGTTTGCTTGCTCATGCCCTATACCCCCATCTCAACGCGTGGGTTGAAGGAGAGTTTTTTTGCCATCTCTCTATACAGTGCCTTGGCCTGTTCACTATTGGCAGGGGGGGCCACCACACTCAAGGTCACATAGATATCACCCGCGGGATTGCCTGGTATGCCTCGCCCTTTAAGACGAAGCTTGTTGCCGCTGTTTGAACCGGCTGGGATTTTAAGATCCACTTTACCCTCGGGTGTTGGCGCTTTTATCGTTGCGCCTAATGCCGCCTCCCAGGGGGCCACGGGGAGTTGCATATGCAGATCAGATCCCTCCGCACGATAGATCGGATGAGGTTTGAAATGAATCTCCAGATAGAGATCACCCTTCACACCCTGCCCCATGCCGGGTGCCCCCTGCCCCGCAAGCCGAATCTGCTGTCCCTCTTTGATGCCCTTGGGAATCTTCACGTTAAGCGTGCGACTTGTTAAGCGCATCTGACCATGGGCATCCAGCGCTGGTGATTGCAGGCTAATACTGCGAGTTGAATCAAGAAAAGTAGCTTCCAGTTCCACCGTCACCTTGGCGTGATGGTCTTGACCACGGGCGTTGAGTTGAGTGCTATAGGCCGTATGATCACCCTGCCCCTGACGGCCAAACAGCTCTTCAAAGAAGTCACTAAAGCCGCCCATATCCTCCTTGGTAAAACCACCACCGCGAAACTCAAAGCCTGAATCCCAATTAGGCGGCGGGTGAAACTCCTGCCCAGCCTTCATGTTGTCACCGAGGCGATCATAGGCAGCACGTTTTTCCGGGTCTTTTAGCACCTCATAGGCCTCGCCGGCCTCTTTAAACTTTGCTTCGGCGTCAGGTTCTTTACTGACATCGGGATGGTATTTCCGCGCCAGCTTACGGTGAGCGCGTTTAATATCATCCTGAGAGGCATCACGCTTCAGGCCCATGATTTTGTAATAATCTTTATATTCCACAGGTAACTCCAGGTTATGGAATGGCTCAGCGCCAACTTAAGGCTACCCTAAGGGCCGCTGTCACTTAATCAAGAATAGAATAAATTTTCAACATCGGAAGTTTCCTGCAATCGGTTTGAGTTCAGAATAAAGGCCGGCGTAGGCCCTGAGTGGCCTTTGACTTCTTGTAGACCGATGCCGTGATGTCCTCGATCAACTGGCCACCACTCCGATAACGGAGAGCGACTGGCAATCGAAACCAGGCGCTATATAGGTGGAGGGTTAGACGATGCACAGCTCGACACCCTGTTACTGGAACTACCGGTATCCTGGAAAGGATACACTGGTTCAACACGCCGGCACCTGGGTAGAGTGACCGAGCAAATTCAGAGCCGCATCACCGGAAGGCTGAATGCGCCAGTAGAGTTTGTGCGCCAGGGCATGATCCACCTGGTCGAGATCCGGGCTCAAGTGACAATTGAATTGCCGCAGACTAATAAGCGGGGATTAACTCACCCTGTTGTGGCTTAGGCGCCCCTATTCTGGCGCCCATATAGGTAGTGAGCGCAATCACGCCTACTGCTGCCCACGGGTTCTGCACACGAAAGGCGCGTACCGCTATAACACCACCGGCGAAACCGGCAACGCCGCCTTGTAGTTGTGGGCTTTTTGAGTCGCCACTCTCCAGATAACTGCACAAATGCTCGCAGTTATTACCAAATAGCCGGTACTTGGAATCCATTTGGCACAGTTGCAGGCGATCGTGAAGCAATTGCTCACAGATCCCGCCATTTTCTACAACCTGAACCTCTTGCCCACCAGCGAAAGCCTCCACCGGCTCCACCACAAGCCCTTTACCGGGAGATATATGGGCGACGACCCCACCGCCCAGATAGGTACCGCTGTGGCTAATGGCGTTGTCGATGACAGCAGCCTTCATTACGAGTAACCTGTCACCAGGTAATAAACTATACGGATACATTTATATACTCCTCAATTCATTAATGCTAATTTATATAGAATATTCGTATATACACCCAGTATTGTCAAGCTGTGAGAACCTATGACTGAACAATTAACCACCTATTCGGCCCTGCTGGGTCAGATTGTCGGCTCATTACGGCAACGCCAGAGACTCGAACAGTTACACATGGCCGATGCCCTGGGTCTGTCGCAGGCCTCCTATTCACGACTGGAAGGGGGCAAGGCGCTGTGGTCAATTGACCAGCTTATGGTAGTAGCCCGGGTGCTAGAGGTTTCCGTAACAGACATCATCCAGATACTTGAGCAACGGGCCGCCGACCTGCACGAGGCGGCAGATGTCGAGGTTATTGCTGCGGGCCGCGCCAACAGCCGTGGGGGTGAAGCGAATAAGAGCAACACCGGGGCGATAGTCGCCGGTGCGGCGCTGGGGGCACTGCTAACCACGCTGATAATGAAAAAGTAGACAGGGTGTTTCCACGACAACTCTCATAATCGGGTTCCGGGCGGCATCCCGAGCCCACTAAAAATAGAACAGAAGAAACGACCGAATGGCCATTAAAAAGACCGAACTCTACTCCTCCCTCTGGGCCGGCTGCGACGAGCTGCGTGGCGGCATGGACGCCTCCCAGTACAAGGACTACGTCCTCACTTTCCTCTTCCTCAAGTACGTCTCCGATAAATTCCTCCACGGCGCCAGGGCGAAGGTCGTCTGCCCCGACGGCTGCACCTTCCCCGACATCGTCAAACTCAAGGGCGACAAAGAGGTGGGCGAAAGGCTCAACATGGTGCTGGAGGGGATCGCCAAAGAGAACGAGCTGCCCTGGCTCGCCAACAAGGACAACGACTTCAACGACGAAGAGCGCCTCGGCAAGGGCAAGGAGATGGTCGACCGCCTCTCCAAACTCATCGGCATCTTCGAGGGGCTCGATTTTGTCAGCAACAAGGCCCAGGACGACGATCTACTGGGCGACGCCTACGAATACCTGATGCGCAACTTCGCCACCGAGTCGGGCAAGAGCAAGGGCCAGTTCTACACCCCGGCGGAGGTCTCGCGCATCCTCGCCAAGGTGGTCGGTATTACCAAAGCAACCACCCAGGACAAAACCGTCTACGACCCCACCTGCGGTTCCGGCTCGCTGTTGCTGAAAGCGGCAGACGAAGCGGCCAACGGCCTCAGCATCTACGGGCAGGAGAAGGATGTCGCCACCACCGCGCTCTGCCGCATGAACATGATCCTGCACGACAACGCCGATGCCGAGATCGCCCCCGGCGGCCACAGCACCCTGGCCGAGCCCGAGTACAAGGAGGCCAACAGCGCCCTCAAGAGCTTCGACTTTGCCGTCGCCAATCCCCCCTTCTCCTTCAAGGCGTGGTCATCGGGTGTGAATCGTGATGATAGCGGCGCCGACATCTACCGCCGCTTTGAATACGGTGAACCGCCCGAGAAGAACGGCGACTACGCCTTCCTGCTGCACATCCTCAAATCGCTCAAAAGCAACGGTAAGGCGGCCGTCATCCTGCCCCACGGCGTGCTGTTCCGTGGCAATGCTGAGGCCGACATCCGCCGCAACCTGATCAAACAGGGCTACATCAAGGGCATCATCGGCCTGCCCGCCAACCTCTTCTATGGCACCGGCATCCCCGCCTGCATCATCGTCATCGACAAGGCAGGGGCCAAAGCCCGCCTGAACGGCAAAAAGGGAGGCATCTTCATGATCGACGCCGGCAAGGGCTTCATGAAAGACGGCCCCAAAAACCGCCTGCGCAGTCAAGACATCCATAAAATCGTCGACGTCTTCAACAACCAGATCACCCAGGGCGGCTACAGCCGCATGGTCCGCTTCAGCGAGATCGCGGCCAACGACTACAACCTCAACATCCCCCGCTATATCGACAGCTCCAGCCCTGAAGACCTGCACGATCTCAGCGCCCACCTGAAAGGCGGCATCCCCAATGCCGATATCGAGGCGCTGGACGACTACTGGCTGGTATTCCCTGAACTGCGCCACAGCCTGTTTAAACATAAACGCAAGGGCTATAGCCGGGCGCTGGTTACCGCCTCAGAGGTCAAGGCCACCATCCTCGAACACGAAGAGTTCAAGTCCTTCGCCAAAAGAAGCCTGACGCGATTCAATCGTTGGAAGAAAAAGGTCCAGTTGCAGGATATAAATCAGGGCGACCACCCCAAAGAGGTGATCCACCGAATCTCTGAGGCACTACTAAAGGCCTATACCAATGCCCCCCTACTGGACCGGTACGACATGTACCAGATCATCATGGACTACTGGGCCGAGGTGATGCAGGACGACGTCTACTTCATCACCCAGGATGGCTGGCCCGCCGCCAACGCCCTGCGTGAGCTGGTGGTGAAAAAGGGCGAGAAGCTCAAGGAGATACCCGACCTCATCATCAACAAGGCCAAATACAAGGCCGAGCTGATCCCCCCCGCTCTCATCGTGCAGCGCTTTTTTGCCGACAAGCAAAGTGCGCTCGATGCCCTGCAGGCCACGTTAGATACCGCTACCCAGGAGCTGGAGGCCTACATCGAAGAGCATGCCGTCGAGGGCGGCCTGCTGGAAGAGGCGCTAACCGACAGCGGCAAGGTCAACAAGGGCAGCGTTACCGCCCGGCTGAAACAGGCCACCGATGCCGACGAGATCGCCGCCCACAAACAGGTGAAAAAACGGATCGACGCCGAGGCGAACCACAAAAAGCAGCTAAAGGCCGCACAGGAGGTGTTGGATAAAAAGGTCTTCCTGCAATACCCCAAACTCACCGAGGCCGATAACAAAGCCCTCATCGTCGAGGCCAAATGGCTGGCAACCCTGCAAGGCAATATTGTCGCCGAGATCGAGCGGGTCACCCAGCAACTCGCCAACCGGGTGAAGACCCTGGAAGAGCGTTATGACGCGCCACTGCCGGAACTGACCGCAGAAGTGGCAACGCTTAGTGCCAAAGTCGATGAGCATTTTCGGAAGATGGGGTTGGTGTGGTGAGTAGTGCTATGCAGCGGGACATACCTGAAGGGTATAAGCAGACGGAAGTTGGGGTGATTCCTGAGGACTGGGCTGTATCTACTATTGGTGAAAATACCCGCTGGAGTAGTGGAGGTACCCCTAATCGAAAACGGGATGATTATTGGGAAGGATCAATCCCTTGGATAAGCGGCTCCACACTGAAGACACTGGAAATATCAACATCAGATCAATTTATTACTGCAGAGGGTGTGACTGCTGGTAGCAACAATGCTAACCAAGCTAGGATCTTTGCAAAGTAGAACATTAGACAAAGGAACATTAATCATTTCGAATAGTGGGGCAACTTTAGGGGTTGCCAAGATCTTAGGAATTAAATGTTGCGCTAATGATGGTGTGGCCGCGATCATAAATCAACGCATAGGTAATAAAGAGTTTTTAGTTCAATTTATTAACACGAAAACCAAAGAGCTACATGATGAAGTGGCAACGGGGAATGGTCAGCCGAACTTAAATACTGATCTAATAAGGATTATCCCAACACCGTATCCACCTGAAAAAGAACAAACCGCCATCGCCAACGCACTCTCCGATGTCGATGCCCTAATCACCTCACTGGAAAATCTCATCACCAAAAAGCGCGCCATCAAAACCGCCGCCATGCAGCAACTGCTGACCGGAAAAATGCGCCTGCCACCGTTTGATAAAACCCACACCGGTTACAAACAGACCGAACTGGGTGAGATTCCGGAGGATTGGGAATGGAAGCTGTTGCCTGAATTAGTGATTAGCGGAGGAAACGCAATCAAAATAGGTCCTTTTGGTAGCGCGTTAAAAAAAGAATATTTAACCAAAGATGGCTATAAAGTATATGGGCAAGAAAATGTATACGACAAAGACATGGTGGTTGGAGATAGATTTATTGACCACGAGCATTATTCGCAGTTGGTGTCGTGCAGCATTAAACCAGGTGATTTTCTGATTTCAATGATGGGAACTGTAGGGAAATGCTTTATTGTGCCGAAGGTGATGCAAGAAGGCATCATGGATAGTCATCTTTTGAGGCTGAGAATAGATAGAAATAAATTGGATAAGAAATTGTTAATCCAGTTTTTTCAAAGCCCACTTGTATTAAGGCAAATTAAACAGTTGTCAGTTGGTGGAATAATGGAAGGGCTAAGTTCAAAAATAATTAAAAGCATAGCTGTTCCAGTTGGGAGTATTGAAGAACAGAAAAAGATTGCACAAGCTCTAGAATCTGTAGACACAGAGGTTGATGCAATAGCCCAGCGCCTAACCAAAACCCGACAACTCAAACAAGGCATGATGCAGGAACTGTTGACCGGAAAAACGAGGCTGGTATGAGCAAGATCGGGCAAAAGGAGCGTGCCATGCGTGAGTCGCAGAACGTGGAGTGGAAGGCGTCGTGGCGGGATGAGTACATGAAATGGATCTGCGGCTTCGCCAATGGGTCCGGCGGCGTGCTGGTCATCGGGCGCAACGATGCCGGTGAGGCGGTAGGTGTTACCGATGCGCGGCAGCTGCTGGAGACCCTTCCCAACAAGGTGCGCGATCTGCTGGGAATTATTGTCGATGTGAATCTGTTGCATGAGGCCGGCAGGCAACTGCTGGAGATCGTGGTCGAGCCCTACCCCTATCCGATCAGCTACAAGGGGCAGTATCACTACCGCAGCGGCAGCACCAAACAGGAGCTGAAGGGGGCGGCGCTGGATCGTTTTTTGTTGAAAAAGCAGGGGCGTCACTGGGATGGTGTGCCGGTGCCACAGGTAGGCGCTGCCGATCTCGACACCGCCGCCCTGGCCTGGTTTCGCAGGCAGGCGCAGAGGAGCCAGCGTCTCTCCGCTGAGATCCTGGATGAGACGGATGCGGTGTTGCTGGATAAATTGCACCTGGTCGAGGGCGGCTATCTCAAACGCGCTGCGCTGTTGCTGTTCCACGCCGACCCGGAGCGATTCGCCGTCGGTGCCTGGTTAAAGGTTGGGTTTTTCGACAATAATGTGGATCTGCGTTATCAGGATGAGGTTCACGGCAGCCTGTTGCTACAGGTGAACCGGACCGTCGAGATCCTCAAGGCCAAATACCTCAAGGCGTGGATCTCCTACGAAGGCCTGCAGCGGATTGAGACCTGGCCGGTGCCGGAAGCGGCATTGCGCGAGGCGCTCCTCAATGCCGTGGTACATAAGGACTATGCCAGCGGCGTACCGATACAGATCAGCGTCTATGCCGACAAGCTGATGATCTGGAATCCGGGTATTTTGCCGCCCGACTGGGATGTGGCGAAGTTGTTGGCCAAGCACGCCTCACAGCCGTTCAATCCCGACGTGGCCAATGCCTTCTTTCGCGCGGGTATGATCGAGTCCTGGGGTCGTGGTATCGAGCGCATCATGGACGCCTGCGCGGCGGCGGCCGTCCCTGCACCGCTGTTGCAGTACGAACATAGCGGTTTGTGGATTACCTTCCCTTTCGCGGTGGAGCAGTCCGGGCAAACGACAGAACCCGAAACGCCGGGGATAACTACCCCGAAAACGCTCCCGAAAACGCCCCCGAAAACGCCCCCGAAAACGCCGGACAGAATTATGATGGCTTTACGGCAAGACGGCACTCTTTCCATTCCGTCGATAGCCAGCCAGATCGGCAAATCCGAAAGCGCGGTCAAGCGAGCCATAAGGAAATTACGTCAAGAGGGCAAGCTGGAACACATCGGCCCGGCCAAGGGCGGTCACTGGAAGGTATTGGAGGATAAGGAATGAGCCAGGTAGGCCAGCTTGAGCGTACCACGCAAAACCGCGTGGTCGCGCTGTTCCAGAAGCAACTGGGGTACGGCTACTACGGCGATTGGCAGGAGCGTGCCGATAATTCGAACATCGAAAAGAGCTACCTGCGCGACTGGCTGATCCGGCAAGGGGTGGACGAAACAATGGCCAACAAGGCCATTCGCAAGTTCAAACGCGCTGCCGCAGTGGGCGACGGCAAGAAGCTCTACCACGCCAACCAGGCGATCTACAGCGACCTGCGCTACGGCGTGAAGGTGCCCCAGGGTCAGGGCAAACAGGACAAGACGGTCTGGCTCATCGACTGGGCGACCCCTCTCAATAACGACTTCGCCATTGCCGAGGAGGTGACGGTCAGGGGCGACAACACCAAGCGCCCCGATGTGGTGCTCTACGTCAACGGTATCGCCCTCGGGGTGATCGAACTGAAGCGCGCCAGCGTCGGCGTGGACGAGGGGATACAGCAGAATCTCGATAACCAGAAGAAGGCCTTCATCCGCGACTTCTTCACCACCATGCAGTTGGTGATGGCGGGCAATGACTCCCAGGGGCTGCGTTACGGCACCATCGAGACACCCGCCAAGCACTATTACCACTGGAAGGAGGAGAACCCCGCCTATAACCCCGCTGTGGATGATCGGCGCAGGAAATACCTCTCCGCCGACGATATCGAGTCGGTCGATGAGCTGCTCGACTTCGAGATTATCCAGCTCTGCAACAAGAGGCGCTTGCTGGAGATCATCCACAACTTCATCGTCTTCGACGCGGGGATAAAGAAGCTCTGTCGTCATAACCAGTACTTCGGCGTCAAGGCGGCACAACAGCGCGTTCGCGACGAAGAGGGCGGCATCATCTGGCACACCCAGGGCTCGGGCAAGAGCCTGACCATGGTCTGGCTGGCGAAGTGGATACGCGAGAATGTGGAGGATGCCCGCGTGCTGGTGGTGACCGACCGCACCGAGCTGGACGAGCAGATCGAGGGGGTCTACCAGGGCGTCGATGAGGCGATCTACCGCACCAGCAGCGGCAGCGATCTGGTCGCCACCCTCAACGAGCCGAAGCCGTGGCTGTTGTGCTCGCTGGTCCACAAGTTCGGCAAACGTGGCGAAAAGGACGATGAGCAGGCGACCGATGACTACATCGCGGAGTTGATGAAACAGCTGCCGAGTGACTTCAGGGCCAGGGGAAACCTGTTTGTCTTTGTCGATGAGTGTCACCGCACCCAGTCGGGCAAGCTGCACAAGGCGATGACCGCGATCCTGCCCGAGGCGCTCTTTATCGGCTTTACCGGCACCCCACTGTTGAAGAGGGACAAGCAGAAGAGCATCGAGGTCTTCGGTCGATTCATCCACACCTACAAGTTCAACGAGGCGGTGAACGACAAGGTGGTGCTCGACCTGCAGTACGAGGCGCGGGATATCGACCAGTACATCACCTCACCGAAAAAGATCGACGAGTGGTTCGAGGTGAATACCGCCGGACTCACCGACATGGCCAAGGTGCAGTTGAAACAGCGCTGGGGCACCATGCAGAAGGTGCTCTCCAGCAAAGACCGTCTGGAGATGATCGTCAACGACATCTGGATGGACATGAAAAAACGGCCGCGCCTGATGAGCGGTCGCGGCAACGCCATGCTGGTCTGCGCCAGTATCTATCAGGCGTGCAAGGTCTATGAGCTGTTCACCAGGACCGAACTGAAGGGCAGGTGTGCCATCGTCACCAGCTACCTGCCGTCACCCGCCGACATCAAGGGCGAGGAGACCGGCGAGGGCTATACCGAAAAGCTGCACCAATACGAGATCTACCAGCAGATGCTGGCCGACTACTTTGAGGTGCCCAGGGAGGAGGCGATTAACCGGGCCGAGGAGTTCGAGAAAAAGGTAAAGCAGCAGTTCAAGAAAGAGCCGGGGCAGATGCGCCTGCTGATCGTGGTCGACAAGCTGCTGACCGGTTTCGACGCACCCTCGGCCACCTACCTCTATATCGACAAAAAGATGCAGGACCACGGCCTGTTTCAGGCGATCTGTCGCGTCAACCGGCTGGATGGTGATGACAAGGAGTACGGCTACATCGTCGATTACAAGGACCTGTTCCATAGCCTGGAGACCTCCATCAACGACTACACCAGCGGCGCATTCGATACCTACGATGCGGAGGATGTGCACGGCCTGCTGAGCAACCGGCTGGATAAAAGCCGGGAAAAGCTGGAAGAGGCCCGAGAGACGGTGAAGGGCCTCTGCGAACCGGTGCTGGAGCCGAGGGAACTCATTGACTACATCCGCTACTTTTGTGGCGATGTGGCCAGCAGCGAAGACCTCAAGCTGAATGAAGCCAAGCGGGTCGCGCTCTATAAGGACGTGGCCGCCCTGGTACGCGCCTATGCCAACATCGCTAACGAAATAACGGCCGCCGGTTACAGCGCCGAAGAGGCGCAGGTGATCAAAGCCGAGGTAGAACACTTCAGCAAGATGCGACAAGAGATCAAGCTGGTATCAAAGGATGAAGTGAATATGAAGCAGTACGAACCGGCGATGCGCCGCCTGCTCGATACCTACATCCGTGCCGAAGATAGCGAGACTGTGGTCGATTTCGAAGAGCTGGGGCTGGTTGAATTGATCATTGCCAAGGCTGCGCAGTACCCAGGTAAGACTAAGGACGTCAAGGTGCCCGAGGCGATGGCCGAGACGATCGAGAACAATATCCGCAAGGTGATCATTGATGGGCAGCCGATCAATCCTAAATACTATGAAAAGATGTCCGAGCTGTTGGGGACGCTGATCGAGCAGCGCCGCGAGGAGGCTATCAGCTACGAGGCCTACCTGAAAGGGGTCAAGAAGCTGGCGCAAGATCTCACCAATCCGATAGGCACGGTGACCTACCCTGACAGCATGGATACCCGTGGCAAGCAGTCGCTCTACGACAACCTGGATCACAACGAGGAGCTGGTAACGCGCATTGATTACGCGATCCGTCACACCAAGAAAGCAGCTAAGCGAGTCTTCGATTTCGTGATGCAAAACGGGACATCCAAGTCCCCCTTTTGCACTCAATCTTCGACAGCCTATTAGTACCCCGGCCGTCCTGGTCACTAACCGCTACGCGATAACATCGCAAGCTCGTTACCGCTTCGCAGTCAGTTCCCATTGACTGGACGCCGTGTTCGGATGCCTACTTTGCTTCCCCTCTGGCGCGCTGCGCGCACGACGGGTAAGCAGTGCGGCCTCACGGCTACCGGGGATTACCAGCCCTCGCTTCGCTCTCCATGGCTGGCAGCGATGGAAGGATAACCGCTTCAAGACGCGTGACGTGGAACATGCCGTCAGGGAAGAACTGGGCGAGTATGACGCCAAGGTCGGTGAGGTGATCGAACTCATCAAAAATCAACCCGAGTATGAGTGAGTTGACCAAAGCAAAAGAGATGCTGACAGTAAACGGAATTGCGGTGCAGGTAGTGCGGAAGGAGATAAAGAACCTCCACCTTGCCGTCTATCCGCCCGATGGGCACGTGCGGGTGGCGGTGCCGAGGCATATCTAAGCGAGTCTTCGATTTCGTGATGCAAAACGGGACATCCAAGTCCCCCTTTTGCACTCAATCTTCGACAGCCTATTAGTGCCCCGGCCGTCCTGGTCACTGACGCTACGCGATAACATCGCAAGCTCGTTACCGCTTCGCAGTCAGTTCCCAGTGACTGGACGCCGTGTTCGGATGCCTACTTTGCTTCCCCTCTGGCGCGCTACGCGCACGACGGGTAAGCAGTGCGGCCTCACGGCTACCGGGGATTACCAGCCTTCGCTTCGCTCTCCATGGCTGGCAGCGACGGACGACAACATTAGGTTGGCCGTGGTATCGAAATTGAGCTGGATTAAAAAGCAGCAACAGGTATTCAAGGATCAGGTTCGGCAATCAGAAAGGCGATACGTCTCCGGCGAGTGCCATTATTTTTTCGGTAGACGCTGCCGCCTTGAGTTGATTGAGTTGGGGGCCAAACCGGAGATCAAACTGTTGAGGTCCGGAAAACTGAAGATGTGCGTCAGGCCAGGGGCGGCGCTGGAGACCAAGGAGAAGTTGCTCAATGCCTGGTACCGGGAAGAGTTGAAGAAAATAATTCCTGAGCTACTCGAAAAATGGCAGCCGGTTGTGGGCAGGCAAATCAAGGACTGGGGTATCAAAAAGATGAAAACCAAATGGGGTAGCTGCAATGTTGAGCAGCGCCGTATCTGGTTGAACCTGGAGCTGGCTAAAAAACCACCGGAGTGCCTGGAATATATTTTAGTGCATGAACTCGTTCATTTAATTGAGCGTAATCACAACCAACGATTTATAGAATGGATGGATCAGTTTCTGCCTAATTGGCGAATAAGTAAGAAAATTTTAAATACCTCTCCCCTCGCAAATGAGGATTGGATTTATTAGATTCTGAAAACGAAATGATCCTGGCCGCACACAACGCGCCAAGGCAGCACCGACCTCCCCCACTACGGTGAACAGTGCGCTCTTGCCTAGCTCTTTGATGGGGAGTGCTTGTGGGATATAAGGCTGTACAGAAAGCCTGCAGGGCGAGCACCGGGAGCTGCGTGGTTTAGTGAATGTGCGGACACATTCGGCTAAAGGCCAGTGGCCTACAATCTTTATTGAGACGCCACGGCACGTTGGTGGTGGCAACGATTTCCTTCAAAAATCCTCTGCGACCAAGACATAAGCATAGGTTCCTTTACCACCCCCACCGCGCCTATAAATCTTGTCCGCAACCTCGTAGATCTTCTCCCGCGAAGTATCGAAGGCCTTCAAAAACTCCGCCTCGGCATTATTCATCATAGGACAGAGCCGTTTGAGGGCGGCCGTTTCAAGATAGAAAGAGACCTCCATCGTTTTGTCATATCCCCAAAACAGGACACGGTTATGGCTCTCATCAAAACTTCGGCTTGGGTTCGGAAAGTGCAATTTCATTATTGGGCACCCACAATGGTAGTCTGATCGGGCGTCATACCCTTCAAAAATTTAAAGAGATCACTGTCTGTTGAAAACACCAGGGTGGTGTTGTTGGCAATGAAGATCTGGTTGGTCGCGACTGTTCGGGCTGCAGCCGCCGATAACTGCGTAGCGTTCACCACGTCATAGGCCGCCAGCAGAACCTGCTCATTGTCCGCCAGACGTGGCAGCAATCTGTCCGCCCCTGAGCGTGGATCAGTTTTATGCCGGCCGACCAATTTTACCCCGTGACGATTCAGTTGCTCGATGCTGAACAACTCTGAGCGCAGTAACTCGGTGCCCGGGTCGTTACCCGGCGCACTCCGTCTACCTGCCGCAAAATCCGATCCTTTCATGGCAATGACATTCTCCTCGCCCCGGTGTCCGGTGCGCTACCAGCCTCACACTCCATGTTGGCCAAAAATTCACAACATATGCTCTCAGCGCCATTAGCCAGTTACCTGCCTATTGCAACTTTCTTACGCTCTCTTGGCAGGTATGGGGGTCATCACGGCAAGAGTAGAGAGTGTCGTTTAAACATTGATTTGCAGAACTCAACCAGGGCTTTAAAACATGGCCGTTGACGACTTATCTGCAGCTCAGCTGATTGTGGCTTTTGGCCAAAACCAGCCAAGTTCAACCCGTCCCGTCATTCGCCAAAAAGGCCATCTTTGGAAGCCTTCTTGGATTTTTTTGCAGCCTTCTTCTCTTTCGGTGTCATGGCCGGTTTCTTCTTGCTCTCTTTATTGCCTTTTTGTTCTCTGCTCATGTTATTCACTCCTAACAATTAATGGGTAATTTTCAAGTTAATCATGAAAACTCCAACCTGCTGCACCTGTCAGATGGTTTCATGATATTTCCAATTTCAGTGTAATGACTGGATGTTTCGATGTCCTTAGCATTAACAGTGAGTTGAACAAGCGATGCGATGTTCTTTGCTTACTTACAGAAAGCGAATACACAGCAGCGGCTGTCGGATCGGTGTTCGCGAGAAAGGAGTATGACGAGCAACAATGACCGTTCGGTCAAAGTTGTGCGGGATAGAGGCTTGCCTGCTTACAGACGATGTACTCGTAACAGCATCCGCTCATTGTGTCTGAAACGCAAATTAACTGAGCTAATGAAGTGAGATCTCCTCGGCTGCCGATAACAGCCGCAACTATTACGATCTGCTGGTATAGCACAACCGAGATCAGATCTCCGCAAAAAATGAGCCACCAACGCTGCTCTCTCTTGCGCTGGCGGCGTTGTGGGTTTTACTCTTTTTTATTGGGACGGCAGGGTGGAGTAGTGGTCTGTGCGACGTTCATCGTGACTGGGGTATCGCTTGTGCATGATTAGAGTCTACGATTACCGAATGGCGGTTTTCAGCCACCATTGCACCGGGCGCTGAAGAAAGCGCGCGGCAGATCACCACACACTTTCGCAAGTATCCCTCCGGTCACTTCAACGCGAACAAGCTCGCTCCCACAGGCCCCATTCAGCCCCGCAGGAATCATTCCCATTCAATAGTGGCAGGTGGCTTGCTCGATATATCATAGGCCACCCGTGAGATACCGGTCACCTCATTAATGATACGGCGAGTCACCAACTCCAGGAACTCAAACGGCAGGTGGGCAAAACGTGCGGTCATAAAGTCCACAGTCTCTACCGCACGCAGTGAAACCACATATTCATAGCGGCGGGCATCTCCTACCACCCCAACCGATTTCACCGGCAGAAAGACAGCAAATGCCTGACTCACCTGGTCGTAGAGGTCGTGGTTACGCAGCTCTTCGATAAAGATATGATCGGCCTGACGCAGGATGTCGGCATACTCTTTCTTCACTGCGCCAAGGATGCGCACACCCAGACCCGGGCCGGGGAAGGGGTGGCGATAAACCATCTCCGAGGGAAGACCCAGCTCAACACCAATTTTGCGCACCTCATCCTTGAACAGTTCACGCAGGGGTTCTACCAGCTTCAACTTCATATAGTCGGGGAGCCCGCCCACGTTGTGATGGGATTTGATCACATGGGCCTTACCTGAGGCAGCACCGGCAGACTCGATAACATCAGGATAGATCGTACCTTGGGCAAGGAACTCCACACCTTCCAGCTTGGCCGCCTCCTCTTCGAAGATATCGATAAAGAGGTTTCCAATTATCTTGCGCTTCTTCTCCGGGTCGCTCTCACCTTCCAGGGCGTTGATAAAGCGCTCCTCGGCATCGACACGAATCACCTTCACACCCATATGCAGGGCAAAGGCAGACATCACCTGATCACCCTCATTAAGGCGCAGCAGGCCGTTATCGACGAAAATACAGGTGAGACGATCGCCGATCGCCTTATGCAGCATGGCCGCTACCACCGAGGAGTCGACACCGCCGGAGAGTCCCAGCAGTACCTGTCCGTCACCTACCTGCTCGTTCATGTGAGCGATACCATCCTCAATGATACTGGCAGGGTTCCACAGCGCCTCACAGCCACAAATTTCAAACAGAAAGCGCTCGACGATGCGCTGTCCCTGACGAGTGTGGGTTACCTCAGGGTGGAACTGAATACCGTAGAAGTTGCGTGCCTCGTCTGCCATACCGGCCAGAGGGGCATTGTCTGTCTCGGCGATGGCATGAAAACCTTCAGGCATCTCTTCAACGCGATCACCATGGCTCATCCAGACATCGAGCAGACCGTAACCTTCGGGGGTGGTGTGATCCTCTATATCACGCAGCAGCTTGGAGTGACCGCGGGCGCGAACCTGGGCATAGCCATATTCATGAGTTTCGGAGGATGCAACCCTACCACCCAGTTGGGATGCCATGGTCTGCATTCCGTAACAGATACCCAGTACGGGAATACCCATCTCAAACACTTGCTGAGGTGCCCTGGGGGTGTCCTCTGCCGTGACCGTCTCAGGACCACCCGAGAGAATAATACCGGCGGGTTTCTGCTCGGCGATTGCCTTTTCGCAGTTGTCGTAGGGCCAGATCTCACAGTAGACCCCAGCCTCACGCACCCGACGGGCGATAAGCTGTGTGTACTGAGACCCAAAATCGAGTATCAGAATGCGGTGTGCGTGGATGTCCTGGTGAGTCATAGTCTGCCTTCCAATGATGCCTCAAACAAAAGAACCGCAGTGACAACCGATAGCGGTCTTCACTGCGGTTATTGCTGTGCTGAATTTACTCTAGGAGCCTGCCGGGTTTAACACTGATCTACTGCGGAAAAGCCCGACAGGCTCCTAGCCCTGACGGTAATTGGGCGCCTCTTTGGTGATCGTCACATCGTGGACGTGAGACTCCTTCATGCCGGCATTAGTCACACGAACAAACTCCGGCTTAGTACGCATCTCATCGATGGAGGCACAACCGGTGTAGCCCATACTGGCACGGATACCGCCGTTGAGCTGAGTAATTACGTTGATCAGCGGACCCTTGTAAGGGACTCGGCCCTCAATACCCTCAGGGACCAACTTATCTGAATCTTTTGTCTCTTCCTGGAAATAGCGGTCGCTGGAGCCTTGCTTGCCGGACATGGCGCCGATAGATCCCATACCACGGTAGGATTTGTAGGAGCGGCCCTGGAAGATCTCGACTTCGCCGGGAGACTCCTCGGTACCGCCAAACAGACCACCGACCATCACCGAGTAGGCACCAGCCGCCAGAACCTTGGCTATGTCGCCGGAGTAACGCAGGCCACCATCAGCGATCAATGGGATATCGGTCCCTTCGAGTCCCTCAGCCACATTGGAAACAGCAGTTACCTGGGGAACACCGACGCCGGCAACGATACGGGTGGTACAGATGGAACCAGGACCGATACCGACTTTGACCGCGTCAGCGCCGGCATCCGCCAGGGCACGTGCAGCGGCGGCAGTGGCGATATTGCCACCAATTACCTGAATCTGCGGATAATGTTTCTTCACCCAGGCAACGCGATCAAGCACTCCCTGCGAGTGACCATGGGCGGTATCGACCACCACCACATCGACACCGGCATTGGCCAGAGCCGCCACTCGCTCCTCGGTACCTGCACCGACACCTACCGCCGCACCGACACGCAGGCGCTCCTGGTCATCGCGACAGGCATTAGGATAATCTTTAGCCTTCTGTATATCTTTGACGGTGATCATGCCGCACAGTTGGAAAGCATCGTTGACGATCAAAACCTTCTCGATACGATTCTTGCGCAGTTTGGTGATTACCTCACTACGATCAGCACCCTCATCGACGGTGATCAAGCGCTCTTTTGGCGTCATGATGGTCGATACTTTCTCATCCATACGGGTCTCAAAGCGGAGATCCCGGTTGGTTACAATACCGACCAGATTGCCGTTATCGACCACCGGCACACCAGAAATACCATGGGCCGCGGTCAACTCAGCCAGTTCACCGACAGAATAATCAGAGCCTATGATGATGGGGTCGGTAATGATACCGCTCTCATAGCGTTTGACCTTGCGTACCTCGGCGGCCTGCTCTTCCGGGGTCATATTCTTGTGGATGATGCCGATACCGCCCTCCAACGCCATGGTGATGGCGAGGCGCGATTCAGTCACTGTATCCATGGCGGCGGATAAAAGAGGTATATTTAGACGTATATCTCGGGTGAGCTGAGTACTAAGATTCACATCCTTTGGTAATACAGTGGAGTGAGCCGGCAGCAGCAGAACATCATCGAAGGTTAAGGCTTCCTGGACGAGGCGCATATTTGATTTCCCGAGTCTTGAGGTATCTTGGGAGTCTCTGAACAAATTGTGAGCGATTGTCCCGCACTCAATTAACAGAGCCCCCGGCAAATCCAGAATCCGCCGATTTTTTTACGAATTCCGGGAATAACTGACCATTATAAAATTTTGCGCTTTCAAGGTAAACTGAAAACTGCTCAGGTCACTGTTTGGCCGAAAACCACAATATCCGTCAAGATAAAACCGCAATGCCCACCCAACAGCCAAATCCTGAATACAAACGGGATATCTACTCTGTCTCGCGCCTTAACAGCGAGGTACGCGCTGTTCTGGAGGGCAGTTTCCCTCTGCTCTGGGTAGAGGGTGAGATCTCCAACCTTGCCCGCCCCTCATCCGGCCATATCTATTTTTCGCTGAAGGATCCCCAGGCTCAGGTACGCTGCGCCATGTTCCGCATGAAGCGTGCACGGCTCCGTTTTCAACCGGAGAACGGCCTAAAGGTGCTGATCAGGGCGCGAGTGGGCCTCTATGAGGGGCGCGGCGAATTTCAGCTGGTGGCCGAGCATATGGAGCCCGCAGGTGAAGGAGCGCTACGGCAGGCCTTTGAAGCACTGAAACAGCAGTTGGCGGCAGAGGGGCTGTTTGATACCGCCACAAAAAAGGAGCTGCCGGCATTCCCCAGACAGATCGGAATCATCACCTCTCCCAGTGGAGCAGCTGTGCGGGACGTGCTAACGGTACTGAAGCGACGCGCCCCCGCCATACCGGTAATGATCTATCCGACAGCCGTTCAGGGGGATGGCGCGGCAGGCGAAATTATTGAGGCGCTACGACTGGCAGAACGAAGAGAGGAGTGTGACCTTCTGATTCTCACCCGCGGTGGCGGCTCCCTGGAAGATCTGATGGCGTTCAACAACGAGCAGCTCGCCCGTACCATTCACCAGGGATCGATACCGGTAATTTCGGCAGTAGGTCATGAGATCGATTTCACCATCGCAGACTTTGTCGCTGACCGGCGCGCCCCGACCCCCTCGGCCGCCGCAGAGATGGCGAGTCGCGACGGTGAAGAGTTGGGTAACAGGTTGATTGCAATGGGACAACGCCTTGCTCTGGAGATTCGCCATAACCTTGGCCGAAAGGTGGTGAAACTTGATCAGCTGCAACACCGCCTCAACCGCCATCACCCCGGCATGCGTCTGCAGCAATTGCAGCAGCGGCTGGATGAATTGGAGAGACGGCAGCTACTGGCGTACCAAAATGCAACCGCAAGGCGCAAGGCACGACTAACCGCCCTGGCGAACGGGCTCCGTACCCTGTCACCAGCCAACCGACTTGTTCAGTTCAACCGCCAGTTTAACGAGTTGGCCCTGCGCCTCAACCGAGCAATCGAAACCCAGCTCCAGCGCAAGGGACAACAGCTGTCCGCCTCGGTGGGTAAACTCGATACACTTAGCCCCCTGGCTACCCTACAGAGGGGCTACTCGATCACCCGCACGGCAGAAGGAGGGGTTGTGTTGAGCAGCAATGACCTCTCTCCCGGGGATCAAATCGAAACCCTCTTGGCTAACGGCAGCCTGACCAGCCGGGTCGAAACAGTCGACTAATGCTCTCACCCAAATAAACCCACGCAACCGGCACCAATCACAAAACTGTGCGCAAAAAAAACCACCCCGATAAACGGGGTGGTTTTTAAACAGGGCTGGATCGCCGTCGAAGGCTTAGATCTTTTCCTTAATACGAGCCGCTTTACCGGTACGACCACGGAGGTAGTAGAGTTTGGCACGCCGGACATCACCACTGCGTTTCACTTCGATGCTGGCAATCGCCTGGCTGTAGGTCTGGAAGACACGCTCAACACCTTCACCATGAGAGAGCTTACGAACGGTAAAGGCAGAGTTGATGCCGCGGTTACGCTTGGCGAGTACCACGCCTTCGAAAGCCTGCTGACGCTCACGGTCACCCTCTTTAATCTTCACCTGGACAACAACGGTATCGCCCGGACCGAAGTCTGGAACCTCTCGGCCCATCTGTTCCGCTTCAAGTTCCTGGATAATGTTGCTCATGGTCGTATGCTCCTGTTATTTCAACTGGCGTCAATCTGCGCCTGTATAAATTCGTCAAGTAAAATCTGCTCTTCACTGGTCAGCTGCCGATCCTCAAGCAGATCCGGTCGCCGCATCCAGGTTCGTCCCAGCGCCTGTTTCAGCCGCCAACGACGTATCTTTTCATGATTACCGCCCAACAATACCGAGGGTACCTGGTCGTCATCAAAAACTTCGGGCCGCGTGTAGTGCGGACAATCGAGCAACCCATCACTATAGGAGTCCTGCTCGGCAGAATCCGCATCCCCAAGTACACCGGGAAGCAACCTGATCACCGCGTCCATCAGTACCAGCGCCGGCAGCTCACCACCGCTCAAGACATAGTCACCAATGGACCACTCTTCATCGACGTAGCGATTTATGATCCGCTCATCGATCCCTTCATAGCGTCCGGCTATCAGGATCATCCCTTTTCGTCCAGAGAGTTCCCGGGCTGCTGCCTGGTCGAGGCGCCTTCCCTGAGGACTCAGGTAGGCCACGGGTGAATCCGGTACCGCCTGACGAGCACTTTCAATCACGCCTTTCAACGGTTCGATCTTCATCACCATACCGGGACCACCGCCATAAGGACGATCATCTACAGTACGATGTATATCGCTGGTGTAGTTTCGTGGATTCCACAGATGCAGGTCTGCCTGCCCTCTGTCCAATGCACGGCCGGTGACACCTTCACCCACCATGGCCCGAAACATCTCCGGAAACAGGGTCACCACATCAAAACGCATGGTAACTCCTAAAAGTCAGGATCCCAGTCGACGGTCATCAATCCCGCCTGTAGATCTATCTCACCGACGACACTGCCGATAAATGGGATCAGCCTTCGGCGATCCCCTTCAACCACCATCACGTCATTGGCACCGGTCTCAAACAGGTGATCAACCCTACCCAGCTCAACTCCATCGACGGTCCGAACCTCAAGCCCTTTCAGGTCAACCCAGTAATACTCGTCCTGCTCAACCTCCGGCAACTGATTCCGGGGTATCCCGATATCAATTCCTATCAGCTCCGCCACCTCATCACGATCATTAAAACCGCTCAGTTTGGCGACAATGCCCTTACCCTGTTCCCTGCCAGACTCCAGATCACACGGCTGCCACGTCCCCTCTCTATGGAGATACCAGCGCCTGTACTGCAGAATGCCGCTTCGCGGAGAAGTATGGGAGAAGATCTTGACCCAACCCCGAACGCCGTAGAAGCCGGAAACACGGCCGAGAACGACCCAGTCATCCTCTCTTTTCACTACCGATGAATCGTCCATATCACCGGTCTTGGCAACCCCTGATCCCGACATTTTCAGTTGGGCCCGGGGCCTGTAACAGCTATCAGGCGGCCGCCTTGGCGGCTTCCTTCATCAGCTTGTTAACGCGATCGCTAGCCTGCGCGCCCTGGGAAACCCAGTGGTCGATGCGAGTGTGATCGAGACGCAGACGCTCTTCACCACCGATGGCAATAGGGTTGAAGAACCCCAAACGCTCGATGTAACGGCCATCGCGAGGTCTGCGGCTATCAGCCACAACAATATGATAGAACGGCCGCTTTTTTGCGCCGGTCCGTGCGAGACGAATTGTTACCATGTCCTACCCTAAATAATATGTAAGTTAATCTGTCACACACCAACCGGCATCAACCGGCTGGAAGTAAACAGGGCATTTTACGCGATTCGGAGAAAAAGTGAACCCCTTTTCCCACTAATTTTTTAGTCTGGTCGACAAACCGAAATAGGCTGACTCAGAAGGGCAAACCACCGCCAGGAGGCATACCACCCGGGGGCATGCCACCGCCTGGCCCGAGTTTACCCTTGAGACCGCGCATCATCTTCGCCATACCTCCACCCTTCATCTTCTTCATCATCTTCTGCATCTGGGTGAACTGTTTCAGCATCTTGTTCACCTCCTGCACCCGAGTACCGGAACCGAGAGCGATGCGACGCTTGCGTGCCCCCTTGATAACGTTGGGAAAACTGCGTTCCTGGGGCGTCATGGAGTTGATAATGGCAATGGAGCGGGTGATCTCCTTGTCATTGACTTGATTCTTTACATGGTCGGGAATCTGGCCCATTCCCGGTAACTTGTCCATCATTGATCCCAAACCACCCATTTGGGCCATCTGCTCCATCTGCTCCCGGAAGTCCCCAAGATCGAAGCCCTTTCCCTTCTGCAGCTTTTTTGCCAACTTCTGGGTCTTGGTATGATCGACCTTACGCTGAACCTCCTCCACCAGAGAGAGCACATCACCCATTCCGAGGATACGGGAGGCCATACGCTCCGGATGAAAGGGTTCCAGAGCATCAACTTTTTCACCAACACCGAGAAACTTGATCGGCTTGCCGGTGATTTGGCGGATGGAGAGGGCCGCACCACCCCTGGCATCACCATCTGTCTTGGTCAGAATGACACCGGTCAGGGGCAGTGCCTGGTCAAACGCCTTGGCTGTATTGGCGGCATCCTGGCCGGTCATGCTGTCGACCACAAACAGGGTTTCCACCGGGGTAATGGCGGCATGCAGCTCCTTGATCTCCCCCATCATCTGCTCGTCGACATGCAGGCGACCGGCGGTATCGACGATCAGCACATCCTTGAACTGGCGTCGTGCCTGTTCAAGGGCCGCGCTGGCGATAGACTGGGGCTTCTGCATGGCGTTGCTGGGGAAGAACTCGGCATCCACCTCACCGGCCAGGGTCTTCAGCTGCTCGATAGCGGCAGGACGGTAGACGTCGCAGCTCACTACCATCACCGACTTCTTGCCACTCTCCCTCAACCAGCGCGCCAACTTGGCCACACTGGTGGTTTTACCTGACCCCTGAAGACCAGCCATAAGGATGACTGCAGGGGGCTGCGCCGCCAGATTGAGGGATTCGTTTGCCTCCCCCATTACCTTGATCAGTTCGTCATTGACGATCTTGATCAACACCTGGCCCGGCGTAAGGCTATTCATAACCTCTTCGCCCAGTGCCTGCTCACGCACCTGATCGACAAAGGTACGCACCACCGGCAGGGCGACGTCCGCCTCCAGTAGTGCCATACGCACTTCGCGCAGGGTCTCCTTTACATTCTCTTCGGTCAGTCGGCCCTGCCCGCGCAGCTTGTTAAGTACGCCGCCGAGCCGGTCGGTCAAATTGTCAAACATTTTTACTCTATGCCTCTGGCACCGGATAATCGCACCATTATAATAGAATTTACCAACGCTAGTCCTCTTTCATCACTGAAGGATGGTCCGACAACAGCAGATATGCGATTATCTCCTCAATTATGAGCACTAACCTTACCGCCTTTTTTGCCATCGCCTGCTACTTAAGCAGTGGACTTATTATCGCTATCCGCCTGTTCCGTGGAGAAGGAGGGGGCGGTATTCCACGAGTAGCCGGTATAGCAACCGGATTGGCAGGGGTTGTCATTCACAGCCTGCTACTGTATCAGAGCATCCATAATGAAGGAGGCATTAACCTCAGCTTCTTTGTCGCTGCGTCTCTGATCGCATGGGGTATTTTGGTACTGCTGATGATCTCATCTCTCTCCAAGCCGGTGGAGAATCTGGGTATCGTTTTGCTGCCCCTGGCAATTCTCACCATCGTCCTGGAGATGCACTTCCCCTCATCCCGCATTTTGCCAATCGATGCACCACGAGGGCTGCTTGCGCACATCATCATCTCCCTTCTGGCCTACAGCATCCTCGCCCTGGCCAGTGTACAGGCGATACTGCTGGCGGTTCAGGATCACCACCTGCGCCACCGCCACCCCGGCGGTTTTATCCGTGCCCTGCCACCGCTACAGACGATGGAGACCCTACTGTTCGAGATGATCGGCATGGGCTTTGTCCTGCTCACCCTGGCACTACCCACCGGCTTTATCTTTCTTGACGACATGTTTGCCCAGCACCTGGTGCACAAGACCATCCTCTCGGTTCTCTCCTGGCTGGTTTTCGGTACTTTGCTGTGGGGGCGTTTTCGCTTTGGCTGGCGTGGACAGAAAGCGCTGATCTGGACATTAGTGGGTTTTGTTGTACTGATGCTGGCTTACTTCGGCAGTAAGGCGGTTGTTGAGCTGGTATTACCCTAATAACAGCGGCATAAAGGGGCGATGCACCGCTCCCAACCATTATTAATAACTCCCATAGATGAGGCACCATCTTGAGCGACCTCTCGGACCGTGATCGAATCATCCACCGTACCTTGGGAAAACACCCCACATAAAAGGACAAAACCTAAAGCCCCCGCCCCACACACGACTCCCTGACTTCACCCGCGATATGGCTCGACATTTGCATCACTCCTTATCTACGCAATAAGCCCAGAATGAGCTCGAAAAGTGATGACCAGGCAACACATTGTTTTTCATGGAAAATTTATTTTTTCAGCATACGCCATGGATAGCACAGACTCATGGGCGTCAATAAAATGTCGGAAAAATAATGCCTCCAGCAATCAATGCAGGCCGACCGCATGGAGGCCGTACAATTGAACCAACTCAACAACAGCTGCGCATACTACAGCCTACTAAGTGATGCCCTTAGCGCAGCAAAAGAGGAGTTTACACGCTTTCAGGCGGGTAGAGACACTCAACTCAGCCTGATCTATGTCGACGCCGAGCCACCAGAGGGTGGACCAATCAACCTCATCCACGCGCCTTTCGCTCAACTGCCTGATCTTTTTCTACAGACAACACTGCCATTGCCGGAGGTATTCTCCCCCGGCAACCGGAATCTCCCAGAGGCGGTCCTCGAGCATGAAAAAAGCCGTTTTTTTACCACCATCGACCAAATCAGAAAAGTCAGGGAACAGCATCTGCTGAGTGAGCAGGGCAGCCTTCTTGCCCTCGATACGCTATTTCTTCATAGAAACCTTGCCTACGCCACTGCCCTGCAACGCAACCGCGTCGATCTTGGACACCCCAATATTTATGGCCTACAAGTCTGTTACTACGAAGGGGAGGCTTTTGAAAATTCCCCAGAGAATCTGATCAATATTACATCGGTTGATCTGGTCACTTTTTTCACTGAGACCAGACTCAGGGTTCCAGCACATCTGGTGATTCCTCCTGGCGTTCCAGAGCAAGACAAAAAGGAGCTACATGGGGCATTCAAACAGTTGCGGCAGACCGTACTGGAGAACAGAGATGCTCTTGGCAGGGAGTTTACACTGAAGTGTCATACACAAAAGCCACCTCTCATAGCACCCGAGAGACCACTGCGTATCTACCTACCGGCCAGTCGCCTTACTGAAGTGATGCAGTACGCATCCAAGGGGCTTGCTAAGGCCTTCACGGCACTGGGCCACGAGGCTTGGGTATCCATAGAAGTTAACGCCATGGAGCAGCTTGATTACCAGCATCCCAAAGAGCAGTATGCTTTCAATCCCCACCTGATGGTCAACATCAACCACACCAACAATCAGTGGATGCATCCCGAACTGTTTAATGTAGTCTGGTGGCAAGACCCAATGCCGGAAATCACAACAGGCAACCAGATTAACTGGCGCGAAAGGGACATCGTCTTCTCAGCTTATCAAGGGTTTGACAAATTGCTTCACCACTCAGGCGCAAAAGAGATACACCGCCAAGGTTTCTGCATCGACAGAGATATTTTTATTCCGCTTGCTGACATAAAACGCAAACGAAAAGTTGTCTTTATTGGAAGCTCATATAAACGGATGATAGGCCACCTCCAAGCCAATGAAAAAAAACTTTTGGATAAGTACGAAGAAATCCTGGTCGCCGGTGAACCCATACATAACGACAGTTTTTTACGCACCAAAAAAGAGTTGGGTATAGCCGAACACCGCGTCCCGCGACTGCTAAATTACATCGTCAGGGACAATACAGTCCGCTGGCTATGCGAGGCTCCCGATATAGAAGTGGAAATATATGGACGGGGCTGGGAATATGATCCTGTTATCAAGCCATTTTTTAAAGGTGAAGTTGAACATGGCGAGGATGTCGCCAAAATCTATAATGGCGCAAAATATGCGCTGGTTGCATTACCCCATGAAGTCAATTCTCAGCGCTTGGCCGAGGCGGCAGCATGCGGCTGTATCCCCGTAGTATGGGATTGCCGCTATCATGCCGAGCCTCCATTTTGGGAGAATGAGTGCCTATTCTTCAGTACCCGAAACGAGTTATATCGCTGTTTGCATGAAACAGCGCGCAATCCACCCAACGCAATCGCCAATACATTTTCCTATGAACACATGGCGGCCCACATTCTGGAGATCGTTGGTCAAAAGCAGAACAATGGTGTCTCAGCACGAAGGAGTTCATGACCTCTTTTGCCGTCCTGATGCCCAATTACAATCATGGGCGTTACTTAAATGAAGCGCTAGATGCCGTGCTTTCCCAGAAAGGGACGGACGGGCGATTGGTGCTGATAGACGATGGCTCAACGGATGATAGCACTTCCAAAGTACAAGCCTATATTGACCGGCATGGCCAACAATTCGATTATATCCAACTGCCATCCAACAAGGGCGTGATTCATGCAATGGAGGCCGTACTCGCAACAACTTCTGAACCACTGTTCTTTTCTATCGGGCCTGATGATCCCGTCAAACTCGGTTTTTTCACACACTCGCTTGATATGATGAAGTGCTATCCGAAAGCTGGCCTCTGTTTTTCCGATACCACACGACTGTTTCCTTCAGGGGAGACCCGTGAAGTGACCCATCATTTGAGTGATCGGCCATGCTATTTAACACCACATGCGTTTGCCCGAAAGATCGATGAGCAACCACGGTTTAGTATCGCCACCAGCAGTTGTTGCTGGCGACGCCAACCTTTTTTGGATATCTGGGATCACCGACTCCGGGAATTAAGGTGGCATTACGACTGGTTTGTGTCGCTGGTCGTCGCATTTCGGCATGGGGTCTGTTACATCCCGGAAGCTTATCAGTTCGTACGTATCGATCCCGCTTCCTACTCTCTGGCAGGAATACACTCCGAGGCTCAATCCGAAGTATATGTAACTCTGTTGGAACTGTTGCAGGATCCCGCCTATGCTGATGTGAAACCGTTTTTCAAGATACCTTCGATTTTATCGAAGTTCGGTATAGAAATAGTGAATTTGATTGAGGAACACCCCATTTATCATGATTATTTGTCTGATCGTTTGATTGAGTTGGCACATCAAGCGGATGAGTATAACCATGAACGCCAACGTCAGTTTGAATATGCCTTCAAATCCACAGAGTAGGATGTCATGACCCAAGCGAGCGATATCCTCATTCTTGGGCACAGGGGTTTTATCGGCTCCCGTTTATTGGAGCAATTCAAGAAAAGTCGCCCAGGTGCAATCGTTCGCGGCTTTTCGGGACGTGATCTTGATTTGACATCACATTCTCAAACGATGGGCCTGATTCCTTATTTGAAACTGTCAAGCGTGGTCGTTATCTGTTCTGGAATAAAGGGGGCGGTAGACAACTCACCCTCCGCATTTCGAGCCAATATCGAAATGGCCATTAACCTATTAGCATTGTTTAAGAAGCAGCGAGTCCGTAAGGTGGTTTATTTCAGTTCGGCATCAGTCTATGGTGAAGATCGTCACCTTATTGGAATTACAGAACAAACTCCGGTTAATCCAATCTCCTATTATGGTATTTCAAAATATAGTTCGGAACGCTTGTTCCAGCGGGCATTCAGTGGAGAGGAGCAACCGGAGCTACTGCTGTTGAGGCCATCTATCGTTTATGGCCCGGGTAACCATAATGAAGGCTACCGGCCGTCTGGATTTGCTCGTGCTGCTTTGGCGGGAGGGTCCATATGGATCTGGGGGGACGGATTGGAAAAAAGGGACTTTATCTATATAGACGACCTAGTCGGATTAGTGGATAGACTGATAGACCACCCCTTTCAGGGTGTACTGAATATTGCTTCCGGAGAGCCGCAAAGCTACCGGATGCTCGCTGAGTGTACTGTGGCATTATTGGATCGGCCCGTTACATTGCGCCACCGGCCACGCACCGGAGTCCGCGTCGACCAGACTTTCTCAGTAGAAATGTTGCAAAAAATCATCCCCGATTACAGGATGACCATACCGAAAGAGGGAATCCGGAGAACAGTAGAATATGTCAAACAGCATGGGTAACTCACCCACGATAACCGAACGGTTTACCAATGCCATTGAAACCGTGGTTCATGAGTGCGGTGGCCGTGGAGGTGTTCATCCGACTTGGCGTTCATTTCCAATCCATACGCTTTATGTCTCCTTTGAGCCGGTAATCAATGCGCTTGTCCAGTTGAATAATGGTGCAGTGAATGCTGCGCATAAAACAGATAGTGATTTGACATATTGCCTCCATAGCACCGCCATTGACGCCCCCCCGGGAATGCGTGCGTTGCCGGTCTACTCCTCAGCAGACTTAAGATCCTTTATTAATATGGATACCGGACTGACACATCGTTACCGTTATCACGGCATTACTTTAAGCCGGTGCGCTGAGGTTAAATACGAAGCTTTGGACCGAACCGAGCATCAGCACATTTCAGGGAGTATGTATACGTGAATGGATCGCTATCATGAAATGGATCGTTCTAGGCGGCTCCGGCTTTATTGGGTCTCACATCGTCTCCTATTTTTCCCACAAACCAGGAAGTTGTCTGTCGTTATCATCGACGCAGTGCGACCTGATGGATTGCAGCCGGATACGGAGTGCCTTGGCACCTCATTTGAAAGACGCCACGTTGATCATCGCCGCCGGCATACCCCGGCTCAAGTCAGATGATACTGAAACCCTATGTCGCAACATCCGCATAATCTCCAATCTAAGCAAAGTGCTGGAGACTAGCCCCCCTGCCAGGATGATCTATCTCAGTACAGTCGAGGTCTACGGCGCATCTGCAGAACCAATTACCGAATCGACACCAATCCAGCCGGATACTCAGTATGGAATCGCCAAATACGCCTGCGAACTGATATTGGAACGAGTGCGGCGCACCACCGGAACACCGTTACACACCCTGAGGCTACCAGGCGTCTACGGTGCTGGTGACAAAGGGCGGGGCTTTATCGGAACGCTAGTGAAATCCATCCAGCAACAGCATCGCTTCACCCTTCACGGCGGCGGTTCCGATCTGCGCGATTATCTCTTTGTGGGTGACATTCCACGGGTCATCGAAGCTTTGTGTCGGCTCGACGGCGACGATGGGGTATTAAACATTGTCAGTGGCCATAGCCGTTCCATCGGTGAGATCGCCGACCTGGTATCCGAACGCTTAGGCCCTTGCACTTTGATGCGGCAGTCGACCAACAAACCACCCGTCCATATGACGTTCACTGCCGAACGGTTGAAAAGACGGTTGCCGGGACTACAGCTGACGCCGTTAGAGCAAGGTACCGACGATTATGCCGTAGCACCGTCGGACGGTTTGGAGTGACCATGAACGGAGAAGAAAACACACTCAACACCGCCGCAAGATTTATCAACTCAACCTACCTGGACCGCCTTAAGCGCGAGGCCGCCGCCTCCCCCAACCTACGTTCCCGGTTGTGTCTTCATTGCGATACGCAGTCACCAGTGCAGGAGATGATCAATGTCTTTTGTCATGACAGCTATCTGCGACCCCATCGTCACCCCCAAGGCAAGACCGAGTCCTATCACATCATCGAAGGGGTGTTGCGGGTCTATTTGTTCGACGAACTGGGAGTAGTGAACACCTACTCCGACCTTTGCAACAGCGATCCCAAAGCTCCATTTCTATTTTATCAGCCGGGTGGATTGTGGCATATGCCAGTCGCGATGACCCCCTTCGTAGTATTTCACGAGGTCTATACGGGGCCATTCGAGGAGGATCGGGATGTCGAATACGCGGATTGGAGTCCGGAACCTAAGAATCCAGTATCGGTGAATGCCTTTAAGGCCGGGCTGCCATGACCAATATCTATGAAAAGGTGAAAATCCGAGCGCACAAACAGCTACTGGCAGCGGTCTCAAGCCAAGAAAAGACGATACCCCTACATGTGCGCATCGAACCGACCGAAATCTGTAACCTGCGTTGCAGTTTTTGCTGGTGGCACAATCCACAGCGGCGTTCAACATTCAATAACCTGAGTTTATCGGGACGGGAGAAACTGGTCACCGACCGATTTCTAACCTTGGTCGATGAATTAAAGGCGATTGGCGTTCAGGCTCTTTCGTTTACCGGGGCGGGTGATCCGCTATGCCACAACGGCATGGAGGCGGTCCTCGGCCGGGTGGTCGATAGCGAATTATTTTGGGGCATTACCTCGAATATGGGCATGCCGCTTTCGGAACAGATGATCGAACTACTGGCACGGGCTCAGTGGGTGCGCTGGAGCCTCAACGCAGGCAGTAGCAAAGGCTACCGTGAAATCAACCGACCCCGCACCAAAGCCGACAAAACCTTTAGCTTGGCGTGCGAGAACATCTCCCGTCTGCACGACCGAAGGCAACAGTTGGATAACCCCTGTACCCTGACGGCCAGTTACATACTGCACAATAATTCCAAAGACATCGTCAGCGCCGCCGAACTGGCCTCCACCCTCGGCGCCGACGCCATCGCCTACCGGCCCGACACACCGGTAACACGTCAGGAAACACCATCACAATTTGAATCCTCAGAGCGGGACGCAATGGTAGAGGCCAAGCACCGCTTCGATTCAGAGCACTTTACCGTCGATATCGGCGACGTCCGCCTTGGGGATGTAGCCCCGTTCCCACCAAATATTCTATGTTACTACTCAAACCACTCCACCTATATCGATGCGCGGGGGGATATCTATCCTTGCTGTTATACCCGTTTCGACGCCAAATATGTCATCGGCAACATCATGGAACAACCATTCGAGACATTGTGGTGGTCAAAGCAACGACTTGACAACTATAGGCAGCTATCCATGCGCTACTGCCCTTCATGCCCCCACGGCAGAACCAACCAGATTTTGAAGGACTACTATGATGGGAAGATTCATATTGAGAAGGAAGAAGAGGGGGTGTTATCAGCATCGGATTATTTCATTTAAGGTCATTAGTGACTATAACTATAGTTAACCCATTCGCAGTAATATGGGAAAATGTTATCACGTACCTTTTCTATTTTTATTCTTGCAGCATCAGCTCTATCTGGAAAATCAACCGTTAAATCATCCAGATAAAACTGTTTAAAGCGCTTTTCCCAATAATCGTCCATATTATCCATTGCATAGTTATATAAAGCATTACCTTTTACATTTTCACCTGAAATGATGTAGGCATAAGCAAGAAATATATTCATATAAGGATTTGTAGGATATCCTTTCAATGCCGTTTCTATCCATCGAATAAACTTATATATATTGCCATCAACGGATATATTTTTATTATTAAGATAATTAATAATAATATTAAATGTTAGCCATATTTCTTTGATTTGTTCTTTGTCTGGAAGACACATTGGATCGAGTGAAAATACGGCCAAGCCAGCTTTTAAAGTATCTGTATTATCATTTAATAAATACCCTTTATTGCTTTCTCGGGTAGGAATAAATTGTTGGTTGGCACTTTTCCCATTGGTAAGAATCTGCTTTTCAAAAATATCACCCATTTCAGAAAAAGCTGAAGCACCTCGAATTTCCTGACAAACAGTAAAAGCAGACCAATCAAAATTAAGTTTAAGCGCAAATAGAAATGTATCCATCATCATATAAAATTTTTCTTCTGGTAAACCAACAATAAAATTTCCGCCTACAAAGATATTCTCTCTATTCATTAATAATGAAGATGCTTTTAAAAAATGTTTGTGCCCTGATGGTTTTAATACTTTTCTCAGCATCTCTTCATTGCCGGATTCAATGCCAATTTTAAATCCAATACAACCTGATTTTTCCATCAAATCGACAAGCTCTTCATTCAATGAAGAGGCAATGACACCATTGTTTGCTGACCAGGTAATATTCAGTTTTTTATCAATAATACTCTGAAGAACAAATTTAAAATCTTTTTTATCAAAAAGGAGGTCATCATCAAGCCACTCAATATGGCGAACATTACGATATTTAACAAGATATTCAATTTCTTCAATAACGCTAGTTGCAGAACGATTTCTTACACCCTTACCCATTAAGTCTCTAACTGAACAAAATGTACAATGAGCTCGACATCCGCGGCTTAATTGTATAGTTGCAAAACCATACCCAAGCTTTCTCTGCCTTGAATAAGGATTCAAGGAACCATAGAGACTATATTCTTCAATTGGAACGATCTTATAAGTATCAATCAGATTAGAATCAAACGAAACAGGATCTAGCCCTCCTTTTGTCTCATAATATTTTTCATCATAACAATAGTGTATCCCCATATTAGGTGTTGTATCGTTTTTTTGATCACAAATATGATCTAATAAATAATTAATTTTATTCTCACCTTCGCCTTCAATGCAGAAGTGAGCCAATTTCATCTTTAATATATTCTTCCATTCATAGGTCGAAACAACGCCACCAGCAATAACAATAGCGTTAGTTCGTTGTTTGATTTTTTTTAGAATTTTCAGAAAATATTCCATTGAAAAATCAAATAAGCAGGAGACTCCAATAGCATCTGGAGAGAACTCACAAATTATATCTTCGATAAGATCTAACCAGTTTGAAACCTTAAACGTCATATCGCGCGAGACTAGCTTAAGTAATTCAAAATTGACATCAAATATTATTACCTCAATATCCCTTCCTTTAATAGAGTCATAAATATACTGTAGACCCGTGGGAGGAAAAATATAGTAACCTCCATTTCTTGCCACTGCATAATTAAAATTATCCAAATCAACTTGTAAATTTTGTATTAACAGTAACTTTTTAACAGGCGAGTGCATCAGATTATTACAATATTCAGTGAAATGTAAATTATTATAAATGTTATCAACAGGACTTATATCAGCTGCTTTCTTATTCATAGTAAATGTCTTTATATATTCATTGTAACTGTAAATGAAATCATCCAATACTTGGTCTGAATATTTTGTTGTCATAATAAAAGCAGGAGTGAAACAAATACGGTGCCATTTACCACTAAAAATAAGCTTATAACTATCTCACATTGGAGAGACTTGCTCAGAGTTTCTTAGGTAGATGCCGATGCCAATACCTCACTACCTGTTGTAGTTTGTGGCGCCGGATAAGTTACCGCTGCAATACTGGCGAGAGTCTCCTTCCTTAACTGGTTTAATGTTTCCTCGCTTATGCGCATCATCCTGGCAATTTTTTCCCTTTTCTCAAGCTTACTGAAATTGATACGCTCCCATTCATAAGCTCTTAATACACGAAGGTCCTGCTGGGTAAACTCCTCTGAGACAATGCGACTCTCTGACCAGTTGAGATTCCTTGTCATGTCGATGCCGGTTTCCAGCCACCCTTCCCTTATCACCCTTTCATAAAGTGGCGTGTGAGGGAGAGGTTGGTAGATAAAGAACTTCGCATAGTCTGCATCAAGGGATTCAGCGTAGCTGATCGTCTTGCGTATTTCATCCCAGCTTTCACCAGGCAAACCAATAATGAAATGTGCATTAACATCGATCCCCAATGACTTCGCCTTGTTCACCATTCGCTTGGCAAAATCAAGATCAACAGGCTTATTGATAATCTCTTTCAACACGCGCTCAACCCCAGACTCGATTGCCATATCGATATACTGGCAACCACTTGCGCGCATCAACTCGAGGATCTCGTCATTTATATAGAAAACGGGAACGGCAATAGCGTTCCATGACAGTCCCAGCTTTTCGTCAATCATCGCTTGGCATAATTCACGTGTCCTGCGGCGATTGATATACAGGTTGTCATCATCAAAGATGATCGACTTAATTCCGTACTCTTTCTTGAGGTACTTCAATTCGCCGATAATGTGCTCCACTGAACGCGCCCTGAATTGCTTCCCTGACAAAGACTCTATCTCGCAGAATGTGCAGCCTACACCGCACCCCCTGGAGGTGACCATCCTTCCATAAGGTAGGTCCCTGGGAGAGTCCACACTGATTCTCTGCAGGGTTGTGGTATAGCGCTGGTAGTCGATGAGATGGTAAGCAGGTAGGGGAAGGTCATTAAGATCCTCTATATAGGGCGCTTTACTCTGGATAATACGTTGACCGTTACGCCAATAGGCTACACCTCGAACAGGGAGAGGCGCTTTGCCCTCGATATAGGCCAGCAGTTCAGAAAAAACCAGCTCACCTTCACCGAGAACCAGGTAATCAAGGTTTGGGTCTTTGCCGGCCATATCGGGTGCCTGTGTAGCATAGACACCGCCCAGCACAGTGATCATCTCTGGATTGATGCGCTTGATACATCTAGTGGCAATATGCACAACATCCGCATACTCACTGGTCAACAGGGTCAATCCGACAAGATCGGGTTGCAACTCCCGGATCCTTTCACCAAACTGCTGTTCCGTGAGATTTTCCAGGTTTGCATCCAGAATAGAGACATCAAATGAGGATTCAATCATAGCGGCGATCAGACAGAGATTAATCGGATGAATCTCCCAGCGCGTTTTGAAGTTACCCTCAATCCATCTCAGGTTAGGCTGTAGCAGTAATATTCTTTCAATTCGTCTATGGGTAATCTGGGGCGATAACCCATCGAGTTTTTCGATCACTGTGTCTTCCATATCTTCTATTACCTATTTTCATAATTCATAACGCCAGAATTCCTGTTTTCTTTTATTGCCTGCATAAGAATAGCGGACAACACTCAAGCCTCCCATGACGCATGAACGACTCACAGATTATCAGTACTGCCACTCATCTCGGAAAGCAGTGTTTGCGAGACCGGTATTTCCATACCCAAAACATCGACCAGCCGACCACAATCCAGCGAGGCATATCGACGGGAGAAAAACCGGAGCTCAGGACTATCTGCTGCAATGACACCTTTCACTTTCACACTCGGATGCTGCCTGGCCCAGTAGCGAGCAAGGTGCAAGTAACTGATCTCATCCTTTGCAGTGAGGTGAAAGATGCCAAATTCCCTGCATGCAAGTAGATCACTGATCACTGAGATAACCAGATTCAAGGGGATCGGAGAAAGATTAAAATCTTGAAAGGGAGTAATAACACAACCCTCCTCACCCATTCTGCTCCAGTCGCCAATAATCTTCATGGGACCATCCACCACTTTACCGAGGCGCAGTATCTGGTGATTTTGGCCACTCCGGGCCAGAAACCTCTCCACGGCCACCTTTTGACGACCATATTCACAGCTGGGATCAGTGGGATGATTGACCCCGACATTTTGTCTCTCACCACTGAACACCTGGTTGGAAGAGAGATAGAGCAGTTGTGCCCCACGCTTATGCAACAGTTCGATCAGCCGGCAGGTACTTTCGACATTGATATCCCAGGTACCCCGGGGCTCATGCTGACACCGCATCACATCCGTGATGCCTGCACAAATCACCGCGTGTTCAATAGTAGCGGGTAACTGCCAATTATGGGATTCATCAGCGAGATCAAGGTGGAGTGCCGGGCCTGGAACCTCCTCGCGAAAGGTCCCAATAACCTCTCTGCCCTGGTTTGACAGGCTCACCATCAGGGCACTGCCTATGACTCCACCTGCACCGATAACAACCGTATCAACCATGGCCAAAATCACTCAAAAAAGATATAGCCCCAGTCACCGTTATAGCCTGAGATACCAAAAAACCACTCCCACTCCTTCGGAGTAAAAAAAGCCTCACAGGTGAGTTGCCAGTAGAGGAGATTGGCCTTCTCTCGTTCATTACGATAGGACTCGATACAGACGTAACTGTTACGCCGACTCACCCTTTCGATCTCACTGAGGGCCTGGTGGAGTTGAAAATTGTAGAGGTTATGAAGGGTGGTCAAGGAGTAGATCAGATCAAAGCTGTTATCGGTAAAGGGCAAGGCAACAGCATCGGCCTTCTTTAGAAAGGGGCGCATCTCATGTTTGGCATTCGCCAGAGCATAGTCGGAAATATCAACCCCCATCACCTCCAGACCCGGCACAACCTGTGTCAGTTCATAGAGGAGGAAAGCTTTGCCACAACCCACATCCAGCACCCTGTCGCCAGCCTTCAGTTGATAGTGTTCCGCCATCGCCTCTGCCATGGAACGCCAGCGGCCATCGTAATGGTAACCGCCATAGCCGTAACGGCGGTCTCCATCCCAATAAGCCTCACCCCATTTTTTGGCGACTACTGCACAAGCCGCCTTATCATGTTCACACACCCGCTCCAGGTAGTTGCGGGAGGTGCCGCTGTGGAGGGTTTCAAGAAAGTTGATTTCAGCCATAGCTTTCTCAGACAAAAAACATATGTTCGGAATTTAGCTCCAAATATTCTTGGAGTACCAGATTACTACTATGGGCCACACAGTGGTGGTGACAGGAGATGGAGGGATCAAAGTCGTAGAGCTGCTTACGATTCTCCTCCGACATCCAGAACTCCCTGAAACTCGTCTCTTTGATGGAACCTAACATCCCTTCCTTGGTATAGGCCTTGTCATGACAGGTATAGACACCGCAGTCAGCACCAATAACTGGACGAAAGAGCAGGTGTGGGCAGTTGGTATAGGGCTTACTCCAGCCGCGATCATCCATATCGTGGTAGGCATCGATCAGGGTAAAACTCTCATCTTCCAGCCTGCGAGCCTGTTCGATCTGCCTCCAGGTCGCCTCTTTTATCGTCTCGTGGTAGACGTTGTTCTCCTCCACACTGTTACCGACGATTACCCCTGAGAGTTTGACATGGTTGGCACCGGCATCTTTTAGCCGACTGCATACATCATAGATCCCCTGATGATTCTGCTGGTCTATGATATAGGCGGCACCCAGCACACAGCCACTGTGCCGTGATGAGAAGGAACTCATATTGGCCATCAGCTTAGCAAAACTACCCTCAGGAACCCCGCGGGCTTTGCTATAACTTGCCTCATCATAGCCGTCTAGTGAGATACGTATCCAGGTACCGTGGGTGGCAAATGCATCAGCAACCTCCCCCTTCAGGTTTGAACCGTTGGTAAGGCAGGCGATCTTTACTCCGCCGGCTGCCAACCGCTCTATCACCTGTGGCAGCGGCTTGTAGATCAACGGCTCACCACCACCAGAGAAGGTCACCGCCTTGACCCCCATTACAACGAGGTCGTCGACGATCTCAAACATCTTCTCCGCAGGGATGCTGTCATGCTGATCCATCTCCTTGCCGAGCGCCAGATCATCCACATGGTAGGCACAGTACCAGCAATCGTGATTACAGTTATTGGTTGGCTTAATGCGGATGTGTACCGGTGCCACAACCTGCTGATTTGAAAGCGCTTGCAACTGCTCGGGAAAAGCGAGGAACTTGAGATGGCTGTAGAGCTTGCTCATGCCGGTGCGTCTCCATTGATGCGCTGTGCCACCTGCCGGGCAATATCCACCGCATCCAATCCGGCGCTGGTAAGCAGGTGATTCTGTGAACCGTAGCCACCATTGTAACGATCAGGCAGCCCCATCCGCAGTACCGGCGGCAACGGCTGAAGCGAGTCGCTTAATAGCTCGATGACACTGCTGCCAAAGCCTCCGGCCAGGGTGTGCTCCTCCAGGGTGACCAGCAGTTCAATTCCGGAAAGCAGGGCAAGGAGTTGTTTGATATCCAGCGGCTTGACGGTGTGGCAGTGGAGCACACCGGTATTGATACCCTTGGCCGCCAGCAGTTCGGCAGCCTGCAATGCGCGTTGGGTCATGATGCCGGTGGAGAGAAGCAGCACCCTGCCCGGCTCGCGCATCAACAGCGCTTCACCGATAGTGCTGCCCGCCTCGGCCTGGGAGACGATCTCATCACCCCCCTTGGCCAAACGGATATAGAGCGGCCCGGGCCACTCCAGGGTCTGGGGCATCAGCCGCTTTATCTCATCGGCATCACAGGGGGCGATCACGGTCATCTCCGGCAGAACCCGCATCAGTGCTATATCTTCGGTTGCCGTGTGGGTCGGCCCCAGGGGAGCATAGACCACACCCCCGCCATTGCCGATCAAGCGTACAGGCAGATTGTGCATACAGAGATCCACCGCAATCTGCTCCAGGCAGCGGCGGGTTAGAAAGGTGGCAATGGTATTGACGTAGGGAATATAACCCTCCATCGCCAGCCCCGCCGCCATACCGATAATATGCTGCTCGGAGATGCCCTCCATAAAGAAACGCTCCGGCATCTCTTCACGCATTGGCTCGAGTGTACCGGCACCCAGGTCAGAGCCGACAAAGACCACCCGCTCATCCTGTTGGGCCAGTTGGTGGACGGCATTGAGTGCACTTTTTCTCATGGTGCCTCCTCGATAGCCTGGTAGAGCGCCGCGAGTTCATCATCACTGATACGCGCTTTATGGTGCCACTCCGGTGCCGACTCGGCATAACCGATACCCTTACCCTTAACGGTATGGCAGATGATGGCACTGGGACGGCCGGATTCCAGGGGCAGCGATGCGTAGAGCCTGCGGAGGTCATCGACACTATGCCCATTGACCTCGGCGACACCAAAACCGAAGGCGCGCCACTTGTCGAGCAGAGGTTCCAGCCCCAGCACCTCGTGGACCGGCCCATAAGACTGCAGTTTATTGTAATCAACCAGCAGGGTGAGGTTGTCGAGTTGATGCTTGGCCGCCGACATCGCCGCCTCCCATACCGAACCTTCATTCAATTCACCGTCACCAGTAACCACCACCACCCGGTGATCGCCGCCGCCCAGCCGCGCCGCCAGTGCCATGCCGACACCGATCGAGAGGCCGTGACCAAGTGCACCGGTAGAGGCCTCGACCCCCGGAATCTTCTCCGCCTCAGGATGCCCTCCCAGGTAACTCTCCGGTGCGCAAAAAGTGGGAAGATCGGCAAGCGGAAAGAAACCCTTGTCCGCCAGGATAGCGTAGAGCGCAAGGCAACCGTGCCCCTTGCTTAGAATTGCGCGGTCACGCAACGGCCAGTTGGGCTCATCTGGACGGAAGTGGAGGTACTCATCATAGAGGGTGCGCACTATCTCTATCAGAGAACAGGCGGGGCCCAAGTGGCCGCGACGCTCGCCTGCAATGGCATCGACCACACGGCGGCGCAGATCGCGGGAACGACGATCCAGAGGCTGCAGCTGCGCCTGTTGAATCAACTCCTCAGAGATTGAGGGCATAAGTATCCGCTCCTACTGTTTCGCTAACCCGTGACACCAGCATCTTTGACTTGTCGATACATGTCACCACCATCGCCCGCTGTTTTTCTATTGCTATCCCCCTCGCCTGCGCCCACTCACGACGCAGGGGATTGAGTACGATCAGCCCCCAGCAGAGTCCCAACAGTGGACCATAGAGATGATACCGACTCTCTAGCATAGGGTCATCTCCATAGAGCGACAGCAGTGCATCGGCAAAGCACTGCTTCATTACTGCATCAACTTTCGGTTCGGGACGCCAGACGAAATCGCCGATCAGCTTTGCCGGATCGTCCCAACCAAAGTATTCAAAGTCGATAAAGCTGTAGCCTGAGGGCGTTTTCAGCATGTTGTGACTACCGAAGTCGGACGGGCTGAGAGTACGGTAGTCCTGCTCAAGCACATGAGCATGATCCACTCCTACTTTCCGCGCTCTATCACCGACCCACTCCACCACAGTTGCTACTGCAGGTATCAATGACGACTGCAGATAGTGCTGCAGAAGTGGGTACTCAGCGGCGGCCTCCTCAAAAGTATCGATCCGCCGCTGCAACTGCCCAAGTAGATCATCAAGAGAGAAAACGGCATCCGTTGCATCCCCAAGTTTGGCTACCGTTTTATGATCACGTAAGTGGTGAAGCTGTGAAAGAAATGCAACCATGGCGTCCACGGAGGATGAGTCGGTGGTAGCCGGCCGATGCCCCTCTACCCATTCAACAAGAGTCAAGCGATGCTGCCTGTCGACAGCCAGTTGCCGCGGGACTGCATGGAAGCCGTTGTCGGCAAAAAATGTGAACGCCGCCTGCTCACGATCAAGCCGCCTCCAGCCCAACTCACCCTCATCAGGATACTGCTTCATGGCATAACTGCGCCCCTGTGACGACACCAGCTTCACAAGGCGGCTGTTACCACCGCTATGTGTATCAGCAAAGGTGATGGAGGCATCGCCTAGAAGTTGCCGGGCGACATCAATGACCGAACAGCTCATCAGCCAAGACCTCCCAATTGGAAATCATATCAATGCCCAGGGGCGGTGGCTCTCCGGGTGAATAGAGGATGGGACGCACTGTCGCTGGAAAAGCAGGGTGCAACAGCACCTCAGGCAGATCATCGACAAAGCAGTCCGGCGCCAAGTGGGCGATTCTCTTCACCTTGTCGTCGCGGCTACCTTCAAAAAAGAGTGAGGAGATCGTCAGCCCGGTGGTGGCGGTATCAAACATTCCCTGCTGACCCAGCCAAGCCAAGGCAGCATGACGTAAATTGATGTGGTGGCGGTCATTAGCGGCGTACTCACTCTTGTGGCTGACAATCACCACTTCGACCTTCCGCTGCCGGCACAGCCCGAGAAACTGCTCAGCGCCCCGGGTCAACTCGGCAAAACGCATTTCCCGCCCATAGACCTCGGCCTGCAAATCACGCCACTGCCGCTCTCCCCCGGATAGTGATCGCAGATACCTCCTGACGGCCGCCTTGCCACCCTTGAAATTAATCGGCAGCAGAGCCATCCTCTTGGCCACTGCAGGAAACGCCGTTTCGTAGCTGATCAGGGTGTTGTCGAGATCAAGGCCGATCCGCATCGTCCTGCCACCAGCCACCGGAGAGATCGAGAAAGGCGTGACACAGCGCCATATGAGAGAGCTCGACACGCCCATAATGGTCAGAGGCGATATAGAAGTTAAGGTCGCCCATCTGCCTCAACGGATTGTCGCAATCAAAACCACTCAGGGTGATGATCCGGCAGTTACGCGCTCTCCCCTCTGCCACCGCATTGAGGATGTTGACAGATTGACCGGAACTGCTGATGGCGATCAGCAGGTCACCCACTGAGGCGTGCATCGCCAACTGCCGGCTGAAAATCTGCTCATAGCCAAAATCATTGCCCATGCAAGTAAGAGAAGCGGCCTCATTAAAGGTCATTGCCGCCACACCACCGTTGCGTACAAGATCAATCGCCAGGTGGCCGGCAATAGCGGCACTGCCCCCATTGCCGATGATCATCACCTTGCCACCTGCGGAAGCCGTATCACCAATCAGCTGGATACCGTGCTCAAATCCCTGGTCGGCCGTCAATGAACCACGAATACCATCGGTGGCCTCCGCCTCTGTCAGCAATTGATAAAGGGTATCGATATGCTCCTGGTAACTCACGATTCAATCACCATCTATTTATCTCCAAGATAGGCAAACCAATCTTTTGTCGCATCTTCGATTGAGTCCACTGTCCACAGGGGCGCCTCCCGCCAGTAGTCGATATTTTCCAGCATCTCGGCCACCCCCGATTCGAAACTGACTTGTGCCCTCCAACCAAGCAGGCGCTCAATCTTTGTCACATCTGCAAAGGTACAGTCCGGCTCACCGGGGCGTTTGGGAATATGTACCACCGGGCCTCCCAGCAGCGCCACCAAGCGACTGATGCTGTAAGTGTTGTCAGAGCCCACATTCATGATCTCGCCACTGAGATCAGATGCCGCCGCCTGTACAAACGCCTCCACCACATCGGTAACAAAAGTGAAGTCACGAGTCTGCTTACCATCCCCCACCACCGTATAGGCCTCACCGGCCAACTTCTGGGCAAGGAAAACACCGAACACGGCTCCATAGGTGCCCGAGGTGCGTGAACGCGGCCCATAGACATTGAACATGCGAAGTGAAACCGCCGGCAGCCCGTACACCTGGTGCCAGTGCATCACACACTGCTCACCCAGCATCTTTGCCAGGGCGTAGGGATATTGAGGACGCATCGCTGCATCCTCTGCTGTGGGATAGTTGTCAGGTATGCCGTAGCAAGAGGATGAAGCGGCATAGACAAAGCGCTTCACACCTGCAGCCCGTGATGCTTCGAGTACGGATACCGTGCCATCAACATTAGCTCGGTGATAGGGTACCGGCTGCTGGATGGAGGGTACGATATCGGCAAGAGAAGCGAGATGAAAGACCCAATCCACACCAGCAAAGAGCGGGGCTACCTTTTCGCTCGCATTGATATCCACTTGCTCAAAATGGAGCCGATCATTACCCAGGAGGTGGGCAATATTTTCCTTGCGGCCGGTGGAGCAGTTATCAAGCACGATCACTTCATGCCCGTCGGCAAGCAAGCGTTCCACTAGGTGACTACCGATAAAACCGGCACCGCCGGTAACCAATGCCTTCATCTTTTCATATCTCGCTTAGACCTGTGCAAAAATCCTGAAGTGGAGTGTAGGAGCGACTTTAGTCGCGAAGAACAGGCCTCAGAGCCAGATCGCGACTAAAGTCGCTCCTACAGTACATCGCAAGCTTATTGCGCATAGCCATTAAATAAAATTAACATGTGGCACCTGCTCATTGGCCAAATCGAAAAGATAGCGGTTGATCTCGTCCATCCGGCAGTTGCGTCTACACGCGCTGATATCGAGGGTGTTACGAACCATCTCAAAGTTGGCTCTGCGCTGTTCCCCCTGCCATATCTCTTCGAAGGAGTTCTCGATCACGTTGCCCAGACAGAAACGCGGATCGGAGAGGTAGGCCGAACAGCTATACAAGGCCCCGTCCGATGCGACATAGGCCCAAAACATCGGTGTGGAGTAGCAGGTGGAGTAGTGTCTCGCATTGGGACCGGCATACTTGCTGATAGCATTAGCACGATAGATCAACTGAAAGTTATCATTGCTGTACCCTGCAAGAGAAACACCTAGATCAGTGTAGTCAGCATAGTCGATATCGGCATAGCGCTGGGTCAGGCTGAAGTTGTGCTGGGAATAGGGTTTGACTACCAAGTAATCTAGTCCGATACGGTCACGGCAGATCTCCGCCAATTCACCAATTTCATCCCTATTCTCCGGCAGCAGCACCACCTGCGCTCCCAATGTCACCCCCAGATTCCGTTTCCGATTAATCTCCACCGCCTCAGTCAAGTTAGCTATTGCCCGCTCGAAATCACCTGGCTTCCCCTGGTGTATCTGCTGGTATGTGGAGGCGGTACCGGCGTTGATTGATGCCTTAATCCACTGCACCCGGGCAAGCCCCTCATCAAGAAAGTGTTCGGGGAAAATAGTGGCATTGGTGGTAATACCGATATCGATTCCCGCATCGGCGCCTGCGACAATGATATCCGTCAATCTTTTGTGCAGGAGCGGCTCACCCTCACCTGCGAGATGGACACTTTTTACCCCTTGGGCTCCCATCTCGGTGAGACGTTGTGATAGTAGATCGGCATCAAGCTGATCCGGCTTATAGCCGACATAGTCGAGAGCGCAGAAGGTACAGCGGTGATTGCAGGCACCTATAGGAGAGACCTCAACATAGATTGGGTAGATTGACTTCACCCGCTGCCAGTCGTCACCGGCATCGACAAAAGCCGATACCCTCGCTGGGTGATAGATCAACTTATGACTATCGATACGGTAGCGGTCTTTCACATCCACCCTTTCATTTCAGCAGTGTAGTCAGGTACTTTGCCAGGGAAGCCTTCGACACCGGCTCCCGATTGCAGACGATCTGTACATCGAGTGCAGCCGCAGCGGCACCGATAAAGGCACTAACTTCAGGTTTTACTCCCCTTGCAATACAGATACTGGCAAGAGAGAGAAAGGCATCGCCGGCACCAATTCTGTCCAGCACTTTGGTCGACAGCGCCGGTATATTCAATGCCTTTCCTCCCTGATCAATAAATAGCAGGCCCTCGCTGCCACGTGTCACCGCCAAATGGGAAGCTGACAACTGCTGTATCGCCTTGCGTGCCAACAGCTCCAAATCACTATGACGGTCATGAAACGCCATACGCAGTTCCGGTTCATTGAGGGCGACAAAATCTGCACGTGAATAACGGGTAATAAAATGATAGCCACGGTTGGCACTGTTGATCTGAGTATTAACTGCAAGCAGGCCTGCATGGTTGGTCAGCTTCTCGACCATGGAACTTGAAATCAGGCCGTTGCCATAATCGGGAACTACCACTAGGTCAAAAGCGCCTGCATGCGCTTCCAGCCACCGGCAAAAACGCGCCTCTTCATCACCGCCAAAAGAGGTATCAGACGAGTAGTAGACTTCAAAAAGCTTCTCATCCGACTCTTGTACATAGCGGCGTTTGCGTAGGGTTGGACCACCATGCAAAGTATAAAAGTCGGCATCGATATTCTGTTGAAGCTTGGAGCGGATAAACTCCTCATGACGGTCATACTCACCCAGGGCTGATGCCAGCGTCACCCGGCCGGCAAAGGCAGCTATATGGTTGGCAACGGCGATTGCACCACCGGCAAACCGCTCCTGCTCCCGGTAACGAACCGCCATAATGCTGTTTTTTCCCGGTTTTCCCTGACCTTCTACATAGTGGTACTCATCGATGATCGATTCTCCCACCACCAGTACACGCAGATCCTTGAGAGAGTCAAGGGCGGCAACCACATCATCAGGTGAGAGCTTTGCTTTGAGCTTACGCAGAAAAAGGGAGACCTCCTCAGGCAGGGTATTGAAGTGACAGTTGAGCAACTGGCTGGAACTGAAGGTCACACCACCGGTAAAATGCAGCTCACCTCCATGGCGTTCGACCGCTTCTTCCTCTGGACGTATGTTACCGGTAACATCTCCCTTCTCATCCCGGTACTCCTCTCCCTTGATATATATATCCGGTTTGATCAGCTCAAGAACATTGACGCCGGTCATCGCCTGGTTGACTGCTACTGACTCAACGCAACCCAGTGCGGCAATATGTTCTGCCCGCAACTGCTCGGTGAAAACCGGGCGATCGGGTCCTTTGTTAACATAGGCGTCACCGGTCACCGTCACCAACAGCACATCAACCATTTCTGCAGCCTGTTGGAAGTGACGGATATGGCCGACATGGAGAAGATCGAAGGTACCGTGACAGAGGCCGATGGTACGCCCCTCCCTGCGGTAACTATCGGCCGCTTCCGCCAATGCTGTAAGGCTAAGAACTTTACTCTTCGACATATCCTAATTGGGTAACAGCAAATAAATCTAATATGACCTATAGGCTAACACAATATGACCCTTCGCGGCGTCGAAAAAAGGCCTTCCAATACCCATGAAAAATAGCATGTAACTCCTTGACTGACTGCGGAACTTAGACAATAGTCAATGCTATGGATATCGAATCCCATTTAGATGGAACATGAAGGAGACTCTGTACAAGCCATGATTGCTTTACGTTGGCTAAAATCACCCCAATTCGCTCCGGTGATCGCAGTGATAAAATGGCTATTACGGCTCACTTTGAAACAAATTGGAGCAATTTTATCTCAACCTAAATCCAGCCTGACTTATTCAGTGTCTCCTTAACGAAAAAATGAGCTCCCCAGCGCCTGAATTTCAAATCAGCGATAGAGTGATCGGCTATCACCACCCTCCCTTGATAATAGCGGAGATTGGTATCAACCATGACGGCTCTATAGAAACAGCTATCGCCATGGCAGATGCCGCTATCGATGCCGGTGCCGAAGTGGTCAAGCACCAGACCCATGTCGTCGATGACGAGATGAGCCAGCAAGCCAAATCGGTCATTCCGGGCAATGCCGATCGCTCGATCTACGAGATCATGGTGGAGTGCGCTCTCAGCGAAGAGGATGAGCGGGCACTGATGGATCACATCGTCAGCAGGGGAGCGATCTTCATCAGCACACCCTTCTCCCGGGCCGCTGCCGAACGACTGGAGTCGATGAATGTTCCCGCCTATAAGATCGGTTCAGGCGAATGCAGCAACACGCCTCTGATAGAGCACATTGCAGGCTACGGCAAGCCGGTCATTCTCAGTACCGGCATGAATGGCCTCGAATCAATCGGGCGCGCAGTTCAGATATTTGATACTCACCGTGTTCCCTATGCCCTGCTGCACTGTACCAACGTCTACCCGACGCCACCTGAACTGGTCAGATTAGGTGCCATGACGGAACTGCAGGAGCAGTTCCCACAAGCGGTGGTCGGCCTCTCTGATCACACAGTGGATAACTACGCTTGCCTGGGCGCGGTAGCTCTCGGCGCCAGCATCCTTGAGCGCCACTTCACCGACAATAAGCAGCGTCCCGGCCCCGATATTACATGCTCCATGGATAGCACCGAACTGAAAGAACTTATTCACGGTAGCCAAATCCTTTGGCAGGAGCGTGGAGGAGAGAAAGGGCCGATTGCTGAAGAGCAGCCAACCATCGACTTTGCCTTTGCCACGGTGGTGACTCTGAAGCCGATTAAACGGGGGGAACGTTTCAGCCGTGAAAACATCTGGGTCAAACGCCCGGGGAGCGGCGAGATTGCCGCCAATGACTTTGAAACATTGCTGGGTAAGCAGTGCAGCAATGACCTGGAGTGCGACACCCATCTCCGCTGGGATGATGTTGGGGAGGAGACACTGTGAGAAAAATTCTGTTCATAACCGGTACTCGCGCCGACTTCGGTAAGCTGAAGCCACTGATAGATGCAGTCGATCACCTTGATAACATTGACTGCATGCTGTTTGTCACCGGCATGCACATGATGGAGCGCTACGGCGGTACCTACCGGGAGGTAATCAATGCGCGGATGAAAAACAGGCCCCGATCACAGGCAGTGATGTCGACTACGCACATGTTTATGAACCAGGTGCCGGGAGACACCCAGGACATGATTATCGCCAATACCATCCAGGGACTCTCCCGTTACGTTACTGAGAACCGGCCGGATATGGTTGTGGTTCACGGAGACCGTGCCGAGGCCCTGGCCGCCGCCATCGTCGGTAGCATGCAGAATATACGCGTCGGACACATTGAGGGGGGCGAGGTTTCAGGTACGGTCGACGAGCTGATCCGCCATGCCGTATCTAAACTATCGCATCTCCATTTTGTCGCTAATGAGACCTGCAGGGAACGTTTGGTACGGATGGGCGAGACGACTGATTCCATCTACACCATCGGCTCCCCGGATCTGGACTCACTGAGATCGCCAAACCTACCCCCTCTGGAGGCGGCAAAAGCGCGCTACGACATCACCTTTAATGACTATGCCATCGCCCTTTTTCACCCGGTCACAACGGAACTGGAAGAGTACCGGAAATATGCCAAGTGGTTTGTCGATGCTCTCATCGCCAGCAAGCACAACTATGTCGTGATCCTCCCCAACAATGATCCCGGATCAGAGCACATATTTCATGAGTACAGGCGACTCAAGGGCGACAGCCATTTCAGGGTTTTTCCCTCCATTCGCTTTGAGTTTTTCCTCTCCCTGATGAAGAGTGCCGGCTTGATGGTGGGTAACTCCAGTGCCGGTATTAGAGAGATGCCTTTCTGCGGCAAACCCACTGTCAATGTCGGCAGCCGACAGATGAACCGCACACTAAGCCCATCGGTCATCAACACCGGATATGAGCAGGAGAGCATAATGGCGGGGCTGATAGAGGCAGGGAAAATGAAAGAGTTACAGCCGAGTGAGGAGTTTGGTGCCGGCAACAGCACGAAACTGTTCCTGCAGGTGATCCAGGAAGAGTCACTATGGCAAACACCTCTGCAGAAGCGTTTCAATGACTAGCTCGATTCTAGGTATCATCCCGGCCCGGGCAGGCTCAAGGGGCATTCCCCATAAGAATACCGCGCTCCTGGCCGGCAAGCCACTGATCACATACACCCTTGAAGCCGCTCTGAACTGTATGCAGATAGACCACCTGGTGATCACCACCGATTGTGAGAGAGTGATGGGGATCGGTAATGAGTACGGTGTCGAGATTATCGAGAGGCCGGCCGAGTTGGCAAGCGCCACGGCCACAAGCGATGCTGTCGTCCTCCACACACTGCAGGCCCTGAAGTCCACAGGCCAAACTTTTGATGCCTTTATTCTGCTGCAGCCCACCTCACCCCTGCGCACCGCAGATGACATCAGCTTTGCCATCGCCCTCTTTCAAGAGCAACAGGGCAAGGGAAGTGTGGTCAGCGTGGTCCGCCCTGACAAGCACCCGATGAAGTCATTTGAGCTTGGTCAGGATCATCTGCAACCCTGGATTGATGAACAGACACTCGGTTCTCCCAGGCAGTTACTGCCGGAACTGGTACAGAGCGATGGCGCCATCTATATCACCGCCACGGAACGATTCATTGCCACCAATAGCTTCTACAGCCACCCGGTAACGCCCTACTTCATACCCAAGCAACACAGCATCGATGTGGATGGCGCCGATGACCTCGAGCTGGCGGCATTCTATCTCTCCAGGAATGACAGGCACTCATGATGATGGAAAAGAGCGATCATCCTTTCACCAGTAACAGCTTTGGCGACCGTTTCATCTATCAGGTCAACCGTAACGATTTTGACCACCTAGGTGCTGATTATGTCTTCAGGGAGCGCTTTGGCATCGACCTATTCAAGCAGGACACCCTCTACCTGCTGGTGGGGTCAGACTCACTATTACTGCCAGCCTATATCGAGCGCAACGGCATCCCCACAGGCAGCAACTATATCTTTGTCGAGCCGGAATCAATTTACGCGCTTATTGAAGCGTATGCGAAAGGACTGAACAAGCACTTCAGAATTACCCCACCCACAGAGCTGCAACAGACCCTGGATGAAGTAGGCAGCCTTGGTGCCGACCACTATATCTACAAAGATCAGGTGGAGATAGTTGGATCGATCGCTGCGATTAATGACCACATCGAGCAATATGCCGCTCTGAATGCCTGGCTCTCCGACACTATGGCAACACTTCACTGGGATGTTTGTGGCAAGCTCAACCTGGCTCAACATATCGCCAATACCATTGAGACATGCCCCAACCATCTGGTCTCCAGTGATTTTTTAAAGGGCCTCTTTTCAGGGAAGAGCGTTATCATTCTTGCCGGTGGTCCATCCCTGGAGGAGAACTTCCCCTGGCTCGAGCAACACCGTGACAGCCTGGTGGTCATTGCGGTATCAAGGATCAGCCTGCGACTACATGAACTTAATATTCAACCCGATATCTTTATTCATGCTGATGCCCAGGAGATAGGTTTTGATACTGCCAAAGGTATATTTTATTTTCCCGACACACTCTTCACCTACACTGCAAGTAGTCCACCCAGACTGATTGGTCAGTGGGATGGAATGAGCGCCATCATCACCGAACGTCTCCCCTGGTCCAGCACAATCAATGACTGCAGCAACATAGAGGTTGAGGGTAATTCGGTAACCAACGTGGCGATCTCTCTCGCCGCAAAACTTGGCGCTTCACAAATAATTCTATTAGGTGTCGACCTTTGCCACAGCCCGGAAGGTTTCAGCCATGCCGCCGGCAGCAATGAGCGGAGAAACCCACCACCAATTCACCTCAATCTCGACAGGGTCACCACCAATGATGGCAGCATAGGCTATACCACACAGGACTTCACCATAGCCACAAAGGCTCTTGATCGACAAGCACAGCAACTCAATGCGCTAGGTATCCGCCTGATCAATCCCTCGCCAAAGGCAGTAAAACTGGCACATGTAGAATATCACCCAGTGGCTGAATTCACGTTGGAAAAACTGACCTGCAGCCCGCTTCAGTTGATTGCCGCCGCCTACCCGAAAGCCGACCCAAATATCTATCTGGATCACCTGACCCAGGAAATAAAGCGTGCCAGCCACCAAATTCAAGTACTGCAACGTAGAGCCCGTAAATCGATCAGCGAACTGAATCAAGCGAAGAAAAAGTCCAAAGCAGCTGAGAAAGCATTCAAGGTCGCCCAAAAAATGATCGCAAAAATCACCCAAAATGACGTGGCAAAAGCCACCATCGCCATGCATTTGAGCCGATTTGTCGAGGTCCTGAGTATCATTGAGAGCAGTGAGGATGGATACGAACAGGGTATGCTGGGCCAGGAGGCTTATCTCAGCCACTTTCTCGAAGTATCACAGCTATTTGATACTCTACTGAAAAACACGCTGGAACGAGTGGAGGTTCGCAAGGAAGAGTTAAAGGAATCGCCCCGTTTCGACCTGCTATTCAAGCAATGGGCTGCGGATAGCCAGCCGGGACGTGCTGCCCTATGGATGAAAAACCACCTCTCGGCACAGACAACTTTACCCCCAGACATCCAGTACCAACTCCAGGCATTCAAGGAGCAGTTTAATGCAGAGGTGAGAGAGAAGAGGACGAAGCACCTCTCCACCGTCGGCGCCATGGCAAATCTTGATAATGTAATTCCACGGGTAATCTTGCTGTTCAAATCAAAGGATATTGATGGCTTCAACTACCTTCTCAGCATCCTCTCCCACTACCCTGAGGAAGAGGCAAGACCCTACTCTCTCTTCACCTCCGGAATGCTGGCAGAACTTGAGGGTCATCCTGGCCAGGCCATCGTCTATTACCAGCAGATCCTTGAGTGTCCCGAATCCCCGGCACTGGAGCTGACACTGAAAAGGATTGCCGGTATCTGTATCGAGGCCGGTGATATGGAGAATGCCCTGTTTGCATTTGAGTCACTCGCCGGGCTCTCTGCGGAACACACACCCTCCTACGCAGAGTTACTGGCTGCCATGGGACATACTGGGGATGCAATTGCAGTGTATGAGGAGTACTGCGCCTCATATCCGGATGATCTGGCCACTCGCTGCAAATTTGGGCTGCTATACAAGGAGATCGGAGAGAGTAAAAAGGCAGGGGAGATTGGCCGCGTTATCCTCGCGGATCACCCTGACTTTATCCCTGCGAAAGAGTTGATTCGGGTGTAACCACATATCATCAAGAATAGAGAGGTGACTAGGGAGCCTCTGAACGAATCGTGATCACGCATCTTGGTGCCGGAATTTGCCACTTTTTCGTTGTAAATCTTCGCAATAGCCTGCTATTACGTGCGATTCACGCCTCAAATTGGCAAAATCCGATCACCAATCTGCTGTGACCAGATTCATTCAGAGGCTCCTTAGGGGCACTTACTATAGGCATCGGTTGCCGCCCTCTTCTTGCGGATCCCTTTAAAGTCATCCATCAACTGTTGTTTTGCAGCTATAGCCAGCTGCTGCATCTGCTGATTGAGAGAGATCATCTCGTTCATCATGGCGGTAGCCGATTCGCGATCCCCCGATGCTTCTTTATGTGCTACCCAAGCCTCGACCAACCTGCGCCGTTCCTCATCCATCATCTGAAGTGCGTCCCACTCCCCCTTTTCTGCCGCCTGCAACATGGCCCCAGTCAGCTTTAACGCCTCTCTCAGGTCATTGGTGTAATTAGGCATAAAGAGCTACTTTTCGCCCCCGGAGACCGCCTCATCTATATTGGGCGCATGGCGGATATAGTCAGGCATGACATCCCAGGCCTGTTTGATCTCATTCAGGAGAGAGGCCACCTCATCAAGGGCACGGATATCATTGGTCGCGCCACCTTCAACCAGGCGTTTACCCATATATAGATAGAGGGCTTCCAGATTTACAGCTATCTCTCCACCTTTTTCTGCATCGAGACTAGAGCGGAGGGCGTCGATTATTGAAATCGCCCAGGTGATATTATCATGGCGAATTTGGATTTCTTTACGCTCAATAGCTCCCTTGGCGATGGCAATTTTATCCAACGCACCTTCCATCAACATCTGTACAAGACGATGAGGCGTGGCGTAGTTCGCCTCGCTACTCGAAGCCTGAGTGTACTTCGATGCGGGCGTGCGCTTACCGGCATATCCAGTCATAGATCGGTGTCCGAAAAAGTTAAAAAAACAGCGCTATTGGTTAAGCACCGCCAACTGCTGCGTCAAGTAAGAACTCATACTATTGAGGCTACTAACCGTTGCATCAAGCTGCGCAAACTGTTTGACAAGACGGGCTTCCACACTATCCAGCCGATCTTGCAAGCTGGCCTCGGCTATCTGCAGGTAGCTCTTGGTATCAGCCAACGAAGCTTCACGACTTCCAATAGCGCCATCTGTATCCAGCAGATCGTCTGCATAACTGTAAAGCCGGTCGGCGAAGCCCTCCGTGTTATCGGTAAACAGCGCCATTACATCTTCATGATTGCTCGATAATACACTGTCAAAAACAGTGCTATCAATAGACATCACACCAAAGCGGTCGCGGGAGATGCCAATCTCAGCCAGGGAGCTGTAATCGCCAACGCCGGAAGCTGCGGTATTCAGCACGTTATTGATGCCGCTGCGAATAAACGTCAGGGACGAATCATTGGAGAGGTCACCTGCACGAGCAGTGGTGATAGCGCTCTGCAATGCATTGTATTTATCAACAAAATCTTCTATCGATGTCTTGATCGCCGCATCATCCCGACTAACCGTAAGAGTAGAAGATCCGGCGGCTACCAGATCGATAGTAAGGCCGCTGACTGCCGTGCTGATAGTGTTGGAGGTGCTGGTCACATCGAATCCATCGATCGTGACTTGAGCATCCACTGCCGTAGTCACCGTCTCAGCAGTGGTATCCGCCGCCCCCATATAGAAGAGCTTGGACAGGCCGTCATCGTCATCAAGTCCACCTACACTGTCGCTGGTAAAAGTGACGGCAAAGTCATTACTTGTCCCCGTGCTGTCAGAGGTGAGAATAAGCCGTGAGCCATCATCCTCATTGATTACAGATGCGGTTACATCAAGGTCGGCCGTATTGTTGATGGCATCACGAATTCCTTCCAGGGTGTTATTGGAACCGGTAATGTCAATATCGTAGTTTGTAGTATCGTTGACCCTGATTCGCATGGTACCGGTACCACCAATAGCAGTGGTGCCGTCGGTATAGACCGTAGATGCCGTTTTCTGGGCAGTCGCAAGGTTAGTTACGACAAGTGCGTAACTGGATGCTACTGCTCCCCCTGTCGCCGTTGCAGTAGCAACTGTGCTACTGCTCGAAGTGGCAGTAGCAGGATTGAATGCCGTCGGGTAGCGCAATGCGCTCAGCGCCGACTTAAATGAGGAGACAGCGCTCTTGATGGTGCCGTAAGCGCTGATCTGGGTGTCGATATTCGACTGTTTTGCAAGATTACGGTCGAGCGGGCGACGTTCAATGGCCAACATCTGATCCAGCACAGTCGACAAGTCTAGACCTGAACCGATACCTGGAATACCTATTGCCATCTCAACGTCCGCCTACTCGACCTTTCCTAATTGGGAAATCAGGCTTCATCACTAAGGATGAGGCCCGCTCCCGGTTCACCAACCATCTCATGTATCCGTGCCACCAACGCGATTAACTCATCGGGTGGGTATTGGCGGATAAGCTTCTGAGAGTCCGCATCGTAGACTCGAATTACCGGCCTGCCAGTCTCTTCACTGACACTGAACTGGACCTTGCGCCGGGTTGTCTGTACTAATGCGTTCGCCTCTGCAACCAATTTCTTCAGAGACTCAGCATCATCCGTTCCCTTGCCCGAGTTTACCGCCGGAGGTGGCTGGGCTTCGTTCTGGTCAACAGGTGACCTCGCCTTCGCCGTCTCAACCTTGGCAACCTCGGAGACGTTCGCAGTCTGACCGGGATGGCTCGAGTTCGCACGATTAGCCGGAAGCATGTTGGCCTGATTAATAAGCTCAACTGCCATGACTTTATCCTCGCTACTCCTAATTTAGCCTCAGCTCCGGGGATTACCCCGGAGCCACCCGATCTAACCCAACAGACCCAATGCAAGCTGCGGCATGGTGTTGGCCTGTGCCAATGCTGCGATACCGGCCTGCTGCACAACCTGGGCGCTGGTCAGTCTTGCGGTCTCGCGTGCGATATCGGCATCCATGGTACGCCCATAGGCGGCCCACTGAGACTCTTCAACCGCCATGGCGGTGTTCAGTGTCTTCTCTGCCACACTTTCGTCAGCACCAATCTTGGCTAGGGCTAGATTGACCGTGCCCATTATTGTCACGACGCTGGCGAGGGCGGTGGTATTGGATATCCCCGACAGAGTAGGTGCGGCCTGACCGAAGTTGATGGTAGAACCGTTAGAGCTGGCTACTGAGGCAAAGGTACCAAAGGCGCCGGCACCATTGAACTGGACCCGAGCAAGCATTGCACCCAGCTCAGTACCCAGGTCATCCATCTCTGTACTGATATAGCTCTTCTGGGAGTCTGAATAGGTGCCACTTAGTTTCTGCAGAGCCAATTCACGTACACGCTGCAGCATCTCGTTGGCGGTCTGTAGTGTGGTGTCCTGAACCTGTAGGCGGGACATGGAGTCACCGAGTGTTTGCTGGGCAATGGCGGCGCCGCGGGCCTGCATCTCAGCAAATTGACCTACCGCCAGGCCGGCGGCATCGTCTTTTGCCATGTTGATACGAAGACCTGATGAGAGCCGCTGTACAGCGGTCTGCATATTGATCTGTGAACGACTGATATTACGCCGTGCGGCGAGTGAGTACAGGTTAGTGTTAACTGTGACAGCCATGTTGGCATCCTCTTAAAGACCCTGTGCGCTTCACTTTGATATCGCCTCTTCAGGCGGGATGCTGCTCCAGGGTGTTTGTATTCAGCGGATATATCTTCAATGGTTTTCGATGATATTTACCGCTTCCAACACTAATAGCGACCACAATGCGTTGATCTTTAGAAAAAACCAGCAGAAAGTTTGTTTTCTGCTTCATGTCACAAATCAATCACTTAGCCATAAAATCACGTTAATTCCCAACGTATAAGAAAAAACGCGCTGCATTAGTTTCCTATTCTCTAGCGCTTTCCCCTATCAGCATCTCATTCGTATTGGTGGTCGCTCATAAGCTGAAAAATCACCCTGATTAGGTATTTTATTCCTGATATACCACTGCGTCTGTTAATGCTGGATAAAAAATGGAAGGTCTAATATTTGGGTGAGACATGCCGGCTAAGCACACATAAACATCTTCTTTTTCCTTATCCTATCCTGATACCGCCTCAGCTATCATTTGTGCTACGTTCGGCCCGATACTCTCATTTTCATTAAAGTGATCATAGATCCTTTTGCGCTGCTCTAGTGGTGTTTCAAGCGCCTGTTCGCAGGCCTCAACCATCCCTTTTAAGTCACCATTTGTGTATCGGAGAATCAATCCATCCTCAGTGAGACCCTGCAGTCGCCCGCCCAGCTTTGAGTCTTCAACTACCGGCACCTGCCCAACGCAACCACTCCAGAAGGGTCTGTCAGTATGGGTGTAGCGCATTGCAGGCGTTGTAAAAGTCCGACCCTCCGGGCAGAAATGAACTTTGTACCGCCCAAACTCACCCCTCTGGCTCACGGGTATCGAATGGTCATGGATTGCAGTAAAACGGTCTTTGAAATGTTGCTTTAAGTAATCAACTTGTCTTTTTCTGTGGGGAGTAAATCCCAATTTTGATCCCAAGAAAACTATCTGTTTTCTTACATCACCAACAAAGGGATATGAATATGGGACAATATTAGCCAACCAGCTTCTGTTGTGAACAATACATGCTGGATTAATATCGACGGCAACGGCGTTATCCAAAGGCATTTCATCATGTACAAGAACGCTGAGATGCCTCGCCAGCCCCTCTTTAAAGCATGGCATGTACCTGCTCGCCTCATCATAGGCCCAGTAGAAAACTTTTCCTCCCTTCTGTGTAAATAGTGTAAGTATTCTGTCCAGAACAGATTCAATCGTTTGAGGTTGCTGGGCTATCATTATCAGCCAGGGGATTACACTTGGCTGCACCTCTTCCTGTAAGAAATCAAGCAGCCCGGCAATACCAACAATTTTGGTAGGTGCGAATTCAATTTCAGGATGGGATAGCTCTGAAAAGCAGCGCAGGTTTTCCCCATCCCAATCACAGTCGAGGCGTGCAAGATCTAACAGCGCCTGGTCACTGGGATCTGACACTAGTGGACCAAGGTCTCTCCTAGGAAGTTGTTCAAAATACTTAGGCGCATCCTGCAATAGACCACCCCAATGCGAATAGTAGGTAATCTTGACGGTTTTTTTATTTGGGCTAGGCATGGGTCAACGAGACTCATAACTCGACCGCATAGCGGCAACTTGGTGCATTAATCCGAACCATCTCATTAAAGAAGCCATCAGGCTCAACGAATAAAGTTGAACAGCAATAATCCCTGCATCTGAGCGAAGCTGGCCTGAGCCGCTTCCAGGGCAACCTTCTCTTTGTTGAAGTTGGTAATCGCCTCGGCAATATCCACATCCTCGAGCTTCGAGCGGTTGGTCTCCAGTGTCAGGATGAAACCCTCGTTGATATCCCTCTGCTCATCGATTGATCGCTGTTTCGAGCCGACACTGGCGTGCACCTCGCCGATCCGGGCGATTGCACTACTGATATCGGCCACCAGAGTGCCGGGGCTGGTATCCGCCTCCAGGGCAGTAGCTATCTGATCGATGGTGGAAAAGAGGTCACGCACACCACCCGCGGCGGTTGGCACATCCATGAAGGTGTGGAAGCCGGATTCACTATCGGCCACCGTCCGATCAGCCGAGATTCTGATCTCCCTCAATCCCGTATCACCACTAAAAGTGTATGTACCGGCACCGGCGGCAAAGGGTTTCACCTTCCCCTGAAAACCGGAAAAGAGATAATCTCCGGCACTATCGGTGGTATTGGCCAGATCGAGCACGCTACTCAACATACCCCGCACCTCCACAGCGATCATGTCACGCTGAGCGGCGTTATAGGTACCACTGCTGCCCTGCAGCGCCAGCTCGTTAACCCGCTGCAGCATGGTGGTGATACCGCTCAGGGTGTTGTCCACCAACTCCAGGCGATTTTGCGCCCGGTCTGCATTTTTCTGATACTGCTCAACAGTGCGTGCAGCCCGATTCAATTCAAGTACCTGAGTGGAGCCCGCGGGATCATCGGACGGTCGCAGGATCCGCCGTCCGGTAGAGATCTGCTCCTGAGTACGGCTCATCTTGGCTTGGGTCTTGAGAATGCCATCAAGTCCCTGCTGATACATCTGGCCTGTAGAAACTCTTAGCATAGCTACCTCCCCATGGCGCCGATGAGAGTATCAAAGATGACACCAGCCACCGCCACCACCTGGGCAGACGCCTGATACGCCTGCTGATACTTCATTAGATTTGCCGCCTCCTCATCGAGATTAACACCGGAGATACCGGCAAGGCTGCTCTCCTGTACCGTCAGCAGCCCTTTCTGTGCGTTGTAGTTGGTCTCTGCCTGACCTGCCAGGGCGCCGATATCCGCCACCATCTGGCCGAAAATGCCCTGTATGGTAGAGGTACCGCCCGCCATCAACAACTCCCTCCCCATTCCACCCATGGCCAAAGCATTGCGGTTATCGGCGGTGCCGCTGCTGTTATTGCTGATAACGAACTGATCACCCGCTATTGGTGTACCGCTGATATCAAAGGTAAGTCCACCGTAGGCGCTGAACTGGGTCGGATTGGTGCTATCAGGGAAAGATTTACCTGACACATCAGTGGAGGTTGGATCATAAAGCACATAGTTATTCGGTGCCGCAGGGCCGCCGGTGATGACAAAACCACTATTGCCCGAGCCATCGGCATCAGCCGAATAAGTCAGGGTAATAGAGGAGGACAGGAGCAGCCCGGTGGCGCTGGTAGTGGCCGCCTGGGTAATCATAGCTGATCCCGTATTGACCGGGTGGCCGTTGGCGTCCATCACCTCATTGGCCCGTAGTGCACCCGCTGCAGCGATTTTATTGGTGTCACTGATCAGTAGGTCGACATCACCACCCGCGTTGCGGGTCGGCTGAATAAGGAAGGAGTCGCCTGCCACCAAACCACTGGCGCCGGTGATGGAGAGGGTAAAGCCATCGGTCACTGTCGGCAACGCCGAATCAACCGCTGCGGTGACACCATCGGAGAGGCGCGTCAGGGTGTAGCTGGTGCCGGAGTTGTAGGTCAACCGGTAATCGGATGCGGTCACATCCGCCAGGTCAGCTGAAGAGAAGGTGCCGGAAACCGTCGCCGTCCCGGTGTTAGCGGTACTCCTGACACCGGTGATAGTGGTCGGCTGGAAAAAATTGGTTCCTATCGCCCCCTGGAGATCAACTCCTTGTATGTGCTGGGCATTGATGCTCTCGACCATACCCACCGCCACCAGACCGAGCTGGTTCTGGCCTTCATCAAGGAACTGTTCGCGGAACTCCAGCAATCCGCCTAGCTCACCTCCGGAAATCTGATCGGTCAGCTCCTCGCTACTAAAACTGGTGACAAATGCAACTCCCGGGGCATTGGAGTTCTCTGGGTTCTGGTAAACGCCAAGGGTTGTGTTTTGTGAGCCGATCACCAGCCCCTGACCGGTACCTATGGAGACGTTATAAGCACCGTCATCCTGCTCAAAGACCTGGATATCGACCAGCTTGGAGAGCCCCTTAAGCAGGGTTTCACGTTGGTCGAGCAGGTCATTTGGAGGGGTTCGGCCACCCGAGTTATTAGCTTCAATGATCTTCTGGTTAACATCAGCGATGGCACCGGCGAGGGTATTGATATCCGTCATCGTTTGCGACATCTTCTGATTGATCTCGCGTCGAAGTTCGTCGTACTGGCGATCAAAGAAGGCAAAGCGGTCAGCTAGAGACTGAGACTCAGATAGTACCACCTGGCGTGCCGCCGCTGACGCCGGATCATCGGAGAGAGTCTGCATGGCATCGAAGAAGCTCTGTATCGCTGGATCCAGTCCCACCATCGGATCGGCCAACAGGTCATCCAGGCGGTTGGCATTCTCCGATAGCGTCTCGGCCTTGGAGGTAACCGACTGAGAGGTACGTACCTGTGTGGCGATAAAGTTGTCGTAATAGCGCTGTACAGTGGCAACATCAACACCGTTGCCCTGCCAGCCGAAGCCGCTAAAGCTGGGATTCCTGGTCTCAAAGTCGACCCGTTGGCGGCTGTAGCCTTCGGTATCGGCATTGGATACGTTATGCCCCACGGTACTGATCGCACGTTGATATGCGAGCAATCCGGAGGAAGCAATACCGAGTAAAGTAGCCATGATTCTTTCCAGTTCCTCGACGGACAGCACCCTAAGGTTGCCGTCCACCTACTCTTATAGCGGCTCAGCCGCCCCTGCCTTGAACCTGGCAAGTGCCGACCGCAGTTCATCACCAGCCATTATGCTGCTGATTTTATTTGCATATTTCGGGTCTGTGGCGTAGCCGGCCCGCTGCAGTTCTGAGAAGTAACGTTCACTGTCACCTGCCACCTCCAGAGCCTTGCTGTAACGGGGGCTGCCGCGAAGAAAATCGACATAATCGAGAAAGCTGTCCCGATAGCTACCGTAAGCCCTGAAGTGGTCACGTTTCTTAACAGCGACTCCCTCCTGATACTCCAATGTATCCACCTTCACTCGCTCTCCATCCCAGCGCTGGTCCGCTTTGATACCGAATAGGTTATTAGCGGAGCGACCACCGGGATCATGCATCATGTGCTTGCCCCAGCCTGTCTCCAGTGCAGCCTGTGCCAACAACGCCTGGGGCTGAATGCCGATCAGCGTCGCCGCCTCACTGGCCAAAGGCAGAAGCTGTTGGACAAAATCATCAATATTCCAACCTGCAGGATCCTTTTCCGGCCGTACCGCTTGAGTCTGTTCACTCGCCGCAACCACCGCCGCCGACTTAGTCACTACTTTTAGATGCTGAGCGTCACGAGTATAGTCAGTCACCTGTTTTGTCGGCATCTCTGCCCCACTTTGCTTCTCTACCCCACGTTGACTCTGCAGCTGGCGGATAATTACATCTGCCAATCCCATGCCACCGCTCTCAGCCAGGCCAATGGCGAGTTGCTGGTCATACATATCGCGGTAGAAGAGGCTCTGATCACTATCCATCAGCCCTTTGCCCAGGCTTGCCTGGCGCATGGTCTTCAGCATCTGCTGGATAAACAGGGACTCAAACTGCTGGGCAACCTTCTCCAGCGATCCATCCGCATCACGGGATGCCATCGCCTTGAGTTCACCAAGCCCTTGAAAATCGGTATAAACAGAGGTATCACCTATATTCATCAGATCACCACCAGCTCCGCTTTCAAGGCACCGGCTTGCTTTAGTGCTTCAAGAATGGCTACCAGATCGGAGGGTGATGCCCCTACCTGGTTGACCGCACGCACGACCTCATCCAGAGTCACACCGGGATCGAAAAGAAACATCCGGCTGCCACCCTCGGAGACTTCTACATCCGACTCCGGCGAGGCGACGGTGGTACCACCAGAGAGGGCTCCCGGCTGTGAAACATCAGTACTCTCACTGATGGTGACAGTGAGGCTACCGTGGGAGACCGCCGCCGGACTCACCCGTACAGCGCTGCTGATCACCACCGTTCCGGTGCGGGAGTTAACGATGATCCGCGCCGGTGCGGTACCCGGTTTAACCTGCAAGTTCTCTATCAGGGAGATAAAACTCACTCTCTGCGAAGGATCACGGGGGCTGTTGACACGAATGGAGGTCGCATCTTCTGCAGCCGCAACACCCGGCCCGATAGACTCGTTGATCGATTCCACTATGCGCTGGGCTGTGGTGAAGTCACCCTCATGGAGATAAAGAGTAAGTGAGTTGCCCTGGGCAAAAGAATTTGCAACCGTGCGTTCTACCGTGGCACCACCAGGAATACGACCGACACTGGGAATATTGATAGTGATATTCGAACCGTCAGCACCGGATGCACTGAGGCCTCCGACTACCAGATTACCCTGGGCAACGGCATAGACCTTGCCGTCGGCCCCCTTCAGAGGTGACATCAGCAATGTGCCGCCACGCAGGCTCTTGGCATCACCGATGGATGAGGCGGTGATATCGATCTTCTGGCCCGGTTTGGCGAAGGCCGGCAATTCGGCATGGAGGGTGACGGCAGCAACATTCTTTGGCTTCATCGAGGTGCCGGGAGGCACTACCACACCCAACTGGGTAAGCATGCTGCGCAGGCTCTGCTCGGTGAAGGGTGCTGAATTCATCTTGTCACCGGTGCCGTCAAGCCCGACCACCAGACCATAACCAATCAGCTGGTTGCTACGCACACCGGCGATAGAGGAGATATCCTTGATCCTCTCCGCCCGCGCAGGTGAAAGCAGGCTCATCAACGCAAACAGCATGGCAAGCAGAGCCAGATAGAGCCCCACCTTGCCACTGACAGTCGCAAAGTTTGGTTGGGGTGCTGAATGTCTGATTATTGAATGTCTCATCGCGATCACCTAGAAGGGAAACAGTGCGCTAACAAAGAATTTAGCCAGCCAGCCTATAGAGTTTGAATCAGCCACGGCTCCATCACCCACATAGACAAAGGTGGGGTCCGCCAGCTTTGTTGAGAGCACTGTATTGGTTGAGTCGATATCAGCGGGACGGACGATACCGGACACCTTCACATACTCATTGCCCTGGTTGATACCAATCCGTTTTTCGCCCCGCACAACCAGGTAACCGTTGGCAAGCAACTCAACAACGGTCACCGTCAAATCTCCGCTCAGGTTATTGCTCTGAGAGCTGTCACCCGAACCGGCAAACGCGTTGCTCGATGCCAAGCTGAAACCCAGGGTATTGTTACTGTTACTTGCCAGGGGCAGCGCACTTGGAGTGTCAAACTGTGGTGTAGAACCCAGAATTGTCGGATTGGTAATAGTGGTAGCGTTGGTCTTGTCGACATTGGTCGCCGCCTTCTTGGAAGCGTTGGTCTGCTCTACCAGTTTAATAGTGAGCATGTCACCGACGCGACGGGCGCGGGTGTTTTCAAACCATGAGTGCTCATAACCCGCCTGATAGATCGCGCCATTACCTTGAGGTGTTGGGGGCGCCACTACCGGGCGTACAGGGGCATAGGCGGGATCTCTCTTCGGTACGCTGTTACATCCTGCCAGGGCGACCGCCGCCAGAGCCAACAGTGAAATTGTGAGAAGCCGTTTCATGCCTTTATCCGCCTGCTATTACAGCTGGTTGTTCACATAGGCCAACATCTCATCGGTGGTTGAGATCGCCTTGGAATTCATCTCGTAGGCGCGCTGGGTCTCGATCATATTGACCATCTCTTCCACCACATTGACATTGGAGCTCTCCAGAGAGCCCTGAATCAGGGTGCCGAGTCCATCGGTGCCGGGGGTAGCGGTGGTCGCTGCACCACTGGCCGCCGTCTCCCGGTAGAGATTTTGGCCCACTGCGGCAAGACCCGTTGGATTGATAAAATCTGCCAACTCGATAGTGCCTATCTGAGTAGGCGCACTCCCTCCGGCCAGCAGCGCAGAGACCACACCATCAGAGCCTACGGTAATGCTGAGAGTATTCTCCGGCACGGTGATTGCGGGTTCCAATGCGTAGCCATTATTGGTAACGACCTGTCCGTCAGCGCTTAGGTTGAATGAGCCATCACGGGTATAGACAATAGAGCCATCGGGATGCAGTACCTGGAGAAAGCCCCGTCCTTCGACAGCAAGATCCAGAGAATTTCCGGTCTGTGTCACATTGCCCTGTGTAAACAGCTTCTGGGTAGAGACCGTCTGTACACCGGTACCGATAGCCAGACCGGAGGGAAGCTCAGTCTCCTGCGAGGATTGCGCACCCACTTGGCGAACATTCTGATAGATAAGATCTTCAAATGCGGCACGGTCTCGCTTGAAGCCGGTGGTGGATACATTGGCCAGGTTATTGGCGATAGTCGCCATCCGCGTCTGCTGGGCATCTAATCCTGTTTTTGCAATCCAAAGTGCGGGATACATAATCCACCTCCCTTTGTTAAGTCTGTTTACTTCTAGTTAATATCTTGCATAAAGCCTGCCATCAGCCAATTTTCAGGATACTGGTGGAGCTCTCCTCCATCTTCTCCGACTTTGACATCACCTTTACCTGCAACTCAAAACGCCTGGAGAGTTCGATCATATCGACCATGGAATCAACAATGTTGACGTTGCTGCTCTCGATGGTGCCAGTAACCAGCTCTATAGCTGCGTCTGCATCCGCAGTCTCACCACTACGTAACCTGAGCAGACCATCCGAGCCTTTATCCAGCTGATCAAGAGGTGGATTGACCATCTTGATGCGATCAATCACCGCCAATTCATTGGCAGCCTGACCGACGGGTTTAATGGAGATGGTTCCATCAGAGGCGATAAATAGGCTTTCAGCCGGGGGAATAGCAATCGGCCCACCGTTGCCGAGCAGCGGCAAGCCGTTGCCGGTGGTAAGCATGCCGTTAATATCAACTTTAAAATCGCCACGTCGGCTATAAGCCTCGCTGCCATCGCGGGACTGGACAGAAAACCAACCATCACCGTTCATCGCCACATCGAGGTCACGGCCGGTATGCACCAGGGCGCCGCGTTGAAATTCGAGACCGGTACGTTCGGTCAGGGCATAGACCCGTGTTGGCATGCCATCACCAAACACCGGTACGCTACGTGCCTGCTGCAGATCAGCAACAAAGCCTGGGGTGCTGGCATTGGCAAGATTGTTGGTGTTAGCTGCATGAGCCAACAGGGTCTCTTTGGCCCCACTCATGGCAACATAGATGACGCGATCCATAATGCACCTCTTTGGGAAATCAGGCCTACTTCAAATTGCCATGTCATCGATTTGAAGCAGGCCGCTATACTCCCTTACCTGATATTGATTACTGCCTGAGTTACCTGGTCAGAGGTAGTGATTGCCTTGGCATTCGCCTGGAAGTTGCGTTGTGCCACGATCAACTTCACCAGCTGCGTTGCGATGTCAACATTGGACAACTCAAGCGCACCACTCTGGATAGTACCGAAGCTCGAAGTACCGGCCTCACCCAACTGGGCATCACCGGACTCGAAGGTTTCAGTCCAGTTATTACCGCCCTCTTTACCCATGCCACTCGGGTTATTGAACTTAGCCAGCATCACCTGACCTAGTGAGGTGGAGCGTCCATTGGTGAAACGTGCAAACACCACTCCCGAGTCATCGACATCGACACCGTTCAAGCGACCGGAGGTGTAGCCATCCTGAGAGAGCTCATTGACACCAAACTCACCTGCATACTGGGTGGCTGTATTAAAATCCACCCCAAGAGTCATTGGAGAGGCTCCATTTGTAAAGGTGTAGGGTCCGAAACTAATAACACCGGCAGTACCACTGGAGGCGGGAACAAGGGCACCCGAGGCATCAAAGACAATCTCCTCAGGACCATCGGCGGTACCTCCATCAACACTCTGATAAACATCCCATGTGTTCGCCGCAGTCTTGCGGAAATACATTGTGGCGGTGTGGGCATCACCCAAGGTGTCGTACACAGTGATCGACGAAGCACTGTTGTACATTGTGGCCGTAGGTGCTGCAGCGACAAACGCCACGGTTGGGGCCGTATCTGAGGCGTTGATATTGACACCGGCAGAAATACTGGTGGAGGTCTCTGGCGCACTGGGCTGAAGGTTAAGCTGCAGATCAGCCACGGTACCGGTATCGAAAGCATCCGAGCCGGTAATCGGCGGATAGGCCTGCAGTCGCTGAGCAGCATGATTTACAATATAGCCGTCACGATCCACACTCAGTGCACCAGCTCGACTGTAAAATCGGCTACCGGCAGTATCTTCGAGAACGAAGAAGCCCTCACCGTTTACTGCCAGATCGAGGTTATTGGAGGTAAACTCCACCGTCCCCTGGCTGAACTGCTGAGAGACCCTGGCGACACGGACACCTCGTCCTGCGGCCTGGGTACCCAGATCCTGAATCGATGTGGCATAGATATCTGTAAACTCCGCCCGCGACTCCTTGAAGCCGGTAGTGGCGACGTTGGCAATATTGTTGCCGGTTACGTCTAGTTCTGTCTGGGCTGCTGCGAGCCCACTCAATGCAACTTGGAACGACATGGTTTGCTCCTTTTATCTTCAGTTGATCTGTCTTACTTGGTCAAAAGCAACGGGGCCTAGCCCACCGAGGTTCAGGGTGAGCCCCTGACCTGTGCCACCGATGGTGACGCTCTCCACCGGTGCAAACAGCTGGGTTTGAAGAGCCTCTGTGCCCTCACTCCCTCCAGCCTCCACCTGAATGCTGTAATAGCCCGGATTGGCATAATCACCACTGTCGGTAATGCCATCCCATGAAAACTGTACTGCCCCCCCTTCGTGGTCACCAATATTAAGCTCTCTCACCATCTGGCCCGTGGCATCACTGATGCGAACGACCACATCAGCACTATGAGCCAATTCAACCTGGCCACGAACAGTGCCACCACTGGTCAGATAACCGGTGTCGGTAGGTACCAGCACCTCTCTGCCAATAAGACTACCGGCTTGTAGTGCCTGATCCGAGGTCATGCTGGAGGAGAGATCAGCAAAGGATTCATTCAACTTGTCCAACCCGCTGACCGATGCAAACTGAGACATCTGAGTCAGCATCTGCGAGTTATCCATCGGCTCGAATGGATCCTGATTGTTCAACTGGGTGACCATCAGCTCAAGAAAGGCATCCATACCCAGCTCTTCAGGGTCATTGATCGCCGCCTTCTCTTTAAATGGCTGGATGCCCAGACTGGTAAGCAGCTCGTCGGTAGCAGTGGTAGTTGTCATCTGTCGTCTCCTTACTCACCCATTCTCAGGGTGGCGGACATCAATTGCTTGGTGGCGTTCACCACCTCTACATTGCTCTGATAGGTGCGAGAAGCGGATATCATGTTGGCCATCTCCTCCACCACATTGACATTGGACCGAAAAATATAGCCCTCTTCGTTAGCCATCGGATTATTTGGGGCAAACTCCATATTCAATGGTGCCTGGCTCTCCACGATACCCTTCACCTGTACGCCGACCGATGGGTCATCCGGGTTTTGCTGATTGAGAATCGCGGCAAACACTGGATGCCTTGCCCGGTAGGTCCCACCTATACTGCTGCTGATACTGTCAACGTTGGCCAGGTTACTGGAGACCAAGTTGAGCCTCATCGACTGAGCACTCATACCGGAAGCGGCAGTATCAAATACTTTGAACATCGACATTATTTATTGCCCCTTTATTGCAAGTCTCAGTTTCTTGATGGCGCCACTGACAAAACGCAGGCTGGCCTGATACTCCAGAGCATTCTGGGCAAACGCCGTGTGTTCCAACTGACTATCCACCGTATTACCATCTAGACTGGACTGATTCGGCACCCGGTACATCAGATGGTTTTCGGGCACCAAGCCCTGATCCATATTGATATGCCCGCTGTGAGTTGTCTTCATCCGCGTGGGCTGAGGCATCTGCTGATTGAGTACCTCGCGGAAATCGAAATCCCTCGACTTATAGCCCGGGGTATCCGCATTGGCGATATTGCCGGCCAGCACCTCCGCCCGACGGGCGTGCAGTTTCAGTGACTGCTCATGGATGCCGAAGGTCTCATCAAGTTTCATCTTCCTGCCTCTGAAAAGGATTTACTCACCCATTCACAAAGCAGACTTTATGCCAATGAAATCAGAAGTGATTCCATGAAGTTACCGAAAAAACCATATCCTATTGTTTTTGTTTATTTTTATCTGGGACCATCTGAGCCTGATGTAGCACCTGAGAGCACAGGAAGAGATCAAAAAGAGGCCGGAGAAAAACCACTGGAAACCATACACACAAACGGCTAATACATTGTTTTTACGATACTTTATTGACCTATCACACAAGATATAAGTGAACTAACGGAAATCACATTCCATTTCACTAATAGAGGGTTTTCGCCTACGAAAACGATTTCCGGGACAACAAGGGCGGAGAGGAGATAAAAGCGGCAAGAGGACACCGGCTGAGCGGCAACAGGTCTCCGCCCGTTCCCCTTCATACACCGGATATTTCCTTATCAGAAATTGATACCAGGGCCCGTGAAAAAAGGGCCTCCGTCGATAGATATACGAATAGTGTTAATAGGCCCTAGTGGGCCATGCGGGAAGTTCGGTTACTCACAGAGCCCCACTAATGGGTCAAGACAAGGCGCACTGTGCAAGGAATGGCAGGCCCTTTCCAAGCAGTGCAACGCAGTATTGACCCATTAATGGGGCTCCCTTCGGGCCAGCCCATAAGCCTCGTTGACTGTGTTGCGCTCACTTGAATTGGCTACGGCCAGTCCAGCGCTCGCGCGCCTTGCCAACACGGCTTATGGACTGGCTGTGGGTTACCGAACTTTCCGCATGGCCCACTAGATAACACGGTATACGATGCCGCCCTCACCTTTGATCATTTCAAAACGATCACTGTGAGTGGAAAGAGATTCGGTGGAGCCAAGGAAAAGATAGCCGTTGGGCTTCAGGGCCGCTGCCATTCTGGAGAGAATCTGTCGCTTTCTATCACTTGAAAAATAGATCAGTACATTACGGCAGAAGATGATGTCGAACTTACCCAGCGGCTGGAACTCTTTTAGCAGATTCAACTCTTTAAACCTGACCCGTGCTTTTATCTCCTCACGCACTTTCAGGCAATCCCCCTGAGGTACAAAATAGCGCCTCTGCTGATCACGGTTAAGACCACGGGTGGCGGCCATGCCGCAATAGGCCCCCCTCTTTGCCTTAGCCAGTGCACCGGGAGAGATATCGGTGGCGACTATCTGTGTATCCCGCAGCAACTCCCTGGGATGGTAAGATTGGTAATCCTGCACCATCATACTGATATTGTAGGGCTCCTGCCCCGATGAGCAGGCTGCAGACCATATTGATAGATCCTGTTTATTACTCGCCGCATGCTCAGGAAAGAGTCGGTTGGTCAGCAGATGGTAGTGGGATATATCGCGAAACCAGAAGGTTTCGTTAGTGGTCATAGCATCGATGACCTCATTCTGCAGTCCAACCTGGCGCCCCGATTCCATGTGGTCAAGCAGTTCACCGATAGATCCAATTCCGTAGTGACGCATGAGGCCACCAAGCCTGCTTGTGACTAGATACTCTTTTCCGGCTGTCAGCCTGATCCCTGAAGCAGCTTCCAAAAAAGACTGGAATGCAGTGAAATCCCCAGGCGATAAAACTGCTTTATCCATCAAAGATCCTTAAGGAGGCTCTGAATACGTCTAGCCGAATTGAATTGTGCTCAGGGGGCGCAAGATCGCGGCTAACAGCAGGCTATTGACAAGGTTCTCAACACGAAAGCACAGCTTTCGGTGATGGTAGTCAGCGTAGCTGAATCCCTTCGAACAATTTCCACTGAGTGCAAGGCAATCGGTCATGAGTTGTTTAGAGCCTCCTTAAATACCCCCCGCTTCATCTCCGGTACCGAAAGATGACAACAGGTAATCCGCTATTAGCATCAGGTCCCTTTTGATATTAGCGGTATATCGAAAAAAAACAATGCATTAACACCAATTTCTCCCACATCGCGTAAACATTCCACCATCCGGCCTCCAGGCAAAAGGCACAAAATTTGCATTGCCATTACTGAATTAGATAAACAGGATTGAATTATGGCGGCAAGAGCAGCAGGAGTCCGACAGATGGCTGAAGGCCTTTGGTGGCTTGTGCTGTTCTACGGTGTAGCCCATATGTCAGCCCACGCGGGTGATATTCAGAGTCATAAGAGTATCCGCCAAACGGCTGAGTCTTATGTCTACACTCAGCTTAACCACTCCGACGGGAAATTGACGGTAACTGCAGGACAGCTCGATAGAAGACTCAAACTGAATGCCTGCAGCCAACCGCTGGAGGCGTTCTTCTCCAGCAACCGGCAGAACTCCGCACGAAAAACCGTCGGTATCCGCTGCAGCGGTGGCAGTGGCTGGACTATCTACCTGCCGGTCACCATCTCCCTGATGAGGGAAGTGGTGGTGGCAACCAGAGAGTTGCCGAGAAAGACTCTATTGACCAGCAATGATCTCGTCATGGAGCAACGGGACGTAGCGCAGCTCAGTAACGGCTACTTCGAGGAGACGAGGCCGGCGCTGGGTAAACGGCTGAGACGCACCCTCCACGTAGGCGATGTGATCACACCCTCCCAGCTGACGGCAAGCAAGACAATCAAACGTGGCAACCGAGTCATCATCCTGGCTAAAGCCGGAAGTATTGAGGTACGAATGAGTGGCAAAGCTTTAAGCGACGGAGCAACAGGTGACCGAATCAAAGTGGTCAATGACAACAACAGAAAGCTGGAAGCCACCGTGGTGAAAGCCGGCTTGGTAAGGGTTACCCTATAAGTGTGATCCAGCCCAAATTATGGCAGGATTGACACCGAAATGACTAAAGAAATTCACTCTTTCGGTCGCTAACATGACCGGGAGAAACTTAACAAAAGGGTAAAACAATGAGTGTGGAAATCAGTGGTCTACCCAGCAGATCGGTAAGCAGTGCCGGTGACGGCAACAAAACACGAGCTGTTGAACAGAACAAATCCAACAGCTCCGGCGCCCCACAACGCACCGAATCCGGTGGCGGCGACAAGGTAAGCCTAACAGATACAGCAACGCGACTGCAGGAACTTGAAAGTCATATCGCATCCCTGCCGGTTGCCGACGTACAACACGTCACAGACGTCCAGCGATCTCTCGCCAGTGGAAGTTTCCAGTTTAAACCGGTCGAAGCGGCCAATAACCTTCTCACACAGGAACGGGATTTCGCCCTTATCAGCGAGCAGGGATAAACCGAATGGAGATAACTACCACACAGATCAACCATTTTTCCGGCCTGCTGTCGGCGGAACTGCAGTGTGCCGAAAAACTACTGACGCTACTAGGGCATGAGCACCAGGCCCTCACCGGCTCCGATCCAGATCGGATTATCGCCCTCAGTGAGCAGAAACAGTCTCTGGTTGAGCAGATGCAGCAGCAGCTGGCAAATCGCCAGGGATTTCTTACCCGCCTCGGCCTCCCTGGTGACCGTGAAGGCGTGGATACCCTATTGAACGCCCATCCGAAAGTCGGCAATGCACTAGCACTGTGGCAACAGCTGATGGAGATAGCAACTCAGCTGAGCAACCAGAACCAAGTAAATGGCGGTATAATCACGCTTGGCCACCGCCACGTGAGGCAGACTCTTGGCATCCTAACCGGTAACAACGGCAACAATGATACTTATGGTCCAAAAGGGAACAGGGATGAGAGTGCCTCTCGTTCACTGGCCAAAGCATAATAATTCCACTACCGTCCCATGCTCGATGTACTTAGCAAGTTGACACATAAAGAGGAAAAGCAGCTGATCGCTACCAGTGGGCATTATGTTACGGACTTAGACCTAATCATCCACCTCCTTAACCAAGCAAGACATACCCGCACACTGCTGACCGCCACCTTTCCCGAAAATCCCCACCGCTACGCCACAGCAGTGCTTGGCGTCTATGAAGAGTACGATCTTCTGGTACTCGATGAGCTGATTCCCCGTCGCGGCCACGACCAGCTCCTGGAACATGGCAAGATTGAACTCAGCGGTTTCATGGAAGGCGTTGATCTCCGCTTCAAAACGGAATTGATAGAGGCCCGGTCACAGGATGGAGTGGCCTTCTATAAGGTAGTGATACCCGATAGGCTCTACTATCTCCAGCGTCGCTCCGACCACCGGGTACCACCGGGCATGTCGGGCATGCCGTTTCAAGGTTACCGTGGAAAACAGGCGCAACAGCTGCTGCGCGGCTATCTGTTTGATGTCAGCAGAAACGGGGTTGGGATTATTCTGCAGGGGGTAGCTACCCTCCGCCCGGGAGAAGTACTTTCCGGATGCACCCTGCCTCTGCCCAATGGAGAGATAATGACCTTCTCTCTCGAAGTTCGCTTTGTCTCAAAAAATAAAAGGCGCAGTGTCACCCGCCTGGGCGGACGCTTCAAAGAGGTGGAGAAAGCCACCCTCAGAAAAATCAGGCAAATGGTCAATAAACTTGAACGGGATGAGGCCAAACGGTTGCGGGAGTAGTTTGGTGTCCCACAAGAAGGGTCCCCTCGCCGGCTGTGACTCACTCCCGGAGTAGACGATACCGCTCCAGATCAGTTGGGCGATCCAGGTCCCACAGTGTCTCCAGTTCACGACTGCACCAGTTCAGCTGCTGCAGACGCTCTCTTGTCAATCGAAGCACCTGATTACCACCCCAAGGCATATCGGAAAACAGTAGACGGCTGTTTTCCTTCAATCCAAGCAGCACATAGCCGCCATCCTCCGCCGGGCCCACCACCGCATCAACACCCCCTTCCAACCAGCCGAATGCCTGACTGAGATGATGAGGCTCCAATGCCGGACAATCCCCTCCGATAAGTACCAGACTCTGAACCTCCGTTAGCGTCTCCCCTGCCGCCCTCTCCATCCTTATACCGAGATCAGCACCCTGCTGCAGTCTCAAAGTGATACCAAAATCATCAACCAGTGACTGAAATATTGGGTGTGAAGTGTCGGGTGAACACCAGCACTCGAGAGGTGCCAACTTGGCCCGTACCATCTTTTCCACCGTCTGCTTCAACAGCTCGGCATAGAGCTCCGCCGCCTCCTCGGCGCTCACTACCGGAAGCAGCCGCGTCTTCACCTTACCCGCTTCCGGCGCCTTGGCGAAGAGTACAATACGTGCATTGGGAAACTGCATCATCCTAGAATCTGCGGTTGGACGGGGTGAAATGTGCGTTTGCGGTGGTGCAGGGCAAGGCGCAGCGACGCGTAATAGTTGTTTATGTCCATGGATGGACGGTATGCAGAAAATGCAGGAGCAATTTCCTGCCTATTGCAAGGAGTTATAACGCCGTCATGCGCCATCGCAAGTGTGCAATTCACCCCGTAGCGTGGTTCATCCGGCAGGTGAAAGCGTAAATTGATATCAATGGCCCTCATATCAGCAACTTATCCTCAAAATGGAGCGGTCAACTGCGGAATCTAGGATCAATGGTAGAGCCTGGCGAGATGGGATGGATCGGCACCCATGGCGTAGGCAAGTCGCAGCCGCCACATGAGAAAAATGGTTTTAAAGATACCATGCTGTTCCCAGCGTCTACTGGAGGTAATCAAGCGTTGCCGTAGACAGAGAGGGGGAACGAACGCCTTGAGACGCTTACTAAGTGCAATATCTTCCATCAGTGGAATGTCGGCAAAACCATCAACGGCTCTAAATAGTTCAGTTTGAACAAATATTCCCTGATCTCCGGTAGCTATACCACTTAGCCGTGAACGCAGGTTCATCATAAACTCCACCACACGCAACAACTTATGGCTACCGGATAGCTTGACATCAAAACGTCCCCAAACAAGGACTGGTGCGAGAGGCAGCTGCTGTAGTGCATCTATCACCCCCACCGAAAGCACCGTGTCTGCATGGAGAAACCAGAGCAGATCACCGTTCGCTTCGGCTGCACCTGCATTCATCTGCCGGGCACGCCCTCTAGCGGTGACTATCAGTTGATCAACCAAGGGAACGACAAGATCACAGCTGTTATCCGAGCTGCCGCCATCCACCAGAATCACCTCATGTCCCAATTTACGCAACGGCTGAAGGGAGCGAAGCAGAGGCACCACCCCCTGCCCTTCGTTGAGGCAGGGAATAACCATTGATATTCGCATCGACTGGCCAGTCACTAACTCAATGCACCCCCACAGCTGCTGCCCTGACCGGCGGTACAGCCATAACAGTGTTCGGCAATACAGATCGGTCTGCCGCTGAGGTCTTCATCGATCAGATTGGAAATATGTGGTCGCTGGTACCGTTTATCAGCAAGTGGGAGGTTCAGCATCTGGTTGAAATCACAGTCGTATAGATAGCCTTGCCAATCGACACTCATCAGGTTGCGGCACATCACCGTCTGCAGGTTGGCATCGCTGAATGAACCTTTTAGCAGATCGATGTAGTTCTCAAACCCCCCCTGGGAAAGCAGCATGCTACCAAAGCGGCTAATCGGCATATTGGTTATGGTAAGGAGTTGATTAAACTGAATATGATGGTCATCCCATAACCGCTGTTTGTAATCGGTTTCGAGGCCGCACTGTGACGGCGGCAGACTGGGACCCTGAGGATTGTAGACCAAATTCAGAAGCAGGCCGCTACCCTCTACGCCATAGCCAATATCGTTGAGTCGCTTAAGACCGCGGATACTCGCATCATAAGCACCCTTTCCCCGCTGATTATCAACATTCTCCTGCAAGTAACAGGGGAGTGATGCCACCACATCCACTCGCATTTCCCCAAGAAATTCAGCCAGATTCTCCTGGCCCGGCTCTTCCAAAACCGACAGGTTGCAGCGATCTATGACTTTAATCCCGCACTGAGTCGCCTGCTCCACAAGATAACGAAAGTTGGGATTGAGCTCCGGCGCACCACCAGTCAGATCGAGAGATAAGACCGATTGGTTATCAAGAAAAGCGAGCACCTGATCCATGCATAGCCTGTCCATTAATTCGGTACGCGTGGGCCCCGCATTGACATGGCAATGTTGGCAGGTCTGATTACAGAGGTAACCAAGGTTGACCTGCAAGGTCTCCAATCGGCCTCTATTGATTGCCGGAAAAGAGCTGGGCAGAAGAAGGTGGGCTGTATCTAACATGGGTTATCCTAAACTTACTACAGTTGAAAATGAATCGCTGAATTACCGCTGAAAACGGCGTAATCACAAGTCAGGAGCCTGCCCGAGAATAGGCGCCGTAGCGAGGGAAGCCCATTTTGAGTCATTTTTTTTGGTCATTTGAGACGAATAGTTACTCTTATTCAACGAAAATGAGCGTAAAAAAGGGCCACAATGGGGTTTCCGCAGTAGGCGTCCTATTCTCGGACAGGCTCCTAGTGCTCCATCAACATGATAATTGCGGATACAGTTAGCTTGTCAACGTTCACGGCAAGGCGCACCTCGCAGGCAATGGCCGCTCCCTTGTCAAGAGGTGCAACGCAGTCCGTGGGCGTTGACAAGCTAACCCGTAGGGCGCCCCCGTGGTGTCCCGCAGCCGCGTTGCAGTGCTTGACAAGGGAATAGCCATTGCCTGCACACTGCGCCTTGCTGCGAAGCACCACAGGGGCGCTGAATCCGTAATTATCATGTTGATGGAGCACCAGTGTGAAATAACACACTCTGTCGTTCTATACAAAAACAGATCCCTTTTAAAAAAGTAAACCCCCCCCCTTACAGAGGGCCGTAAGGAGATGCTAAAATAGTGCCAAGCAATTTCCGGAAAGATCGCTTCATGATATGAAGCCAACCTCAAAGCAAAACCGGTAAATAGGCCTTTTCGCCCACAATTTGGGCAAGTTCAGCACCGTTTTGCCATCGCCACTTTTTGCCCCCGTAGCTCAGCTGGATAGAGCGCACCCCTCCTAAGGGTGAAGTCACACGTTCGAATCGTGTCGGGGGCGCCATTTTTCATAATCCTGATACCCCTTCGACATAGCAGACCCGTCGAGACAAAGATTTATTTCACCTCAGACTTGAAGAATGAGCCTACAGGAACCACGCCTCATCATGAGGAAGGTTAATCAGAGAGGGGGTTACGCCTTTTAGAATTTTACGGGTAGGGCAATATGGGTATCAGGAGCCGTTTTTTCTTGGCAACCCTCGCAATTTCTCCAGCATCTCGGAAAGCACCTCTTTCAAACCCCGGTAGGCCTGAATTTGAGCTCTCTGGTAGCTACTGCCTACCTCTCCATTGAGCAGTGTAAGACGGGCATCAAAATAGGCAACATCCGCCTCAAGTGAGCTGATGCTGACATGTGCCAACTGCTTTTTCCCCTTCTCATCCATCTGTACTTTAAGAGTTACAAAAAATTATTGATTCCACGTAGGGTCGATTATATCTCCAGTGGTAAAAAAAACCCTAACAAGTTTCCATGGTGAATTGAGCCATCTGTTCAGCCTGACCTATATCTTTAGGTGCTTTGCATTGCCTTCAATATTGTTACAGGATTGTAAAAAATATGAACTTTATTTGGACAAGCGTACTAATGTGGTAAAAATACTTTCAATAGAAAATTTCTATGCTAGTATCAGCCCGTATCCTTTCAGAAAAATATAGGTCAAGCATCCGATTATGAGCGAACTTCTGGAGTTATTGCGCTCGACATCAGCCCTGTCCGGCGGCAATGCAGCTTTTATTGAAGACCTTTATGAACGCTTCCTGCAGGACCCGTCAAGTGTCGATGATGCCTGGCGACGGCGCTTTGAGGATATCCTCAGAGAGTCTGCAAATGAATCACCTGAGATTGCCCATGGTCCTATCAGAGCCGGCTTTGCCCGCTTGGCAAGAGAGCAGCGTAGCGGCAGCCGTAACGTTGCAGCCTGCATGTCACCAGCCGCAGCTGAAAAGCAGGCGGCGGCCCTTCGTCTGATCAACGCCTGGCGAGTGCGCGGACATCAACATGCCGCTCTCGATCCACTGCAGTTAAGAGCAGCTGAGCAGGTACCCGACCTTGATCCTGCATTTCACCGCTTGGTGGCGGCGGACATGGAGACAGTTTTCAACACCGGATCACTGTTTGCCCCGGATCGTATGCCCCTGCGTGAGATCATAAAGTTTGTTGAGGAGGTATATGGCGGCAGTGTCGGCTCTGAATATATGCATATCACCGATACCCGCCAGAAACGCTGGATCCAGAAACGGGTGGAGGGCCACCGCTCCAAGCCGGATCTCAACAGTGAAGAGAAGCGCTGGCTTTTAACTCTCTTGACCGCTTCTGAAGGTTTGGAGAAGTACCTACACACCCGCTATGTCGGACAGAAGCGCTTCTCTCTCGAAGGCGGTGAGTCCACGATCCCCCTGCTCGATGAACTGATCCAGCGGGCAGGCGGCAACGGTATTCGTGAAATCGCCATCGGTATGGCCCACCGCGGTCGACTCAACGTACTCACCAATACATTGGGCAAACCACCCTCCGATCTATTTGATGAGTTTGAAGGTAAAAAGAGTACAGATCGATACAAGAGCCACGGTGATGTGAAGTATCACATGGGCTTCTCCAGTGATGTCGAGACACCAGGCGGGTTCACCCATTTGATACTGGGATTCAATCCCTCCCATCTGGAGATCATCAGCCCCGTCATAGAGGGCTCGGTACGGGCACGCCAGCAACGACGGGGGGACACCACCCGGGATCAGGTGCTCTCGGTACTGATTCACGGCGACTCTGCATTTGCCGGCCAAGGAGTGGTGATGGAAACACTGCAGATGTCCAATGCCAGGGGCTTTAACACCGGTGGCAGCATACATATTGTCGTTAACAACCAGATCGGTTTTACCACCAGCCACCCGATGGATACACGCTCCACACTCTACTGTACCGATGTCGGCAAGATGGTTCAGGCCCCGGTATTCCATGTCAATGGCGATGACCCTGAGGCGGTTATCTTCGTCACTCAAATGGCCCTCGACTTCAGACAGCGTTTCCATAAAGACGTTATTATCGATCTGGTCTGCTATCGACGTCACGGCCACAACGAGGCGGATGAGCCGGCGGTTACCCAGCCTGAGATGTACTCGAAGATCCGCCGACTACCGACAACCCGCAGCAGCTACTCGGACAAGCTGATTTCCGAAGGAATCATCACCCCCGAGGAGAGCCTTGTGATGGTCGAGGACTACCGCTCGTCGCTGGAGCAGAACTCGGTAGTAGCCAGACCAACATTTGCAGACCTCACCTATCCTTACCATATTGACTGGACCTCCCATCAACACATCGACTGGGATCATCCGACTGAGACCAAACTCACCCCGGAAAAATTTACCCTACTGGCTGAGCGACTACTGGCGGTTCCCAACGATTTTGAACTCCACTCCCGGGTAGTCAAGCTGATGCGTAACCGACGCAAGATGGCCGCTGGAGACCAGTTAATCGACTGGGGATTCGGCGAGTTACTTGCCTACGCCAGCTTGGTGGAAGCAGGAACTCCCGTACGTCTCTCCGGCCAGGACAGCGGGCGCGGCACCTTCTCCCACCGACATTCAGTACTGCATAACCAGCGCAACGGCGAGTGCCATATCCCGCTGCAGTATATTTCGGAGGAGCAAGCCAACTTTCTTGTTATTGACTCCCTGCTCTCTGAGGAGGCGGTGCTTGGATTCGAATACGGTTACTCCTCCGCCGATCCGACAACGCTGACCATTTGGGAAGCTCAGTTCGGTGATTTTGCCAATGGTGCCCAGGTGGTCATTGATCAGTTTATCAGCGCGGGGGGGGCCAAGTGGGGGATCTATTGCGGTCTGGTAATGTTTCTCCCACACGGTTACGAGGGTCAGGGGGCAGAGCACTCTTCAGCACGGCTGGAACGCTACCTTCAGCTATGCGCCGAACGTAATATTCAGGTGTGTATACCCACCACCCCGGCCCAGGTGTTCCATATGCTGAGGCGGCAGATGCTGCGCCCGATGCGCAAACCCCTGGTGGTAATGACGCCCAAGAGTCTATTACGACATCGTCTGGCAACCTCTTCCATGGATGAGTTCACCAGTGGTGAATTCCAACCTGTCATTGGTGAAATTGATGATCTTGACCCCGATGAGATCGATCACATCATCGTCTGTTCAGGAAAAGTCTATTACGACCTACTGGAAGCGCGCCGTGCACGGGGGTTGCATAATGTCATCATCATCCGTCTCGAACAGATCTATCCTTTCCCCCGGGAGAGGTTTGACCAGGTCATCGATAACTATCCAAAGGTAGACAAGCTGATTTGGTGTCAAGAGGAGCCACAGAACCAGGGCGCCTGGGATCAGATCAAACACCGTTTCCATACCCAGCTGAACAAGGGAAAGAGCCTTGGCTATGTCGGTCGCCACTCGGCCGCCGCGCCCGCGGTCGGATTCTATCCCATTCACGTGAGGCAACAGGAGATCCTGATCGACGAAGCCCTCACCGGTCGTATCAACCCACATATGAATCGAAGGATGCCAAGTGCTCTATCAACATGATAATTACGAATTCAGCGTCCCTGTGGTGTTTCGCAGCAAGGCGCAGTGTGCAGGCGATGGCTATTCCCTGGTCAAGCACTGCAACGCGGCTGCGGGACACCACAGGGACGCCCTACGGATTAGCTTGTCAACGCCCACGGACTGCGTTGCACCTCTTGACAAGGGAGCAGCCATTTCCAATCGCAAACGGTTGCTTCAGCGCAACCCTTCCTGCGAGGCGCGCCTTGCCGTGAACGTTGACAAGCTAACTGCATCCGCAATTATCATATTGATGGAGCACTAAATAAGATGATCACCAACATCAATGTTCCCGCGCTACCTGAATCTGTTGCCGATGCCACCATCCTAGCCTGGCACAAGAAACCGGGGGATAGCGTACAGCGAGATGAAAACCTGGTGGACCTGGAGACCGACAAGGTAGTGCTGGAAGTCCCCTCCCCCATTGAGGGCGTATTGGGGCAAATTGTTGCCAATGAGGGAGCGACGGTTCAGTCCGGTGACCTGTTGGCTACTGTAGAGACGAAAAAAGGGGATGACAGCATCGATGGAGAGATCAAATCAGCAGACCTCATATCGGATGGCGACGCAGAGCCTGTGCTGACACCAGCTGTCCGCCGTCTGGTCAAAGAGATGAATATTGATGTGCGCGAGATTACCGGTACGGGAAAAGATGGTCGTATTCTCAAATCTGACATCATGGCTTATCTGGACCGCAAGAAAGCTGAAGGATCCTCCCGCACGGAAGTTGTCATTGCAGCTGAGAGTGATACCACCCAAAGTGCCATTGAGGGCGACCGTCCTGAGCAGCGGGTACCGATGACACGGCTCCGTTCACGAATTGCCGAGCGTCTATTGGAAGCTCAGCAGAACGCCGCCATATTGACTACCTTCAACGAGGTTAATCTCCAAGCGATCAACGACCTGCGATCAAAATACAAAGAGAAGTTCGAACGGGACCACGAGGTTCGCCTGGGCTACATGTCTTTCTTCCTCAAGGCGGCAGTCGAAGCACTTAAGCAGTTTCCGGTGGTTAATGCATCAGTCGATGGATCGGAGATCATCTACCACGGCTACTACGACATCGGCATCGCCGTCGGCTCCCCAAGAGGATTGGTGGTTCCAATTCTGCGCGATGCCGACAGACTCGGTTTTGCTGAAGCGGAAAAGGCGGTAAAAGCATTTGGTAAAAAAGCACAGGACGGTAGTCTCAGTTACGAAGAGCTCACCGGTGGAACCTTTACCATCTCAAACGGAGGTGTCTACGGCTCCATGCTCTCCACTCCCATTCTCAATCCACCCCAGAGCGCAATTCTGGGGATGCACAACATACAGCAGCGTCCGGTGGTTGAAAATGGGGAGATCGTAATACGCCCGATGATGTATCTGGCCCTCTCATATGACCACCGTATTATCGATGGGCGTGAAGCAGTACAGTTTCTCGTCGCCATCAAAAATGTCCTGGAAGATCCAGCCAGGCTGCTGCTGCAGATATAAAGGGTCTCTGATTGATTCTGGTGGATCAGGGACACCTATCCTCCCCCTTGGGTCCGGTGCATCTGCTTGCAGACACCGGCCTTTTTTTATGCCCTGAGCGAATAGCCGGTCAGACCACAATCCATCCGGTAATACCAAGTAACCGCACGAAACAGCATATTTTCTTCTACTATTTAGAGGCAGACAAAAAATAAAACACTCTTTTCCTACAGCGCCAGAACTACGTACATGCTGAGAAAAATCCTCTTACCTACCATCTTTTCTATCCTGGCGTACGGCTTCTGGGCCAGTCCAAATTTCAAAGAGATTGCTGCGGGAGTTGCTATCTTTCTTTTCGGCATGCTCTCTCTGGAACAGGGATTTCGTGCATTTACCGGCGGCACACTGGAAAACATTCTTCGCAAAGGCACTTCGCGACTGTGGCAGAGCCTGGGATTTGGCCTCATCACCACCACTATCATGCAATCCAGCTCATTGGTGTCGGTGATCACTATCTCATTCCTCAGTGCCGGTTTGATAACACTTACCTCCGGTATCGGTATTATTTTTGGCGCCAACCTCGGTACGACTACCGGTGCCTGGCTAATCGCCGGCTTCGGCCTAAAAGTTAAGATTGCCGCCTATGCCATGCCAATGCTGGCATTCGGCATCATTCTGGTATTTCAAAAGTCGAAGAGTCTCAAAGGAGTTGGTTACATCCTCGCCGGCTTAGGTTTTCTATTTCTCGGCATTCACCACATGAAAGAGGGATTTGAGGCTTTCAAGGAGACCATCAATCTTGCCCAGTTTGCCGTTAGTGGCTATCCCGGGCTCTTTATTTTTGCCTGTATCGGTGTTTTTGCCACGGTGGTGATGCAGTCCAGCCACGCCACACTGGTACTGATCATCACTGCTCTCGCAGCCGGACAGATCACCTATGAGAATGCCCTTGCCTTGGCCATTGGTGCCAATGTGGGAACCACTGTCACCGCCGTACTCGGTGCTATGAGTGCCAACGAGCAGGGTAAACGACTGGCGGGCGCACATCTTATTTTCAATCTAGTGACCGGCGTTATTGCTATAGCCCTGGTCTATCAGCTGGTGGATCTGGTTGAGCTGGTTAGCCGCTCGGTAGGTATTGGTAGTGATGATTATGCGCTGAAGCTGGCGGTATTCCATACCATCTTCAACCTCATAGGCATTGTTGTGATGGTGCCGTTTATCAATCCGATGGTTCACTTTCTTACCCGCCTGTTCAAAGAGAAAAAACAGGAAATTGACCAACCAAAATACCTTACCCGTTCAGCGGCCGACTTCCCCGACACTGCGGTACAGGCCATTTTTCAGGAGACACTACGGGTATATGACAACGCCCAGAGCATCATTATCCACGCCCTTGGCTATAAAAAGTCACAGGTATTCTCCAACCAGGACCTTGAGTTCATAGCCGCCGAGCAGAAAAAACTGAGCCGATTGAACATAGATTCTGCCTATGAACGCAGTATCAAGGGACTCTACAGCGCCATTGTAGCGTTCATAAGCAATGCCGGTTTTTCCTGGGAGATGGAGCAGTCTGGGGATATCCACCACCTGCGTGAAGCGAACCAACAGATAGTGGAAGCGATCAAAGATGTAAAACATCTACAAAAAAATCTTGTGCCCCATGTAAACGGCAAGACTCCCAGTGTACGCAATGCCTACAACAAACTTCGTGTCCATATGGCTACCGTACTTCGGGATCTTGAATCTGTTCGTGACCCTCAAAACGGCGATACCAATATCCTCTCACTCGACGCACTCAAACTGGTAATTTCAGAGAACAGAGAGGAGTTGAATCACTATCTTACAGGACTCATCAGAGACGGCCGCATCACCCCGGAGATCGGTACCTCACTAATGAATGACACTGCCTATATCTACAGTACAGAGATGAATATGATCCGAGCCGCTCAGACGCTGTTCGTTGCTCAAGAGCGTGACCTGACCCAGGCCGTCCGCAGCATTGCACTGAGCGAGAATGAGCTGCAGACAGTTCTCGATCAACAGAAAGAGAAGTCCAACTAACCTACTGGAACAGCAGATGAAACGGAAAAAACTGTTAAAGAAACTGGCTGATTACCTGAGCCTTGACCAGCGTCAGCTCTACAAGCGGCGCGAAAAGCTCAAGAATATTCTCAAACAGCTGAGAGAGAAGGAACGAAAACTCCAGCTGGAGTATAAAAAAGAGGAGAATGAGTCAAAGCGTAAACGGTTGAGCAAAGAGATCGATATTATCCATGCCCAGCGTGTAAAGGGGATCAACACTGTCAAAAAACTCTCTTTAGATACCTAAAACCAGACCTTCCTCCACCCTTTCGACAAGCCGGCCACTCGATAAGAGATGGAAGGGTACTGCTGGTTACTTGAAAAAGTTGATCTGTCTAGATTTCCGCTTCACCATTAGGCAAGGGTATAATGAGCAGGTTAATTCTGCCAACACTACGGGTACAACATGACCACCATCAAACAACAAGACCTCATAGAAAGTGTCGCTGATGCGCTGCAGTACATCTCCTACTACCACCCGATTGACTATATCCAGGCACTGACAAAGGCATGGGAGCGTGAAGAGTCAGCCGCTGCTAAGGATGCCATGGCTCAGATTCTCGTTAACTCGCGGATGTGTGCCGAGGGCCATCGACCGATCTGTCAGGATACCGGCATGGTCACCGCCTTTGTCGACATCGGCATGGATGTCTTCTGGGATGCAGAGATGAGCCTGGATGAGATGATCAATGAGGGGGTACGCAGGGCCTACACAGCATCAGAGAACGTGCTGCGTGCATCGGTGGTCAGCGATCCCGCAGGAGCTCGCACCAATACCCGTGACAACACCCCGGCGGTAATCCATACCCGACTGGTGCCCGGAGATGAAGTGGAGATCAAGTTGGCCGCCAAGGGTGGCGGCTCTGAGAACAAGGCGCGTTTTACCGTTCTCAATCCCTCGGGCAGCCTGGTGGACTGGGTACTTGAGGTCATTCCCACTCTGGGTGCAGGCTGGTGTCCTCCCGGTATGTTGGGAATAGGTATCGGCGGCTCCGCCGAGAAAGCGATGCTTCTGGCGAAAGAGTCGCTGATGGAGCCCATCGATATGCATGAGCTTCAGGCCAGAGGCCCGAACAGCCGAACTGAAGAGCTGCGTCTTGAGCTGTTTGAGAAGATCAATGCCCTGGGGATAGGCGCACAGGGCCTGGGTGGGCTGACAACCGTACTGGACGTCAAGATCAACGACTACCCAACCCATGCCGCCTCTCTGCCTGTGGCGATGATTCCCAACTGCGCCGCCACCCGACACGTTGAATTCACCCTCAAGGGTGACGGTCCCGCCGAACTGCAGCCACCGAAAACAGAAGATTGGCCGGAGGTGACCTGGGAGGCGTCAGCGGACGCCCACCGTGTCAACCTGGACACTGTCACCCGTGAAGAGATAGCCGGTTTTAAGCCTGGCGACCGGGTTCTGCTCTCCGGCAAACTGCTCACCGGGCGTGACGCCGCCCACAAACGGATTCAGGACCTGCTGGAGAAAGGCGAGCCCCTGCCGGACGGCGTCGACTTCAACAATCGCTTCATCTACTACGTCGGCCCGGTCGATCCCGTGGGCGATGAGGTGGTTGGCCCCGCCGGCCCCACCACCTCCACCCGAATGGATAAATTTACCGACATGATGCTGGGAGAGACCGGCCTTATCGGTATGGTTGGTAAGGCAGAACGTGGTCCCGCCACCCGTGAGTCGATCAAGCAGCATGGTGCCGTCTATCTGATGGCGGTGGGTGGCGCAGCCTATCTGGTTGCCAAAGCGATCCGCTCATCCCGCATCGTCGCATTTGAGGAGTTGGGAATGGAGGCGATCCGCGAATTCGAGGTGGTGGATATGCCGGTTACCGTCGCCGTCGACAGCCGTGGGGAGTCGGTTCATGAAAGCGGCCCGGCAGAGTGGCGGGTGAAGATCGCGGAAATCGGGAAGATCTGATTACTGCTGATTAGCCGCAAATGAACGCGAATAAACGCAAATATTAAAGAGCCGCCCTTGTAACTATTCAGATCACCCCTGAACAGTTACCAGCGGTTTCTTTGCGGTGCTGAATAGTTACCCGCCCTTTTCATCAGTTGCATCAATTTAAGCAACTCAAAAATTCGCGTTCATTTGCGTTCATTTCCGGCTAAAAAAAAACACCTCCCACGGCTCACCTCTTCAACTCCTCATCACGATAGTGAACATCAAGCCAGCACCTGGGGAGAGACTCACCGGAGAGGAACTCCAACTCACTTTTGGGAAACTTCTCCGGATCCTGGAGCTCTTCACCCGCCGTATAGCGCCCAACCAGCCTGGGGTGATTTGGATTGATCAGATCATTGAGGCTCAACACCTCAACTATGCTGTTGTTTTTGATATGTTTAAGAAACATGCCACCCTCCATTTCCATTTGGATCCGCCGGGGAAGCAACTAACCTTCCCGGATTAAGTATGGATGGAAAGGGGCTTTTTTCAACCCTGGGCTCGGGCGGCCCACTCATCAGGGGTGAAGGTCTTGATGGAGAGGGCGTGAAGCTCACCGGTCGCGATCTGTTCCTTCACGGCAGCCATCACCAGTCGCTGCTTCTGCAGCAGTGATTTACCGGTAAAATCACCGCTAATTACCGTTGCTTCAAAATCGCAACCGCTACCGGTTACCTGTGCCTCGCAGCCGGGAATTCCAGCCTCTATCAGCTGCTCTACTGTTTTGGTTTCCATTTACCACCTCAAATTCTTAATGAAATCAGCATGAAAGCCTGATGGGAGCGGTTTCTCATACCACAATCGAAATCCCATCGCGCTTTGGGAAAGCACTCCTACATAAAACGCTCTCACTGCCAGGACTGGCCGCGGGCCCCTGTAGGAGCATTTTCTCGAAATGCGATAAATCCCACACCGCGCCCCGGGAAAGCGCTCCTGCAAATCAAAGCTCCCGTGTCGCCAGAAACTCAATATCCTGCCAGCGCTCTATGGCAAGGGAGAGATTGACCCGGGTAGGTGCAAGATAGACCAGCTGGTCATCCCCATCCATGGCCAGATTCTCATACGCCTTAATGCGAAACTTCTCCAGCATCTTGTCATCCTCGCAACGTACCCAGCGTGCAGTGGCAACGCTTGTCGCCTCGACAATCGCTTCGACACCATACTCATCCTTGAGCCGATGGGCCGCCACATCAAACTGCAGGATGCCGACAGCGCCCAGAATCAAGTCGTTGTTCTTCAGGGGCCGAAACACCTGAGTCGCCCCCTCTTCACACAACTGCAGCACCCCTTTATGCAGCGCTTTCATGCGCAGTGGGTCCTTCAGCACCACACGGCGGAAAAGTTCCGGCGCAAAGTAGGGTACACCCTCATACTTCAGCTCCTCACCTTCCGTAAAAGTATCTCCGATCTGAATGGTGCCGTGGTTGTGCAGGCCGATAATATCCCCGGGCCAGGCCTCCTCCACATGGCGCCGCTCATCCGCCTGAAAGGTGATGGCATTGCTTATCTGCACCGTTTTTCCGATACGCACATGGCGCATTTTCATGCCCTTCTTGTAAGAGCCGGAACAGACTCGCAAAAAAGCGATGCGATCCCTGTGGGCCTGATCCATATTGGCCTGAATTTTAAAGACAAAACCAGAAAACTTCTTGTCCGATGGCTCCACCCGCCGCTGCTGTGTCTGCCGCGCCCTGGGCGCCGGCGCATATCGGGAAAATGCGTCCAGCAGCTCCTTTACGCCAAAATTATTGATAGCTGAACCGAAAAAGACCGGCGTCAGTTCACCCTGGGCATAAGCGTCAAGATCCAGCTCATGACTGGCGCCACGCACCAGCTCAACCTCCTCCCGCAGCTCGTCAGCCATATCGCCGATCACTTCATCGAGGCGGGGATTGTCCAACCCCTCAATCAGCTCGCCCTCATTAATCTTGCCGCCGTGTGTGGCGGAGAAGAGGTGGGTGGTGTCAGTGCGCAGATCGAACACTCCCTTGAAGCGCTTGCCCATGCCGATCGGCCAGGTGATTGGAGCACAGCGAATCTTCAGCACCGCCTCCACCTCATCGAGCAGTTCCAGGGCATCGCGCCCCTCTCGGTCAAGCTTGTTGATAAAGGTGAGAATGGGCGTGTCGCGCATACGGCAGACATCCATCAGTTTGATAGTGCGTGCCTCCACACCCTTGGCAACATCAATCACCATCAGCGCCGAATCGACTGCAGTCAGTGTGCGATAGGTATCTTCAGAGAAGTCTTCATGGCCGGGGGTATCGAGTAGATTAACCACTGTATCGCCATAAGGAAACTGCATCACCGATGAGGTAACGGAGATACCACGCTGCTTCTCCAGCTCCATCCAATCGGAGGTGGCATGACGTGCGGCCTTGCGTCCCTTTACCGTGCCGGCCATCTGGATGGCGCCGCCAAACAACAACAGCTTCTCGGTGAGGGTGGTCTTACCCGCATCGGGGTGCGAGATAATGGCGAAGGTGCGGCGCCGGTTCAGTTGTTCAAGCAGTTCAGACATTTCAGACTTCAGTCAGGTGAAAACCGGCCATTATACCCTGGATTGGAGCAAGCTAGTAATCCAGCTAAAAGCGGGGCGCGAAGAACGCGCCTCGGGCCAATCACGAACAAGTTCACCACAGTAACGTCGCTCAACCACCTGCATATATGGACCCACTCCGTTTGCAAGACATTTTACCGATGTGCGAGAGGAAATCATTGCTCTCATATATCCGGCCTATTTGATGGAAGCTTTTTTCGCTTCCTGGCCCCGATGGTTATCTGCGCTCATCCTCCTCATCATCCTTCCGGCTTCTGTAAGAGCCGATGCAGGTAAAAGGTTTTGAATGAGCCGGTCTGACCTATCTCACCATCCGATCAATCTGTCTTTTGCAACTGTAGGAAAGGGGTTACCTCTTTTTTCAATCAACGCAAGCAATCAGCTTCCGTCAAATTCATCACTGTGTTCATACGACTGTACGATAGGTCTCACCTTTCGCCATGATGACCCATGCGATTCGGGCCATCTTATTGGCAACCGCAACGCATGCCCTATTGTGCCCTCGACGCTCCAATAGGGCTTGAGCCCACCGGCTAAAGTGATCTGTCTTATTCGCAGAGTGACGCAGAACAGCCCGGGCACCGTGAATAAACAGTGTTCTGAGATAGGCGTTACCCCGTTTACTGATCCCCAGAAGGACCGTCTTGCCACCCGTCGAGTGTTGACCAGGCACCAAGCCTAACCAGGCTGAAAAATGACGGCCACTCACAAAATCTTTGCCGTCACCGGCTGCAGCATAAGTCGCGCTGGCGGTGATGGGGCCGATCCCTAATATCTCATCGAGTCGTTGGCACACCTCATTTTCTTGATTGAGACTTTTGATTCGCTTCTCACACTGCTCAAGCCGTTTGTCGATGGTCTGTGATTCTTCCTGAAGCTCTGCGAATAACTCACGCGCAAGGGGCGTCAAACCATTCTCTGCATCTTCCAGAATCTCAGGGAGACCCCTGCGCACGGCGGCAACCCCTTTATTGATGACCACCCCATATTCAGCCAATAATCCACGCACCTGATTCACCAAGGCGGTACGTTCTTTTTTGATGCGCTCCCGTTGACGGTGAATACTCTGGATATCTTGCTGTTCGACGGACTTAATCGGCACAAAACGCATATTGGGCCGTTGTGCCGCCTCAGCGATCCCTTCGGCATCATTGTAGTCGTTCTTGTTACCTTTGACGTAGGGTTTGACATATTGAGGCGCGATTAGCTTAACCTGATGCCCCTGAGCGGCAAATTCTCTTGCCCAGTAGTTGGCACCTCCACACGCCTCCATTGCAATCAAACACGGCTCCATGTTTGCCATATACGCCAAGACCTGTTTTCGCTTGAGTTGCTTCTTCTTGATGTATCGCCCCACTGAGTTCACTACATACAGGTGAAATACTGATTTTGCGATATCAAGGCCGATTGTTGTAATCTTCATCACTGGATCCACTCCGCTATTAGATGGTTGATAACAATTCCATCTTGGCCCTATTGAGGCCGGCTATGAAGTGGAGTGGGTCCATACCATTATCCATGCAGTCGTGCGTCCCACCCGCTTTTAAGGTCTAAAGAGAATAAGCGAGAATAATCGCATCTTCTCGTCCTTGCTGGTCGGGATAGTAACCCCGTCGACGGCCGATCTCATTGAATCCAATCGACTCGTAAAGCCCGATGGCTACTTTATTGGAGGCCCGCACCTCAAGGAAGAGGGTGTCCGCCTCGCGCTTGCGTGCCACTGTCATCAGGTGTTGCAGCAGACGTCCCGCCACTCCCTGCCCCTGAAAATCGGGGTGGGTGCAGAGATTAAGGAGATGGGCCTCGCCGACGGCAACCGACACCACCCCATAGCCGATGATGCGCTCCCCCAGTGTGGATACCCAGCAGTTATATCCCACCCGCAGAGAGTCCCTGAAAATACCCTCCGTCCAGGGAAATTCATAACAGCACAGCTCAACCACCATGACTGCTTCGACATCGTCATTGGTCATGGGACGTATCTTCAGCAGTGGATCTTTTAGAAGGTCGCTCATCTACTCGCCATCTACCCAGAGTAAAAGCGGGACGCTGAAAAAAGCGTAAAATGCTATAGCCTGCTTCTGCCTACTTCGCTTCACAGCACCTCTTCTTTCCTGATTTCCCCTGAAGCTCAGCCGGACATGAAGGCAAATAATCATCAAGGATTGTCAGGCCTTCTTTCATCCCTTGAGAAGAGTTACGGCCCGCTGTAAATCCTGCCAGCTTTTGGCCTTCTGTTCGGGTGAGCGCAACAGGTAGGCGGGATGGTAACTGACCACTACCGGTGTGCCGTTGTAGTTATAATCACGTCCCCGCATCCGCCCCACCGCTTCACTCGATTTAAGTAGATTCTGTGCCGCCACCCGACCAACGGCCAGAATCACCTTGGGTTTCACCAACGCGACCTGTCGCATAAGGAAGGGTTCGCACTTTAGCGCCTCCTCCGCTCTTGGGTCGCGGTTATCCGGCGGTCTGCACTTTAGGATATTGGCGATAAAAACCCGTTCCCGACCTAAACCGATAGCCTGGAGCATGGTGTTAAGCAGCTGACCGGCCCGCCCAACAAAAGGCTCTCCCCTGCGATCCTCTTCGGCACCTGGTGCTTCGCCGATAATCATCAGATCAGCTTCTCTGTCACCCACACCAAACACCGTATTGGATCTGGTGCCGGACAATTCACAACTCTGGCACTCAGCAACTTTCACCTCCAGCCCCCGCCAATCGAGGCCGGCAATGAGACTCCGCTCATCTGTTTTTGCTGAAGCTTCTTCAGCATAGTCAGCATAATCGATGGTGGGAGAATACTCATCCAGTGGTGGGGGGGCTTCATTCAACCAGGGTGGAATGTCGGCATCACCTGTCATCGCAGGACTCACCTCGGAGTGCTGTTCACCCGTACTGCCTGGAGAGTGCGATGAATTCAGATTCATCGCTGGAGCTGAGACCACAGCCTCAGCCCCTTCCTCAGGGGGCACCACTTCTGCTGGAGCAATCACCTCATCCGATACCGACATATCTCTTGGCAGCCAGTTTTCGATCCCCATCGCGTCCAGATAGTATCGTCTCTGTTGCTCATCCATCATTACAGGCCAATGACTCAGACACGTGCTTTTTGAGGATGGGCACGCCCAGCCTCCTGTTCCAGTTTGTTAACCGCATTGATATACGCCTTTGCTGAAGCAATCACAATGTCGGTATCAGCACCCTGGCCATTGACGATGCGGCCGCTGCGTTGCAAACGCACTGTCACCTCGCCCTGGGCATCAGTACCGCTGGTGATAGCATTAACCGAGTAGAGCTGCAGCTCTGCACCGCTCCCGATAAGGCTCTCCATCGCTCTGAAAACCGCATCAACCGGACCTCCACCTATTGATTCACCCTCCTGTTCCTCACCGTCAACACTGAGGACAACCCGTGCTGTGGGTGTTTCACCCGTTTCGCTGCAGACTCTGAGCGAAACCAATTTAACCCGTTCGTTTTCGGCACTGAAGCCGGCATCGTTGACCAACGCCTGGAGATCATCATCAAAGATCTCATGCTTCTTGTCAGCAAGCTCCTTGAAGCGCCGAAAGGCGTCATTAAGCTCTTCCTCAGAGTCGAGGGTAATACCGATCTCCTCAAGGCGTGAACGAAAAGCGTTGCGACCGGAGTGCTTACCCAAAACCATGCGGTTCCGGCTCCAACCAACATCCTCGGCACGCATGATTTCATAGGTTTCACGGCTCTTCAGTACACCATCCTGGTGGATACCCGCTTCATGGGCAAAGGCATTGGCGCCTACAATCGCCTTATTAGGTTGCACCGGAAAGCCGGTAATACCAGAAACCAGACGTGAGCAGTTGACTATTTGGGTGGTATCCAGGCGGGTATCACACTCAAACAGATCCCGACGGGTGCGCACCGCCATTACCACCTCTTCCAGGGAAGCGTTGCCTGCACGCTCACCGAGACCGTTGATGGTGCACTCCACTTGGCGGGCGCCATTGAGCACCGCCGCCAGGGAGTTGGCGGAAGCCTGTCCTAAATCGTTGTGGCAGTGGACGGAGAAGACCGCCTGGTCCGCATTGGGGATACGCTCGATCAAGGTGCGGATGGTCTCGCCAAACTGCTGCGGCAGATTGTAACCGACGGTATCCGGTATATTGATGGTCGTGGCTCCCGCCTTGATCGCCTGCTCACAGATTCTACAGAGAAAGTCGATCTCAGAGCGCCCTGCATCCTCTGCCGAGAACTCAACATTATCGGTATAGCGACGCGCATGTTTCACAGCCCACACCGCCTGCTCAACCACCTGATCCGGCGTCATATTGAGCTTATGTTTCATATGGATCGGCGAGGTGGCAATAAAGGTGTGGATACGTCCTGAGTTGGCCTCTTTGATCGCCTCCCCTGCGCGATCAATATCCCTCTCCAGGGCGCGGGCAAGGCCACAGACGGTACTATCCTTAATGGTCCGGGCAATTGCCTGAACCGAATCGAAGTCACCCGGACTGGCCATGGGAAAACCCGCTTCGATCACATCCACCCGCAACTTCTCCAGTGCCTTGGCGATGCGCACCTTCTCATCCTTTGTCATCGATGCGCCAGGGCTCTGCTCACCGTCACGCAGAGTGGTATCGAAGATGAACAGTTTATCCTGGTTACTCATGAGCTGCTCCTGAGCCGACTCCACTTAATTGGATTGGTCTGAATCGGTTGAATTAGTCGGTTGGTCTTTGTCCGGCGTAACGGCAGGCTCGATATCATCACCCTTGGCGGACTTCCCACCACGGCGACCGGCCCTGTGTTCGCGCAGGTATTTCAGCGTCAATAGCGGGCCAGAGACCGCATAGGCAAGAAAGATCAGAAACAGCACCAGGGGCGGCTGTATATAGAGCACCGAAAAGGCCAGCATAACAACTACCATGGAGAAGAAAGGCACTTTGCCGCGAAAATCGACCTCTTTGAAGCTGTTGTAGCGAATATTGCTGACCATTAACAGGCCGGTCGCTACCGTCAATACACAAGCAATGATGTTGATATCACTACCACTGATGGCAAACTCTTCAGATACCCAGACGGTTCCCGCCATGATCGCCGCCGCCGCTGGGCTGGGAATACCTTGAAAGTAGCGTTTGTCCGCAGTCCCTACCTGGGTATTGAAACGCGCCAAACGTAGAGCGGCGCCGGCAGTATAGATAAAGGCGGCCAGCCAACCCAACTTACCGAGGCCGTTTAAAGACCAGACGTACATCACCAGTGCCGGAGCGAGACCAAATGAGACCATATCCGAGAGACTGTCATACTCAGCGCCAAAGGCAGTCTGGGTATTGGTCATGCGCGCCACCCGACCATCGAGACCATCGAGAATCATAGCGACAAAGATGGCGATGGAGGCATTCTCAAACTCACCGCTGATGGCTCCGAGAATGGCGTAAAAACCACAAAAAAGTGCCGCTGTGGTGAACAGATTCGGCAACAGATAGATACCCCGGCTTCGCTTGGCTTTATGCACTCTTTCAGGCATGAAACTGATCCTTTTTCTCACTATATAAGTCAGGATTATAATTGAGATCCGGCCAAATCACAGCACAAGTCGCCAAAGAGGGCTCATTAAAAAACAGAGAATCCCAAACAATCCTGAAACCATCAGGAGAGGTGCTATGTGATTTTTTGTAGGCGCGTTTTCTCGAAACGCGATGGAAAAATCATCGCGGCCCGAAAGACCACGTCTACAGTCTCACATCAATCTGATCGCGCTTCGGGAAAGCGCTCCTACAATACAGTACATAGGGCAATAAAAAATGCCGGCAGATGCCGGCATTTTTTATCTCGAACAACCTATCAAGGATCAGTTCTTCGACTTGTCGACGATCTTCTTGATCCAGGGCATCATGCTACGCAGACGCTCGCCTACCTGCTCAATATCGTGAGCTGCATTGTTACGACGCATGGCGGTCATTTCAGGATAGTTGCTCTGTCCCTCGAGGATAAATTGTTTGGCATATTTACCTTCCTGGATATTCTGCAAACACTCTTTCATTGCCGCACGGCTCTGATCATTGATCACCTTCGGGCCGGTGACATACTCACCATACTCGGCATTGTTGGAGATCGAGTAGTTCATGTTGGCAATGCCGCCTTCGTACATCAGGTCAACAATAAGCTTCAGCTCGTGAAGACACTCAAAGTAAGCCATCTCCGGGGCGTAGCCGGCATCGGTCAGGGTCTCAAAACCGGCCTTGACCAGCTCAACGGCGCCACCACAGAGTACCGCCTGCTCACCAAACAGATCGGTTTCAGTCTCGTCCTGGAAAGTAGTTTCAATGATACCTGTGCGACCACCACCGATGGCGGATGCGTAGGAGAGAGCGATATCCTTGGCCTGGCCGTTGGCATCCTGATAAATGGCGATCAGATCAGGGATACCACCGCCACGGACAAACTCAGAACGTACGGTGTGGCCCGGAGCCTTGGGTGCAATCATAATCACGTCGAGGTCGGCGCGGGGCACCACCTGGTTGTAGTGAATGGCAAAGCCGTGGGCGAATGCCAGAGTGGCGCCCTGCTTCAAATTGGGCTCCAGTTGCTCGCGATAGAGAACAGACTGGAACTCATCGGGCGTGAGCACCATTACCACATCAGCACCAGCGACGGCCTCCTCGACCGACTTTACTGCCAGGCCTGCACCCTCAGCCTTGGCGGCGGATGCCGAACCCGGACGCAACGCCACCGTGACATCAACACCGGACTCTTTCAGGTTGTTGGCGTGGGCATGACCTTGTGAGCCATAGCCGACGATGGTGACCTTTTTCCCCTGGATAAGGGAGAGATCGGCGTCTTTGTCGTAATAGATATTCATGCTCATGTGATTATTACCTTGAGTTCTTTATAAACAATTAATTTCAACAACTAACCGGCGGGCGGTCGTACTCCACCCGGTTTTGTAAGCTTTGGTTTAGGAACCGCCGAGATCAGAGGGTCAGCCCCTTGGCACCCCGGGCAATACCTGAAGGCCCGGTCCGAACAACTTCGACCACCAGATCCTCATTCACCGCCTCAACAAATGCATCAAGTTTGCTCGCATTACCGGTCAACTCGATGATATAGCTGGTTTCAGTAACATCAACGATCTTAGCGCGAAAGATATCCGCCAGACGTTTGATCTCTTCACGCTGAGTTCTCTCGGCCTTCAGCTTGATCAGCATCATCTCACGTTCAATATGAGGCCCCTCGGTCAAATCCAGCAACTTGACCACCTCCACCAGCTTATTCAACTGTTTGGTAATCTGCTCAATGATGGTCTCATCACCCCAGGTCACCAGCGTCATACGGGAGAGGGAGGCGTCTTCCGTCGGTGCCACTGTCAGAGACTCGATATTGTAGCCTCGCGCCGAAAACAGGCCGGCCACCCGGGAGAGTGCTCCGGACTCGTTCTCTATCAGAATCGAAATAACATGTCTTCTCATGGTTAAATCAGCTCACTTTCAGAAGGAAGATACATCTCATGGTGGCCCTTACCCGCCTCGATCATCGGGTAGACATTTTCCGTCGGATCGATCACCACATCCATAAAGACCAAGCGATCCTTCATGGAGAAGGCTTCGGTCATGGCGCCCTCCAACTCTTTGGGATTTTCGATCTTCATTCCCACATGACCATAGCTCCCCGCCAATTTGACGAAGTCAGGCAACGCTTCAACATAGGAGTGGGCATAACGGCCTTCGTAGAAGAACTCCTGCCACTGCCGCACCATCCCCATGTAACCATTGTTCAGAAGAATAATTTTCAGCGGAAGATCATGCTGCTTACAGGTTGCCAGCTCCTGGATGCACATCTGGATACTAGCTTCACCGGTCACCACCGCCACATCGGCACCCGGATGGGCCATCTGGATACCAATACCAGCCGGCAGACCAAATCCCATAGTACCAAGGCCACCGGAGTTGGCCCAACGCCGCGGCTTGTCAAAACCGTAGAACTGGGCGGCAAACATCTGATGCTGGCCGACATCTGAGGCGACAAAAGCATCCCCTTTAGTGACTTTGTGCAGGGTCTCGATGGCAAACTGCGGTTTGATCATCTTACTGCTGCGATCATAGTTGAGGCAGTTTCTGCCACGCCAGGTCTCAATCTGCGACCACCATTTCTTCAGGGCGGCAGCTTTGGGCTTCTTCTTATGCTCAGCCACAACCTTCAACATATCCCTAAGAACCGCCTTCACCGGTCCGACGATAGGGATATCAACCCGGACATTCTTGGAGATTGAGGAGGGATCGATATCGACATGAATGATCTTGGCGTTGGGGCAGAACTGGGCCACATGGCCGGTCACGCGGTCATCGAAACGGGCACCAATGGCAATCAACACATCAGCACCATGCATTGCCATGTTGGCTTCATAGGTGCCGTGCATTCCCAGCATACCAATAAACTGTTTGTCACTTGCAGGATAGGACCCCAGCCCCATCAGCGTATTGGTGATGGGATAGCCCAGAGTTTGAACCAGCTCTGTCAGATACTTGCTCGCATCACCGAGCACGACGCCGCCACCGGTATAAAAAACCGGCCGCTCGGCACCCAGCATCAGATTGACCGCTTTCTTGATCTGCCCAAGATGACCCTTTACCACCGGATTATAAGAGCGCATCTTGATCTTATCCGGGTAGACATAATCTATCTTGATGTTGGGATCGACGATGTCTTTGGGTATATCGACCACAACCGGCCCCGGCCGGCCCGAGGTGGCGATATAGAAGGCTTTTTTAATGGTCTCGGCGATATCACGCACATCCTTGACCAGAAAGTTGTGCTTGACGCAAGGCCGGGTGATACCGACCATATCGACCTCTTGGAAGGCATCGCTACCAATAAACGGTGAGGCCACCTGACCGGTTAGGACCACCATTGGGATCGAATCCATATAGGCGGTGGCAATACCGGTAACCGCATTGGTGGCACCCGGCCCGGAGGTCACCAGGGCGACGCCCGGCTTGCCGGTGGAACGGGCATAACCGTCTGCGGCATGGGTAGCCCCCTGCTCATGGCGTACCAGAATATGCTTCACATCCTGCTGCTGGAAAATAGCATCGTAGATATGTAGCACAGCACCACCGGGGTACCCGAATATATGTTCAACGCCTTCGTCTTTCAGACACTGAATGACGATCTCGGCACCACTCAATTTCACCTTATAAACCTCCCAACCGTACAGCCCGGCAACAGACAGCCGACGTGAACTGACCCATGAAATCCGTTATCGACAACCACGCGCCGGTGTGATCCCAAAGGAAAAAAATTGTAATCGCCCAACTTACTGACATACAAAGTCAAGGTCAAGCAAGAAGATGACAATCACGCGCAAAAACCTATCCAATTGGTACTAATTACACCTCTCCCCACTCAAATCAATACCTTATTTTGTAGGGGCTTATGATATTCATCCTTGCCGTAACGACATCCAGGCACCTAGAATACCAAGTAGTAGTCTTTATTAACTGCATACCTAAGGAGTAGCCATGCTCACCCGCACCCTGCTGACAGCATGTATCATCACGCTTTTCCAGCCGACTGCGGCTGTTGCGAAAAACTACTACCACTGGGTGGATAAGGAGGGCAACCAGGTCTACTCCGAGACGCCTCCTGAGGCTGGAGTGGATGCTGAGACAAGGCGGCTTGCCCCATCAGCTCCTCCTCAGAAGCTGCCAGAGCCGAAGAAGTCGCAATATAGTGACGGTAAAAAAAGTGCTTATGAGAAGAAAAAACAGGCCGAGGTAGAAGAGATGGTGCAGAAAAACTGTGATGCCGCCAGACACAACCTCTCCCTCTTCCAGGATCAAAAAACAACACTGATAAAAAATCCAGACGGCAGCTACGACAAAGTGACTGATGAGATGAGGAAAGTACAGGGTCAAAAAGCCGAAGAGCAGATCAAGGAGTTCTGCAAAGAGCCTGGTAAATAATACCTGCAGACCTTACCGGCCATGTAACCCTAGAATAATCAGATCAGGCGCTGTTTTCTCTTCTTATCTGATCGATAAACTCGGCACCCACCACGCTGTTGAGATAGTTGCGGGCAGCGTTAACAATTTCGGGTTCGTACCTGCTGGGGTGCTCCTGCAACACTTTCACCGCCTCTTCAGCCTCGATAGGATTACGGTTGGAGCGGGGCAACGCCCGTGCGGTAATGATATCCGCGATACCCAACACCCGACCTAACCTATCCACTCCCTCACCAGAAACACCCCGAGGAAAACCACTGCCATCCAGGCGCTCATACATATCTTTCAGGGCATTCATTGTCCCTGCAGCAAGACCCAGAGGCTCAAGTGTATCCACCGCTTGACCGATATGCTGCCGGACCTCAGACAGCTCATCACTATCAAGTCGCTCACTCCGGGTTGAAAGCTCCTGGGGAATAAACGATTTACCTATCTGCGACAGTAGAGCGGCCTGATGCAGTGACTGGCGTTGAGCACTACTCAGCCCAAGAATTTCACCCATGCCTGTGGCGAGCTGGGAGGTAAATGCCGTCTGGCCCTTGAGGTAGGGGTCTTTCTTCTCAATAGTAGCTAGCAAAGCGGCTATGGTGTTATCAGCTGAGTGCTCTTTTTCTAACTGCAGTCGGTGTAATTCCGTCACATCCTTAGCCGTAACGATCAGGCTGCCACCCACATCACCGCTATGATTCAGTGGTACGGCGCCAAAGAGATAGTATCGTTCCCCATCCTCCATACCGATCACTTCTGAATCCCGGACCGCACCTCCCTGCTGATAGGCAGAGTCGCCCAACTCACTTAGCCGCCGGGTTACCTTTTCACTGAACAGTTGCCGATCAACTTGCCCCAATATCTCCTGTTTTGCCTTATGCAGCACCTTCACCATTGCCGGATTCACATAGATATAGCGCCCCTCCCTATTTTTCACACCAATCAAGTCCGGCAGCGCCGCATTGATACCATCGAGGAAACGGCGTTGTGCCTCCACTCTCTCTGCAGCCACCTTGTAGTGCTCAGCCATAGCGGCCTGAAGCGCACGATCCTGCCGATTAAGGAGCATCTCCATGCCACTGCCGACCAGCAGCAGAAGCAGACAACCCACAACAATTCCGGTGAGTTTGTAGCCAAACAGGGGCGAATCAACCATTGAAGCGGACACTTCAATAGAGAGCGTCCAACCCGTTGCCGCAAGATTGCGAGAGAGTGTGTAGACCTCCCTATCGCTTCCTGTCAGCGATTCCTCACGGGAAAAACTCATCTTCGCAGCTCTTTCAGACTGCTGTAGTTCACCCCCTTTGCCGTATACCGAATTTTCAGTCAGTAGATAGAAGGCTTGGCCATATGACACTCCTTCTCCAGGATCAAGATGATCCGACAGCCACTCATCGAAGACTCTAACAGTCACCAGTGCAGCAACAACGTCAAAATCATTTTTCCCTACTGCGGGTTGGATTGAACGAATGGCAGTCGCTCTGAAGTACCCCACTTTTCCCGACACCAAGGGAAATAATATGCCGCCCTCTTCGCCGGATCGATAGAGTGCCTCCACAATCTCCTGCGCAGCTTGAGGAAGTGCAGGGGAGTCCGCCGAAGAGAGGAACACCTCGCCCTTGGCATCCACCAGTAAGACACCGCTTAATCCACCACTGACGGCAAAGTTGTTAAGCAACTCCTGGAAACGTCCAATGGCCGCAGCATAACGCCCCCCTTCAGTAACAGAACCACTGGTCAGCTCTGCCGCTATCATGCGCAGAGAGGGGGTCTCTACAAACCCTTGCTCACGCCTTCGCTGATTTTCAAGCCCACTATCGATTACCCGCAGGCGGCCACCGACCAGAGATGCGAGCTGGGACCTGACCCCCTCCTCCAAGCGAGCCCTCTCATGAGAAATGGCGTATACAAAAAGAAATACCAGGACAATCGCGGTAAGAATAAGCGCCGCCGACATCACCTTCCTGCTCTGCCGGCTAAAGCCTGAGCTGGAGGGAGCCTCTGTTTCATCTTGTATGATGCCGTCACTCATCTGAACACTCTCCAAAACCAGCTATGACTCAGGGATCGATATAGAGCCAGTAGTTCTCTTCATTGACCGAATAAACCGGTGTGCTATAGCGCATCTGAGAGAGAGGAAGCAGCAGATCCCTCCGCGAAGAGAGGACCTGCTCCCCCCCTGCAGATGAGGAGTACAGCAGCACTGTATCAATGCGATTTTCCAGACTATCTTTAAGCTGGGTAATGCGAAGTGAAGAGGCAGGAATACCCTGCTCACGCAGCATAAAGTACTTCATTACCGCCGCGTCCTCATCGTCACCCGATCTCTCCAGGAACTCCAGTGGAGATGCCCAGTACTCCTCTAGCTGATAGTTATCCCTATCACTTTTAGGAGGGAATCCATTGACGTAGCTATTTACCTGCTCCAGCAGCTCATCGGCGGCCAGATTCTCAAGTGAGTGCAGTTTTCCCAGCCATGCGATCCATCGATGGGAGGCGCACTGATCTATATCGGCCTCACAGGCCGCCAACTGCTGTCTGTCGCTCACCAGTCGTTTAAGCAAACCACTCCACTGGGGTAGTAACTGGAGATTTGCCGAGACCACCTCAAGGCGCCCCTGCCCATTCCCTATCACCGTATCCTCACCAGCTATTAGCGGCTGCATCAGGGTCAGCAGCAATAGCAGCGGAAGGGCGCCCCTAGCTTCCATGCCAAATCACCTCTCGGTCAGCGCTTTTTGCTGCGCCTTGAGTAGCGGCTTAAGCAGATAATTCAATACACTCTTTGCCCCGGTAATGACATCGACCGAAGCTACCATTCCAGGGATCACCGGCAACACCTCTTCACCACGGGTGAGATGGTTACGCTCGGTAATCACAATCACCTTGTAGAAGGCTTCGCCACGCTCATCGACTATGGTGTCGGCACTGATGCGTTCCACATGAGCCGGCAGACCGCCATAGATGGAGAAGTCATAAGCGGTAAACTTGACCACAGCCTCCTGCCCCGGATGAAGAAAGGCCACATCCGCCGGGCGAATACGCGCTTCCACTCGCAGACTATCTTCAATGGGAACAATCTCCATCAGGTCATCACCCGGCCTGATCACACCACCGACGGTACGAATCTTCAGCTCTTTGACGACACCTTTGACCGGCGATCTTACCTCGGTACGCACCACCTTATCCTTTGCTGCGGTGATGCTCTCCTCTATCAGGGAGAAATCGGCCTTGCGCTGGGACAACTCCCGCAGAATAACCGACTTGAAATTGAGTACCTTCTCTTCGATCCGGCGGTTTGCCTCCCGTATCGACGACTCCACCCTGGGAAGGGCGAGGCGACTGGCGCTCACCTCCCCTTCCAGATCATTGATCTCCCGCCGTAGGCGCAGCAGGTTAATTTTTGGGACGATGTTCTTCTCCACCAATGGCTCGGTGATGGCAATCTCCTCTTTGGCAATTTTGAGGCTGCTTCTGAGGCGATCCAGTTTGCCGTAAAGTTCCGTCTTCTCCTGCTTCCGCTGCTCCGCCTGACGCCTGAGAATGGCCAGTTGAGACTTCAGCTCCGCCTGACGGTTTTGATAGAGGGCTCGCTGGTCGGCAACAATCTCCTTGTATCCGGCGACCAGTTTCGGTGAAAACTCCAGCGGTTTCTCTTCCGCCTCCGCCATCAACCGTTCAATCTCACCCAGCAGGCTGTGGTATTTTGCCTGCTGCTCACCAAAACTGGCGGAGAGGCCGGTATCATCGATCTGCAACACCACCTGGCCCGCTTCGACAACGGCACCCTCACGCACCAACACCGCTTTGAGAATGCCCCCCTCAAGGTTCTGTATCACCTGTACACGGGATGAGGGAACCACCTTACCGTCAGCATGGGTCACCTCGTCGATGACGGCATATTTTGCCCAGGTAATGGCACCGGCAAAGAAGAGAATGATAAAAAAGAGCATCAACCGCGATTTTGGTGTCGAGCCCTGAACTGCAGCTGCATTCACATCCGGGGCAAAATCAGCATCCGACCAGCGTCCTTTTGAAGCCATAACCTTAGAGCCCACAGTTGTACGGCGTGAAGTGAACACCGTAGAGCAGGTAAAAAGGCAGATTGAAGTCAACGGTTTTCATGTTAATAATCCAGCCTCAAAATGGAGCGGTCAACTGCGGATTCCAGGATCATAACTACTCCCGTCCCTTTCTCTTTGCGACACGCTGTGTAGTGGCAGTTTGTGCCATATTCATCACACGGGCCCGCGACTCATCTTTAACCACAGCACCCTGCCCCATGATGATAATTCTATCCACCAGAGTGAGCAGCGTCGGGCGGTGAGTGATCAGAATAAGGGTTTTATCAGCCAACACAGTACGCAATCGCTCCATAAAGGCCTTTTCAGCCTGCATATCCATCATGCTGGTGGGTTCGTCCATCACCAGAATTTCGGGGTTCGACAACAAGGCCCTGGCAAGGCCTACTGCCTGACGTTGCCCTCCCGAGAGCGCCTGACCCCGCTCACCTACAACCCAGTCATAGCCTTGAGGGTGTCGTGATACAAACTCATGAACACCTGCCAGTTTTGCCGCCTCGATGATCATGGAGTCATCAGCAAAAGGTGCGCCGACGGCGATATTGTCCCTGATGCTCCCCTGAAAAAGAATCACCTCCTGCATCACCAAACCAATATGAGCGCGTACATCCGCAGGGTCCACCTGGCGCAGGTCGGTACCATCTATGAGCACCGAGCCATCATTCGGCTCATAGAAGCCTGCTATCAGTCGTGAAACTGTGGTTTTACCGGAACCAACCGGCCCGATAACGGCTATTTTTTCTCCTGCTTTAATGGTGAAGGATGCGTGATTGATCGCCGCCAACTCCGAGCCGGGGTAGGCGAAAGTAACATCCTTGAACTCGATGTTACCGATAATATCCGTGCGACTGAGAAAGCGTTTACCAGGTGTCCGCTCCACCGGTAGCGCCATAATCTCATTCAGAGATTTCAACGCCACCATGGCTTGATTATAACGACTCAGGAGACCGGCAATCTGCCCCAGAGGCGCCATTGTCCTGCCGGCAATAATGGTGCAGGCGATCAGGCCGCCTATAGTCATCTCACCCTTGATAATCTGATAGACACCCAGCAGGATGACCCCAACGGTAACCAGCTGCATCACCATCTGGGAGAAGTTAATGCCGGTACCGGAGATGAGACGCGCACCCAGGCTGGTTTTGGCCGCCCGCCCGACAAACCGCTCCCAGTCCATCTGCATGCGGCTCTCCGCACCCAGCGCCTTCACCGTCTCCAGGGCGCCGATGGTTTCAAGAATAACCCCGTGCTTTTGTGATTTCTGATCGATCTCTTTGTTTATTGCACGCCGCAACGGCCACTGCAGAATAATGCCGGTCAAAAGCACCAGGGGCACTGCCAGTCCGGGCGCCAGCACCACCGGGCCGCCAATCATGTAGATGATAAAGAGGAAGAGGAAGATAAACGGCAGATCGACCAGCGCCACCACCACCGCGGAGCCGAAAAACTCACGCAAGGACTCAAACTCTCTGAGACGATTGGCAAAGGCACCAGATGAGGGTGGGCAGGCGTGCAGTTTGAGGTTGAGCACCTGCTCAAAGATCCTGCTGGAGAGCAGTACATCGGCTCTTTTACCGGCATTGTCAACAAAGTAGGAGCGCAGCGACTTGAGGATGAAATCGAACAGAATGACGAAGGAAACGCCCACCGCCAGTACCCACAGCGTCTCCTCCGCCTGGTTCGGAACAACACGGTCGTAGACATTCATCACAAACAGAGGGCTGGCAAGGGCAAACGAGTTGATCAGTACCGCCGCCAGCAGCACCTGAGTATAGGTGGGCCAGAACGAACGTAAGGTACCCCAGAACCAGGAGGCTGCGGTAGGTACCTCCTCCGACTCCATGCGGTGTTTAAAGCTAAATTCAGGTTTTACAAAAATAGTGTAGCCGGCATAGAGCGATTGCAGCTCATCCATCGGCACTACATCGACACCACCGCCTGCTTGCGGAAAAATCACTTCTGCCAGTTCCTGCCCCTCTTTCCAGATGCGCTTAACCAGGATACAGGCATCCTTCCCCTCCAACAGCAGTACCACAGGTAGCACCATGTCAGGGATCTTCTTTAATTTTCTCGCCGTTACCCGGGCATTGAGACCGGCCCTTGCCGCCGCCCTGACAAACAGCTGAGGTGTGAGGCGGTTCTCCTGCAACGGCAATCCGGAGCGCAGTGCGTTGATGCTGTAAGGCCGTCCATAGTGCTTGGTCAACATCACCAGTGCGCCGAGGAGGGGATCAGCCGCCTCGTTATCAACATCGGAGGCGGTAAGTGACCAGGCATCTGCGGTTGAGTCGAGCTCCTTTATCGCATCATCGAAACTGTCATCGTCTTTTGGGTGTTCGGACATGGTTATCTATTATTATCCATTGTCGTGATTAACCGGCATAGCCTCTTCCCTGGATTTCGCAAGCTCAACCCGGGCTACCAACTATTTTAACTCAAGTTTTGGAGTTCATTAGCCCCCTCTCCCTCAGGAGGGTGTCGTAAAAGCACCAGTCCCTTCTCCCTACGAGGGAGAAGGTTAGGATGAGGGTGTATTAAATCAATAAGTTACCTATTGATCCCCCTCACCCTAGCCCTCTCCCCGGTGGGGAGAGGGGACTTTTGCGACACCCTCCTCAGGGAGAGGGTTGGGGTGAGGGGACTTGAAAAGCTAACGCTTTGATTCTTCTAATTCCCCTCATCCTGGCCTTTTACGTCATTTGAACTCCGAAACTTGAGTTTTAAGTGGCTATACACAATAGTCCTGAAGCACTATCTTCATAGAAAAAAGTGCATCTGTAGAAGCGAATTATCTCGCATAACCAGTAAATTCCATTTTGATCATTACATCAGCGCTTTACCAGAACCGCCGGCCCAGTCAGTATCTGCTTGATCAATTCAGCCTGACGCTTGGCGCCCGTCTTGGAGAAGACAGATTTCAGCTGTGCCCTTACCGTGTGCAGTGTTACATCCCTCTCTTTGGCGATTTCGGCAAGAGTAAATCCGTGGACCAGGCCAATCACCAACTGTGCTTCAGAACTGGTAAACCGGTAAATCAATTTAATCGTATCAACGGAGATATCAAAAGCTCCTCCACTGCCGCTAAGGAACAGCGCCACACCTTGACTGGTATTATCCGAGCCCACCGGCACTGCCAACAGAGAGAGCCCATCGGTTTTCGAGTCTCCCGTAATATTCAGTGTATAAGGCCCTTCGTCCTGACGATCATGTTCCTCCGCAACCCGCCTCACCGTCCGATGAAGCAGTGCATTTTCATCACGGTCACGGACACAACAGTGGTTACTGTCGGAGAGATAGAGACCGGAACCGTTCTTGCAGATATCCTCAGCCACGCTGTTCATAAACAGCACCTGAGAATCGGGTGTAATAAACATTACACCAAATGGTAGCCGATCAAGTGTCTGTAGCGCCCTCTCCTCAATCTTGGGAGAGACTTCAGCGGCACTATGTGCTGATTGCCTGCAACGGAATCTTGCCATCGCCGTCATTACAGCATAGGCAAGTCGACCCTCTTGGCAATCGGTTTTGGACAATACCTCATCCACACCGGTACCCAGTAGTTTTAATACCGTATTGATGTCCGGCGACTGAGCAATCGCAACCAGTGGTATATGGCCAACCAAGCGTGGCAGAAGATGCTCACTATCCTCAGCAGGGATAATCATCGCATCATAGCCTGTGACAACACTCTCATGAAATGACCCCGAGCCAGGGATCAAGTTTTCTGCCAAGGGTTCGATAAGAAACAGAGATCCAACACCGTCACCACAACCGTTGACGGCGCTCTCTACCAAGGTGAGAACCTTTATTCGTTTTTTTTCTTGTTTCATCTCTGCAAACACTTCAGTCGCAGAACCCAAACGGTAAGCCAAATCCATTTCCACACCTGATAAATGTCATCTTCAGGTAGGTCATCGGCCTTTCACGGAGGATCTTGAACCTAACTTAGGTCATCCGGTCGGGTGGCCCCATAAAAAGCGGAGTCATGCTTAGTCAGTAGACCACCATCTGGACATTACCACTATGCCAGTAATCATATTTCATATATAGGAAATATTTTACTGGACATTCCAGCTCTACAATTATGGGAGTTTAGTAACTCAAGTTTCGAAGTTCAAATGACGTAAAAGGTCTTGGATAGACAGTCCCTTCTCCCTCAGGGAGAAGGCCAGGATGAGGGAAATCAGAAGAATCAAAGCATTAGCTTTTCAACTCCCCTCACCCCAACCCTCTCCCTGAGGGAGAGGGGGCTAACGAGCTCCAAAACTTGAGTAGTAAACGGCCACATGGAGCAACTGATCGGGCACAGACAGCTTAGGGTATAAAAAAACCCTCCTTTGATAGGTCAAAGAGAGGGTTTTTAACTTCTGTGCAGGTAGGTTCAGCTTATCACTGCCCAGCCTCAGGCAGTGTAGCGCCCAAACCCTCCACCAGTTGTCCCATTGAGGCAACCACGAGATAACGCGCATAGAGAGCGGAACTCTCAGCCGAGACCAGTTGGGTGCGAGAGACAAAGAGCTCGTTCTCAGAGTCCAACAGATCGAGAAGATCACGTTGGCCAACATCGAACTCTTCACGATAGGTATCGACTACCTGACCATTGGCCAGAACCTGGTCAAAACGGCCCATCACCTCCTCATCCTGACGCTCCATGGCACTCCAAGCGCGTCGCACCTCTTCCTCAACCTGCCGCTGAGACTGTGCGAGGCCCGCCATAGATTCGCCGTGACGGCTGCTTGCCGCCTGCTCTCTGGCTTTATCCGCACCACCGCGATAGAGGTTCATATTGAGGCGAACCATCGCCGTCATATCTTTGTTAATGCCACTGGAGCCATCGAGATCGTGATTATCACTCCCCCTCAACTCAAACAGCACGGTGGGGTAATTTCCCGCCCGAGCATTACCTATATCCGCCTTGGCTGAAGCCGCTTCAGAACGCGAGCGCTCCACCAGAGGACTACTCTCAGATGCCATCTGAACTGCCATATCCAGATCAGATGGAAGCATATTGGCTGCGAATTCCGGCTTGGTCAGCTCATCTGCTTCGATTCCAACCAGCCGGTTGAAGGCAATTTCTGCTTTATCCAAATCAAGGCGCACTTCCGCGATTCGGGATTTTGCGCTTGCCTGACGAGCTGTGGCCTGCTGAAGGTCTGCAACCCCCGACTGACCTGCATCTACCCGTTTCTTGACGTTATCGAGAATTTTACTGTGAACCTCAAGGTTCTCTTCAGAGAGCCTCAGTGTTTCTAGGTACCTGAGAATATCAATATAGGCAAAGGCCACATCGGCCGCTACAGTCTCTGCTTCATCACGGATATCGTAGCCGGCGCCTTTGAGCAGTGCACTCTGCTTCTCAACCTCTGAGTCACGTGAATAGCCGTCGAACAGCACCTGAGTCAAAGTAATAGACGCCTCCTGGCGGGCAAGATAGCGCCCCTCCTTGTTGGCGGCCAGACCAATGGCTCTGGTTGTTGGATTATTGGAATACTCTCTACCGTAACCAAGAGCCAGATCTATAGTAGGGCGAAAACGGGAGTTCGCCACTCCAAGATCGCCCTCTATGGCCATCCTTGCAGCTTGAGCTTTTTGGATGGAGGGGTAAGACTTCAGTGCTGTCTGCACCGACTCTTCCAGAGTCAACGCTGAAGCAGAAACCCCTGCCAAAGCAGCAACGACCCCCGCAGTTCCAACCAACGCCTTCGTCCACTTGAGCTTGAAGTGCATGTTCCAATTCCCCCGGTATTCTTATGGTAAAACATCCAAGTAGATTGCATCATTATGCAATAGCACTATTTTATACCTCAAATGGGCTATAAAACACAATGATTTCTATGTCAAAAAGTCCTGCAATTAGTATAAGTTACTGGAATAAACTCGAAAGAGTAACGACCCTTGCAAGATAATGACTTATATTCCTAGAAATATACTGTTTTCTGTGCCTTACAGGTTGTTGCCCCTGCTGCTTTTTATATGGATAGCTCAGCCCCTAACGGCCGGGAAGAGGCTTAGCCCTGAAGAGCGCACCATTGTTGATGCAGCTTCCCACCCCTGGAGTGCCATAGGGAGAGTCAATCGTGCGGGCACGGGGCACTGCACCGGTGTATTGATCACGCCCAGTCATGTGCTCACTGCAGCTCACTGCCTCTGGAACCCAAGAACAGGACAACCCCTTCCGGTAACAGAGCTGCACTTTCTGGCCGGTTACCAAAAAGGGAGCTATATTGCTCACGGCCGGGGAAAATCACTGTTCATCAGCCCTCAATACAACCCCGATATAAGCGATCACCTGAAGAGAGCTGAAACCGACTGGGCGATTATCAACCTCACCTCACCGCTCAGCGATGTTAAGCCACTGCCATTGATGCCCCTGAATAGGGCGACACTGCAGAAACTTCACAAAAGCGGCAATAAAATCGAGCAGGCGGGGTATAGCAGAGACTGGCAATATGTCCTCACCAGGGATGACGACTGCGTGCTCCACGGTTTTATTGAAGGAAAAAAACTATTGGCACACAGTTGCAGAGCTATTGGCGGCGATTCAGGATCACCATTGATAGCTAACGACGGCAAAAAGCGCCTAGTCATTGCTATTCACGTAGGAAGAGCTAAAGAGAATGAGCGTGAACTGGGACTAGCTGTCCCCGGCGGGGTCATAAGTGGTTGGAAAAAAGAGTCAGTCACTTCCCCAGCCCAGCAATGACGATAACCTCAAGATGGATCTGAAGAGATCTCCCCACCAGAGATAAGATCTTCCAGGCTGTTAATGCTATCTAATTGCAGGTCAGGCTCAGCAACCAAACCGGCGAAGTACGGAGCAGCTTGCTTTGAGGAAGCAACGTCCCGCCCAGCCGGTTGATCAGCCAGGTTCAGCATATCGAACAATGCATCCAGATCTATCGTATCGCCGGTTCTATTCATGCTCATGTCTACATTGGCAGGGACAATGTGCCCTCCGCCTTACTAATCCTAGTATACACACTCACGGTAACAAACCGCTCGCTCTACGGTAATATCAGGTGAAGTGTTCCGGGCAGCAAAACTGCTACCCGGAACTTACCACTGTAACCAATCAGCTTTCGTCGCTGATATGGATATTGCCATTTGCAAGCAAGTCATTGATTTGTGACTCACTCAGGCCATCGAATGTTACCGAGAAGTCACCGTAAGTTTCATCGGTGAAAACACCCCCTGTACTGGTCCCCACTTTAAGCACATTTCCAGTGACATCGAGTTCCCGGTCAGCTGAAGCTATTCCAAGACTGTCAAACAACGCATCCAGGTCAAGTGTATCTTCACCATTGCTACCAATCCCCAGCGAGGCTGCCGAGAAATCAGTAATGTTATCATGACCATCGAAACTCTCCTGGAAGAAGAAGGTGTCACGACCATTCCCGCCGGTCAGGGTATCATCGCCCTCACCGCCAATGAGTACATCGCGTCCCCCTCCTCCTCTGAGGTCATCATCCCCTGCGCCACCAGAGAGCAGATCGTCATCACCTTTTCCTTTAAGGAGATCCGCACCAGTACCGCCCTCCAGCAGATTTCGGCTGCCATCAGCTGTGCCATCAGTAGTATCCAAACCAAACAGATGCTGTGACTCCGCGTCGATCCAAGTCGTCCGTGAGGCAACCGCACCACCGTTATCGTCAAATTCCACCGTCTGTACTGAGGCATTGAGTGTGGAAGCCCCGTCAAGATCGATGGCCACCACGCCGCTGAGATCCACCCCATCCACCAGCGCCGGCGATACAAAACTCTCCTCCATCACAAAGAGATCGAGATCGTAATTTGTCCTTGTAGTGCTGGCACTCCAGACTTTTACTATGTAGTTACCACCATCTGCAGAGCTATACTCCAAATGCCCATCTTTCAACGTCTCCAGAGCAGCAGTTTCAACTACGACGCTACCTGTAGCCTGATCGTAAATCTGTGCATTGAGGTTGGCGTAATCCGAAACAACCAGTGTTTCTCCAGCGCTGAGTGTAACCAGGAAGGCATCATTGTGCCGTGCCGGGTCAGCATCACCGACACGCCCTGTGACAGTCACGGCTCGACCGTCAGCACCATATCCTACAAAATCACCGTTGATATCTTGGAGTGCTTGATTACTAGAGTTAACGTAATAATCAGGCTCATCCTCAGGAATAACGGCATCAGGTGCACCTGCCCCAATACCGAACTCCACTATCATCTCGCCGTTACCAAGATCACGAGCTGTCGCTTTGTGGCCATCAATAGTCAGAGAAGTGCTGCTTGATGTGACGGGATCTCCCGAGGCAAAGACGAATTCGCCTCTGCCAACTTCAGTCAACAGAATTCGTGCAATACCTTCTGAGGAGACACCCTCCGAGAGATCGAAATCCTGAGTGGCTGTGCTGAAATCAACATCAACTGGAGCATCTAATCCTTCAAAGTAGGCCCAGCTACCACCACCGGTAGAGCCATCTGCATCTGCATGCACTGCATCAAAGCCATGGCCACTTGCCGCACTCACATTGGCGGGACCCACTTCGCCCTGAATCTCGAAGTGCAACACATTGCTGGTGTCTGTCGTGTCAACAGCTACAGCGCCACCTTCATCGTCGTACTCGACTGTCGTAGCAGTCACAGTCAGGTCAAAGTCGGTGCTGTCATCCGGGGACAGGCGAACACCAATCGCACCATCCAGAGTGACAGACTCAACATCCGGATTGCTGAAAGTCAGCTCAAGATGCCCATCCACATTGGGGTCGAGCACTGCGAGCCCTGCATCGGCCTCAGTGACCACGGCACCATTGCCATCCAGAATGGTCAGACCCAGTGTGCCATCACCGTCACTGTCATAGACCCAGCCGCCTTCACAGGCACCCTTGTCCAGTACGATGCGGGTGATCGCCTCGGAGTCGTCTGAATTGGGACCGTAATCCTGAGTCTTTGCTGTATAGTCAAACTCGATCAGGCGGCCACGAATTCCCTGGATTATCCCTGCTATAGGTGATTCCATTCCCTGGGCGCCGGGAACACCATTGTCCTCAGTCAGCACCACGGTACCCGTAGTGACTTCAGTGTCTCCATCGTCGAACGCACTCAGTGTCGCCGCTGCTTCAGCCACCACACCCTGGATCTCGAAGTGCAGAGTGTTTTCGGTGTCGACCGTATCCACCACAACGGTATCGCCTTCGTCATCGTACTCCACTGTGGTCGTGGTAACGGTCAGGTCAAAGTCAGTACTGTCATCCGGGAACAGGCGAACACCAATCGCACCATCCAGAGTGACAGACTCAACATCCGGATTGCTGAATGTCAGCTCAAGATGCCCATCCACATTGGGGTCGAGCACTGCGAGCCCTGCATCGGCCTCAGTGACCACGGCACCATTGCCATCCAGAATGGTCAGACCCAGTGTGCCATCACCGTCACTGTCATAGACCCAGCCGCCTTCACAGGCACCCTTGTCCAGTACGATGCGGGTGATCGCCTCGGAGTCGTCTGAGCCCGTGCCGTAGTCCTGGGTCTTCGCACTGTAGTCAAATTCAATCAGGCGGCCACGAGCCCCCTGGAATCCAGCGATGGGCGACTCGATACCCTGAGCCCCGGGAACACCGTTGTCCTCAGTCAGCACCACGGTACCCGTAGTGACTTCAGTGTCTCCATCGTCGAACGCACTCAGTGTCGCCGCTGCTTCAGCCACCACACCTTCGATCTCGAAGTGCTGGGTGTCGGTCTTGGTGGTGGTCTGGCTCATGCCAGTGTCGTCGTCGTACTCAGTCGTAGTAGTGACCGCCGTCAGGGTGAAGTCGGTGGAGTCGTCGATCGGCAGATCAACACTCACCACACCCGACAGGTCGATGCTGTCGACCATGTCGGCGGCGGCAAAGGTCAGGGTCGCACTGGTTGCGGTCAGGGCGGTGATAGTAGCGGTGTAGCCGCTGACTATAACGGGATCGCCCACACCGAGGCCACCGATGTTGAAACTGCCATCGCCATCATGGCTCAGCTCAACCTGGGTGATACCCTCGGACTGCTGGCTGTCGTCGCCGCCTCCCGGGGCTTCGTCGATATCCTGTACAGCAGCCGTGTATTTGACGTCGATCACCAGCGGGGTCTCGCCCGCATCCGCACCGTGATCCGCGATCACTGCGGTGTCGTCTTCCGACAGCACCACGCTGGCACCGGCGGCAACGCCATAGTCGAAGGCGGCATCCGCTTCGCCGACCACACCCGTGATCTCGAAGTGCTGACTGTCGGTCTTGGTGGTGGTCTGGCTCATGCCAGTGTCGTCGTCGTACTCAGTCGTAGTAGTGACCGCCGTCAGGGTGAAGTCGGTGGAGTCGTCGATCGGCAGATCAACACTCACCACACCCGACAGGTCGATGCTGTCGACCATGTCAGCGGCGGCAAAGGTCAGGGTCGCACTGGTCGCCGTTAGCGCAGCGATGGTGGCGGTGTAACCACTGACAAGTACGGTATCGCCCACGCCGAGTCCACCGATGTTGAAGCTACCGTCGCCGTCGTGGCTCAGCTCGATTTGGGTGATACTTTCAGACTGCTGGGTATCATCACCTATTACCGCTACTTCATCGATATCCTGAACTATGGCTCTGTACGCAACATTGATACTCAGTGGAGTCTCGCCCGCATCGGCACCATGACTGGCAATGGTGTAGGTGCCGTCTTCCGGCAGTATGATGGTGCCGCCGTCATCCTGGGGCAGATCGAAATCAAAGAAGGTATCAGCTTCGCCCACCACACCCTCAATAACATGATCGACGGTTTTCGTGGTGGTGTAGGTCTCTGCACCTGATAGTGCCACACCTTCTGTGTCGAGCTCGGTGGTGGTGACCGTAAAGGTGGTACTGAAGTCTGTACTGTCGTCGATGGGGAATTCGACAGCAACCAAACCGCTCAGGTCGATATCCTGACCAACAGCAATGCCACTCTGACCGGCAGCGAGATTAAGGGTGACCGTTTGACCTGTTACGTCAACATCATAGATGACGCCGGAAAGGGTGATCTGGGCACCCAGGTCAGTGTGAGTGACGCCATCAACAAAGCGTGCGCCTGCCTCTGCACCATTGAGAGTGATCACAATCTGGGTGACACCCTCAGAGCCATCCTGATCCACCAGTTCAGCGGTGAAATCCACAGGCACATAGAGGTTTGATTCGGTGGCATCTGCACCATGATCAGCAATAATGCTGGTACCATCCTCTATATGGTCGACATCCTGAGCTGTGGTATTTATAACAGCGCCATCAGCCACTGCCTGAACTTCCAGTGTGATGGTAGCTTTGACTACCGCCGCATCATTCTGATCGGTGATCTCACCATCGGTAGGTACTTCGCGGGTCCAGACCTTGGCATCAAAGGTAACGTCGTTATCGGAATGCTGAGGCATTGTAATCTGCAGACCGGGACCATCAAGTCCATCGGTCATATCGACGCGCTGCACATGGTCGGCTGCATCAAACAGCAGCACAAAAGCATCCGAGCTAACGGCGGCACCATCTTTAAGGACAACGGTTGCATCTACCAAACCAGACTGCAACACGCCACCTGCATCAAGGTACTGAGCACGAACAGATACTGTGGCACCATCGCTCAATTCAACGCCATCGATGTAAGCCTTAAAGGCATCGGTACCGAATACATCACCGGCACTTACTGGATCGATAACGATTTTTTCGATGTACTCAGAACCCTGATCATCTGTGATATCAGCGGGCGTATCAGCGCCCTGATCTACATCGGAGACGGTGGCTTTGAAACCGATGCCGTAGACCGGCTCGCCGTCAATATAGTTGTCACCATCAGTGGGCTGGTCTGTCCAACCGGTTTCTCCACTACCCCAAGCTGTGGTGTCTCCTGCATCATCCTCTGACTGGTCTTCGTTGTAGACGTAACTGAAGGCAGTGGCATCATTCTGATCAACGAGCACCGCCTCTTCAGCCACGGCATCAACCTTGATGGAGATGTCGCCTTCACGTACCAGGGTATGACCGGTATCAGGATCGGCAAGAGTCGCTGTTACATGGAATTCAAGATCTACATCACTGTCGTCTGGCGGCAGTATGCTGAGGTCCTCATAGTCAAGACCTAAGGCCACCAGATCAACATCACCGGTCACGGCCACAGTGACACCGGCAGGGTGAGTTGAATCAAACAGCGTGGCGCCGGCAGGCACATTACTAAGAACGACGGAGAGGACTACCTCGTTATCCGGCACTTCGATATCGATATTGACCGGGATAGGACCTTCATCAACACCGGTGGTGTTAACATAATCAACGCTGGGGGCGTCGGCAACTGGCACTCTGGCATCCTGCAGGTCGGCTTCAGTATCGATCTGATCACCGGAATCACCATCCTCGAACCCTTCGGAGTCATCTACATAGAGCTGACCGTGGACCGGATCTACCGTCACATCAACGATACCGGCCTCAACCAGGCTAATGTTATTTTCGTAGGTCAGCTCGGTATCCGGTTCGGTGGGAATATCCACCGCCAGCGCCCAGGTAGGGACACTGAATTCAACCACACCGGTATCATCGATCATGACGCCGGAGTCATCTCCCGGCTCACCGTCGAGGTCTTCGGCATCAAAGCCGATATCGCCACCAACCACCTGCCAGCCGTCAGGTCCTTCTTCCATATCCCAACGATCAGGAGCCTGGAGGGTGACCGTCACATTGGCGGTGTATGAGGGAGACATGGCCGCATCGGCATTAGAGGTCATCTCCGCAGCAGTCAACTCAAAGGCGGCATAGACGCCCTGGGGCAGATTGATCGCCTGATCTTCAGGCACAGTACCATCGAAGGCTTCACCAATCAGAGGAGTGCCACGCAGTTCTGCTGCAAGCTCCGCCATATTGGCGGCAAAGGTGACGGTACCACCACCGTCGTCATAACTGATAGTGCCATCACCATTGACGGTGATTACACCCTGATAGCCTGCAGAACCGTCAACAGCGGTGAAGCCTTCGGGAACGCGGGCAAAAATTAGGTGGGCTTCGGAGCCATCCTCCACGTCGTCGAAGACAGCGCTGATGGTTAAATCCAAGGTACTGGGGTTAGGCTCAGAGCTGGCGGGCTCTGCAGGATTGCTCGGAGGAACAACCGTGCTGTCGACTAGTGCATTGGTGCCGCTAGCACCGGCAGCCTTGATGCTGACGTTGTCCAGGCCAAAGTTCATGTGAAAATCGGTTTGAACCGCAGAGAAGCGGATATCGTAGGACTCGCCGGCAGTCACCCAGGCACTGATATCCACTTCGTAGTGGGCATAGCCGGTCACAGGATCCTCAACGAGGTCACTATCTTCATCAATAATGATCGAGTGAATTACATCTGCCGTGGTATCAAAGGGTGCTGAGCCCTCGGCGAGAATATCGATGCGTGCATACTGATTTTGACCGATGTTGGGGTCGAGGCCAGTGCCCACCACATATCCGCCGGCATGATTATTCAAAAAGAGATCTGCGCTGAACATGACCTGGGTTGCCCCTGCTGGGACATCAAATGTCTGCTCAATTGCCTGGGCGCTGGGTCCAATTTGATCGCCTACTGCGTAGAAGCCACCTGAAGCCGGGCCAGCGGAAGGGAAGCCTGAAAATGGAGTCTGAGCATCAGCATCATCATCAATATAGAATCCATCCGTAAATCCTCCATTGATAAAATCGACGCGCCAGCCGGAGAGATCACCGGTTTCAAAATCGCCATTGACCAGCAGTTCTGAGCTTGCAAAGCCGGCATCAAGATCCACCGGCATATCCGCTACCGCATCGACAATAACGGTTGTATCGGCAGGCACAGCAAGATCGCCGGTGGGGCCGCCAAACACTGCTTCTGCAGTAAGCGGGTAATCCACATCGCTGTCATCCGGCGCAATCATGTAGACGGAATCGAGCAGGGCTTCCTGGTCGGTCTCGCTCAGGGTGAGGAGTTCGATGGTATAGGAGCCACCGACAACAGTGACGATATTGGCGGCATCGGTGCCACCGACATAGAGAACAGCACCGTCAGGAATATCGTTGAGAGTAAGTGAGTCGCGGTAGGTCGCCTCGTTGCTGGGCGTCATGGCGATGTTCACTTTCATCAGCGCCAGTGTGTAATCACCTATATGCTGATTGGGCTGGGCATCTTCGTAGCCGCTGATCTCGACATCAGTGAGGACCTCGATATCCAGCGTACCCAGAGTCTGCTGACCAAAGAGCAGGCTCCCTTCGTCACCCGCCCCCAAATCGCCAGGATCCGGCGCATAAGGGCCGTGCAGCAAGTTGTCACCCAAGCCTTCCGGGAAGTAGACAGAGAAACCGGCATTGCCGGTGGCATTCGGCCCAGTCTGCCCACCCGCAGCAGTATCGCCCACCAGATCAAGATTAATATCGCCAAGGGCTGCCAACACCTCAGCACCGTCAATGACTGTACCGTCATTAAGGGTAAGTGGTGGAGGGAGCGCACCATCGGTAGCCTTCACCAACACCAGATAATCGGCCAATACGAACTTCTCACCACCCGGCAACTCACCTATCAGATCATTGGGAGTCGCACCTTTCTCTTCGGAACCTTGAGTGAAGGTCACTCCCGAGAACTCCTGGCGAGAGATCTCCAAAGTGTAGTTAGCTGCCTGTTCCGTTGCATTGGGGGTGTTGGTGGTGGTATCAGCCATCTTTAAAGCTCCCGTAGATCCCATTGATTAGGTCAGCCCAGAGTCGCTGTAAACTTCTCGTGGGCAGAAATTTTTATCCGCACAAGGCGATTACTTCCTTAATAAAAAATCGCCTATTTCACATATAGCGCCCTTTTTACCCAAAAACGTGAACTGGTACATCCCCTATTTGAGTAATAGGTCACATTATTTACATAAAACACGCCTGGTTAGTATTTTAATTCTTTTTATAAGATTTAATATCACCTTGAGAAGGCTACTCTGTTAATTAGGATAATCTGCAGACACTCACACCTACAGAAATCAGTAGTAAGCGAATAGCCCCAACGTGATATCACTGCTGAGAGTACCGTCGTAAGCAATGTTGGGTACAGTCTCCAAATGAGCGTTGAAGGTGGTAACAGGAAAGGAAGTCAGCAACGAACTGCTGTACAGATAGTAAGGGAGGTTATTGAACTCTCTGCTTGGATAAATTTTAAGCAAAGAAAAACCCCGCAGTCAGTAACTTGACTGCGGGGTTTCTATTTTATTCAGTAGGCTTGGTAAGCCCTTCAGCTCAGGCGCGTACGCCTTTTTTGCGGAAAAAGCTGAATCCCAGCAGGGCAGAGCCAAACAACCAGACTGCTGCGGGTAGCGGTACCTCTGCCAATTCAAATGATGCAAGGGCGAGATAATCACCTTCAGTCGGGGTTCTTGTAAATGGGCCGTTGATACCACCCATCACGGTGTAAGTGATAAAATTGTAGCTTACGTCTTCAAGGAGTTGATAGGCAATTCGATAACCGTTGTAGGCATCTAGCGGATCCTGGCTACTGTTACCCCCACCCAGATTATAGAGGAAAAAAGGATTTCCAAACTGAGTAACTACCGCTGTCTCAATTGCGGTTGCCGCAGCCCTCGCATCACCCTCACTAGTGAAGGTCAGAGTACCCGGATCCTCAAGTGACTGATAGGATTGCGCGTCAAAGCCCTCTTCATATGCCTTGAAGGTGACGTTATAGGTATTCCCGAGAATGCCTACACCGTTCAGTGACACGTTGGCCGGAGTGAAGAGTGCGGCATTCGCCGACATTGCAGTCATGTACAAAACTGCAAAAATCAGAATGTTCGTAATACGCCTTTTCATATCGGTAATCCCTGAGATATTTAGCAAATATGCTGACCACACACGGAAAGCAATGTATCGTGCTCAAGCGCGACTGTCAACCAGGATGCACAATGCTCACAGGTACGGTGAAACTCAAGCGGGCGTCTCATCTTGCATAGAGACCTTTCAAAACCGAGAAACAGTCGCCTATTTCACGCTTAGCAGAATTTTTACCCAAAAATGCGAACTGAAACATCCCCTATTTGGGTAATAGATCACATTTTTATATAAAAATCCGCTATATTAGCTACTTAAATTCCTAATTTATGTTTGGATTTAACGGATAAATCAGAGTTAGAAATGGAAATTCTACATCATGGTGCTGTAACAGGTGTGACCGGCTCCTGCCACGAGTTGGTAATCGATAGCAGCAGTTCAGTGCTGGTGGACTGCGGTCTGTTCCAGGGAAATGAAACGTCCCGTGATGGTGAGGCGGAAATCGAGTTTCCTCTGGGACGGGTATCCGCTCTACTGGTCACTCATTGCCACCTCGACCATGTCGGCCGTATACCTCATCTGATCGCTGCGGGATTCAAAGGCTCCATATACTGCTCTGAAGCAACAGCCATTCTGCTGCCATTGGTACTTGATGATGCCCTGCGAATGGGCATTACCCGCAATAGAAGGCTGGTAGCAGCCTTTCTTAAATTGATCGACGAGAGGCTCAGACCCCTGCCCTACAATCGCTGGAGCGAGGTCCCCCTTAAGGAGGCAACAAGCAGCCGGCTGGAGGTGCGACTGCAACCTGCCGGCCACATTCTCGGTTCAGCCTATATCGAGTGCCGCACTTCCCACGGTGGAGAGCAGAGAAAAGTGATCTTCTCCGGTGACCTGGGGGCACCCTACACACCCCTGCTGCCGACACCCAAGGCGCCCTGGTCGACCGATATACTGGTACTTGAAAGTACCTATGGCAACCGTTTGCACGAAGGGAGAAAGGAGCGGCGGAGGCGTCTGAGACAAGTAGTAGAGCGCTGTTTTCAAGACCGTGGCGTGATTCTGATCCCCGCTTTCAGCATCGGCCGCACCCAAGAACTGCTCTATGAACTGGAGGAGATTATTCACCGTTTCGGAGAACGACATGCAGCACAGAGGTTAGCCTGGAATGAGCTGGAGATTATTCTCGACTCGCCTCTGGCCGCACGTTTTACCGAGGCCTACCGCAAACTGAAACCCTACTGGGACCAGGAAGCCCGCACCAAAGTGCAACGCGGACGCCACCCACTCGCCTTTTCCCAGCTCACCACTATTGATGATCACAAAAGCCACCTGCAGATGGTCACCCACCTCACGCAGAACGCCAAACCCACTATAGTGATTGCCGGTAGTGGCATGTGCACCGGCGGCCGTATCGTCAATTACCTGAAGGCACTGCTGGGAGACCGGAGAACAGATGTGCTGTTTGTCGGCTACCAGGCTGAAGGCACACCCGGGAAAAGCATCCAGAACTACGGCCCGGGGCGTGGGTACGTCATGCTGGACGGGGATCGAGTGGATATTCGTGCCGGCATTCATACCCTGAGCGGCTACTCCGCCCATGGAGACCAGAAGGATCTGGTTAACTTTGTGAAGCGGATGCGGCGACCGCCCTCAGAGGTTCGGCTGGTGCACGGAGATACCGAAGCCAAGCAAGCATTAAAACAGGAAATAGAAAAGAGTTGCCCTAAATGCAGAGTGGTCATCCCTCATGGTTAATGTTGCAGGTAATAACCATGAGAACACCTCGGCTGTAGGAGCGTTTTTTTAATGCGCGATGAATGGCTGCACCATGGCGCTCCTGCCCATCGCGGTCCGCGAGACCGCTCCTAACAAAAACATACCGGCAGCTTGTGGAGCTCGATTGTAGGAGCGCTTTCCTGAAGCGCGATGAATGATTGCACCATGGTGGTTGTTTTATCGCGGTCCAAGAGCCCGCTCCTACATAAAACCTACACCGGCCGTCCCAGATAGTAACCCTGCGCACCGTCCAGCTTCAGCCCGGGCAGAATATCCCACACCGTCTCCGACTCCACTGACTCGCCTATGACTTTGATCTCCAGCCCATGAGCGATCTCGGTCAATGCCTGGACGAAGAAGCGGTTATCACTGTTCTCATCCAGAGAGAGCATAAAGCTGCCATCCACCTTCAGGTAATCGACTTTAAAGGAGCGCAGGTAGGCAAGAGAGCTGAAGCTGCGACCGAAGTGATCGAGCGAGAACTGGCAACCGTGGCGCCCCACCAGTTCAATCAGCTCTTTCATCTGTTCCACCAGAGCAACAGCACCATACTCCTGCATCTCAAAGATCAGGCGATGGGCGATATCGCTATGTGCAGAGAGCTCTTCCTCCAACCAGGGCATGAATCCTGGAGAGAGAATGGAGGGTGGGGAGAGGTTGATTGCATACTGCGTTTCGCCACCGGCATCATCGCGTAGCCTATCGAGCACTTTGTCAATCACCGCTTTATCAATCTCGGCGGTCATCCCCAAGCTCTCGGCCTGGGGCATGAAAACGCCGGCACTCAACAGCGCCTGTCCGTCACCCCCCGTCCCCTCAGGTATTCTCACCAACACCTCCTGATGCAGAAGCGTCTTACTCGGACAGGAGACCACCGGTTGAAACTGGAGCTGGATCTGACCACTACCAAGGGCCTCACCAATAAACTCCCGCCACTCAGTTGCAGTACGGATATGCTCCCGCTCCAACTCATCCGGCGTGCTGAGGTGCCACTCATTGGCCCCCTTTAGCTGAGCCATACGTAGCGCCATGTCCGCCTCGGACATCAGCTCGGAGAGTGTCTGGCTACCATCAAAGTAGCCCATGCCGACATGGCCGGCATTAGGCTCATCCAGCTTGCCTGTACCGTAGAGTTGTGTCAGCGCGGCTACCAACTCAGCTCCCAGCACCTCACTCTCTTCTATGCTGCACTCTTCCACCAGCAGTGCAAAATCGGCGCCTGCCAGATGCGCCAACAACTGCTTGGGTCTATCACCCACTACCGCCTTGAGCGACTTCGTCGCCTCCTGCAGGAGATTATCACCCGCCTGATACCCCCTGCGATCGTTATACTCTTTGAAATCCTTCAGCTGAATCAGACAGAGAACACCGTGCGAAAAATCTTCAGGTGAGCGGATCAGATTCTCCAGGGTATCCATAAAGTAGCGCTTGTTGGCGAGGCCGGATACCGGATGTTGATACGCCTTCCGCCGCAGACCCGAGGCCAGTTGCTCAAGATCATCGAGCATCTGTTTCACCTTTTCCGACATCCTGTTCATCGCCTCAACAATACGGCGCAGATCTGGGGTTCGCGGCAGCTCCTCCAGTATCTGAAACTCACGATTGCAGATCGCATTGGCCTGCTGCTCAACCGATTCCAGTGGTTTCATGACCCAACGCAGCAGTAAGAGACCGACGGCCAAAACCACTACCATGCTGCCGATAAACCAACGAAAAGTTGCCGCTACCGTCTGCCACAGCTGATTGTAGGCAAAGCCTGGATGACTCCTGACCTCTACCCTGCCGGCCTGCATCCATCCACTCATCAACGAGGATTCACCCTGCGGGGTGGTCAGGGGAAGACGCTCAATAAACCACTCGGGCACGCCCTCGATCTTCACCGGCAGAATTCGGTCAACCAGTGGCTTTCCCGCCATATCCTCCACCCGGATAGAGCGGTAATAACCTCGATCGAAAATAACATCCGTCATCGAGCGCACTGTCGCCAGATCACCTTCCGCCATATGGGAGGAGATCGACAGACCAAGGGAGGTAGCGGCATCCTGAGCATGAGAGGCCAACTGTTTTTCCAGATAGTCCCGAGTGTTGTCAACACTGATCAGAAATGTGCCGACAAAGACCATCAGCAACAGAGCGGCTATCAGGATAATCAGCTGTTTCGATAAGGTCATGACCGTTTCCCTAAATTTTCAGTAGCGATTACCGCCCCCATCACAGAAGCAGGTACAAAAAAGCTTGTTATTGTTGTCTTTTCAACATGATACTGAGCGTCTACCATCACGGCTTCAGCTCCTTCGCCATCCGTGCCTTCAGATCTTCCCAGCGGTTAAGTCGCCCGGAGGAGCCCAACTTCTTCCCCCTGCCGAGATTCTTCGCCAGCCACAGTCCTTCAGCATTGAAGCTATATACCGGCGCCAGATCCGCACGTTTGTTGGCGGAGAGAATGCGCCGATTGAGATTATCCAGCACCACTGGAACCGCACCCGGATCAGAGTAATAGGTGAGCACCATATGTGCTTCATTCAGCTCCAGCGCCTTAACGTACATAATGCGCATCTTTTCATCCGGCACCCCCAGCTCCCGCAGGGTAAAGTACTTAGCTATGGAATAGTCCTCACAATCCGCCTTACCTTTGCCTAAAGCCTCAACGGGGGTCGCCCAGTAATCTTTCTGCCCCCATATATTGAGGTCTGAGCGGTAGGTAAGCAGATTAAAAAAGTCATTCACCACCGCAAGCTTGGTCGCCTCATCCTTCTGCTGATTTTTTTCCATAAGTCGCTGCCAGCCACGCATGCGATCACCGGCGGTACTGCCGTACTTTTCGGTCGCCCACTGAATCAACTCCTCCGTCACCAGTCCGTCAGCTGCCAGCCAGGCAAAAGCGCTCCACAACAGTAGAGCGAACAGCAGCTTCAAGTGGCGTCTGCCGTGTCGATCTCTGATGAGCGGTGTCCGAGCCATTACCATACTTTAGCAGCCCACGGATTATATTCTGCCGTCTTCAAATATGAGGTTGCCACAACAAGGAGGCGGAGTGCAGATAGATACCCATTGTCTACATAATAGGAATTATTTGCCAACTCGTACTCTACTCCAACTCGTTGATCGTCATGGCTGGTGACTTGCCACTAGAAAACAGCTGCAGCATCAAATTTCGTTTTTGGTTAGAATACAACGTTTTGAAATAACTATTGGACAACAGATGCGTACCTCCCGTTTCCCCCTCCAGACCACCAAGGAGACCCCGGCGGATGCCGAAATCGCCAGCCACCAGCTGATGCTGCGGGCCGGGCTGATCAGAAAACTGGCCGCCGGTCTCTATACCTGGCTCCCCCTGGGATTGCGAGTACTGCACAAGATAGAGAATATTGTCCGTGAGGAGATGGACAGAAACGGTGCCCTTGAGGTGTTAATGCCCTCGATACAGCCCGCCGAGCTGTGGCAGGAGACGGGCCGCTGGCAGAAGTATGGGCCGGAACTGCTGCGTCTGAACGACCGTCATGGGCGGGAGTTCTGCTACGGCCCGACCCATGAGGAGATCATCACCGACCTGGCCCGTAGCGAGCTGCAGAGTTACAAACAGCTACCGACCACCTTTTACCAGATTCAGACCAAGTTTCGAGATGAGATCCGCCCTCGCTTTGGGATTATGCGCGCCAGGGAGTTCCTGATGAAGGATGCCTACTCCTTCCATATTGGTCAGGAGTCGCTGCAGCAGACCTATGACCAGATGCACCAGGCCTACAGCAATATTTTCAACCACTGCGGCCTTAACTTCCGGGCGGTACAGGCCGACTCCGGCAGTATCGGCGGCAGCTCCTCCCATGAATTTCATGTACTCGCCGATTCTGGAGAGGATGCCATTGCCTTCTCGACAGAAGGCGATTATGCCGCCAACATTGAGACGGCCGAGGCCGTTGCGCCAACTGAGTCACGATCCGAGCCTGCAGAAGAGATGCGGATGGTGGCTACACCGAATGCCAAAACCATCAATGAAATTGTCGATGATTTCAATCAGCCTATTGAGCGCACGGTAAAAACACTGATCGTAGCTGCTGCCGAAGAGCAGGAAGCAGCGTTTATTGCACTGCTGATACGCGGCGACCACGACCTCAACGAAGTCAAAGCGGAGAAGCTGGATGAGGTCGCCTCTCCTTTGCGCTTCGCCACAGAAGAGGAGATCCGTGAAACCATTGGTGCCGGCCCCGGCTCTCTGGGCCCACTCAACCTGCCGCTTCCATGCATTATTGATCGCACGGTGGCCAATACCGCCGATTTCAGTGCCGGCGCAAATATTGACGGCCAACACTACTTCGGCATCAACTGGGAGCGTGACCTGCCGCTACCCCAGGTGGCTGACCTGCGCTCTGTCCAGGAGGGTGATCCAAGCCCGGACGGCAGAGGAGTGCTGACCATCGCCCGCGGTATCGAGGTGGGGCACATCTTCCAGCTGGGGAAAAAGTACAGCGAAGCGATGGGCGCCACGGTACTGGATGAATCGGGCCGTGCCCAGGTGATGACCATGGGCTGCTACGGCATCGGGGTTTCCCGGGTCGTTGCCGCGGCGATTGAGCAGAATCATGACGACAAAGGCATTATCTGGCCCAACGCCATTGCGCCTTTCCAGGTCGCTCTGTTGCCGATGAAAATGAGCAAATCCCAGCGGGTACGTGAAGCAGCCGAAAAACTCTATGAACAGATGAGCGCCGCCGGCATTGAGGTTCTACTGGACGACCGCGAGGTTCGCCCGGGCTTTATGTTCGCTGACATGGAACTAATCGGTATACCTCACCGGGTAGTGGTGGGTGAACGCAGCCTGGATGAAGGAAAAATTGAGTATCGTGGGCGTAGCGAGAGTGATAACTCAATGATCGATATCGATGAGATCATTCCATTCCTGCAACAGCGGCTGCAGTAGAACCAGATATCCTCTGTAGGATGTAACGAACACATATTTCGGAGCTCAACGACACAAAAATCTTATTAGGCTGCCCCCTTCTCCCAACGGAGGGTGTTGCAAAAGTCCCCTCTCCCTACCGGGGAGAGGGTTAGGGTGAGGGGGATCAATAGGTAATTTATTGATTCAATACACCCTCATCCTAACCTTCTCCCTCGTAGGGAGAAGGAACTGGTGCTTTTACGACACCCCCCAAAAGAGGAGAGGGAGCTAGCGAACTCCGAAACTTGAATAACGAACAGAAAGAGAATTAAAACTGATGGCAAAAGAACAGAGCTTTACCAGAGAGGAGCTGCTTGAGTGTGGTCACGGCAAAATGTTTGGCGAAGGCAACGCTCAACTACCCACCCCCAACATGCTGATGATGGACCGTATCACCCGCATTTGTGACGAGGGTGGCGCCTATGGCAAAGGAGAGATCCAGGCAGAGTTGGATATCAACCCCGACCTCTGGTTCTTTGACTGCCACTTTCCAGGCGATCCGGTCATGCCCGGTTGCCTGGGCCTGGATGCCATGTGGCAGGCAATCGGTTTCTACCTTGCCTGGATCGGCAACCCGGGTCATGGTCGCGCCCTCGGTGTTGGTGAGGTCAAATTTACCGGCCAGGTTCTGCCGGCGGCAAAGAAGGTGACCTACCAAATCGACCTGAAACGGGTCATCACCCGACGCTTGGTGATGGGAGTTGCTGATGCAGTGATGAGCGTGGATGGACGTGAAATCTACACCGCAAAAGATCTCCGTGTCGGTCTATTTGTATCTACAGACAACTTCTGATTACTTTTTAACTCAAGTTTCAGAGTTCAAGTGACGTTAAAGGCTAGCATAGACCGTCCCTTCTCCCTGAGGGAGAAGGGCAGGATGAGGGAAATCTAAAGAATCAAAGCGTTAGCTTTTTAACTTCCCTCACCCCAACCCTCTCCCTGAGGGAGAGGGGGCTAACAAACTCCGAAACTTGAGTTTTTAAGAAAGCGATATCACAGACGCAGCTTTCCCTTTTCTGCAACTATTGACTTACGGTGTTTCGATTAAGGATAAATCGGTGACCAATGCAGCACGATGACACACTGCGGGATAATCAACATCGGCAGCCCCCCTTAAAGGGGGATGAGCTGCCTCTGCGTGTTATACAGATAACCGACAGCCACCTCTACGCAGACCCCGAAAAGTGCCTGGCAGGTATCAACACCCAACAGAGCTTCACTCAGGTGCTCGACAGCGCATTACAAAAATTCACCAAACCCGACCTCATTTTAGCAACAGGGGATCTGGTGCACGATGCCTCTGAAGCCGGCTATACCTGGATGGGAAAGCAGTTTGAGAAAGCAGGTATACCAACTCACTGCCTCGCCGGAAATCATGACGATTCGAGCATGATGGCAAGCACCATGACAGCTGCCAATATCAGCTCACCAAAAGCGGTAAAGCGGGGCAACTGGCTACTGCTACTCCTTGACTCGTCACTGCCCAACCACCCCGGCGGTCACCTCAACGACAGTGAGCTCTCTATTCTGCAGCGGAGTCTGGAGAATCACCCCAACCATCACGTCCTTATCTGCCTGCACCACCACCCGGTACCGATGGGCAGTCGCTGGCTCGATGATATATCACTCGACAATCCTGCATCGTTGTTCAACATTACCGACCACCACACCAATGTGCGGGGAGTGCTTTGGGGGCACGTACATCAACACTTTGATGGTGAGCGCAACGGTGTCAAGTTGATGAGCACACCCTCCACATGCATCCAGTTCACCCGGAAGCGGGACGAATTCAGCATTGAAGCGTCGCCGCCGGGATATCGTTGGCTGGAGCTGATGCCCAATGGTGAAATCACTGGTGGAGTCGAGCGCCTGGATGAGTTGCCACAGGGTCTGGACGTCGAGTCATCCGGGTACTGAAGGCGCCCAAATATATCCAAATAGTCCTACAGGAATTTCCTATCCCTATCCAAATCAGGGCTGATGGATAGTTGTGGGTAATCCGGTTATATCTATAACTCCACCGGCACCATGACGTCACCGATTATTCCGTCGGGTGTATGCTGGAGGCGCAGTGCATACGCCTCGACACCTGCGGTTACCGCCCCCTTCAAACGCGCTCCATACTCCGGATCTATAGCCACCGCAGGTGTAAAGTAATCACCTTCGGGTCGATTCACGGCAAACAGGATAACACCGCGCATCCCTCTTTCAACCGCCGCGACCAGCATGTCGAGGTGTTTCCTTGCCCGCTCGCTCACCGCATCGGGAAACTGCAGGCTATCCCCCACCAGCAGGGTGACATTCTTGATCTCAACCAGGGCGTCTTTCGCCATCCCCTCACTCAACAGCAGGTCAAGGCGTGAAGCGGGATGTCCAGGCACGGTAAAACGGACCTCTCGCTGTAAGCGTTGATATCCCGCCAGCACCGATACACGCCCTTCAGTGATAGCCTCCGCCACCACGCTGTTGGTTCGTGCCGTGTTAACCCCCACCCAGCCCCTCCCCATATCCACCCGTTCCAGGGTCCACGACAACTTTCGTTTTGGGTTGTCGCTGAAGCTCAACTGCACAGGTGCACCGGGAGCCCAGCAGCCTGTCATCCGCCCGGTATTGGGGCAGTGTGCAGTCACTTGTGTACCGTCATTCAGCTCGACATCAGCAAGAAAACGTTTGTAGCGGCGGAGGATACGCCCGGCGGTTAATGGTGGTAGCTTCATCACGCTAGTATACTGCGAGCAATACTGGCCTGACACCATAATCACTTAACGAAAGAGTAGATTAAGAAATTAGCGGATAGAGAAACCGTTAAACGCCTGCACCTCAACCGGTTCGCATGAGACACCACTCACCCTGGCGGATTGAGGACCTTTGGCAAGCCAGGATCTAAACCGTTCCAAAGAGTTGGGCTCGCCACAAGCCATCACTTCAACGCTGCCGTCCGTCAGATTCCGTGCATAGCCTTTAATACCCAGGGCACCCGCCTCGAAGCGTGCGGAGGCGCGAAAAAAGACACCCTGAACCTTACCTGTGACACGACAACGTAAACAGATACTCAACGCCACTCTCCCTAAATTGATAGCCCTGCAGGATTAAACCTAGGATTCTAGGTTAAAAGCGTATCACAGCCGGGCCGCCGGTCCGAGGCTTCAACTGATCCGCTCCGTCAATCCGGACGGTCAGCTTATATCTTACCTTTGTGCTGCTGCTAACCGGCTCCAGCCCGACATGCTGAACCTTACCTGGGTGCCAGATGGCGTTGACGGCAACCTCCACCTCACCACCTACCGTCAATCCAGCCGCTTGTTCAGGTGTCACCTCACCATGCACAAGAAGGCCGCTATCATCTGCCAGTGCCACCAGGGATTGAAGCTGCAGTCGGTTGACTGTTGTCGCCCCGGGAATAGCATCAACCTTGATCACTACACCGTCAAACGGTGCTATAACACGACAATCATCAAGATTACTCTGCGCCTCCACCAAGGCGGCTTGGGCATGTCGCCACTGCGCAGCAGCACCTGCCGCTGCAATCTCCGCCAGATTGCGGTCATGCTCTGAAAGGACAGTTCTATCGAATAGGTCAAGCGTACGCTCCAGCTCTTTATCCGCCTCCAGCTTTTCCTGACGCGCCGCCTCTACTCTTGCTTTGGCAGCCGACAATTGAGCTGCATAGCGGCGCTCATCCAGCGCCACCAGCACACCTCCCGCTTTTACCCGATCCCCCGGTTGTACCTCCACCCGACTGATTCTGCCCGATAGCGGAGTACCCAGTTCGACACGCTTAAGCCAACCAAGGTGGCCCTCTACATCATCAGCCATCGCCAGGGTAAACCCTCCGGACATCATCACTGCGACAATCCAGCGTTTAATCATCTGTTTTCTCTCCGTTATTTTTCCCGGTGGCCAACTGAAGCAGGCGTCCGCCAAGAGCATCCAGTCGCGCCCAGGCAAGTACCAGATTGAACTCAACCTCATCTCTGCGTAGCTGATAATCGGCCGTTTTTGATGCAGCATCCCCCAAATTTGACTTCAGCTCATGCTCATAAAGGGCACGACTCCGATCAAGATAGAGTTCACGATAGGCGCCTAAAGCTTCAACCTCTTGCTGTTCTACCTTCAGTGCGCTGATCTCAAGCCAGAGATCCAGTACCGTTTGCCGGAGATCCATCTCACCCTGAGCCAGAAGCGCTCGTTGCTCATGGAGCAGAGCGCGTTGCTTAGCTACGGCGGCATCCACCGCTCCACCACTTGAGAGCGGCAACTCCATTACCAGGCCGGCCGAGAGGGGGTGACTGGAACCGGTGGTTCGATTGTAGCCGGCCAACTCCATCTCACCGCGAATCACCAAGCCATCTCCCACCTTTGCGGAATCGACCCGCGCCACGGCGGCAAGCACCCCGGCACGTAGTGATTTGAGTCGGGGGTTGCTCGCCAATACATCTACTACCAGATCATCCACCTCTCCAAGCGCTCTATCAACTGATGGCAGGCTAGGCCGCTCCAACTCCGCCGAGAGGCTCTCAGGACGGTTGATACTCATCGCCAGACGTGAACGAGTTGCCTGCTGTAGATGCCGGCTCAATGTCCGCTGGCGCAGCTCCCTATTGAAAATGCTCTCTCTCTCCAGTAGATCGAGGTCAGACACCCGTCCAAGCTCAGTCACATCCCTGAGTTTATTCCAGCGCAGAAAGGCGACCGTCATCACTTCATCGTCTCTGAGATACCGCATGTCAGAGAGCAGCACATCAAAGTACCGAGTCATGATATCCAGGCGGCGTTTCTGCCTGGCATCCAGATAGTCCCACTCTCTGCCCTTCCGATCATAGCTTGTCGCTTCCAGCTCCAATCTATTTCGACCGGCATCATACAACTGCTTGCTCAACCTCAGTTTTACACTACTGTTATTTATGCTTCGATTGGACGAGAGGTAGGAGGGCTTAACTGCCAGAAATTTCGCCTCCAGCCCAGCCTGGAACTGCGTTTTTGCGGTGATTTCCAACTGCTGCGCATCACCCGCTTCCATTCGGGCGCGCCGGGTCTCCAGCTCAGGATGGCTGTCATCGGCAAGGGAGAGTGCATACGGCAGTGTCAGAGGTTCGGGCAATGGCTCCAGCCCCATAGCCTCCTCGCCCTGAGCATTACCCCAGTAGACCACGACAAACAACAGCAGGTAGAGCATTATCTTCGGCTGCCTCATAGTGCTCACTTTCCTTTCGCTGCTTTACGCTGTTGTCTCTTGTAGCGGGTAAAGCTTGTTTTACTGAAAGCCTCCTCAACCACATAGCGGCCAAGCAGCAGAAACTCCTCCGGGCCATTGGCGGCAATTGTCATGCGTGCCCGCTTTATCTCTTTTCCTTTGAGGTCATAGAATGCGAATACCGGGGTGGCTCCAACTCTATTCTTCTTCACCGCAAAATCCTTCTGCAGCATCATCTCACCACTAAAGTCAGTAATCTCCACATCACCCTCGATATCTACCGAGAAGATGAGAAAGTGCTGTTTGAAGTAATCCTGAATATCGGGCTGATTGAGCACGGTCTGCTTCATCCGATGACAGTAGGGGCAATCTTCCATCTCAAACATAATGAGAACGGCTCGTTTCCCCTGCTCTTTGGCAGTGGACAGCTCCTCCTGAAAATCGCCCCATGTCTCATCAAAAAAATGGGTTGCCGGATCACGGGTTGCGGCTGCCTGTACCAGGCTCGACACCACTAGTACCGTGAAACAGAGCAGAGATGTGATTAGACGGTTCATATCACCTCCTTTGGTTTAATCCGAATATTATTATGACCGCTATTATGATGCCGGATTATGATCATAATCATGGTTACGGGAGTGACCTTATCGGGGTTTCCAGGGGATGATCGTAGCGAAAGCAAAACATAGGTAAGATTTTCACCACAGAGCCTGTGTCATCTGAGCAGAAGGGAGTCACTCGTGATCTGTTCAGAAGTCACCTTAATATAAGTCAGTAGTCACCCCATTGGTATACTGAACTTCCACCACTAAATGGGGGATTACCTTATATTCAGGAAAATAGGGTGCAGCAGATAAAATTTGCCCCCTGCATACTCTACGCGAAGATACCCAATAGCTTGTAATTCTTCAGTGATACGCCTATACGTTTATCAAGAATAACAATTTGAGTGCAATGGAAGATCTATCGATAGGGGCATGTTTCGGGCTAAGCCGCAAAGAACACCAAGTAACGCTCTCCGACATGGCACCAACAGGGTAATTAGAAGAATATGAGCAAAACCCAGCTGACAGTACCCACTCCCGATACCACCGAGAATCCAGGCACTCTGACACAGATACAGCCCTTGCAGCAGTGGATGAAGGAGCTTCCCTATGCCAATCCACTACAAACGGCAAAGCTCCTACTCAAATCTCTCACACTGCTTAATCGTCATCCTGGAAGCATTGCCAACCGGACTGACTTGATGACGTGCTACCACACACCCTTCCACCAGCTTGCAGACAGTGCAAGAAAGAAAAACCGTACCAGCGCCCATCGGGATGCCGCCGAGCTCTACTCATTAACCGAAAAGATCACTATTGAAATCTCTTACGGTTATAAGATCGCTATCAAGGAACAACACTACTTTCAGAAGGGAAAAGTACCGATCGAGCAGCAGACAAGACTGGTCTACCTCGCTCTGGACAGCCTGATTCTCAGCCTATTGTTCACATTTGCAGAGCACCGTCAGGAGCCCGGCCACATTTGGCCTGAGATACTTCAACTCTATCTTCTTGCTGAGAAACTGCGGCTATCAAATGAACCTGTCGATGACCCTCAACACAAAGCTGACAGCAACGCGACCATCCGCACACTGTTTAAATCTATCGTACTGATCATGCTGCTCGATCCCTCCAAGCTGCAACAGAATGAGATATGGCAGGTCTATAGTTACCTCACTTGGTGGGGAGAGTATGCCCGGATCACAACACTGAAATCAGCAGCCGAAGGGAGTGGCGGACGATTTGTGATCGACCTCCAGGGGAGCGGCAAACCTCATGCCTTCTCTCAGGAAACTCCACCAAAAAACCCCGAAAGCTGCCTATTGCTGGACAGCATCCCCCTCTGCAACCTTATCAACCAGCAGATGCAAACCATCGGGACAAAGACAACACCCTCAGTCCCAGGGCTGAAGAACCTCAACAGCGCCTCCATCCAACAGCTGCTTCGCAATATGCTGGTGGCTTGGCATCTGCAGCCACAGCGACGCCATCCCCGACAGGAGCGTTATGACTGGCTGATAATAGCTTGCGGTATTACCGACATCGCTCACTTTCTAAAATATGGCGGCATTGTCAATACCGCCCCATCAGAGAGCATGCTGGACGAAGAGTTGGTCACCATTGGTGATGCCATCAGCCCTCATCAGGTGGTGACACACAACACTTTCCGTTGGCGCCAGACCAACATCAGTAAAAGCGGCATCGGTTTGGAAGTCGCTCCCGATAACTCAAGCAGTCTCCAGGTGGGTCAACTGGTTTTGATGGAGAGTGAACGTTCCGAGAACGGGGAAAACTGGATAATTGGTGTCGTACGCCGCTTCATCGCCCGCAACAAGGATACTACCGAGGTAGGCGTCCAGTTTATTCAGGGCATCATCTCCGCCGCCACCATCAAGCCGATGGTGTTTGGCACCACCGATATAGCCGATTTCCAGCCGGCACTTCTGCTTGACCGAGGAGAAAAACACCCTTCTGTCATTATTACTCCCCATCTGCTGTACCATCCGGAAAGGGAGTATTTTGTCGATGGGGGAAAACACCTCAAAACACGGATCTTTGCCGACAAGCTGTTGCAATCGACCTGCTGCTTTGAGCGTTTCGAGTACCACACTATTCAGCTACATGGTTAATAAACACAGGATTAACGCTGGATTATTAACCCCTCTCCCGGCCCTCCCCACCACGGTAGAGTTCATCCAGAGACAGAGCCATTGTCTTCTCCAGGTCCCCACGCACCTTTCCCAGCAGATCAGCCAGTGCCTGCTCTTGCGGATGCAGCACGCCTCTCAGCAATTTGGGATCAGGCAGGACAAACGGGTGAATAAGATAGAGATCAAGCAGGGAGACCGCTGAAAGATCTCGGGCCAACGCCCACGTCCCCTCATCGGTAATCAATATCAGATGGGCCTCCCGCAGTTGTACCAGTAACCCCTCCAACCGCTCCTCCTGCTCACCATCAAGATCATGGGAGAGTTGCATCAAACCTACCGACTCACCTGAATGCTGAGCCTGCCATAAGCGTTGCAACAGACGATATGCCAGCAGTAGAGAGTTACCGCCACCCTCCTCCCTGCGATGCGATACCTTACCGAAAACACCCAGACAGTAGGCAAACTCAGCGCCCAGGAGTGTTATCACCCATGAGAGATAGAGCCACATCAGGAAGATAGGAATTACTGCCAAAGCGCCATAGATCGCCTCATAGGTAGGAAAGTGGGTGAGATAGAAAGCGAAACCTTTTTTTGCCAGTTCGAACAGCAGTGCCGCAAGAAGGCCACCGGCAATAGCGTGCCCAATTAGTACCCGTCGATTGGGCACGATGATATAGAGCAGGCTGAAAGCGGCTGCTGATGCCAAAAACGGCGTCAGGCCAAGCAAACGCTGACTAAAGGTCGCCGCCGCATCCGAGAGGATAGGAATGGTGACCAGATAAGAGGTCACCACCACACTGCCGCCGATCAGCAGAGGCCCGAGGGAGAGAATAGCCCAATAGACCATAAATACGCTCAGTGGGCCACGTTTACGCCGCACTCGCCAGATAGCATTGATGGCGTGATCGATATTCGCCATCATCATCAACGCAACCACGACAAGAAGGATGAAACCGGCACCGGAGAGATGGGAAGCTCTGCTGGTGAACTGCTCCATGTAGACTTTCAGCACCTCCCCCGATGCCGGCACAAAGTTTTCGAACAGAAAGCTTTGAACTTTCTCCTCAACCCGGTCGGCGATGGGGAAGGCGGCAAAAACCGCCAGGCTAACGGTCATTAGCGGCACCAACGACAACAGGGTTGTGTAGGTGAGGGAGGCGGCGTTGGACAATCCCCGGTTTTCGCAAAAATGTCTGGACAGCAGCTGGATAAAAGCCTGGCCACGGAACACGCTCTCCCTTAGTTTTTCCATGGGGCTGCCTCCTGAATGCTCTCTGTCCATACCCATCCTGAAATAAAGTTTGCAGTTATTCAGCTATCTGCGGTGAAGTAAAACCAGACACAACTGAATATATCCACTCTACAGATAAAACCGACTTGCAGCCTGTATGATCTCTGCCTAACAGAATCGAAAATAACCGGAACTTTCCAGCACAACATCAAACAGCGCAATTGTCGTATTCAAATCTTCGTCTTACCCGTTACAATAGCCTATATCACACACCAAGGAGTTAGCAGTCCATGTCAGTAGAAATCTACCACAATCCCCGTTGCAGCAAATCCCGTCAGACACTGCAGCTGCTTGAGGAGCAGGGGGTAGAGCCCAAAATCAGAGAGTACCTGAATACCCCGCCCAACCGTGAAGAGTTGATCAAAGTTCTCGATATGCTTGGCATCGAGCCTCGGGATCTGATGAGACAAAAAGAGGCTGAATACAAAGAGGCGGGACTCGATAAAGCCGGTCTCACCCGGAATCAGCTCATCCAGGGAATGCTCGACAATCCTAAACTGATCGAGCGGCCTATAGTGATCAAAAATGGTAAGGCCGCCATCGGCCGCCCCCCTGAAAAGGTTCTGGAGATCCTCTGATGGCGGAGGTTCTGGTGCTTTACTACAGCCGTTATGGTGCCACGGCAGAGATGGCACAGCAGGTAGCCCGTGGCGTTGAAGAGGTTCCCGGCATAGAGGCGCGTCTGCGCACCGTTCCCAATGTCTCCAGCGTATGCGAAGCAACTGAGGAGACGATTCCATCACAGGGCGCCCCCTACGCCACCCTGGATGATCTGAAATCCTGCGCCGCTCTGGCCCTGGGCAGCCCGACACGCTTCGGCAATATGGCCGCATCAATGAAGTACTTTATTGATGGCACCAGCCCTCTCTGGCTCTCCGGCGCCCTGATGGGCAAGCCGGGTGGTGTATTCACCTCCAGCTCCAGTCTCCACGGCGGCCAGGAGACCACCCTGACATCGATGATGTTGCCGCTACTGCATCACGGCATGCTGATTGTTGGCCTCCCCTACAGTGAGACCGATCTGCTGCACACTCAAAGTGGTGGAACCCCCTACGGTCCCAGCCATCTAGCCGGCAGCGACAGCAAGCTTCCCCTGAGCGATGAGGAAAAAAGACTCTGCCGCGCTCTCGGCAAACGCTTGGCATCCACTGCTGCCGCACTCTCCCGGCAGTAATCCGACGGTAGTCAACCAGCATCCTATGGCCAAGCAGCTTGCCCTCGGCATCACACTTCGGAAACACGCCGACCTGGAGACCTTTGTTGCCGGCGGCAACCACCAGGCGGTAAGCGACCTCACCACCTGCGCTCGGGGTAAAGGTGAGCCCTTTGTCTACCTCTGGGGTGGAGAGGGCGTCGGCAAGAGCCATCTCCTGCAGGCCGCTTGCCAACTTGCCGATGAAGAGCAGAGAAGTGCCGCCTACATCCCGTTACAACAAGCATCGGAGTTTCATCCGGACATTCTTAATGATCTGGACAGCCTGCAATTGATCTGTCTCGACGATATACAGCAGATAGCCGGATATTCCAACTGGGAACAGGCGATATTCCATCTTTTCAACCGGCTACGGGACCGTGGCACGTCTCTACTGGTATCGGCAACCCAGAGTCCATCGGCCCTCCCCCTTAGGCTGCCTGATCTGGCTTCACGGATGAACTGGGGACTCTGCTACCAGCTCCAGCCTCTCTCTGATGAAGAGAAACAGCATGCACTAACCTCAGGTGCCGCCAGACGGGGTCTGGAGATGAGTAATGACACCGCTGCTTATATCCTGCGCCACACACCGCGGGACATGGAGTCTCTGCAAAACCTGCTTGATCGACTCGATCACGCTTCACTGGAGGCCCAACGCCGCCTTACTACGCCCTTTGTTCGGTCATTTCTCGCCGCCTCCAGAGACTAGGAGCCCGTCCGAGAAAGCCGGCACTGAGCAGACCGGTGGGATTAAAGAAATGGGCAGATACCGCCGCCAACATTTTAGGGAATTTGGAAAGAGGTGAACTGTGCGATACCTGACCTTACTTTTAGTGCTCCTGGCCACCAATACCATCCAAGCAGCGCCACCTTCCCCGGCGGCGCCCGGTGACCCTTATCAAGGCGGCGCCGTCTGTCTGATGGCCAAGTGGATGGGGAACACTCTCGATTACGCTCTGGTATACGGCAAACGCCACCCGGTGCTTGCGCTGGATGAGGCGGAAAAGGTTTTGCGGAAAAAAGGCTATGCCGACTACAGGGTCAACGTTGATATCATGCATCAACAGGCCTCATCCCACCTTACCCACGCCTTTGTAATCGTCATCAAGAGCCGCTTCAAGACGGTGCGGGGGAAGCTGCGTACAAGCTATGGCTGCGGCTTCAGTCCCTCTTCCCATGAACACGCCCAACAGCTTGCCATAGAGGATCTTCAAGCCTACTCGTGGGGCTGGTCTCCAGAGAAATATAAATTTGAGGTGGTCGAACAGCTGCGCTACTAAAACATTGCGCCTCACCAGCATAAAACCAGGAATTGAATACAAATCCCTCACTTCACTTTATGGATTGGTGATAATATCATCTGTTCATCATGGATGAGCACTCCGTGCCTCAGCCTGAGATTTGGTTTTGGCGAAGTGGATTGTGATCCAGGCTACTCGGTTTCCAGCTGAAAACTGCACGTAATAGCAGGTTATTGTTAAGGTATACAGCACAGAAACCGGATATTTCAGCGCAAGATGCGAGTTCACGAGTTGATCGGAGGCTCCTTAAGCGGTAGCGGGTATTTTTCCGGCCGGGGAATTCACAGTGGCATCTCACCGGCGTGATTGATTGGGAAATAGAAAATGACAAAAGAGAGTTCCCCAACTGACGATGAAACAGACGACGAAGTTCTTGAGCAACAGTTTCTTCGTGCGGTCGGCTCGTTTGAAGCGATCATCCTTAGCCAGATCGAAATTAAAAATAAGCTGGCCGATCGTCTCAACTACAGCATTCGGGCCGGTATCACTATCCTTGGCGCCATCGCCATCTCAATTCTAGTCCTGCTGTTGACCCTCTCTTCACAGATCAACAGCATCTCCCATGTTGTCATCAGCATGAACCAAGATTTCACTTCGGTCTCCAGCCAGATGAAACTGATGGAGGAGTACATTACCAGCATGGATAAACGGGTGGCGCTGTTGCAGGAGATTGACCAGCAAACCGGCATAATGGACAGGGAGATGACAGCCATTTCCGAAGACATGGTGCTCATGGAGGGGAGTATCGGTGGAATCAAACGTGATATTGGGGGGGTACGCCACAATATCGGCAACATCTCCGTCTCGATAGACCACCTGAATTTCGAGGTGCAGCGAATGGGCGGCGATATGCACCGCATGGGCCAGCCAGCGCGCACCATGAACAAAATGTTCCCGTTTTTTCAATAAGTGAACCGATATGGAAGATCCTAAACGTATTGTAGTTGAAGTGGTTGGTCGACTCGGTCGCGAAACCCAGATCCATCTAGACGAACGCCACCACCATTTCCGTATCACCAATCTGGTGATCGTGACCATGTCGCTACTGCTCTTAATCCTGGCGGTGTTCAATATCTATTACATTCATATCCTCTATCAAGATCTTACCGGCATCGTCAACAACATGGACTCGATGCACACCAACTTGAAATCTGTAAACAACAATATGATCACCATCAGCGGCAAGATGAAGTCGATCGCTAAACATGTTGATCATATGGAAGCCATCAACAATCACACAGACTCTATCACCAAAACATTGCCGAAAATCAGCACCAACATGCACAAGATAACGGCTGAAACGAACACTATCGGCCAGGAGATGACCCACTTAGGCGGTGGCATGAACAATATCGAACTTCGCTTTGGTCAGATAGGAGGAAGCGTAGCGGTGATGCGTGAGAATGTAAGGCAGATTTCGCGTCCTATGGGCTTTATGAATCCAATCATGCCCTAAGGAATCAGCTCTTTTCGTTATCACCATGGCTGGCCGCCAGCCTACTCCAGACCCAGACGTAGTTGATACCACTAGCCAGGGTGGTGACAAGGACCAGCCATATCAAACCCCCGGTAATCCATATCGGCAGGTTGAGTACCCCCATATCCAACACCACGGCCAGCACCAGAACGATCTGTACCAGGGTGTTGAATTTACTGAGCATACTGGGTTCGGCGTCCAGTTGCTTGATACGGAAGTTATAGATCAGGGCACCAGTAACAATCACCAGATCACGCAAAATTACCAGCAGCACCAACCACACGGGGATTGCACCGATAACAGCAAGCGAAAGGTAGCTGGAGACCAGCAGCACCTTATCCGCTAACGGATCAAGCAAACCACCGAGACGACTCTCCCAACCATAGTGCTTTGCCAAATAACCATCAAGACCATCTGAGATACCGGCTACGGCAAACAGCACCAGAGCAATAGTAAACTGCTGCTCCAGCAGCATCCATATCACAGGAATTGAGAGAAATATTCGCAGGATACTGATCAGATTGGGAATATCTTCACGTCTCACAGCACTACTCCATCACTTCATGCGGTATGTGAGATCAACTTGGCCGGTAAGCAGACTGTCTGCCGCTTGAGAGCCGGCCGCCGGAATCAGTATGCCTCCCAAGACAAGCCCCTGCTCCAGCAGCTGAATTCCACCCCGTGCCTGCAAGCCGAATGTGACTGCATCAGGTTCGACAAAGAGAATATCCACATGATCAACCGCACCCTGAGAGCGAAGCATATTCCCAACGGTGAGGTACCCTTTAAAATCATGTACTCCCTCCACCCGGAGCCTGACCAGAGACACCCCATCATCCCCTCCTAGCGGAGCAAAACGCTCAGCCAGCAAATCGGCTATCCGCTGTACTCCCTGATCAGCCAGAATTTCAACGGCACTACTCTCATCACTCCACTTAACCACTTGATCAGCCAGATAGAAACTCCACTGGGCACGCCAAAGACGCCCTGACAGTTGAATCAAACGCCCACTGACGATCAGATCGGGAGCATAACGGTTGGATGCACGACGGATATTCGCCTCAAAATCACCCCAAATATCGGCTACTTTCATCCCCGCCTGATCCTCCAAATCCATCAACGGAAAGATCAGTGGTATACCGCGGTCACCTGATGACTCAACCATTGCCGCGTAGAGCTCGACATCGGCATCTGGCATTCCCAGCCTGCGCTTGCTGCCTGACTCAACTCCCAGCCAGATAAGACCACTGGGGCGATTACCATCCCACACCGGCAGGCGCTTTGCCCGCAGGAGGCGCTCCACCGCATTACGATCAAAGGTCACCTTGAGCAGGCGTGCAGGCTCCTCCTCAACCGCTTTCACCGCTCCTTCGGGGGAGTCGCCGGCAGGTCCCATCGGTGGCTCAGCCACACTATCCATGGCAGTCGCTTCAAGCGCTTCCTTCTCTATCGGAGCCAGGCGATACTGATACTGTTGAACATAGCGAGGCGCCTTGCGGATTGCATCGACCAGCTCTTGGCGCTCGGTGACCCCACGATTACCGGTCACCTTCACCAGCATCAGCCCAAACGCCTTACGAATCGCCTCGTTCCGCTGGACCGTTTCCTGCCCCGCCACGGGCACCTCCACCTCGTAAAGTCCTTTCATCTGGGCGGCAAAAACGCTTTCCCATGGGGACAACAGAAGCAGGAGAAGCAGGGTGATGGGCAAAGTTCTATATTTATTGATCATAGCAGTGAAGGGTAAAGCCCAAGCGGCGCACCGCGCAAGAGTGAATCCGCCAATTCTATCCTGCTACTCACATCCTGTCTAAAATGTGCGAAATCACGTTTTTACCTGCCCTACCCCTCCCGATTTGATAATATTGCGTTTTACCCTACAAATTTTTGGAGCCATCAGTGGATCAGGATAAGAGCGATTCCCTCAGTTACCGCGACGCCGGTGTAGACATCGATGCCGGTAACAGTCTGGTAGAGCGAATCAAACCGATTGTTAAAGCGACCTTTAGACCAGGTGTCATGGCGGGACTCGGCGGTTTCGGCGCCCTTTTTGAGTTGCCCCTTGATCGCTACAAGGAACCGGTACTGGTATCAGGTACGGATGGCGTCGGCACCAAACTGAAACTGGCGCTGGAACTCGAAAAACACGACACCATCGGCATTGATTTGGTTGCAATGTGTGTCAACGACATTATCGTTACCGGTGCCGAACCGCTCTTCTTCCTCGACTACTACGCTACCGGAAAATTGGATGTCGATATCGCTACCGACGTGGTCAAGGGCATAGCCGAGGGATGCAAGCAGTCCGGTGCCGCCCTCACCGGTGGTGAGACCGCCGAGATGCCGGGGATGTATGGTGCAGGTGATTATGACCTGGCCGGTTTCTCTGTAGGGATTGTCGAAAAATCCCGTATCATCGAACCAGGCCGTGTGCGCTCTGGCGACCTGCTGCTGGGACTCGCCTCCTCCGGGCCTCACTCCAATGGCTATTCACTGGTTCGTAAAATTCTTGAAGTCTCTGACGCCGACCTCAATCAGATGATGGGAGAACAGACACTGGGCGAGGCGCTTCTGGCCCCTACCCGCATCTACGTTAAATCCCTGCTGGCGCTGCACAATGCCCTGAACATCCACGCCCTCGCGCATATTACCGGCGGCGGGCTGCTGGAGAACATTCCCCGGGTTCTGCCAACGGGTACTAAAGCAGTGATTGATGGCAACTCCTGGGAGTTACCACCGGTCTTCCGGTGGCTGCAAGAACAGGGCAATGTCATCGACAGCGAGATGATGCGCACCTTCAACTGCGGTGTCGGCATGGTGGTCTGTATCGCCGCCGAGGAGGCCGATAAGGCCATGACTCTGCTCCGGGAGCAGGGCGAAACAGTCTGGCAACTGGGGCGGATAGAAGCCACTGAAGGCGATGCCGTGGTGGAAGTAACAACGTGACAACACAGCAGCAACTCTCGCTGGTGGTGCTGATCTCCGGCAGCGGCAGTAATCTACAGGCGATCATTGATGCCGCCGAGAACGACCCGATAGTCGAAGTCAGGGCGGTAATCAGCAACAGGGCCGACGCTTTTGGGCTTGAACGTGCCGCCCGGGCTGGTATCGAAACCCAGGTACTTGACCACAAAGCCTACACCGATAGAGAGAGCTACGATCAGGCGCTGGGGGATCTAATCGAGTCATACCAGCCGGGACTGGTCGCCCTGGCGGGCTTTATGCGTATCCTTACCCCGCCACTTGTCACACGCTTGCACGGACGCATGTTGAACATTCACCCGTCACTGCTGCCTAATTACCGCGGCCTGCATACCCACCAGCGGGTACTGGAGGCGGGTGACAAAGAACACGGCGCCAGTGTCCACTTCGTCACCGAAGAGCTGGACGGCGGTCCGCTGGTTCTACAGGCCAAGGTTCCGGTACTTCAGGATGATGATGAGCAGCAGTTGGCCGCCAGGGTGTTAACCCAGGAACATATCATCTACCCACAGGTTATTCGATGGTTTGCCGAGGGTCGCTTGAAGCTGAAGGAGAATAGAGTATTGAAAGATGGAAAACAGCTCGAAGCACCAGTCATCTTCAACACCCTGGAGCCGCCTTCGGTATGAACGGTGACCGATGGTTCCCTCGAATCCTCCTCATCGGATGGATACTGTTGGGACATTCGCTTGTAGCGGCCGAGACACAATCACTGAAGCCCTACACCGCAGAGTACAATCTGCAGATGGGGAGCATCACCGTAGGCAGAATCAAAATTTCCCTGGATATCACCCCTGAAGGAGAGTACACCTACCGCGCCCACACCACCTCGGTAGGCATAGCCGCAATCTTCAGAAATGATGAGATCACAGAGATCAGCCAGGGAACAATCAGTGGCAGCCGTATTACACCTCTCAACTACTTTTACCATCACGTAAAACGGAAAAAAGTACGCAAAGTGAGTCTCGACTTCGACTGGCAAAACCACCGGGTATCGAACCAAACAGGAAACAGTAACTGGTCGATGGACGTCCCAAGTGGCGCCCAGGATAAATTTAGCCAGCAACTGGCTCTGATGTCACATCTGGCACAAAGTAAAGACGGCACACAATTCCAGGTAGCCGATGGCGGACGCCTGAAGACCTACCATTTCAAACGCCATAACAGGGTGCAGATACAGGTCGAGGCGGGCAACTACGACGTAGTAAAGCTGACGCATGCCAAGGATAACCACCCAACCCGCGCCACTTTCTGGATGGCGCCGGAGCTCCACTACCTACCGATAAAAATCGTAAAGCAGGAGAAGGACGGTAAATTCACCGTCGAGCTGAGCAGTGTCTCTTGGAGCAGGCCGGGGTAACTCGGATAATTACCCTTGAAGCCCAGCCGGCGACAGAAGAAGATAAGCCAATATAGGCCGCAAATAAACGCGTATGAACGCAAATATTTGCAATACTCCCCATACTGCGAAGCGCCTGAACAAGCCCTTGGTGGTTATTTACGATCCATGCTCTGCCTATATTACCTACAAGCGTGAATCAAGAGTCACATTTGCGTTTATTTGCGTTCATTTCCGGCTGAGTTTCAGGAGTAATCAGGCATCATTTTGCATTGCCGTCAATTGTACGGAGCAAACGACCCAATACCTCTCTGAAGAAACCACCGGGAGCCACAGTGATTTTGGCATCCTCCACATTGATCTTTTCGACGGCGTATCCGGTTACCTCAACACCGGCCTCCCGGTACATCTCTTGTGACAGCTCCAGATCATCGGCCCAACGGGAGAGGAAATCATTGCTGGGATTGATATAGACGATGCGTTTGATCTCTTCCTGGATCAACTTCGAAGCACAACGGGGACAAGGGGGGTGGGTCACAAAAACAGTACAACCTCGCAGATCACGCTTGGCAAAAATCATCGCATTCTCTTCGGCATGGATAGTGAGGTTAAGCTTGCAATTCCTGTCGGCCAGACGGCTCTCCCGATCCTCTACACCGGCGGCAAAGCCGTTATAACCGAGGGAGACGATGCGATTGTGGTCGGTAATCACTGCCCCAACCTGTGACGATGGATCCTTACTCCAAGCGGAAATATGAGCAGCCAAACCAAGAAAGCGGGTGTCCCATTTCATACTCATTCATTCTCTCCATCGATTATCCGTGCAACGGCATAATAAGGAAAAAGGTGAATCAAGCCCACCTTTTTACCAACAAAAATCCCCGCATATGCGGGGATTTCAGTAGGCGTCTCCAGTTTAATCAGCAGTCACAAAGAAAGAGAGAATAGAGAGCAGTCACTTGGTGAGAAAAAGCTTTTCTCTGCGACCTCTGCGCTTCTCTGAATCCTCTGCGTCCCGCTTTTTAAGTTTCCCAACAGCTATCAGTTATTCTGAATCACGATATTGGGGAACTTAGCCGCATAGCTCTTAGCCTGCAGTGCCAGCTTGGCAGCCGTCTTACGGGCAATTTCACGGTAGATCTGAGAGATACGTGACTCGGGCTCTACAGCTACAGTGGGCTTGCCGTTATCGGTCTCCTCGCGGATACGGATATCCAGGGGCAGGGCGCCAAGGAAGTTAACGCCGTACTCCTCCGCCATACGCCGGCCGCCGCCTTCACCAAAGATGTGCTCTTCGTTGCCGCAGCTGGAGCAGATATGGATGCTCATATTCTCGACGATACCCAGCACCGGCACCTCTACCTTCTCGAACATCTTGAAGCCTTTTTTGGCATCCAGTAGGGCGATATCCTGAGGAGTGGTAACGATGACCGCACCGGAAACCGGCACCTTCTGGGCCAGGGTCAGCTGGGTGTCACCGGTACCGGGGGGAAGATCGATTATCAGATAGTCGAGGCTATCCCAGTTGGTGTCATTGAGCAGTTGCTCAAGTGCCTGGGTGACCATTGGGCCACGCCAGATCATCGGCGTCTCTTCATCGATCAGGAAGCCAATTGACATCGCCTGCAGGCCGTAGTTCTCCTTCGGCTCCATGGTCTTGCCGTCCTTCGACTCAGGCTGACCGGTGATACCCAGCATGCGTGGCTGCGACGGACCATAGATATCAGCATCCAGTATACCTACCTTGGCACCCTCTTCCGCCAGTGCGAGAGCCAGGTTGATGGAGGTGGTGGATTTGCCCACCCCCCCTTTACCGGACGCAACGGCGATGATGTTCTTGACGTTATCGATCGGCTTCAGTGATTTCTGTACCGAGTGAGCGGTCACCTTCCAGCCAACAGTTACATCAGCGGAGGAGATGCCGGCGACTCCTTCCACCAGACCCTTAATAGTAGATGCCAGCTCACCGACAATACCCTTGGCAGGGAATCCCAATTCGATCTCGACTTTGGCCGAGTCGCCGGCAATATCGATTGATTTAACCGATTTTGCACTTACCAGATCTTTTTCCAGATGAGGCTCGATATGCCCCTTGATCGCCTCTTCAATCTGCTCTTTCGTCACTTCAGCCATTTCTGTCTCCTGAAAGCGGCGCCCGACAGCTGTGGCCCCGCAGAAATATACGATATATGGGCGTGCATTCTACATTATCAACCTGAGAGTCACCAACCAAAATAGTTGGTTATGTCTAATGCTTTGTATTTACACAGGATATACACCTAAACACAGTATGCAATAATGTGGCACTCCCACTCGGTAGGAGTGGAAAAAAATCTATAAACCCCTATGCTGACTAGGTGATAGCATGGGTCAATGAAGGTATAAGTGTCAGTATTTGTATACCCGCATAGGAGCCGAGAGGGAGATAGAATGAGAAACCGAACGTTTGTTGGGATATTGCTGTCTCTGGTTATCTCCACTGAAGCGCCTGCCACCGATAAAATTGCTATCGGCACCGGGCTCAAGCCGCCCTTGGTCTCTTCTGAGACAACACCGGGCTTTCTCGATACTCTGGCCAAAGAGATTTTCCAGCGACTGGGGATTGAACTGGAGGTAATCATCCTGCCGGCAGAGCGGGCGCTGGTAAATGCGAATAATGGCATCGAAGATGGCAACCTGCTGCGAATCAAGGGGCTTGAGAAGCGTTACCCCAACTTGATTCGGGTGCCTGAAAAAATGATGGACTCAGAGTTTGTCGGCTATGCCATCAAAACAATTCCACCCAAGCAGGGATGGACGCGCCTCACTGATCTGGCCGTCACCTACCCCAAAGGGTGGAAAATCTTTGATGCCAATGTCAAGAATACAGAAGAGACAGTTATGGTTGGTGAGCCACTGCAGATGTTCGCTCTACTACAGGAGGGAAGAGCCGATATTGCACTCTACGAGAAGTGGCAGGGACTGCTGCAGGCAAAAAATTTCGGGCTGAAAGGGTACCAGGTGCTTGACCCTCCCTTTGTCTCCATGGAGATGTTCATGTATATGAACAAAAAGCACAAGGCACTGATACCGAAGGTGGCCAAGGCTCTTCAGCAGGTGAAAGAGGACGGTACATACCAGAAGATTTTTAATCAGACCCTGGCTCCTTTATTGCGGTAACGGAAGAAAAAATTGCAGTCGCCCGATTCACTCTCCGATATTTTTCTCAGCCCCCTGGGACGACGTCTGTTCGTCTCCATCGTCCTTTTCAGTTCCCTGATCACTCTGATCATCACCGCACTGCAGATCCACAATGACTACCGACTGGAGCTTTCAACTATCGAACAACAGTTCCAACAGGTGGAGAACAGCAGACTTGAAGGTATTGCCCAGGGTGTTTGGGTAATCGACGAGATTCAGGTAAAAAAACTGATTCAGGGATTAAAACAGCTCCCTTACATCGAATATGTGGGCATATCGATCGACGGCACACTGAAATGGAGCGAGGGTGAGGCTGAGGTCAATAACGAAATAGGGAGGAGATTCCCCCTCACCTATAAACATCGTGGTAAAAATCTGGCAATCGGTACTCTGGAGATCAAGGGCTCTCTGGACGACGTATATGTGCGTCTACTCCGCAAGGTTTTCTTTATTCTCCTGAGCAATGCACTGAAGACCGCCCTTGTCGCACTCTTCATTCTCTTCCTCTTTTACCACCTACTCGGTAAACACATCATCAGACTCGCCTCTTTTGCCAACCACTTCGGCAAAGGTGACGACCTCCCCCAGTTTCAACTGCAACGGAAGCAATCAGAGCATCAAAAGACGGATGAGCTGAACCAACTTGAAGAGTCGGTCAACCGAATGGTGGATACACTACAGAGGAGAGAGAGCGACCTCCGGGTGCTGGCCACCACCGTGGAGCAGAGTCCGAACTCCATCATCCTCACTGATCCTCAGGGCTGTATTGAGTATATCAACAGCAAACTATCGGAGGTTACCGGCTACGTGCTGGATGAGGTCAAAGGGAAAAATCCTAGGTTGTTTGGTTCCGGCCAGACACCACGTAGCATCTACCATGACCTCTGGCAGACAATCCAGGCAGGGAACGTCTGGACCGGAGAACTCTATAACAAGAAGAAATCGGGTGAGCTCTATTGGGAAAGCGCACGCGTAGCGCCGGTGAAGAACGACGCAGGTGTCACTCTTCACTATGTCGCCATCAAAGAGGACATCACCCTACAAAAATCCTATGAAGAGCAGCTCCTCCATCAGGCCAATTTCGACAACCTCACCAACCTGCCCAATCGACTGCTCGCTGTTGATCGTATCTCTCAGGCGCTGATCTCTCATCACCGGGATAAAGGGCATGTGGTGATCATGTTTATCGATCTCGATCGCTTCAAAAATATCAACGACACTCTGGGGCACGGCTGCGGAGACCAACTGCTCGTCGATGCCTCGTTGCGTTTGAGAAGTGCAATTCGGGTAGAGGACACCATAGCCCGCTTTGGCGGTGATGAGTTTCTGGTTGTGCTACCGAACATATCGACTACGCGAAGTGCGGAGATCATTGCTGAAAAGATCGGCCACTCCATGACAGAACCGTTCCTATTGGAGAGCCGTGAAGTCTATGTCACTGCAAGTATCGGTATCACCGTCTATCCGGAAGACGGAGACACACCACAGATACTCCTGCGCAATGCCGACTCCGCCATGTACCAGGCGAAGGATGAAGGACGCAACAGCCACTGCTTTTTCACTCCGTCGATGAACGAGCAAGCAAAAAACAGAATGGAGATGGAGTCTGAACTTCGCCAAGCCCAGTACAACAATGAGTTCGAAATCCATTTCCAGCCTATCATTGATGCCAACAGTAAAAGGTTGGTCTGCGCAGAAGCGCTATTACGCTGGCACAATCAAAAACTGGGCAATGTGCCACCCTCGACATTCATACCACTGGCAGAGGATATTGGTCTGATCCTGCCGATAGGCGCCTGGGTACTGCACCAAAGCTGCACGGCAGCCGCCGCATGGCAGCAACCGGGGAAGAAACCACTACGAATATCGGTCAATGTCTCCGCCCGACAGTTTCGGGCTGGGGATATCGTTAAAACAATTTCCAATGAACTGGAAGTGAGCGGCCTCCCCCCCCACTGCCTGGAGATCGAAATAACCGAGGGCCTGTTACTCGATGATGCTCTGGAAATACAGAGTATGCTTTCCCGACTTCATCAAATGGGTGTCCGCTTATCCATCGATGATTTCGGCACCGGTTACTCGGCACTAGGGTATTTGAAGAAATTCTCCTTCCACACTCTCAAGATAGACCGCTCGTTTGTCAGTGATATCACCAGCAATTCTGAAGATGCGGCCCTCGCCACGGCTATCATCAATATGGCTCACGGACTGAAGCTGGAAGTGGTCGGTGAAGGTGTCGAGACAGAAGCACAGTTCAACTACCTACAGGAACAGGGGGTCGATATGGTGCAGGGTTTTCTCTTCAGCCGACCGCTACCGATAGATAATTTTGAACGTCTCCTCAATCTCCGTGACGAGGCGATGGTGCCGGCGGAACAGCGAACAAACAGCAGTCTCAACTAGTGCTCTATCAACATGACAAAGTGGCAGTAGTTGCAGCTAAAAACGTAACATTTACAAACTCCCATTCCAGCTGGATGCCAACTGTGGAATAATGGCGCGGTTTACTCAAAACCTGGTCAATTGACGTAACTCATGAGCAAAATTGTGCGAAAAATCCTTGTAACCAGCGCCCTCCCCTATGCCAATGGCCCGATCCACATCGGTCATCTGGTGGAGTATATCCAAACCGATATCTGGGTCCGCTATCAGAATATGGCTGGGAATAATTGCATCTATGTCTGCGCTGATGATGCTCATGGCACACCAATCATGCTACGCGCCCGCCAGGAGGAGATCGAACCGGAGGCACTGATAGCGCGTGTTGCCAAAGAGCACACGGCCGATTTTGCCGACTTCAACGTCAAGTTCGACAACTACCACTCCACCCACTCGGATGAGAACCGGGTCTGCGCCACCCGCATCTACGAACGCAACCGTGATGCCGGTCATATTGCCCGTCGTACCATCACACAAGCCTACGATCCGGAAGAGAAGATGTTTCTGCCAGATCGATTCATCAAGGGCGAATGCCCCAAGTGTGGCGCCCAGGAGCAGTATGGTGACAACTGTGAGGTGTGTGGTGCCAGCTACTCACCGGCGGAGCTGAAGAACCCGGTCTCAGCCGTCTCAGGCGCCACACCGATAGAGAAAGAGTCGGAGCACTACTTCTTTAAACTGGGTAATTTCGAAGAGATGCTCAAGGGCTGGACCAAAGGCGGCCATCTGCAGGACGAAGTCTCCAATAAGCTGGATGAGTGGTTCTCTGCCGGTCTTCAGGAGTGGGATATCTCCCGTGATGCCCCCTACTTTGGCTTCGAGATCCCTGATCACCCCGGCAAGTATTTCTACGTCTGGCTGGATGCCCCCATCGGTTACCAGGCAAGTTTCAAGAACCTCTGTGACCGTACCGAAGGGCTGGAATTTGATGACTACTGGGCCAAAGACTCAGACGCCGAGCTTTACCACTTTATCGGTAAGGACATCATCTACTTCCACGCACTATTCTGGCCCGCAATGCTCCATGGCGCCGGTTTCCGCACCCCTACCGCCGTCTTTTCCCATGGATTCCTCACGGTGGATGGGCAGAAGATGTCCAAGTCACGAGGTACCTTTATCAAGGCGCGCACCTACCTGGACCACCTCAACCCCGAGTATCTGCGCTACTACTATTCGGCCAAGCTGGGCTCAGGGGTAGAGGATATTGATCTTAACCTGGAGGACTTCACTGCCCGGGTCAACTCCGACTTGGTGGGCAAAGTGGTCAACATTGCCAGCCGCTGTGCCGGCTTCATCAAAAAGCGTTTCGAGGGAAAACTCTCTGAGAATGTATCCGAACAGTCACTGTTTGACGAATTCATCACGGCCGGTGAGTCGATAGCCGAACGTTACGAGAAACGTGAATTCAGCCATGCGGTACGCGAAATTATGGCACTGGCGGATCGGGCCAATCAGTATATCGATGAGAAGAAGCCCTGGGTAATGGCCAAGGAGGAGGGGCGCGACCAGGAGCTGCACGAAGTCTGCTCCATGGGCATAAACCTATTCCGCCTGCTGATCGGCTACCTGCGCCCCATTCTACCGATGACGGCAGAGAAGTCAGAAACATTTTTGCAGGTGGAACCTCTGACTTGGGAGATACTCTCGACCCCCCTTACCAATCATGCTATCGCCAAGTTCAAACCTTTGATGACGCGAGTCGAAAAGAAGCAGATTGATGCAATGGTCGAAGCCTCGATGGATGATCTGACGGCAACCGATGCCAAAAAGACCAAGCCCAAGGAGACAAGCTCCGAGGGACACTTAGCCAAAGACCCGATTTCCGACACCATCGACTACGCCGACTTCGCCAAGGTGGACCTGCGCATCGTTAAAATCGTCAAGGCTGCCCATGTAGAGGGTGCCGACAAACTGCTGCAGCTGACTTTGGACCTTGGCGGCGAAACCCGCAATGTCTTTGCCGGCATTAAAGCCGCCTATGCCCCTGAAGATATAGAGGGAAAACTGACGGTAATGGTTGCTAATCTGGCACCGAGAAAAATGCGTTTCGGAGTTTCGGATGGTATGGTTCTGGCCGCCGGACCGGGTGGTGAGGATCTATATATCCTCAACCCCGACTCAGGTGCAGAACCGGGAATGCGGGCAAAATAGCCCCCAAAGCACGGGGATAAAATGAGGTGAATAATATGCTACGACAGCACTTGTCATGGTCGCTATGACGACACCAGGCTACTAAAAAATTGATGCGCGGGGCTCCGCTATCTGGTATATAAGCAAACCAGTATTTAATCAGCTGATTGCGGACCTAGACATCAACTGTGTAATTTCCAATGGGCGTTAGGGTAATAGAAAGTATACGATGAAAGAGTTTGCGGTCATTCTCATCAGTACCATCCTGGTCAATAACTTCGTCTTGGTGAAGTTCCTTGGCCTCTGCCCTCTCATGGGGGTATCCAAAAAACTGGAGACTGCCATTGGCATGGGGATGGCCACCACTTTTGTCTTGACCCTCGCTTCGGTATGCAGCTACCTGGCCAATGAATATCTGCTGGCCCCTCTGGGGCTCGAGTACCTGCGCACAATAACCTTTATCCTGGTGATCGCGGTATTAGTCCAGTTCACCGAGATGGTGATGCATAAAACCAGTCCCATGCTCTACCAGACACTGGGTATTTTTCTACCGCTGATCACCACCAACTGTGCCGTATTGGGTGTGGCTCTTCTCAACATCCAGGAGCATCACAACTTCATTGAATCAGCCCTCTATGGACTGGGGGCCGCTGCCGGTTTCTCCCTGGTACTGGTTCTATTTGCAGGACTAAGGGAGCGCGATGCAGTATCCGATGTGCCCGCCCCCTTCAAGGGCAGTGCCATCGCACTGATCACCGCCGGCATGATGTCAATCGCCTTTATGGGCTTTGCCGGCCTGGTCGCAGGCTGAGGGGGCTCAAGAGATGCTTATCGCTATTATCGTTCTCGCTGTACTCGCCCTGTTTTTTGGTTTGATGCTGGGGTACTCATCGATCCGTTTCCACGTCGAGGGAGACCCCATCGTTGACCGTTTGGATGCGCTACTGCCACAGACCCAATGCGGGCAGTGTGGTTACCCGGGCTGTACACCTTATGCCGAGGCCGTCGTAGCGGAGGAAGCGGAGATCAACCTCTGCCCCCCGGGCGGCGAAAGCACCATGAGTGCAATGGCCGAGATGCTGGGCAGAGATCCACTCCCGATGGGAGAGAGTGGTGGCGAAGTGAGTGGCCCCATCGTGGCACATATTCGCGAGCAGGAGTGCATCGGCTGCACCCTCTGTATCCAGGCATGTCCGGTTGATGCCATCCTCGGCGCCGCCAAGCACATGCATACCGTCATCAGTGATGAATGTACCGGCTGCCAGCTCTGCCTGCCGCCCTGCCCCGTTGAGTGTATCGATATGACTCCGGTCAAGATCCACACCGGAAACTGGTGCTGGCCCTTCCCCAAACCAACTGGGGAGCTACCGGCTGGTAACCCATCAATGGTGGGATCATAGTAATGCAGCAAGTGAAAAACAGCACTCAGCCCCGTAAGCTATACCGTTTTCATGGCGGCATACATCTGCCTGATAACAAAAAGCAATCTATCGGCCTGGCGGTCGAGAAGGCCCGCCTGCCTCAACAGCTGATTATCCCCCTGTCACAGCACATGGGAGAACCGGCCGAGGTGCTGGTAAAAGTCGGTGACCATGTACTCAAAGGTGAGATAATCGGCAAACCACAGGGCTATATCAGTGCGCCTGTGCACGCACCTACCTCAGGGGTGGTCACTGCGGTCGAAGCACGCCCGGTTCCTCATCCATCGGGTCTCCCCGCGCAGTGCATCATCATCGATAGCGATGGCGAAGATCGCTGGTGTGAACTGCCGGAGAAGATCTCCGACTACAGTGCCCAGGAGCCCGCTCTGCTGCGTGAGCGGATACGCAATGCCGGTATCGTCGGACTTGGCGGTGCCGCCTTTCCCACCAGCGTTAAAACCAACCCCGGCCCGGATACCCCCATCCACACATTGGTGATCAATGGCGCCGAATGTGAGCCCTACATCACCTGTGACGATATGCTGATGCGTCAACAGGCGGAGCAGGTACTTACCGGTGCCGCCATTCTGCGCCATATCATAGGCGCTGACAGCTGCCTGATCGCAATCGAAGACAACAAACCCGAGGCCATTGCCGCGATGGGTGCAGCAGTTACAGCCGCCGGTATGGTGTGGGCTGAGGTGGTGAGCATTCCAACACGCTATCCCAGCGGCGGTGAAAAACAGCTAATTAAAATTTTGACTGGTGAAGAGATACCCAGTGGTGGTATCCCAAGCCAAATCGGTTTCGTCTGTCACAACGTCGGTACCGCCGCCGCCGTTGCCGATGCGGTATTAGAGGGGAAACCCTTGATTTCACGTTATGTCACCCTCACCGGCAGTGGCATCAGCAATCCATGTAATCTTGAAGTGCTGATCGGAACTCCGGCAAACGAGCTGATTGAACAGGCCGGCGGTTATACCGCTACAGTGGAAAAGCTGATTCTTGGTGGACCAATGATGGGCTTCACCCTGGAGAGTGACGCTGTTCCCATCACTAAGGCGGCCAACTGCCTGCTCGCAACCGACAGCACGGAATCTCCCAGTAGCGGTGTAGCACTGGCATGTATCCGCTGTGGCCGTTGCGCTGAAGCCTGTCCGGTATCACTTCTGCCTCAGCAGATGTACTGGTACTCTCGGGCAAAGGATCTGGAGAAGACCCAGCAATACAATCTGTTCGACTGCATTGAGTGCGGCTGCTGCTCCCACGTCTGTCCATCACATATACCCCTGGTGCAATATTTCCGCTTTGCCAAGACAGAGAGCTGGGCCAAGGAGCGGGAGACAAAGGCATCAGATCGCGCACGCGCACGCAGTGAAGCACGAACAGCCCGCCAGGAGCGGATAAAGGCTGAACGAAAAGCGTTGCAGGCGAAGAAAAAAGCAGCACTGGCAAAAAAGAAGGCGGCCGAGAAAGAGGGAGGGAGCGATCCCAAGAAAGCCGCCATTGAGGCAGCCAAAGCGCGGGCGGCCAAGAAGAAGACACAGATGGCACAAGAAGGTGTCGAACCCGGCAACACCGAAAACCTCACCGACACCCAGCAAAAGGCCATCGACGAGGTGGACAGCAGGCGTGGCGAAGTTGCTGCTGAAATGAGAAAGGACGAAGAGGCTACGGACTCTTCGGAACAAAAGGGTCTATAACCGAATGCAGTTCCCATCATTCACCTCACCCCATACCGACCGACCCAATAGCGTACGCGAAAATATGCTGTGGGTAATTGCTGCCTTGATGCCGGGGGCGGCGGCGATGTTCTGGTATTTTGGCTGGGGCATTATCATCAACATGGCCATTGCCTCTGCTACAGCTGTCTCCTGTGAAGCCCTGGTAATGAAAATGAGAGGGCGTCAAGCATCATCCGCTGTCGGTGATATGAGCGCACTGCTTACCGCGCTGCTGCTCGCCGTCGCCTTGCCTCCCCTTCTCCCCTGGTGGTTGACGGTCATTGGTACCGCTTTTGCCATTGTGGTAGTAAAACAGCTCTACGGAGGTCTCGGCTACAATCCGTTTAACCCCGCTATGGCGGGCTACGTGCTGCTGCTGATCTCCTACCCGGTACAGATGACTTCCTGGCTGCCTCCAGTGATGCTCAATGAGAATCCATTGACCCTGGTCCAGACAGCGATGGTGATATTTTCCGGTGTCCTCCCCACCGATCTCACCTGGGATGCCCTGACAATGGCCTCGCCATTGGACAGCATGCGCACCCAACTGGATCTGAACGTCACCCTTAGTGAAATCAAGCTGAGCCCTCTGTGGGGTGATTTTGGTGGCCGTGGCTGGGAGTGGGCCGGTAACTGGTTCCTGCTGGGCGGCCTGTTCTTGATCTACAAGCGGGTAATCTCCTGGCACATACCTGTCTCCATGCTGGGGAGCCTGCTACTGATCGCCATGCTCTTCCACTTTATCGACCAGGATGCCTACCCCTTCGGGCTATTCCATATCTTCAGCGGCGGCACCTTGCTGGGGGCCTTCTTTATTGCTACTGACCCAATCACCGCCTGCACCACGCGTAAAGGGCAGCTTATCTTTGGTGTCGGCATAGGCCTGACAATCTATGTTATCCGTACTTGGGGTGGCTACCCCGATGCCGTCGCCTTTGCGGTACTGCTGTTCAATATGGCGGTACCTCTGATTGACCACTACACCCAACCAAGAGTTTTTGGCCATAGCGCCGAGAACGGAGGTCGTTCAGGTGAATAAAAAACGCATCCTGATCGCCGGCCTGCTCCTCGCCATGTTCAGTGTAGTTGGAACGGGATTGGTGGCTTTCACCCACCAGCAGACGAAAGAGCGTATTGCCGCGAATGAACGCGAGGCACTGCTGCGCAGCCTTACCGCACTGGTGCCGGAGAGCACTATCGATAACGACATCGTCAGTGACCGCACCACCGTCAACAGCCGGGAACTGCTGGGCGGCGAAGCAGTGGATGTCTACCTCGGTCGCAAGAGTGGGGAGCCTGTGGCCGCAGTATTCGCCAGCGTTGTCCCCGACGGCTACAGTGGCCCGATCAAACTGCTGGTGGCTGTACGAGTGGACGGCACCCTCGGTGGTGTTCGTGTGGTCTCCCATAAGGAGACACCGGGGCTTGGCGACAAGGTGGAAGAGCGTCGAACCGACTGGGTCTACTCCTTCAACGACAAATCACTCGACAACCCCGATATCTCCCGCTGGAAGGTGAAGCGGGACGGCGGCATCTTTGACCAGTTCGCCGGCGCCACAATTACCCCGCGCTCCATTGTCAACGCAGTGAAAAATACCCTGATCTACTTCAGGGATCAGGGTGGCCCCCTGTTCAGCGCCAAGGCGAAGCCGCAGGAGAAAAAGAATGGCTGATACCGGTTACGGAACTCTGATCAAAGAAGGGCTTTGGGGTAACAACCAGGCACTGGTGGCACTGCTCGGCCTCTGCCCCCTGCTGGCGGTAACCAACACCGCTATCAACGGCCTGGGATTAGGTATTGCCACTACTCTGGTACTGACCCTATCCAACATCACCGTCTCCCTTATTCGCAACATGGTGCGAAAGGAAGTGCGCCTGCCGATCTTTGTTATCGTCATCGCCTCCTTCGTCACCGCTGTGGAGCTGAGTATGAATGCCTGGTTCCATGAACTTTACAAGATACTCGGCATCTTCATTCCGTTGATTGTAACCAACTGTGCCATCATCGGTCGTGCTGAGGCATTCGCTTCGAAGAACCGCGTCGACAAGGCGATAGTCGATGGTCTGGCCATGGGTATAGGCTTTACCCTCGCCCTCGTTGCCCTTGGTGCAATGCGTGAGATCATCGGTATGGGTACCCTCTTCTCCCAAGCCGACCTGATGTTCGGTGAAGCGGCTGCCGGACTCACCATTACCCTTGGCGATAACTTCCAAGGGATGTTGCTGGCGATACTGCCCCCCGGTGCATTCATAGGACTGGGATTTATGATCGCCCTAAAGAATATCATCGATGGCCGCCAACAGAAGCGGCGTAGCCGCATCAGTGAGAGTGAAGCAGAGGAGATGGCGCCCAGCGCCGGCTGACAGCTGTTGGCACAACGGCTCGACCCAGGATGAACAGAGAGATTCGCCAGCAGATCTTCGAGCGACTGCGTGCCGACAATCCCAACCCAAAAACCGAGCTCAACTACACTTCACCATTTGAACTGCTGATTGCCGTGGTGCTCTCTGCGCAGGCAACTGACAAAGGGGTCAATAAGGCAACTGCCAAGCTATTCCCCGTAGCCAATACCCCGGAAACGATACTGGCACTGGGGGAAAGTGGTCTGAAGAACTACATCAAGACCATCGGCCTGTTTAACGGCAAGGCTGCCAATATCATCAAAACCTGTGAGAAGCTCATCCATGAGCACGGCTGTCAGGTCCCTGAAGAGAGAGCCGCCCTCGAAGCCCTCCCGGGCGTCGGTAGAAAGACGGCAAATGTAATCCTCAACACCGCATTCGGCCAACCGACAATGGCCGTAGATACCCATATCTTTCGCGTCAGCAACCGTACCCGTATCGCTCCAGGAAAGAACGTACTGGAAGTAGAGAAAAAGCTCCTGCGTCACATCCCAAAAGAGTTTATGCTTGACGCTCATCACTGGCTCATTCTCCATGGGCGTTACACATGTATTGCCCGCAAACCCCGCTGTGGATCCTGTATTATTGAAGACCTGTGTGAATATCGGGATAAAAAACTGGATTAGTGCTTATCCAAAAAAGTAAATCTGAATCGTAACTATTCAGTACTATGCCGTAACTGTTCAGATTGCCCCTAAAAACCGTCAGTTCAAGGCGCAAAATGTGGGTTTACAGATGTAAATAATCATTTTGTAACGCAGAAGTGGCGGATTTTAGGGGTGAGCTGAATAGTTACTCTGAATCTAACCAAATCAACTGGATAACACTATGTTTGGTAACGACCGCATTCAGATGCGCCGCTTCTTCACCGAAGCGTGGCAAAAAGCCCAAGAAAAGCAGCCACTGGAACCGCTGGAGCAGGTGATCGTCAATATCATCGAACTGCACCCGGAATACCACTCCATGCTCAATAAAGGGGAGGACCAGATCGACCGTGATTTCCTCCCTGAGGGGGGAAAGGAGAACCCATTCCTTCATATGGGGATGCACATCAGCTTGCAGGAGCAAATCTCCACCGACAGACCTTCCGGTATTGGTACACTCTACCAACAACTGGTAAGTAGATGCGGTGATCCCCACGATGCCGAGCATAAGATGATGGAGTGCCTGGGGCGGATGCTGTGGGAGGCTCAGCGAACCAACCGCATGCCGGATGAACAAGCTTATCTGCAGTGCCTCAGAAACCTCACAGGCTGATCTCTGTAATAAAGCGCCGCCGACCACTCTATTTTGTCCTAGACTTACTCACAGCACCTGTTTGACGGCCGTTGGGAGTACGGCCGACTGACAGACAATGGAGTATTTTCAGGGAGATAATGGTGACGTCACCCAAGATCATCGCTTATCTGCTGACCTTTGCAGCAGTCAACTCAATGGTTTGGTGGGGTATCCATGAGCATCGACAACAGCGCATAGAAGAGGAACTTAACGCCTTTACCACCATCGAGATGATCACAGCACGGGGTGCAGCCCACGCCGCCAGAATTTGGATAGAGCACCGCATCACAACTCTCGGCCCGGAGGCTAGACAACAAGCCGAGGACGAGGTGCTCAAAAACACCATCCTTCCCCTGAAGTTATACCCGGAAACCAATGTCTGGCTTTTTCATAACGGTGCATTACGATATGGAAGAGATGCCCCTTTCTCAGAAAACAACAGGGGGAAGAGCATAAAAGAGATCCTCTCTTCCCTCTCCCCACGTGGTGCCGGTCACCTTGATGAACTGATTGAAGGCATTACACTCGGTAGTGAATCGGGTGGGTGGTATATCCCGGGCAGCGGTCGACAGCCTGAGCACGCTGCCTGGAGTTCAATAAAAATCGGGGCCAATATTTGGACCATCGGCCTCTCTACACCGGAACAGGCGATACTCGCAGCAGCCGGTACAAAATGGCAAGATCAGCGTGACCTGCTTCTGGGGAGTATCGTCACTCTTGTCTCTTTCGCCCTTCTACTACTGGCAATCTACTCCCATAAAAAGATCTGGCGCCGCCTACGGATGCTGCTATCAGAGATCGACGACCGGGCAGTGGTGGAAAAAGAGCTGAGAGAGAATGAAGACCGCTATCATAAGCTGTTTACCGGAAGCAGGGCCATTCAACTGATCCTTGACGCCAAGGACGGCCAGATTATCGATGCCAATGATGCCGCCTGTGAGTACTACGGCTATCATCGGGAAGATATAAAGCTGATGAAAATAGCCGCCGTCAACACCCTCTCGCCGGCTGAGGTTGCAGAGGAGCAGACAAAAGCCAAGGAGGAGGGACGCGCCTATTGTCTGTTTAAACATCAACTGGCAACGGGATTGATTCGGGACGTAGAAATTTACTCCAATCCGATCAGACTGAAAGGTCGTAGCCTGGTCTACGCCATCGTCCATGACGTGACAGAGCGGAAAGTCATGGAGGAGCAGATCAAGCATCTTGGCAGCCACGATGTCCTTACCGATCTACCCAATCGGGTACTACTGCTTGACCGTCTGGAAGTAGCAATAGAAAAAGCCAAGCGTTACAGCCAGCATATCGCGGTTCTCTTTATCGACCTCGATGGCTTCAAGGCGATCAACGATGACTTGGGGCACAGGATGGGAGATAAACTGCTACAACAGATCAGCGTAAAACTGCAACTAACTGTACGTAAGGCTGACACCGTTGCCAGGTACGGTGGAGATGAATTTGTGCTGGTGTTGACAGAGGCCGGTAGTCGCAAGGATATTGCCAGGGTAACCAATAAAATCCAGGCCACTATCAAGAAGCCCTTTGCTATCGATGGAGCGCAACTACTTGTGGGTTGCAGTATTGGCATCGCCATCTATCCGCAACACGGTACAACCCCGGACCAGTTGATAATCGAGTCTGATCAAGCGATGTACAAAGCTAAAAAGAGAGGGGGGAATAGCATCCATTTTGCCCCCGATGCGGAGACTGGGAAAGCGTAAGCAAGTAGGTTGCTGTCGTTACCCTGGAATCCTCAGTTGGACAGGGCGGAGAGTGAAATAGGCAATCACGGTCAGTGCAATTAAAGTTAACGTCTTACCCGTAGAGTAGAGCGGTCAACTGAGGATTCTAGAGTTACCTGTTACTCCGCCTCACGCATCTCACGCTGCTTTCTCAACAGAGCACTTTGGCGTAGCACCACATGGCGTATGAGCACGTCCCTGTCATCTCCACGCAGGTGAGAGAAGTTAACCCGCAGAGTATAAGGCAGCCCTTCACTCTCATCACCAATCTCATCACACCCCACCACCTCGGCATAGGTGAGAATACCGGTAACTGACGGCATCAAAAGAATTTTCAGCTCCAGCATTACACCCTGATCAATCGATTCAGCGGCATGAAATGCCATACCGGTAGCACTGAGATTAACTGCATGGGCGGGTTGATCGGCAATATCAGTGTTCTGTACAAGAAAGGCACGCCCCAGCACCTCTATTTTTTCATCCAGAGAGCGCAGGTAGCTCGCCAGACCAGGACGAACCGATTCAATCTGGTGTAAAGTTCCGGCCATTCGCTGGGTGATTGCGGCAAGTGTACTGACAATGGTGAAGTCACTGTCGAGGCCATGCTCCAGCCTCTCCAGTCGCTGGTGGATATCCTCGGAGGGAATCCGCTGGTAACTCAGGTGAATACTGTCATCGATGCGGAAAAATTCACGCCGATCATCATCATTTTCCAGCCGCTGTTCTCTATTCATAGTTGTGTTGTCAGCCAAATCCTTACCCCTTGGATGCTCCGGTATCCAATGTCTCGCCACTATCCGTATCCTCACCCCGTTTGATGATCAACTCAACCCGCCTGTTTTTAGAGCGGCTCTCGTGTGAGTCATTGGGAACCAGAGGGTGAGAATCAGCATGCCCCTCTACCAGTACCCGCGCAGGATCGATAGCGGAATTACGTAACAGAGCATGTACCACCGTGACGGCGCGTGCGGAGGAGAGTTCCCAGTTAGAGCGAAAACGTGTTGTTGATATCGGCACATCATCAGTATGGCCCGCCACAACGACTTTCCCCGGTGACTTGGCCACAGCATCCCCGATACGTGCCATAACATCGTAGAAATTGGCATTGAGGCTGGCTCTTCCCGATGAAAAAGAGCCCTTCTCCTGGATACGGATAATTACCCGACCTGCTTCTGTCTCTACATTGACCAAACCCTCGCTGATCTCCTCTTTCAACTCCTCCTTAAGCTCTTCGGCCTGCTGCTCCAACTCTTTCTGAATCTGCTCCGCCATTGCAGCCTTTGCCTGCTCGACATCAAGGTGCTGCTTCTCCACATCGGTGGTCTGCTGACGAACTTCATCGATGAGTGAGGGGTCGGAGACTGAGGAGGGGCTGAACTCGGTTTTTATCACGCTGGTGCCCATCACTATGTCGTAAGCAGGCACATCCCGCTGCACACCAAAGGCATCTTTCATCGACTCCGCCATCTTTTTAAAGCGAGTGGCATCCATCGTCGCGAAGGAGAGCAACAATACGAAAAAACACATCAGCAGAGACATCAGATCAGCAAAGGTCGCAAGCCAGGCAGGTAGCCCCGCTTCACATTCCGGACACTCTTGTTCGTCATCCATCGCAGTCTCCTACTCCTTATCACCCGTGGGGCGTTTGCTCGCCGGGAGATAGGTGGCTAACAGCTGTTCCAGCACCCGGGGGTTCATCCCCTCCTGAATGCCTGAGATGGTTTCGAGAATCAGCGACTTATTGGTCTTCTCCAGAGCGCTGGCACGAGCCAGCTTATCCGCCAGGGGCTGAGCAAAGGCGTTGGCGATGACAGCACCGTAGAGGGTAGTCAACAGCGCCACCGCCATGGCGGGGCCAATACTGGCGGGATCGGACATATTGGCCAGCATCTGTACCAGACCGACCAACGTACCAATCATACCCATCGCCGGCGCCATGATCGCCATGTTTTTAAACATGGTCTGACCCACCTCGTGGCGCTCGATGGTGAGGCTGATATCCTTGCCCAGCATCTTCTGCACCAGACCGGGATCATGACCATCAACGCAGAAGCCGATGCCCTGCTTCAAGAAGGCGTTGCTGATCTCTTGCCCTTCGAGGGCGAGCAGGCCGTTCTTACGCGCCAGATCGGCCAACTGCACCGCCTCCTCAATCAACTGTGAGGGATCGTCGGTTTTATAGAAAAAAGCCTTCATCCCGATACTAAACGAGCCCAGAAAGTCTTTCAGTGACACCTGCATCAGCGTCACCATGAAGGTACCGCCGACAACAATAAGGATCGACGGCACGTTGACAAAGAGCATGACATCGCCGCCGGTGGCGATAGCACCGATAATAATACCAAATCCGCCAAGCAGGCCGATTAATGTTGCAATGTCCACAGATTCTCCTTCTCGTTCCGGGCGCCTGGAGTCTTAAGATGCCATAACGACACGGCCTCTATTTTTATTGTCTTGTTGACATTGTATAGGGTAGCGGTCTGAGAGGTAAAATCTTTAACCATAAAAAGTGGATGCCAACGAACAACTACCGGAGAATACTCCCCTTAACAAGCGCCTCTTAGAAGAAGTGACAGACAATGAACAGCATAGAAAACAGACCCGTTCTTATCACCGGCTGCTCCAGCGGTATCGGCCTCTGTGTCGCCAGGGGGCTAAAACAGCGTGGCTATCCAGTCTTTGCCGCCGCCAGAAAGAGAGAGGATGTGACACGGTTGCAGGCCGAAGGCCTCAACTCACTGCAGTTGGACCTGGCAGAGAGTGGCAGCATCATCTCCGCTGTCGATACTCTCCTTGAGCAGACCGGCGGCAAGCTCTACGGTTTGTTCAACAATGGCGCCTATGGTCAGCCAGGTGCAGTAGAAGATATCAGCCGTGAGGTGCTGCGTGAGCAGTTTGAGAGCAATCTGTTTGGTTGGCATCAGCTGACCCAAAAGCTCTTACCTGTGATGCGCCGTCAGGGAGAGGGGAGAATTATCCAGAATAGCTCAGTGCTCGGTTTTGTCGCCCTCCCCTACCGGGGGGCCTATAACGCCAGCAAGTACGCATTAGAGGGGCTCAGCGACACCCTGCGCCTGGAGCTTTACGGTAGCAATATCCATGTTAGCCTGATCGAGCCCGGCCCCATAGAGAGCCGCTTCCGTGCCAACGGTTACACCATGTACAAAAAAAACATCGACCCGACAGAGAGCCACCACAGCACCGCCTACCGGGCGATGGAGGAACGACTGACCAAGGAGGGGCCCGCCGTGCCCTTCACCCTCCCCCCCGAGGCGGTGCTGAAACGGGTGATTCACGCACTTGAGAGCTCCAGGCCTCAACCACGCTACTATGTCACTTTCCCAACCTATCTGTTTGGTACCCTAAAACGGTTGTTACCGATACGAGCAATGGATTGGGTATTGAGAAGAGTGTAGCTTGCCCCCTTGCATAACAGGCGGCGCGGAGGGCATCATCTTTTGGTACATGCATTTTTCACCCATCGGTGATGACATTAAAAGCAAGAGCACTCCGTCCCGACTGACAACTGACAACTGACAACTTGAAGAACTACATATGAAGAGTCTTTGGAACGACAACGATGCAAGCCAATACAAGAGCCACCTGGAGCAGAGAGTCTACAGCTCACGCCTGTTGGGCACCGATCCCTCGCTGGTGCTGCATGGTGGCGGCAACACATCGGTAAAAATCACAGAGACCAACCTCCTCGGTGAAGAGGAGGAGATCCTCTACGTCAAAGGTTCTGGTTGGGACTTGGGAAGTATAGAAGCACCCGGGTTTACTCCCATTCGCATGGCGCACCTGTTGAAACTGGCCAAACTGGAGTCTCTCTCTGATACCCAGATGGTCAATGAGATGAAGACTCATCAGACCCTTGCATCGGCCCCCACCGGCTCAGTTGAAGCAATTCTGCACGCGGCACTGCCCTTTAAATATGTGGATCACACTCATGCCGACGCTGTGGTTACGATCACCAACACCGCCGATGGCGAGGCGCGTATCAGGGAACTCTACGGCGATGAGATGGTAGTCATCCCCTATGTGATGCCCGGCTTCGACTTGGCGCGGATGGTAGCAGAGCTGTTTGCACAGCAGGCGACAGAGAAAACCATCGGTATGATTCTAATGAACCACGGCATCTTCTCCTTTGGCGACAGCGCCAAGATCGCCTACGAGCACATGATAGCGCTGGTAGATCGTGCCGAAGAGTATCTCAAGAAACGCAACGCCTGGGAGCTCCCGGAGTTGCCTGAAGTAATTCAAACGCCTGTAGCTATCCATGAGATGGCAGAGCTGCGCCGCCGACTCTCTGTCGCTGCCGGCACCCCGGTGGTTTTGACGGCAGATCGCTCCCAAGAGGCGATGCAATTCTGTCACCGCGAGGATATAAGCAGCATCTCTCAACGGGGCCCCGCCACCCCCGATCACGTTATCCGTACCAAACGCCTACCGATGTTGGGGCTTGATGTGGCCGCCTATGGCAACGCCTATAGCGACTATTTCAAGGAATATGCAAGCAGTGCCCGCTCGGAAGTACAGATGTTAGACCCCGTACCACGGGTGATCCTGGATAGAGGGCTGGGCCTGCTTAGCGTCGGCAAGAGTATCAAGGAGAGCGGTATCATCTCGGACATCTACCGTCACACAGTCAAAATCATTCAGCGAGCTGAACTGCTGGGTGGTTGGAATGCGCTGCCTGCCAAAGATATCTTTGATGTGGAGTATTGGGAGTTGGAGCAGGCCAAGCTTCGCAGAGGCGGCTCAGCTCCAGAGTTGCAGGGTGAGGTGGCGTTGGTGACAGGGGCCGCCTCAGGCATTGGCAAGGCCTGTGTCGATTCACTGCTGGCCCGCGGTGCCTGTGTGGTCGGCCTGGATCTTAATCACAATGTCGCCAACCTCTATGAACGTCCCGATTTTCTCGGTTTAACCTGCGATATCACAGATCGTGAAGCCCTAACCCATGCCCTGAATCAGACAGTCACTCAATATGGCGGTCTGGATATGCTGGTACTCAATGCCGGAATGTTCCCAGGCGGCAAACGTATTGAAGCACTGGATGATGACCTGTGGCGGCAGGTAATGGGAGTCAATCTGGACGCCAACCTGATGATCATGCGCGAGTGTTATCCTCTGCTGAAGTTAGCACCCACCCATGGCCGTGTAGTGGTGATTGGTTCCAAGAATGTACCGGCACCCGGGCCGGGTGCGGCGGCATACTCCGCCTCCAAGGCTGCACTGAATCAACTGGCCCGCGTGGCGGCACTGGAGTGGGGTGGCGAAGGCATCCGTATCAACAGTCTGCACCCTGATGCCGTTTTCGATACCGGTCTCTGGACCGACGAGGTACTGCAGTCACGAGCCGATCACTACGGCATGACCGTACAGGAGTATAAAACCAAGAACCTGCTCAAGACCGAGATCTCTTCCCATGATGTGGCAGAACTGGCCGCCGCCATGTGCAGTCGGCTATTTGCCAAAACCACAGGGGCACAAGTACCTGTGGATGGTGGTAATGACCGCGTGATTTAAGATCGCGCTACTAAGCGAAATAGTCCGCCAGAAATTGATCAAAGCTGATTTTGTCGGCCGCCTCTATGGCGGCCTGTTGCAGCAAGGATGCCTCCGCCTCTTCAAGAAACAGCGCTTCACGCTCCCTCGAGAGCTGGAGATTACGAAAATAGTCGCGGTGCTGCAGCGACATGCGCCAGGCAAAGTGGAAAAAACCCTCGTCCCGACTGCGCATCTCCGCCAGCATCCGCGCTGATGGAGTCAGGCCGGGATCTCCGACACAGGCTAGCTGTTCAGCCAATGCCCGACCATGTGGCCGTTGGGGGTCATCGCCATCGAGCAGTTCACATAACGGCACCATTGCGGCACAGATCTCCGTTGCCCATTCGCTCAACAGAACCTCTTTTCCCTGACGCAGAAGAGTGAGCGCCGAATCCCGTCCCCGATGCGCTGTATCTATAATATTCCGATCGATCTCCCCCCGTTCCCGGCTGTCGATGGGTGGGCTTTCGAGCAACAGGCAGAAGAGCATAAACGCCCGCAAGAAAGAGAGCTGCTCTTCGCTCATCCCAAGAGGGTGAAAGGCGTTGACATCGAGTGAGCGCAGCTCAATATAGCGTACTCCCCGAGCCTTCAGCGCCAGAGTTGGCTTCTCCAGCCCTTTGAGTACCTGTTTGGGTCTCACCGTGCTGTAGTACTCGTTTTCGATCTGCAGCACATTGGCATTAAGCTGCTCGTAGCGTCCGTCCACCTTGACACCGATCTCCCGCCAGATCGGGCTGGGAGTCTCGATAGCACAGGTGAGGCTGTCGATATAGCCCTCCAGGCTATTGTAGTCAGCCTTGACGCCAACCCCCTGCTCCTTGCTATTGGTATAACCGATATCACCCATGCGCAGTGAGGTGGCATAAGGCTCGTAATAGGTATACTCATCGAACGAGTCGAGTGAGCTGTTTTTTCCTCCAAGAAACGACTTGCAGACGGCGGGCGAGGCACCAAACAGGTAAGGGATCAACCAACCAAAACGCTGCAGATTGCGAGTCATGCCGAGATAGGCGTCATCGGTAAAGCAACGTAGCGACCGCTTGTCACCCTCCAACTCCCGTAACAGAGGCCATAAACTCTCCTCCAGGGAGAAGTTAAAATGAACCCCGGCGATCACCTGCATGGTGCGGCCATATCGGTGTCCCAATCCACGACGATAGACGGTCTTCATGGTACCGGCGTTGGAATCACCATAACGGGCAATGGGAATATTTTCACCACCGGCAAGGACACAGGGCATACTGGTCGCCCAGAGAATCTCATCATCCAGGCGGTCATAGGCAAACTTCTGAAGATCGCCCAAAAAAGCCAGCGCTTCACCACCGTCGGCCATGGGAGGAGTAATAAGCTCAGCCAACGCTTCTGAGTAATCGGTGGTGATATAGCCGTTGCTAAGCGCCGCCCCCAGAGTTTTGGGGTGCTCGGTCTGGGCGATACCACCGTCGGGTGAAACACGAAGGCACTCTTTTTCCAACCCGATAGCGCCCCCTTTCAGAGCCTGCAGCGCTTCATTTGAGAGCTGCCGGAGTCGGTTTTCGATAGATCGATACAAAGCGGGTTCCAAATAGCCGGGGCAGGCCCTTAAATTGAGCGCATTATAACGGATAGTGAAGAGGTGGCCGCAGAAACGTTATAAAACACATGGGTATAGTGGCCGTCACGTGCTGATTTTTGCTATTGGACGCCGAATAGGCAAAGATACTGGAAACCACATATGTCGTACACTGTCGTGAAATCTATTCTCCTTGTAGTCATCCTCTTTATCGCTCCCTGCCTTCAGGTAGTAGCAGAACCACCACAGAAGCCCTCTTCAGCAGAAGTGCCTGCAGCCCTGGTAAGCCTGAAAACTGAAAATCCGTGGCTAAAACTTAATCCCAGGCGACTCAAATTGCGCTCGGAATCAGCTCTGGTAATAGACCGTGCAGGGCGTGAGATCTATGCCAGAAAAGCGGGGAAGGCGATGCCCATCGCCTCAATTACCAAACTGATGACGGCGATAGTGATCCTTGACGCGCAGCTTCCCATGGATGAAAAAATTATCATCACAAAGCAGGATCGTGACTTGCTACGCCTAACGGGTTCACGCCTGAAGGTAGGTGCAGGCCTCAACCGCAAAGAGTTGCTGCGACTGGCGCTGATGGCATCGGAAAACCGGGCGGCCACCGCTCTCGCCCGCACCTTTCCAGGAGGTACCCGCGACTTTGTTACGGTGATGAACCGCAAGGCGCGTCGCCTGGGTATGAGTGAGAGTCATTTTACCGACCCCAGCGGACTCGACGCAGGCAATGTCGCCTCCGCCCGCGATCTGGCAAAACTGGTACGTGCCGCCTCCCGCTACCCGCTGATCAGAGAAGCGACAACGACAAAGGCACTGGAAGTGCGTCCCTATCGTCGCAAAGGCCCCCTGAAGTACGGCAACACCAACCGCCTACTGAAAAACAAAGCGTGGCAAATCGGTCTAAGCAAGACAGGATATATCAATGAGGCTGGACGCTGTCTGGTAATGCAGGTTGAGATTGGGGGTGAGCCAATGGTGATCGTACTACTCAACTCATTTGGCAAGCTCACTCCCTTTGGAGACTCCAATCGCATCCGTAAATGGATTCAGTCGAGACCGAAGGCGAAGGGCTAGACCGGATAAAATAAAATGGTTGTGTACAAAACTACTGTTCCACGCAGTTTACTCATACGCAGATAGTGAGCAATATGCCCGCCCCATCGCCCCGAGGGCGGGGCTCCTACACGCACTTATCCAGAAAGGCAGTGCCTCCCTTGTAGGAGCGGCGCCCTCGCCGCGATGAACGCTGCACATTCTCTACCACATGGCATGATGCCGGCTTTATACCATTGCCTGGAATCAACTGCAGTCAGAGCACCATAAGTGTGGAACAGTAAGGTAGTTAGATACAGCTAATGAGCCATCACCGAACGGGTCTGATCAACAATATAATCCGAGAGAATACGTGCAGCCTCATTGAGCATGATTTTGCTGAACGGGTCATCATGATTGTTACCGGCGGCGAGGCGTTTTTTACCTTCCGCCTCCTCCTCTTCGTCGGTTAGGGTTTTCAGACCGACAGCTTCACGGAAACTGTTCTTCAACTTCTTCTGGCGACTCTGATGCGACTCCCACTCCTTTTTCCGTTCACTCTCTTTAAGGGATATCGTATCGCGATCACGTACCTCTTTCAGGAGAGCAGCCTGATTCTCCAGATAGAGAAATCCAGGATCACTCTTGATCCGTGCCTGATGCTGCCCCCTGTACTTTTGCAAAGAGCTGAGCCCCTGATGCTCAAATGATGCAGGCCGAATCTCCGCCCAAGGCAGCGCATTATCCAATCCCCGTTCACCGTGTTCTTCAGAGTCACCGGCAGAAGGGTAGATGATATCCGGCACAACACCGCGAAACTGCGTACTGCCACCATTGATTCGGAAAAACTGGGCCATGGTGAGTCGCAGAAGACCCAGCTTGTTGTTACCTTTTGGGATCAAACGTCCGAGGTCAACCAGGGTCTGCACCGTACCCTTGCCAAAGGTGGGCTCACCAATAACGATACCGCGCTGGTAATCCTGAATTGCACCGGCAAAAATCTCCGATGCTGAAGCGCTATTACGATCCACCAGCACCGCCAGCGGGCCGCCATAGATCAGCTTTGGATCGGGGTCCTGTTCGACCTCCAGTTCACCACTTGAGTTTTTCACCTGAACCACCGGGCCCGATGGGATAAACAGGCCGGTCAGTTCAACCGCCTCTGTCAAGGCGCCACCACCGTTCTCCCGCAGATCGATCACCAAACCATCGATCCCTTCATCCATCAGTTCGCCGATCAACTTGCGCACATCTTCGGTGGTACTGCGAGAGTCCTTAACACCGGTGGACTGCCCCTGAAAATCACGGTAGAAGGTGGGTAGATCGATTACGCCGATACGCACCGGTCCCATATTATCGAGTCCCTCAATAATGCTCTTCTTCGCTGCCTGATCCTCAAGTTTGATCTTGTTGCGTACCAGGGTGACCAGTGATGCGCGACCATCCGTCCCCTCACTCTCCGGCAGCACCCTCAATCTCACCGTGGTGCCCTTGGGACCACGAATCTTGTCGACCACATCCTGCAGCCGCCAACCGATAATGTCGACAACCTCACCATCAACCCCTTGGCCGACACCAATAATACGGTCACCGGACTGGATCTTACCACTCAGCCTGGCAGGCCCGCCAAGCACTGTCCGCTGAACCTCAGTGTACTCATCCTTACTACTCAACACGGCACCGATCCCCTCCAATGAGAGACGCATACTGATGTTGAAGTTCTCAGATACCCGAGGCGACATGTAAGCGGTATGGGGTTCCAGGCTCAAGGTATAGGCATTGACAAAAGTCTGAAAAATGTCGGTGGATGAGAGCTGGTGAGTACGCCGCCGGATGCCAAGATAACGTTTTTTCAACGTCTCTTTGATCTCCTTATCCGCTTTATCTTTCAGGCGCAATCCGAGAATATCGCTCTTCACACGCTTACGCCAAATTTCTCCGAGGGCCTGCGAGTCTTTGGCCCAGTCTTGCTCACTACGGTCAAAATGGTAGCGCTCATCAATAGAGAAATCGAACTCCTTGTCGAGTAAATTTACCGCCCGGCCAACGCTCTCATCGACACGTTGCCGGAACACCTTGAAAATATCAAAAGGGGGATCGAGCCGGGCTGTACGCAGGGCATCATCCAGAAAGCCGCGGTATACCTCGAAACGTTCAATATCCTTGTAACTAAAGAAGCTCTTATTAGGATCGAGAGACTCCAGATAGCGATCAAGAATATTACTCGACATCTCATCATCGAGCCGCTGCTCTTTGTAGTGGTATCGATCAACCACCCGCAGGATAAGCAGAGCCGACTGCTGCTGTTCACGGGTCGGTTCCAGCTCGGCAACAGGAACCTCTTTAGCATCAGCCCAGAGACCCGCACTCCAGAGGCCCAGTAACAGTGTCAGCAGTAATTTTCTAATATTCATAAGTAAAATTTTAAGAGTGTCATTCACCGGTCAGACCGCTTTCAGACTGATTGGTTTCAATTTGGACAGAGTGTAGCATGACACTATCACACGGGGGGTTCCGGTGGATGCAGGCCGGACACCAAGGCAAGGTACTCTTCATCCTCCGGCCCAAGGACACCGTGACGAATAAGGAAATCAATAACCACCAGATTACAGTTGAGCTTGAACTCACTGCTCTCCCGAACGGTCTCCATCACCTGCTCTACCGGCCGGAGAGAGAAACTCTCCATTTCGCCATCGGTGCAACGGGGGCGGAAATCGGCCGGCAACTCCAGATCGTAGCAGAATATCGTATCCGGCTTAAAACCCTTCTCTGTATCGGCATAATAACCAAGTGCGCCAATCGGTATCGCCTGGGCCGCCAATGACCCCGGTATCGCCGCCTCTTCCCAGCACTCTTTGGCCAGATTATCGCTCAAGCTGACACCATAAGGCAGACCGCCGGCCACCAGATTGTCGAGATGCCCCGGATAATGAACACGGTCTGAGGAACGACGGGCCACCCACAATTTTAGCCCATCACGCCCTCGGACAAAGCCATTCATATGTTGACCAAAGGCACGGGTGCCAAAATAGGGAGCGGCGGCACGATCAAGCAGCAGCAGAGCGGTATCACGGTTGGTTGTAGTGGCTGCGTACTGCTCACCGTGAAGGTGAGTTATCACCCCCTCAGCCACCAGTTCCACCAGCACCTCCGCTACTCTGGTGCTACGCTCACTTAGATCAGGGGATGCCACTGCCAGCTCCACCGATGTACTGGAGACGGCAAACACCTGTGGATGACGCTGCAACGCTTGGGCAAAGGCGTGACGCACACGTCCTACGGTGATGCCATCGATGCGAAACGGTATAAAATCCGACGGCTCGTGATAGTTACAGGCACGAATGTGATCGATAAAGCTCATGAATCTATTACTCTAACTTAATGTTGAACCGTAGGAGCCCCGCTCTCGGGGTGATAGGGTCTGGCACAGCCTGAGCCGTGTTCATCGCGGCGGTGGCGCCGCTCCTACCGGACCTCTGCGCGTATAACCTGCACACCCCACTGCTTCAGCTCGGCGCGATCCTGCAAGCCCACCCTCGTACGTAACGCGATCACATCTTTAGGTGCCAGGCGACGATCAACCCGGTACTGTACCGGACGCTGCAGACGACCTTTGGCATCCAGCCGCCCCACCTGCAGGCGCAACCTTTCCACTGTAACCGATGTGGGGTTCTCCAGCTGCACAATCAAGCGGCCGCCTTTATCCATCCCCAGTCGGCTTCTGATATAGCGGTGAGGGTTTTCCGGCAGATCCAGCTGTAAAAAGGCCTTGGCTGCCGCTTTTCCTGTGGCGGAGCTGGAGGTAGAGGCTGCCTTAAAATGGGTCAGAGCGCTGCGTCTGTCATTCTCATCCAGTGCCAGACGTCCCAAGGTGTGATGGGCATTCGCCGTCGGCAGCAACGACAGACTCTGTTCGAGATCGCTTTTTGCCCCAGACCGGTTGCCCAGCTTCACCCGCAGTTCACCACGCTTCAGGTAGTGACGGAAAAAGCTGTCATCCCTCGCCAGAGCACGATTGTAGGAGGCAAGCGCCTCTCTATTGCGTTTCTTGCCTGCCAGCGCATCACCTTCCAGCGAGTGAAAAAGTGCCTCCGCAGGCTCAATGGCAATCGCCTCCCTAGCATAGCTGAGGGCCTGATCATGCCGTTTTTTCTGCAACGCCTCGCTACCCTGCCTGTAGGCGACGTAGGCAGGCTCCGCCTTGCGCAGACTGCTAAGCATACGGCGGTAACGCCGCTCTCCCAGTTCGCCGCCATTGACCCCAAGTTGCTCCGCCGTCTCACGATTTTTTGCCACCCGCTCCGCCGACGGTGGATGGCTGGAGAATAGCCCTGACAACCAGTTACTCTCACCCGCCTTGGAGAGGCGGACAAAGGTCTCCTGTAAACCCACCGCCGCCCGCGGATCGTAACCGGCACGCACCATATAGACCATGCCGTAGTAGTCCGATTCGAGCTCCGCATCCCGGGAGTAGCGCTGACTAAGGAGAGAGGCACCGATAGCGGCCGCCCCCACTGCCAGCTGGGTGTAATCACTGTCTTGGGTAGCGATACCGGCGGCCATCACCGCCCCCTGTAGCAACAGCCCCTTCTCCACTCTCTTGGCCCCGTGACGGGCGGCGGCGTGAACAATCTCATGGCCCAACACAGCAGCCAGTTCAGCCTCGTTTTTCAGCTCCATCAGCAAGCCGCGATTGACCGCAATCTTACCTCCGGGCAGTGCCCAGGCGTTGGGGCCGGCGTCATTAATCACGACAAACTCATAGGGCAGCTTACGGTCACTCTCGGCTGTCAGACGCTGCCCCACCTGCTGTATATAACTCGTTAATTTAGGGTCGAGCCGATAGTCCCCACCCTGCATCTGCCGACTGGGGCCGTACTGTTTTTTGCCGATGGCAAGCTCCTGCGACTCTGACACCAGGGTCAGCTCTTTTTCGCCGGTCACCGGATTGACGGCACAGCCGGAGAGCTGCAGAAGCAGTAAGAGTACGAGGGGTGTAACCTGGTGGCGACAGAGACTAATCATCTTGCTTCTCCTCACGTTTTACCTGCTCCCACAGGCGATCCATCTGACCCATCCCGATGGCGGCCGGCTTGCGCCCCTGAGAATCAAGCACCTGCTCCATGCGGCGGAAGCGCTTCTCGAATTTTCCGTTGGCCTCCCGTAGGGCGCTCTCCGCATCCACGTCCAGACGACGCGCCAGATTGACGCAACTGAACAGCAGATCGCCCACCTCTTCCCTTAGCCGGACAGGGTCGCCGGCATCCTCCAACTCATCCGTAATTTCGTTCAACTCTTCATTCACCTTGACAACAACACCCGCCACATCGGGCCAGTCGAACCCCACCTTGGCTGCCCGTTTCTGCAGCTTCTCCGCCCGCAGCAGGGCCGGTAGGGCCTGTGCAACACCATCCAGCTGACTGTGCTCCCCCTCCTCCACCTTCTTCCGACGCTCCTCCGCTTTAAGCCGCTCCCACGCCCGGCTCTGCTCTGCCGTATCCACCACCTCGGCATCGGCAAAGACATGGGGATGACGCCGCAGCATCTTGGTATTGATGGCCTGTACCACATCGCTGAAGTCAAAGCTCCCTTGCTCCCGAGCCATCTGTGCGTAGAAAACCACCTGAAACAGCAGGTCACCCAGCTCATCACGCAGCTCTTCCATATCACCCCGCTCAATGGCATCGGCCACTTCGTAGGCCTCTTCAATGGTATAGGGGACAATGGTGGCAAAGGTCTGCTCCCGATCCCAGGGACAGCCCCCCTGCGGATCGCGCAGCCGTGCCATAATCTCAATCAGTTCGTTGATCGGCATCCGGCATCCTCTCCGGTCACTGCTTCAGAGGGTGATCTTCGGGTAATAGTTTGGATATCCAGATGGCGAGCTTGTGGCGCATTTCGGGTTCACCCATGCGATCCTTGGCAAGAGGCTGAATCTGCTTATCGTGCACCAGTAGCTTGTAGACAAACTCAATTTTGAGATGGTGTGAATCGGTCGCCTCAAACTCTGCGGCACCACGCTTTTCGGCATAGATCATACCCACACGTAACGCTTCCTTGAGGAGCTCTTTCTCATTTTTCAGCTTTTTCATACGGTGCATCCCATAATATCGGACAGGCTCGTTCTATGTATGATTGATGGGAAACGGGAGGCACTATTGAAATTAAGGAGCCTCTGGTTAAGTCTGGTTAGATTTAGGCTGAGATAAAATTGTTCCAATTTGTTTCGAAGTGAGCGGTAATAGCCATTCTATTGCTGCGATCTTCGGAACGAATTGGGGCGATTTTAGCCAGCGTAAAGCAAGCATGACTTGATCAGAGTCTCCTTAAGGAGGCAATGCCTTGAAAAAAGAACTTTTTTCTTCTCTGAACATCCCACTTCATTCTACTCATTTGAGAGCCCCCCCATTATAAACACGCTTAAACAGACAGGTCTCGCCTTTTACCATTTTTTACATCCGGGTTTTAGGATATGCTACTACACCTACGATCTATACAGTATTTCTGCAAAGTAGACAGCTGAGGTAATTCATGAGCCTATTGAAATGGTCGCCCGATCTCGATACCGGTATCCCTGTAATCGATAAACAGCATCAGCGTATTGTGGAGTACATCAACCAGTTGAATCATGCACAGCAGTCCTCAAGTCGCGAAGAGGTCGGCGAGGTACTTGATCAACTCGTTGACTACACACTCTCCCACTTCACCTTTGAAGAAGAGCTGATGGATGAGAGCGGCTACCGTTTCGTGAATGCTCACAAGAAGGTGCATAAACTGTTTGTACGCAGAGTCGGTGATTATGTTGAGCGCTTCAAAACAGGTGAAGACATTACCGATGAGTTGCTCGCCTCTCTCAAAACCTGGCTGGTTAATCACATCAAAAACGATGACAGTGATTACACGGAGATTGTCAAAGAGAGCATGGGTGATGAGAAGAAGAGTGGTGGTTGGCTATCCCGCTCTATGAAGAAGATATTCGGATAAAACTCGGGACTATAGATGGCATACCTGGACTGGAAAGAAGAGCTGGAAACCGGCATTGAAATTATTGATACTCAGCACAAACGTATCGTTGACTACATCAACCAATTGCACGATATAGATCGGGGGGAAGGCGACACTGAAGTGAGCGATGTCATCATCGCACTTGTTGATTACACACTTTCTCATTTTGTATTTGAAGAGAGTCTGCTTGAAGGGGCGGGCTATGAAAAAAGCGCTGAGCATATTCGTGAGCACGACGCTTTCAGAAACAAAATATTTGCCTTTAAAGCGCGGGCAGTCGAAGGCGGCGATGTCGCCCCATCTCTGCTGAAGCTACTCAACGACTGGCTCTTCACACACATTCAGGAGGAAGATGGACAGTATGTAACCACTGTACGCCTACATCTGGAGCAGCAGGAGATAAAGCCCGGCTGGCTTAAAAAACAGGCTGCCCGTTTTTTTAAATAGCTTCACCAGAAACATACACCCTCTACCGCAACTCCGCCCTCTTCGGGCCGGAGTTTGTTCCGGTCCACCACCGCTCCCTCTCTAAAAGCGGTACATTCTGCACCCGGCAATCGATCACCTCCCCTATAGCCATCGGCGATAAACAACAAGCGATAGAGTTAAGCCCTCTTGAATGTTCTATATTTGTTCTATACTGTTGTCATCCCAAGTATAGAGAGAAGCAGAGTATCCCCATGACCACCCTATCGAAAAAAAGTGATGACCGCTGGTCCCGCGCCGTCATCCTGGTGGATATGAATGCCTTTTTCTGTAGCGTGGAACAGGTAGACCACCCGGAATGGCAGGGGCGGCCCATCGGCATCACCAACGGTGAGCAGGGTACCTGCATCATCACCAGCTCCTACGAAGCGCGCGCCCACGGGGTGCGCACCGGCATGCGGGTCAGGGAGGCGAAGACAATCTGCCCCGGTTTTATCCAGATCCCGGCCCGGCCCGAGCGCTATGCCGAAGTATCAACCAATATCATGCACGCACTCACCGATATCACACCCGATATAGAGGTATTTTCAGTAGATGAGGCGTTTCTCGATATTACTCACTGCCGACGCCTGCACGGCACCCCATACCAGATTGCCCGCCTGGTAAAACAGACAGTACAAGAAGCATCCGGTGGAGTGCTCTGCTCTGTGGGGGTGAGCGGCGACAAGACCACCGCTAAATACGCCGCCAAGCTACGCAAGCCCGATGGATTGACGGTAATCCCCCCGTGGGAGGCAGCAGTGACACTGGCACCGGTGGCAGTCACAGCGCTCTGCGGTATCGCCAACGGTATCGGCCGTTATCTGGCCGAACGCGGCATACACCTGTGTGGTGATATGCCACGGTTGCCGATTGGCGAACTGGGGCAACGTTTCGGCAACCCCGGACGCCGCATCTGGCTGATGGCCCAGGGGCTGGATCCGGAACCGATAATCCGATCAGTACCGGAGCCAAAGTCTATCGGGCACGGTAAGGTGATGCCTCCGGAGACCCGAGACTCATTGGTAATCATCACCTTTCTCCAGCACATGGCCGAGAAGGTGGCGGCACGGCTGCGTCGCTGCGGCTACCGTGCCGACCGTTTCTTTATCGGCCTGCGCACCGCCGAAGCTTGGCTGGGAGGGAAATACCCCTACAACCCACCGACCAACCACGGCGCCGATATCACGGTACTCTGCCGGCACTTTATGCACACCCTGTGGCAGGGGCAGCCGGTCTACCAGGTGCAGGTGACGGCGATCAGGATCACTCCCTGCCAGGGACAGCTGGACCTGTTCGCCCTTCGACAACGGCGGGAGCAACAACTGGACAGCACCATGGATGCCATTAACCGTCGCTACGGCGAATTCACTCTGGCCCCGGCCCGTCTGCTACTGCGGTCGAAGATGCCCAACGTCATCGCCCCGGCATGGAAACCCTTTGGTCATCGCGAAACAATCCTCGGTTAAGCGCAATGTGCGGCGGCGTCTACTATCTTATCGAGGGCCAAGAGGTCCGGACCTACTTCCCCAACCCCAAGGCGCGTCTGCCGGTAAGGAAACGAGTTGGTGGTGTCGAACTGCTTCCATGGGGCCGCCGTAAGAGTCAGGCAGGGAAACTCCCCCTCGGCGGCTGGGCACGGCTGGAGTCGATCTACGAAGGGCGCTGGGACCGATGGTTCCCCACCCCGGTAAAGCTCAACATCTCCCAGTTTATGGAGAAGGATATCGAAGGCGGCAGCCACTGGTACGACCTGACGCCGGGGAAATGGGTACAGGGACTGATAGCCCACTGGGACAACGAACGGCGAGTCTATGTGGTGACCATCACCCCGGAGAGGGAGGATGCGGTACACGATCGCTGGCCACGGATTATGAGTGGATAGTTTTGAAGGCCGAAAAAACAAAAAAGGGATCACGAAAATCGTGATCCCCTCTCGAAGATGGCGCGACTGGAAGGATTACTCACGCTACGCGTTCGTGCTGCGGGCCTCCAGCCCTTGTCGAACCAGCCTTTTGAGTCGGAGGTTCGAGTGCGACTAATCTGATCCAATAAAAAACCCACCTTGAGAGGTGGGTTTCTATGTATGGCGCGCCTGGAAGGATTCGAACCTCCGACCGCTCGGTTCGTAGCCGAGTACTCTATCCAGCTGAGCTACAGGCGCTTTTTCTGGAGGGCGAATTTTGCTGATTTATCGCCCGCATGTCAATACAAATATGGCGGAGAGCGAGGGATTCGAACCCTCGATACGCTATTAACGTATATACCCTTAGCAGGGGCACGCCTTCAGCCACTCGGCCAGCTCTCCAAAAAACCTAGTTTCGCGTTATTTCCAATGGCCCTATCGGGCCATGCAGGGGCACGCGTTATTCGGGACTCTGTCCCTCACCCCTCCGGGGTCAGCGCCGTTTCACGTCGCTGCTCTCCGCAGTCTACCGACTGCTCCGTCAGCCACTCGGCCAGCTCTCCAAAAAACCTAGTTTCGCGTTATTTCCAATGGCCCTATCGGGCCATGCAGGGGCACGCGTTATTCGGGACTCTGTCCCTCACCCCTCCGGGGTCAGCGCCGTTTCACGTCGCTGCTCTCCGCAGTCTACCGACTGCTCCGTCAGCCACTCGGCCAGCTCTCCAAAAAACTTAGTTTCGCGTTATTTCCAATGGCCCTATCGGGCCATGTAGGGGCACGCGTTATTCGGGACTCTGTCCCTCGCCCCCTTTAAAGACGGCGGTATTCTACCCCATTTTTTTTTCTAATGCTGCTACCAATTTGCAGCAAAAGGAAAAAAATCCACACCCACCCGAGGAGTGATTGCAGCCCTCTATTGCTCAACTGGTTTGGATATGAATGGGGCTCGAACGAGCCCCATCATAAGCGAGTCTTCGACCTCGTGAAAGATTTTGGGACATCCCAGTCCCCAAAATCAACTCGGCCTTCGACAACCTATTAGTGCCCCGGCCGTCCTGGTCACTGACCGCTACGCGATAACATCGCAAGCTCGTTACCGCTTCGCAGTCAGTTCCCATTGACTGGACGCCGTGTTCGGATGCCTACTTTGCTTCCCCTCTGGCGCGCTGCGCGCACGACGGGTAAGCAGTGCGGCCTCACGGCTACCGGGGATTACCAGCCTTCGCTTCGCTCTCCATGGCTGGCAGCGGATGACTATTCAGTCCTCAGCAGATTCCTGTTCCTGCTGCTGTTCACGCTTGATGCGTTCATAGATCTCTTCACGATGAACTGTTACATCACGAGGTGCGTTCACACCAATGCGAACCTGATTGCCTTTGACTCCGAGCACCGTAACGGTAACTTCATCGCCAATCATCAGAGTTTCGCCCACACGGCGAGTTAAAATCAACATCGTCCTGTCTCCCTGTACATATATTCCAAAAATGACGACATCTCACCACCCCATAGTGACACATCCTGGTGCCCATGAAACAGTTTATGCCGCCGCCAACCAAGCACTTACATCCAAAGGAAACCCTGTGGAAAAAGAGCGAGGTCGGATTCTACCAGCCCCACACAAAATTCTAAAGGGAATCGAACACCCATTACTTGTAATGAAATAAGCAGGCGTCCAACCAAACCCCTATCTTTAGTGTAGACCGTATTCCTAGGCAGCGGGTTCCATCGCCAGCCCAAACGCTTCATGCAGGGTACGTACCCCCAGCTCCAGATACTTTTCATCCACCACAACAGAGATTTTTATCTCTGAGGTTGAGATCATGCGAATATTGATCCCTTCCTTGGCGAGAGATTCGAACATCTGGCTGGCGATACCCGCATGGGAACGCATGCCAACGCCAACCAGTGAGATCTTTACAATCTTGTCATCACCATGAACTTCACGCGCGCCAAGAATCTTTGAGGTATTCCCAAGTATCTCCAACGCCTTGGGGTAGTCACCACGGCTCACCGTAAAGGTGAAGTCGGTAGTATCATCTTCAGCAATATTCTGGATGATCATATCGACTTCGATATTTTCCGCCGAAATCGGTCCCAGGATGCTGTATGCCACACCGGGGGTATCGGGCACCCCGAGTATCGTTAGTTTGGCCTCATCACGACTGAACGCGATTCCCGCAATTTTTGCCTCTTCCATACCCTCCTCCTCGAAGGTGATCAGGGTGCCCTCGCCCTCTTCAAAACTAGAGAGAACACGCAGGGGTACATTGTATTTGCCGGCAAACTCCACCGCCCGGATCTGCAGTACTTTAGATCCGAGGCTGGCCATCTCCAGCATCTCTTCAAAAGTGATTCGTTCCAGGCGGCGCGCATTCGGCTCCACCCTGGGGTCTGTGGTGTAAACACCATCCACATCGGTAAAGATCTGACACTCGTCCGCTTTCAACGCCGCCGCCAGTGCCACCGCCGTGGTATCGGAGCCGCCGCGGCCCAGTGTAGTGATGTCACCATGCTCATTGACTCCCTGAAAACCGGCAACCACTACAACCCGGCCCGCTTCCAGATCGGCACGCACCCGTGCATCGTCGATATCCTGGATCCGCGCCTTGCTGTGGGCACTGTCGGTCAGTATATGAACCTGAGTACCGGTATAGGATCTGGCATCACAACCCATCTTATGCAGCGCCATGCTCAACAGTGCGATGGTGACTTGCTCTCCGGTTGAGAGTAGGACATCCATCTCCCTGGCACTGGGTTGCTCATCAATGGCATTAGCCAATGAGACCAATCGGTTGGTCTCTCCCGACATAGCCGAGACCACTACGATAACCTGATCACCCCGCTCACGGACGGAGGCTATTTTTTTTGCAACCGCCTCAATCCTCTCGACGGTACCGACGGATGTACCGCCATATTTCTGGACAATAAGAGCCATCTGTTACTGCTCACTTACCTTTGTGCGTATCCCGCCGCAGGCTGGATACGGTTGATAAAATTTTCTATTCGCTCAGCCTTCAAGGCGTTCGCGCACCCAAGCTTCAGCCGCCTCAAGCGCACCGGGCAGTGCTGAAGGGTCACTGCCACCGGCCTGGGCCATATCCGGGCGTCCACCGCCCCGGCCGCCTACCTTTTCGGCAACAAACTTCACCAGATCACCTGCCTTTACCTTGCCGGTCTGATCTTTGGTAACACCGGCGACCAGGCTCACTTTCTCGCCCTGCACCGTCGCCAGTACGATCACCGCACTGCCAAGCTTGTTTTTCAGCTGATCCATAGTATCGCGCAGAGCCTTGGGGTCAGCCCCCTCCAGCTTCGCAACCAGCACTTTCACTCCACTAATATCGATAGCACTGCTGGAAAGGTCGCTGCCGGCCGCACTTGCCAGCTTCGACTTCAACTGCTCCAGCTCCTTCTCCAGCTTACGATTGCGCTCTACCAGCTGGGCAACCTTGGTATCCACGTCATCGCGTCCGGACTTCACTAATTCAGCCACTCGATGGAGACGATTCTCATCCGCTTCCACCCAGTTTATTGCCTGCTCACCAGTTACCGCCTCGATACGGCGTACACCGGATGCAATGCCGGTCTCTGCAGTAATCTTTACCAAGCCGATATCGCCCACCGCCTTAACATGGGTGCCGCCACACAGTTCGGTGGAGAAATCTCCCATCCTCAGCACCCTTACTTGGTCGGCATACTTTTCGCCAAACAGCGCCATGGCACCGCTCTTTTTCGCATCTTCCAGCGACATGATACGGGTCTCGACCATATCGTTGCCGCGAATCTGTTCATTCGCCATGCGCTCAATGGCCTGGAGCTGTTCCCGACTCATA